>MNTL01000002.1 GCA_001916965.1 Roseburia sp. CAG:10041_57
TTATGCATGAAAATCACGAGTTTGCATGCGCCAAAATCAATGCAATTGATTTTGTGTGCATAAATTGTTGCTGGAACGAGGTACGAGTGAACAGTAACAATCTATAAAAATGTTAACGATTTTTTCATATTTATAATCTTGTTATGTAACTTTAGTTACTGTATAATAGATATAATCTATTGGTGCACATTGTGCGCTATCGCAGCTGCTGTACGTTCTGTACGGTATAATCACATGTTTTTACAAAGAAAGGATGATATAGATTGGGAAGAAAGAGTGAAGAAGCTATCAGAAACTTTACGCATAAATATTCACAGATCTGTGTAGATAATAATGCAATTAATCCGGAGCTGTTCAGCGAATATGGTGTAAAGAGAGGATTGCGTGATAAGAATGGTAAGGGCGTATTGTCCGGATTGACTAATATTTCCATGATCAAATCGTCAGAAGAGATAGATGGTAAGAGCGTTCCCTGTGATGGTGAGTTATATTACAGAGGCTATAATATCTTTGACCTTGTAAGAGGCTTTCAGGCAGATGGCAGATTTGGCTTTGATGAATGTGCATATCTTTTGCTCTTTGGTGATCTGCCGACAGCTGATCAGTTGATGGATTTTAAGAAGACACTTGCCTACAGCATGACATTACCTACGAACTTCGTAAGAGATGTTATCATGAAGGCACCCAGCCACGATATTATGAATTCTTTGACCAAGAGTGTGCTGACTCTTGCATCTTATGATGATAATGTATCCGATCTGTCATTAGACAATGTACTGAGACAGAGCCTGATGCTTATCAGTGTATTTCCCATGTTATCTGTATACGGCTATCATGCTTATAACCATTATGAGTGTGATGACAGCTTATATATTCACAGACCAGACCCGACACTTTCCACAGCAGAGAACTTGCTCAGAATGTTAAGACCGGATAAATCCTATACGCCGACAGAGGCGAAGGTACTGGATGCAGCACTTGTATTACATATGGAACATGGCGGCGGTAATAACTCTACTTTTACGACCAGAGTTGTTACAAGTTCAGGCTCTGATACTTATTCTGTTATTGCAGCTGCATTGTCTTCCCTGAAAGGACCAAAACACGGTGGCGCTAATATCAAGGTAGTACAGATGATGGAAGACTTGCGCAGAAATGTGGAGGACACCACAGATGAAGATGCAGTACGTGCATATCTGTACCGTCTGCTGAATAAGGAAGCTTTTGATAAAAGCGGATTGATCTATGGTATGGGGCATGCAGTATATTCTATTTCAGACCCAAGAGCCAAAGTATTCAAGAGCTTTGTAGAGAAGCTGGCTGATGAGAAGAAGCATCATAAAGACTTTGAACTGTATTCCATGATTGAACGTCTGGCACCGGAAGTAATTGCTGAGAAGTGCAGAATCTATAAGGGCGTTAGTGCAAACGTTGACTTTTACAGCGGCTTTGTATACAGTCTGCTGGGTATTCCGCTTGAATTGTATACACCTATCTTTGCAATCGCCAGAATCGTAGGCTGGAGCGCACATAGAATGGAAGAGCTGATTAATGTGGATAAGATTATCAGACCTGCATACAAGAGCATCGTGACATTGAAGCCTTATCAGACCTTGAAAGAGCGTTCCACACCGAAGCTGGATGCAGAAGATAAGAAAGTCTACAAAATCGGTATGCATGAGGATGGTGATAACTGAGAGGATTCTGACTCCGACATCTTTTCAACAGAAATAAAGAAAAGATAACACGACCATTAAAACTTTATAATATTTTCCAATCGAGGGAAAATGACAGGAATTTAGGTGTATAATCAGAATATAACAAACCCAAATAAAGGAAGGAAGAAGGGAGCACGTTATGAAAGAGGTCAAATCACCTAAGAAACCATTGATTTATTACTATGGAGTCGCAATTCTTGTCATTTTCCTTTTTAATATGATAGTTTCACCATTGCTGATGAAAGGACAGATCAAGGAAGTTGATTATGGTACGTTTATGAGCATGATTGAGGACAAGAATATTGGAGAAGTCCAGATTGACGATTCCCAGATTGTGTTTACAGACAAGGATAATCAGCAGATCTATGAGACAGGAGCCATGAACGACCCGACACTGACACAGAGACTCTATGACTGCGGCGCCAAGTTTACCAAGGAAGTAGAACAGGCGGGTTCACCACTGTTGAATATTTTCCTGACCGTGATTCTGCCACTGTTGATCTTTATTGGGCTTGGGCAGTATATGAGCCGCAAGCTGATTGAGCAGGCAGGCGGCAAAGATGCTCTGAGCTTTGGCATGGGCAAGAGCAATGCCAAGGTGTATGTGCAGTCTACACAGGGTATTCATTTCAATGATGTAGCCGGTGAGGACGAAGCAAAGGAAAACTTAAAAGAAATCGTAGATTATCTGCATAATCCGGACAAATATACAGAGGTAGGTGCATCTATGCCAAAAGGCATTTTACTTGTAGGCCCTCCCGGAACCGGTAAAACAATGCTGGCTAAGGCAGTAGCCGGTGAAGCCAATGTACCTTTCTTCTCCATATCCGGTTCTGAATTCGTAGAGATGTTCGTTGGAATGGGCGCTTCCAAGGTACGTGACCTGTTCAAACAGGCAAAGGAAAAGGCACCCTGTATTGTCTTTATTGATGAGATTGATGCAATCGGTAAGAAGAGAGATGGACAGATTGGCGGCAATGATGAAAGAGAGCAGACCCTGAACCAGCTGCTGACAGAGATGGACGGATTTGAAGGCAATAATGGTGTTATGATTCTGGCTGCAACGAACAGACCGGAGTCACTGGACCCTGCCCTGACCAGACCCGGACGATTTGACCGTCGTGTACCGGTTGAACTTCCTGACTTACAGGGGCGTGAAGCTATCCTTAAAGTGCATGCAAGAAAGATTAAGGTATCTGATGATGTGGATTTCCATACGATTGCACGTATGGCATCCGGTGCATCCGGTGCAGAGCTTGCCAATATTGTAAATGAAGCAGCACTGAGGGCAGTTCGTGACAACCGTACAATCGTTACAGAGGCTGATCTGGAAGAAAGTATTGAAACAGTCATAGCCGGTTATCAGAAGAAGAATGCCGTTCTTTCCGAACAGGAGAGAAAGGTGGTATCCTATCATGAAATCGGACATGCACTGGTGGCTGCCATGCAGAGCCATTCTGCTCCTGTACAGAAGATTACGATTATTCCAAGAACATCAGGAGCTTTAGGCTACACCATGCAGGTAGAGCAGGGAGATAAATACCTGATGACGAAGCAGGAGATTGAGAATAAGATTGCTACCTTTACCGGTGGCAGAGCAGCAGAGGAAGTTGTCTTTGGCGAGATTACAACAGGTGCTTCCAACGATATTGAACAGGCAACGAAGCTGGCAAGAGCCATGATCACCAGATATGGCATGAGTGATTCCTTTGATATGACTGCAATGGAGACGGTAACGAATCAGTATCTGGGTGGAGATACATCCCTTGCATGCTCAGCAGATACACAAAAAGAGATTGACCGTCAGGTGGTTGAGGTCATCAGGACACAGCATGAAAAGGCAAAGAAGATTCTGCAGGAGAACCGTACTAAACTGGATGAACTGGCGCAGTATTTAATTGAAAAGGAAACAATTACAGGCGAAGAATTCATGGCAATCCTGGAGAAAGAAGGAGGTGCACAGTAATGAGGAGACGTTCTGAATTTAACTGGATGGAGCTGCTGGAAGGAGTCTTGCTTATTCTGCTTGGCATATTCAGCTTTATCAGACCGGGCAGTGCACTGACTGGAGTGGTGATTCTCTATGGATTTATAGCCATGATAACAGGAATTGTGGATATTGTGCTGTATGTAAGAATTGAGAGACATACAGGCTTTGGTCCAACGATATCGCTGGTATCTGGTATACTCAGCGTTATGGCAGGTGTTATGCTTCTGTGCTATCCTGATGCAGGTACATGGATTCTTACCTTACTGATCCCGATATGGTTCATAGCACATTGCATCTCCAGACTCTCACATCTGAGGCTGCTTCGACTGCTGGCAGGAAGCTTCAGCTATTATTTTACACTGATTGTAAATATTATCGGTATCATTCTTGGATGCCTGATGATCTGCAATCCATGGTTCACACTCATGTCAGTAGACTGGATCATCAGCCTGTATCTGGTACTGCTAGGTATAGACAGCGTGATGCTGGCATGTCTTAAATAATGAGTGGAAGGGCATGGGATAATATGAGAAAAGGTATATTGTTCGGACTGTGTCTGATTATAGTAACATTGTGTATTGCTTATGGAATTATTATAAAGGCAGCAGGTTCGGGAACAGGATTTTATATAATATGGTTTGTGATAGCGGCGGTATTGGCTGGACTTGGTGTAATCATACATTGGCAGTTATGGAGCAGGATACCGTTTGGAATCCGTATTATAGCTATAGTATTGTGCGGTATTTTCCTGCTTTCATTTGTGATCATAGAAGGCTGTGTAGTCAGCCATATGCATGATAAGGGTGAAGACGGACTTGATTATATCGTTGTCCTTGGTGCACAGATGCGACAGAATGGACCAAGCATTGTATTACAGTACAGACTGGATGAAGCGATAAAGTATCTGAATGATAATCCTGACACGATATGTATTGTTTCCGGTGGACAGGGCTATAATGAGCCATGTACGGAAGCACAGGGAATGGCAGAGTATCTGGAGAAAAAGGGAGTTCCTAAAGTGCGGATTCTCATGGAGACAGAATCAACAACGACTGCGCAGAATATTTCTAACAGTATGCAGTATATCAGGGAAGGTGCCACAGTTGGAATTGTGACGAACAATTTCCATATGTTTCGTGCCCTTCAGATAGCAAAGAAACAGGGACTCACGCAGGTATGTGGAATTGCAGCGAAATCAAAGCCCTTGTATTTACTAAACAATATGTTAAGGGAATATCTGGCTGAGATAAAATACCTATTTCCTACTAAACCTATTCGTGTTATACTACAGACTGAATCAAAAGATATCCATAGCAAGTAAGGAGAAATTATGTTAGATCAGTTTTCAAGAACACAGTTATTAGTGGGGAAGGAAGCCATGGACCGCCTGGCGAACTCCAGAGTAGCCATATTTGGTATTGGAGGTGTAGGCGGCTATGTGGTAGAAGCTTTGGCAAGAAGCGGTGTAGGAACCCTTGACCTGATAGATGATGATAAAATATGTCTGACCAATCTCAATCGTCAGATCATTGCAACCAGAAGCACCATAGGCAAGTATAAAGTAGATGTGGCGAAAGCAAGAGTACTGGACATTAATCCCAAGGCGACAGTCAACACTTATCAGACATTCTATGTGCCGGAGACTGCAGGACAGTTTGACTTTTCCCAATATGATTATGTAGTGGATGCCATAGACACTGTGACTGGTAAGATTAACCTGGTCATGCAGGCGCAGCAGACCAATACGCCGATTATCAGTTCCATGGGAGCTGGCAACAAGATGGATCCGACGGCATTTAGAGTGGCAGATATCTATAAGACCAGTGTCTGTCCGCTGGCAAAAGTCATGCGCAGGGAGCTCAAGAAGAGAGGTGTTAAGAAATTAAAGGTGGTATATTCTGAGGAAAAGCCATTAACACCTATAGAGGATGAGGCAATCAGCTGTAAATCCCACTGTGTATGTCCTCCAGGAACAGTGCGAAAATGTACACAGAGAAGACAGGTGCCGGGCAGTAATGCCTTTGTTCCTTCAGTTGTTGGACTTATCATTGCAGGAGAGGTTATTAAGGACCTGGTTCACTTTGAAGCATAACTGTTATCATTGACAAAATTTTAACTAATTTATATAATAGAAATGAGACCGGGAAGGCTTGTGGTTCTACACAGGAACTGACTGGAATCATATAAAAATCTGACGGACAAAGACTGGGTGTCAAGGCGCTCATTCTGCGTGGAAAGGAAAAGAAAATGATGGAAAAAGTAATGCGTAAAGTAACTGCTGTTGCTTTGTCTTTTGCAATGATGGGGGCACTGCTTACAGGCTGCGGTTCCGGCAAGGCAGAAGAGAAGGTTACAGTGAAAGTGGGTGCGCTAAAAGGCGCTACAACATTGGGACTTCTGCCGCTTGAGGATAAAGCAGCCAATGGGGAAGCCGGTGAGAACTATGAATTCAGCATGATGACAGCAGCGGATGAACTGCTTCCCATGATGATTAAGGGTGAGCTGGATATTGCGCTCCTGCCATCCAATGTGGCAAGTATCCTGTATCAGAAGACCAATGGCGGTGTGACTGTTATAGATATCAATACACTTGGCGTATTATATATGGTATCCGGAGATTCTTCCATTACAGGAGTGGAGGATCTTGAAGGCAGGACAATCTATCTGACAGGTAAGGGAACAACACCTGATTATGTGCTTCATTATATATTAAGTGGAAATGGCATGGATGCAGACAGTGACTGCACACTGGAATACAAATCAGAAGCAACAGAAGTAGCAGCTCTTCTGGCAGAGAACCCGGATGCAATAGGACTGCTTCCGCAGCCTTTTGTAACAGCTGCATGTGCGCAGAATGATGCCTTATCGGTTATTCTGGATATGAATGCAGAATGGGAGAAACTGCAGGGAGAAGACGGAAGCCGTCTGGTTACAGGTGTTACCGTTGTCAGAAATGAATTCCTGCAGGAGCATGAGAATGCGGTAGTTACTTTTATGGAAGAACATCAGGCAAGCGCACAGAGCATGAATTCAGATGTGGAGAACGGTGCAAAGCTTGCAGCAGCATCAGAGATCATTGCCAAGGAGCCTATTGCACTCAAGGCTATTCCCAAGTGCAACATTACCTATATAGATGGCGCTGATATGAAACAGGCTTTGTCGGGTTATCTTGAAGTTTTGTATGAGCAGAATCCAGAATCAATTGGTGGAGCCCTTCCTGGGGATGATTTCTATTACGTTTCACAGAAATAAGAGAATGTATGTGTAGAAAAATATATATTATTTTGGGCTGGATCTTTGCATGGCAGGTGTTAAGCTGGCTGGTGAATAACCCCATTCTTCTGGCAGGACCTTTGGAGACCGGGAAAGCACTGCTGGATAATATTGTCATGCCAAGCTTCTGGAAAACAGTAAGTTATTCCCTGCTGCGTATTGCAGCAGGATTCTTTGCGGGCGTTGGTGTTGGGCTTGTATTGGCTTGCGCCAGTGCCCGTTTTCCTATCATAGAAGAGATATTTTCACCGGTATTATCATTAATCAAGGCAGTGCCAGTGGCATCTTTTGTTGTGCTTTTTCTCATCTGGTGGCATTCAGACATGCTTTCCACTGCAATCAGCTTCTGCGTGGTGCTGCCCAATATCTATATCAGTACTCTGGAGGGCATTCGCAGCACAGATCACAGACTTCTGGAAATGGCACAGGTATTCAGATGGAGTCCACGGGACAGATTTTTCTATATATATCGTCCGGCTCTGAAGCCTTTTCTTGACAGCAGTATCAAAGTCTCTGTAGGGCTTGGCTGGAAGTCGGGAGTAGCGGCTGAAGTAATCGGAACTCCGGCTTTTTCCATAGGAGAGCGGTTATATATGTCCAAAATCTATCTGGAGACGGCAGATGTGCTGGCATGGACTGCTGTGACCATTGCCCTGAGTGTACTATCAGAGAAGGCGTTATTGTGGGCATGGGAGAGATTTTGCAAATGGGAGCCTGACTGTCGTGGGGCAGGGATGTCTGATTTATCCTGTAAGCCGCAGCAAAAGGCATTGCGGCTGGAGCATGTCTGCAAAAGTTATGGGGGGCAGCAGATACTGAATGACTTTTGCGCAGCATATGATAGAGGAAGTACAACATATTTTACGACACCATCAGGCAGCGGCAAAACCACGTTGTTTCGTATGATTGCCGGACTGGAGAAGCCGGATGCAGGAGAGATATCCTGTGGGGGCAGTGTGGCGATGGTATTTCAGGAAGACAGGCTGTGTGAAGAATACAGTGCTTTGAAGAATGTAGAGATGATTACCGGAGACAGGAACAGAGCCAGAGAGCATCTGCTGTGTCTGCTGGAAGAAGGAGATATTACAAGACCATGTAAGGAACTGAGCGGAGGCATGAAACGCAGAGTTGCGATTGCCAGAGCCTTTGCATCACAAAGTGATATCTTACTACTGGATGAACCCTTTACAGGTCTGGATCAGGATACAATGCAGCGTGTGCAGTGTTATATGGAACAATATCGGAAGGAACGTACGCTTCTGATTGCGACACATATCGGACAGAATGTGCAGACAGTTGAAAGGTGTGGGGATTAAGATGGAGACAAGAGTTGCGCTTATGGGAATTATCGTAGAGAATAAGGAGTCTGTGGCAGGACTGAATGCCCTGCTGCATGAATATGGTGACTATATAATAGGAAGAATGGGTGTGCCCTACCGGGAGAAGCATATGAACATTATCAGTGTCGTAATAGATGCGCCACAGGAGAAAATCAGCGCACTTTCAGGCAAGGTAGGCATGCTTTCCGGTGTTGCCAGTAAGGTCATCTACAGCAGAAAAGAAAGTGATTAAGAAAATAAAAAGTATATATTATATAAAAAAATTATGAAATACTTTCCTTTTTAAAATTGCTATGCTATAATTGTAGAATGACTGTGAGTATGGGCGCATGTCAGTACGCCGTATATTTCACGATAGATTGATCAGAATGCAGGTAACAGTTCAGGACAGGTTCGCATGTAACTATGGTAAGGCTGAATAGTTACAGATGCGTTATGTGAATCACCAAGGTGAAAATAATTTCTAGGAGGAAAAGAGAAGAAATGAGTTTACAGGTTGAAAAGTTAGAAGGAAATATGGCTAAGCTTACAATAGAGGCATCTGCTGAAGAGTTTGAGCAGGCAATTGAGAAGGCTTATCAGAAAGAAAAGAGCAAGATCAGTGTTCCTGGTTTCCGTAAAGGTAAGGTTCCCCGCCAGATGATCGAGAAGATGTATGGCAAGGAAGTATTCTATGAAGGAGCAGCTAATAACCTGATTCCTTCTGCTTACGCTAAGGCAGTAGATGAGTGTGAAGAAGAGATCGTATCCCAGCCTGTTATTGATGTTGTTCAGGCAGAAGCAGGCAGGCCTTTCATCTTCACAGCTGAAGTAGCACTGAAGCCGGAAGTTAAGCTTGGAACATACAAGGGCATCAAGGTTGAGAAGGCAGATCTTACTGTAACAGATGAAGAAGTAGATGCTAAGATCAACGAAGAAAGAGAAAGCAATGCAAGAACTATCACAGTAGAAGACAGAGCAGTTAAGGATGGCGATATGACAGTAATCGACTTCGAAGGCTTTGTTGACGGTGTAGCATTTGAAGGCGGCAAGGGCGAGAACTATCCTCTTACAATCGGTTCCGGTTCTTTCATTCCTGGATTTGAAGAGCAGTTAGTTGGCGCTGAGCTGAATAAAGAAGTAGAAGTAAACGTTACTTTCCCAGAAGATTATCATGCAGCAGATCTTGCTGGCAAGGCAGCTGTATTCAAGTGTACAGTTAAGGAAATCAAGGAGAAGGAACTTCCTGCATTAGATGATGAATTCGCAAGTGAAGTATCTGAATTTGATACATTAGCTGAGTACAAGGAAGATGTTAAGAAGCAGTTAGTTGAGAAGAAAGAAATCGACGCTAAGAACGAGAAGGAAGATAAGGTAATCGACGCTATCATCGAGGGCGCAGAGATGGTAATTCCAGAAGCTATGATTCAGACACAGCAGAGACAGATGGCTGATGATTTTGCTCAGAGATTACAGATGCAGGGTCTTTCTATTGACCAGTACTTCCAGTTCACAGGTCTTACACGTGAGAAGTTCTTAGAGCAGATGAAGCCTCAGGCTGAGAAGAGAATCAAGACAAGACTTGTACTGGAAGCAGTTGCAGAAGCTGAGAAGATCGATGTAACAGAAGAAGAATACAAGGCAGAACTTCAGAAGATGGCAGATGCATATTCTATGAAGTTAGAAGAAATGGAAGATATGATCGGTGCATTTGAACAGAAGGCAATCAAGTCTGACCTCAAGATCAGAAAGGCAGTTGACTTCGTAGTTGCACAGGCAAAAGAGAAGAAATAAAACTGATAGGTTGTAGAAAAAGTAGAACTGGAGGTAAGTCACATGAGTTTAGTACCGTATGTCATTGAACAAACGAGTAGAGGAGAACGTTCCTACGATATCTATTCCAGATTATTGAAAGAGCGTATTATATTTCTTGGGGAAGAAGTGAATGAGACAACTGCCAGTCTGACAGTCGCACAGCTTTTATTCTTGGAAGCAGAAGATCCAAGCAAGGATATTCAGCTTTACATCAACAGCCCGGGTGGTTCTGTTACTGCCGGAATGGCTATCTATGATACCATGCGTTATATCAAGTGTGATGTATCCACAATCTGTATCGGTATGGCAGCCAGCATGGGCGCTTTCCTGTTAGCAGGTGGTACACAGGGGAAGAGATATGCTCTTCCTAATGCAGAGATCATGATTCATCAGCCTTTAGGTGGAGCACAGGGTCAGGCAACAGAGATTGAGATTGCTGCAAAGCATATCTTACAGACCAAAGAGAAGTTGAATAAGATCCTTGCAGAGAACTGTAATCAGCCTTATGATGTGATTGCAGCAGATACAGACAGAGATAACTGGAAGACTGCACAGGAAGCCAAGGAATATGGCTTGATCGATCAGGTAATTACTTATAAGTCTGACAGTAAGGAAAAGGAAGACTAAATTTTATTAGATAGTAAAAAGGGAGAAGCGGAATGGCTGGAAAAAGCACTGATGGAAAGGTAAGATGTTCCTTTTGCAATAAGACACAGGATCAGGTCAGAAAACTGATCGCCGGACCCGCAGGTGTATATATCTGTGACGAGTGCGTAGATATCTGTGCTGATATTATTGAAGAGGAATATGAAGATGAGCCGGTTGGCAACAGCGTTGACATTAATCTCTTGAAGCCGGTAGAAATTAAAGACTTTCTTGATGATTATGTAATTGGTCAGGATGAAGCAAAGAAGGTTCTGTCTGTAGCAGTTTATAATCACTATAAGCGTGTTATGGCTCAGAAAGATCTGGACGTTGAATTACAGAAGAGTAACATTATTATGTTGGGACCAACAGGTTCCGGTAAAACTTATCTTGCACAGACTCTGGCAAAGATTATCAATGTGCCATTTGCGATTGCAGATGCTACAACATTGACAGAAGCCGGATATGTAGGTGAAGATGTAGAGAATATTTTACTGAAACTGATTCAGGCGGCAGATTATGATGTGGAACGTGCTCAGTATGGTATCATTTATATCGACGAGATTGATAAGATTACGAAGAAGAGTGAGAATGTATCCATAACCAGAGACGTATCCGGTGAAGGTGTACAGCAGGCGTTACTTAAAATTATCGAAGGTACGGTTGCAAGTGTACCACCACAGGGCGGCAGAAAGCATCCGCATCAGGAGCTGATTCAGATTGATACGACCAATATTCTATTCATCTGCGGCGGTGCTTTTGACGGTCTGGATAAGATTGTAGAAGCCAGAATGGATCGTACATCAATCGGATTTAATAAAGAGATTGCTGATAAGACAGAGCAGGATATCGGAGAAGTATTTAAAGAGGTAACGCCACAGGATCTGACCAAGTATGGACTGATTCCTGAGTTTGTTGGCCGAGTACCTATCGTGGTATCTCTGGAGGGACTGGATAAGAGTGCGCTGGTGCGTATTTTAAGAGAGCCTAAGAATGCTCTGATCAAGCAGTATCAGAAGTTATTCGAGCTTGATGATGTGAAGTTGAGCTTTGAACCGGATGCAATTGATGCAATTGCAGAGAAAGCATTGGAAAGAAAGACCGGAGCAAGAGGTCTTCGCTCCATTATGGAAAATATCATGATGGATGTTATGTATGAAATCCCTTCTGATGATACCATCGAAAGCTGCGTTATTACAAAAGAGGCAGTAGAAGGAGATAGTCAGCCTTTCATTGTACATCGCGAGTCTACAAGAACGGAACGCGAAAAGAAGGCGAAATAAAAATAGACAGAATAAATGAAACGCCGCCTGCCAAAAGGCGGCGTTTTGACACTGATTACTGAAAGGTAAGATATGTGATATGAGTGAAATTAGCAGCATACAAATAGAACTGCCATTGGTAGCTTTACGTGGTTTGACAGTTATGCCGGACATGATTATTCATTTTGATCTGTCCAGGGATTTTTCCAAAGCTGCAGTAGAGCATGCTATGACAGAGACACAACAGATTTTTCTGGTAGCACAGAAGAATCCGGAACAGGATACTCCAACAGGAGAAGATCTGTATCAGTATGGTACAGTGGCATTGATCAAACAGATTATCAGACTTCCCAATGATATAGACAGGGTGCTGGTAGAAGGACAGTATAAAGCAAAAATGACCGAAACCAGGGATAACGATGGATATTTCAGCGCTATTCTTGAACAGATAGAAGATACAGAAGGAACATTAGATGAAGTAGAAGAAGAGGCATTAGTACGATCTCTCAAGGATGTATTTGAGACTTATGTGAAATTCTATCCAAAGATCGGTAAGAGTCTTGGAAAGTACTTTAGTGAGAAGAATAAATTGTCTTTTCTTGTGAATCAGGTGGCAATCAATACACCGTTTACATATGAACAGAAGCAGCAGCTTCTGGAGATAACAGATCTCAGGGAACAATGTACTTTACTGATTACAATGCTGATTAATGAAGCACAGATTGCTTCTATACGAACCCAGCTGGCAGCAAAATTAAAAGAAAAAATAGATAAGAACCAAAGAGACTATATCCTGCGTGAACAGATGGATTATATCCGCAATGAACTGGGAGATAAGGATGAGGACTCTGAACTTGCCCAGTTTTCACAGGCTTTGGAGAAGTTAAAAGCCGATAAAGAGATCAAGGATAAAATCAAAAAGGAAATCTCACGTTATAAGACCATTATGGGAGCAAGCTCAGAGAGCGCTGTGCAGCGTGGCTATATCGAGACTTTGCTCGAACTGCCATGGAATAAGGTATCTAAGGATACCATTGATATGGATAAGGCAGAGGAAGTTCTCAACCGCGATCATTATGGACTGGAGAAGGTGAAAGAAAGAATCCTGGAATATCTGGCAGTGAGAGCGCTGACCAGTAAAGGAGAAGCACCTATTCTTTGTCTGGTGGGACCTCCCGGAACCGGTAAGACTTCCATTGCAAAATCTATAGCAGATGCATTGAATAAGAAATATGTACGGATATGTCTTGGTGGTGTAAGAGATGAGGCAGAGATCAGAGGTCATAGAAGAACCTATATCGGGGCAATGCCCGGCAGAATCGCCAATGGTCTCAGACAGGCGGGCGTAGGCAATCCGCTTATGCTGCTGGATGAGATTGACAAAGTAAGCAGTGATTACAAAGGAGACACTTCCTCTGCACTTTTGGAAGTACTGGACCCGGAGCAGAACAGCCATTTCAGAGATCACTATGTGGAATTGCCGCTGGATCTGTCCAAGGTTCTGTTCATAGCCACAGCAAATGACGCAGGCAATATTCCACGTCCATTGCTTGACCGTATGGAGCTTATTGAAATCGGCAGCTATACTGCTAATGAGAAATTCCATATTGGAAAGGAACATCTGATAGATAAGGAACTTGCAAAAAACGGTCTGACGAAAGAACAGCTTAGTATCAGTGATTCAGCATTAAAAGACATCATTGAACATTATACAAGAGAAGCCGGTGTGCGTGGACTGGAGAGAATGATTGGAAGCATCTGCCGTAAAGCTGCCAGAGATATCCTCCAGAAGAAAGTAAAGAGTGTTCATGTCAGTGGCAGAAATCTGGGAAAATATCTTGGAAAGCCCAAGTATCGCGCTGATATGGCAAATGAGGCAGATGATATAGGTATTGTAAGAGGACTTGCATGGACCAGCGTGGGGGGAGATACCCTGCAGATAGAAGTGAATGTAATGGCTGGAAAAGGCGAAGTAGAATTGACCGGACAGCTGGGAGATGTAATGAAAGAATCTGCCATGACGGGAATCAGCTATATCCGTTCCATTGCAGATCAGTATAAGATCACACCGGATTATTTTAAGGAACATGATTTTCATATCCATATCCCGGAGGGCGCAGTGCCAAAGGATGGACCATCGGCAGGAATTACCATGGCAACAGCGGTATTGTCTGCGATTACAGAGACACCGGTAAAATGCAAGGTGGCAATGACCGGTGAAATCACTTTAAGAGGCAGAGTGCTTCCTATCGGAGGGCTCAAAGAGAAGCTTCTGGCGGCTAAGACTGCGGGCATCACTACAGTACTGGTTCCAAAAGAAAATGAACGTGATGTGGATGAAATCAGCAAAGAGATTAAATCCGGCATGGAGATTATATATGTGGAGCGAATGGAAGAAGTAATAGAGCATGCTTTTGCTAAAGCGCAGAAGAAGACAGGAGCTTCGAAACGTAAGAAAGGAGTAACAGATGGTAATTAAGAATGTCAGCCTTGAGACAGTAATTGGTGTTACGAGCAAGATCCCAGATAATCAGTTACCGGAGATTGCTTTTGCAGGCAAGAGCAATGTAGGTAAATCTTCTCTGATCAACGCCCTGATGAACCGTAAATCTCTGGCAAGAACCAGTGCACAGCCGGGTAAGACACAGACTATTAATTTCTATAATATTAATGATGAATTGTATTTTGTGGATCTTCCGGGATATGGATATGCCAAGGTAAGTCAGCAGGAAAAAGAAAAATGGGGTAAGATGATAGAGAAATACCTGCATCGCTCCAAGGTATTGCAGGCTGTATTTCTTTTAGTTGACATCAGGCATGAGCCTTCAGCCAATGACAGACAGATGTATGAGTGGATTCTGGCAAATGGCTATCATCCTATCGTAATCGCAACCAAACTGGATAAGATCAACCGCAGCCAGATTGCAAAGCAGGTAAAACTTGTTAAACAGGGGCTTGGGGTGGATAAAGATACGATTGTGATTCCTTTTTCAGCTGAGACGAAACAGGGAAGAGAAGAAATCTATGATCTGATAGATCAGCTGACCGGTAAAGAGGAAGTTACGCAGTAGCAAGGAGGCATTCCTATGAAAAGGCAATATCAGAAGAACCTGAAATTAATAGTCAATTTGTTAGTCTTTATAACACTTATTTTATTGTGTATTTTACTGCTTCCGAAATTATTGGTGTTCTTTATGCCATTTGTAATCGGATGGATCATATCCTGTATGGCGAATCCACTGGTACATTTCCTGGAGCATCGGATTAAAATACGACGAAAAGCCGGAACGGTCATGGTCATCGTACTGGTTATTGCTGCAGTAGTAGGAGCCTGCTATCTGGTCATATCTATTCTGGCGAAGCAGATAGTCGGTTTCGTGGGGGAGATTCCCGAGATGTGGGAGAGTCTGCAGCAGGATTTCTCACATTTTGGTTCGCTGGTGAATGCCCTGACTGTGAACCTCTCACCGGATCTGGTAGAGAAGCTCAATGAATTCGGCAATTCCATAGGGAAAACGATCAGTGATTTCGTAGGAAATACCCAGGCTTTCTCCGTACAGGGAGTCAGCGGTATGGTAGGAAGTATTGCCAATGTGGCAATCGGAGTCGTGATGTGTCTTTTATCTGCGTATTTCTTTATTGCAGACAGAGAATATACGCTGGAGCTTGTGGATAAGATAATTCCCAAAAGTATAAGACATAAATACGATATTTTTTATAACAGTATGAAACAGGCATTTGGTGGGTACTTCAAGGCACAGTTCTTTATTGAAATCAGAATTTATGTGCTGATACTGATAGGACTTTTCATATTGAGGATTGACTATTCCTTTCTTATTGCATTGGCAATTGCCTTTCTGGATTTCCTGCCGTTCTTTGGAAGTGGCGCAGTATTCTGGCCGTGGGCAATTATCAAGCTGCTTGGTGGAGATTATGTAAGAGCAATTGGATTCCTGATTATCTGGGGCGTAGGACAGATCGTGCGTCAGCTGATCCAGCCTAAGATTATGGGAGATTCTATTGGAATGGAGCCGATTCCAACTTTGTTTCTGCTGTTTATCGGATATAAGCTTGCCGGGGTAGGCGGTATGATCATAGCGATTCCAGTGGGAATTTTACTTCAGAATATGAATGAAGCAGGCATTTTTGATACACCTAAGATGTGCGTGAAGCTTCTGATTGCGAATCTGAATGACTACAGGAAGCTTACGAAGGAAGATATGGCTGTACTTCAGAAAGAAGAGCAGGATAAGACGGAGGAAAAGAGTGCGAAACTTTAAAATCTTGATACAATACGAAGGAACGAAATATCAGGGCTGGCAGAGACAGGAATCCACAGGGAATACCATACAGGGTAAGTTTGAAGCGATTCTGTCCAAAATGACAGACAGTAAGGTGCAGATTGACGGCTCAGGCAGAACAGATGCCGGAGTACATGCGTATGGTCAGGTGGCTAATTTTAAAATTGACACGAAGATGAGCGCAGATGAGATTATGGACTATATCAACCGCTATCTGCCTGAGGATATCGGAGTCATTCAGATTCAGGAGATGCCGGAGAGATTTCACAGCCGCTTGAATGCTGTGGGTAAGACATATCGCTATCGGATATGGAACAGCACATTTCCATGTATCTTTGAACGCCGTTATGTATATGAACTGCCACAGAAGCTGGATCTGGAAGCTATGAGAGAGGCTGCCTCCTATTGTATTGGCAAGCACGATTTCAGAGCATTTACCTCTAATAAAAAAAGCAAGAAGTCTACTGTCAGAACGATAGAAGCCATTCAGATTGAAAGAATAGGCGAAGAAGTTGTTCTGACATATCGAGGTGATGGCTTCCTGTATCATATGGTGCGGATATTGACGGGAACGCTTATAGAAGTAGGACTTGGACAGCGCAACCCTTCAGAAATGGAGATGCTGCTATCCAGAGGATCGAGAGATATGGCAGGAGCGTTGGCGCCTGCTAAAGGACTTGCCTTAATGGAAGTTCGTTACTAACTCTGATGAGGTGTCCCTAACAGATAGAGAATTGTATCAATAACGATAGCTTTCATTTGATCCGGATTCAATCCGGGGTGCTTATGAAAAGTTAATTCATGGCTGAGAGAGTCTACCATGTTATAGATAATGTGGGTCTTCTCAGCCAGATTTTCACAGTCATATCCGGCATTTCTTAGAAATTCTTCCAGCTGTAGAGTAGTCTTTAACTCCATATCTGCCATGAGAACGGCAACCTCGTCATTGGTCATGGTCAGCGCTTCGATCTCTTTATGGGCGTGATTAAATATTTTATGTGATTCAATTAAGGAATCCACAATTCTCTCAAGACTTGTCTTAGGCTCAAAAGGCAGTGTAAATTCCTCAAATACAGGAACCATCATTTTCTGACTGTATGCCTTTAATCCATCCATAAAAATATCATGCTTATCTGTAAAATAACTGTATATAATACCGGTGGAAACGCCGGCTGCTTTGGCAATATCCGCAGTTGTAGTCTTCTGATATCCTTTCTCACACATCAAAAGAAATCCCACTTCGATAATTCTGTTTTTCTTCTCAATAGAGCGTTTCTGCTGTGGCTCTCTGGTTTTCGTGTCTGACATGGTGTATCCTTTCTGGTTGTAACTAATCAGACCACATGCGCAAAATCGCATCTTCGATGCTTTACTTTTGCTTATGTGGTTACTTCGCCATATAAATTGAGCCCAATATGCTTGTAAACAAGCATATTCTGTCTCGATTTGCATGGCTCTGATTAGTTACATGATAATATCTTTTATGGCTTTTGTCAAATAATGTGAATAAAATTTCACATTCATATTGACAGATGGAAGATACGAGATTATCATGAAAATATGAACAATGATTCATATGTATTTACATATGGAATGAACTGAATAGAGAAAAATCAAAAAGAAATGAGGAATCGGGATGAAGAAGAAACAGGTTGCTAAAATAGTAGGAATCATCGTAATAGTTGGCTGCGTGGCAGGAACAACGGCTTTTGCAGGAACATCCAAGATGAAAGTGGCAGTGGCAGCAGTAGGACAGGGAGATGTGGTCAGGACAATAGCAGTAGAAGGACACATTGAGACAGAAGAGGAGAAAGCATATTATGCGAAAGTGACTGCACCGGTATCGACTTTTGACCTGAAAGCAGGAGATGTGGTACAGAAGGGTGATACACTGGTTACATACGACACACAGGAATATGACAGAAGCTTGGAGCAGGCACAGCTACAAGCTAAGGCAGCCAAGGCTGGCTATGCAGGAAGTGCAGCACAAAGCAAGGAAATGACTCAGGCTTATGAAGAAGCACAGGCGCAGGAATCCATGTATCAGCAGGCATACGAAGCAGCACTGGCAAATGTCAATGATCTGCAATATAACATAGAGACAGTAGCAGATGCGGTAGATGATAAGAGAGATAAGATCAATCGGGATATTGCGCAGGTAGAGATTGAGATTGCACAGAAGAATGCACAAGCAGCAGATTATGATGATGAGGACCGTCTTGATTATTTGGAAGAAGCAGCACAATTGCAGGTGAAGCTGGCAAGTCTGAAGAAGAAATTACTGGAGCTGCCGGATAGTGGAGCCAAGCCTATAGAGGACAGATATTTCAGCGAGGCACAATATTATCTGAATGAGCTGGCTACGCAGAGAGCACAGCTACAGCAGGAGATGCAGACAACGAAGCATGCTGCCATGAATGGTTCCCAGCTGGCACAGCTTGCCGCCAATGCGGAACTTGCCAATACTGCTGTCACCTGGAATGAGGAAGATGCAGAGAAGGCAGCAGAGGGCGTAACAGCAGACGTTACAGGCGTAGTGAGTGAGATCAATGTAGAAGAGGGCGCTTACGTGGCAGAAGGAACACGGCTTTTTACCATAAAAGACATGGAGCATGTAATGGCTGTCGTTGAAGTAACCAGCTATGAAATGGGACAGGTGGAAGTAGGTCAGAAGGCATCTATTGAAGCCGCAGGCAATACCTATGATGGAACCGTATCCAGGATACGGAAGGAAACTGTGCTGGATTCCCAGAACAAAGCCAAATTACAGGTAGAGATACATATTGAGAACCCGGATGATAAGATTTATCTGGGTACAGATGTGGATGCTGCTATTGAGACCGGAGAAAGCGACAGCGCAATCGTGATTCCCAATGATGCTCTTTATACAGATGATGAGGGAGATTACTGCTACCTGTTGTCTAATGATGTGATTGAGAAGAGATATCTGACCTGTGGTATTGCAAGTGCTGATACGACAGAAGTTCTCGAAGGACTAAGCCAGGGAGAATGGGTAATTACCGATGCCATGACAGATGCCAATGTGGGTAAGGGCGCACAGGCGAAATAGTTTGCAGGTAACTGAAAGGTATGGTGATTATTAGATGGGAGCTTTTATTGAATTTGATAAGGTAACGAAGCAGTATGGCACTGCAGACAGAGTGTTTTATGCATTGAAGGATGCCAGCTTCACGATTGAACAGGGAGAAATGGTAGTCATCCTGGGACCAAGTGGTGCGGGTAAGAGTACTTTGCTGAATCTGTTGGGCGGTATGGATGTGGCGTCCTCTGGAAGCATTATTTCCTGTGGAGAGGACATCAGTCAGTACAATGATAATCAGCTGACCGGATATCGGGCGAGAAATGTTGCAGTAGTTTTCCAGTTCTACAATTTGATTCCTACATTAACTGCATATGAGAATGTAGCGCTTATGAGGGATATTGTGAACGATACGATGGACCCGAAGGAAGCATTGGAGTCTGTAGGACTTGGCGACCATATGCATCAGTTCCCGGCGCAGATGTCAGGTGGTGAGCAGCAGAGAACGTCCATAGCCAGGGCAATTGCCAAGAATCCTAAGCTTCTGCTGTGTGATGAGCCGACAGGGGCACTGGATACCAATACAGGACGGGATGTATTAGAATTGCTGGTGAGAATGAGCCGTGAAAAGAAGAGAACAGTTGTCATGGTCACGCATAACAGCTTTTTTGCAGATATTGCAGACAAGGTCATCCGTGTAAAGAACGGCGCTATTGAGTCTGTTACAATCAATGAACATCCAAAGGATGCAAGTGAGGTGAGCTGGTAATGCTGAAAAGAAAGCTTTTAAGAGATCTGTGGCAGAATCGTACTCAGTTCATTTCCATTTTTTTGATGGCTTTTCTTGGTCTGTTCGTTTTCGCAGGAATAGATGCGGAGAGTACAGGAATCGGGATATCTACAGCACAGTATTATGAAGAGACCAATCTGGCTGATAACTGGGTCATGGGTACTTCATTCAGTACGGAAGAGGTGAAACGGCTGGAAGCACTGCCACAGATTGCTTCGGTTGACCGTAAGCTGGTGCTGGAGGGCAAAGCCAAAGTAGGGGACGGAGAAGAACCTTCTATGGAGTTTAACTTTGTAGAGAGCATGAACAGCTCGTTCCCTTATATAAAAGAAGGAGAAGCCTTCGATGTTGACAAGGAAGGGGTATGGCTGGAAGAACTGTTTGCTAAGAAGTGGAATCTTCAGGTCGGAGATTATGTACGGCTTGAATATGAGGGCATTCTGTTCACGGAGCAGATCCGCGGTATTATCATTCATCCGGAATATGTATTCTATTCACTGGACAGCGACAGCATGATGCCCAATTATGGTACATATGGATATGCTTATCTTTCCTCAAAGGAATATCCGATACAGGATGAATTATACTACAATTACATGGTAATAAAGCAGACCAATGCAGGAGAATCCTCAGAGGAATCCATGGAGTTCAAGGAGCTGGTAAAAGACACGCTGAACCGACAGAATATTGTGGTACTGGACAGAAAACAGAACGGTGGCATTGAAGCCATTGCGTCAGAACAGTCACAGCACGAAGAAATGGGAATCATGTTCTCAGCAGTATTTCTGTTGATTGCTGTCATGGGAATTGTTACAACTATGACACGAATGACTTCAAACCAAAGAATCCAGATTGGTACACTCAAAGCATTGGGATTTGGCAAGAGGAAGATTACCTGGCACTATATGTCTTATGGCATTGTGATCAGTTCCCTGGGAAGTATCGTGGGGGCGGTATTGGGGTATTTGTATCTGCCACTGCTTTTCCTGCCGAGCATGAGTGCATACTACGTCCTGCCCAATTGGGTGACACAGATGTCAGTAAAGACTTATTATGCAATTGTACTGGCTATTCTGGTCTCTACACTGGTCAGCTTCCTGGCATGCCGTAAGGAATTGAAGGATATGCCTGCCATTACATTAAAACCGGCTGCACCTAAGAATATCAGACACTCCATGCTGGAGAAGAGCCGTATGTGGCTGTCTTTGAACTTCTCTACACAGTGGAATGTCAGGGATGTACTCCGCAATAAAGCCAGAAGCCTGATGGGTATCGCTGGTGTAGCAGGCTGTACGATGCTGCTTCTGTGTGCCTTTGGCTGCAGCGACTGTGTAAAAGAGATTGCGGTGTGGCAATACGGAGAACTGGTGACAGGACAGTACAAAGTAATATTCGGGCAGCAGGTCACAAATCTGGAGAAAAGACAGTATAAGCAGCAGTATAAGGGACAACTGGTGCAGGAGGGAAGCTGTGAATTCAGAACGGATTCTCTGGTAAAAAAAGGCGGCATCACAATCTTGGACGAAGGTAACTATCTGCACTTTCAGAATGCAGATGGAGAAGAGATAATCCTGCCACAGCAGGGAATCTCCATGTCTGTGAAAATGGCACAGGTGTTAGGACTTAAACAGGGAGATTTTATTGAATGGCATATTGTAGGTGAGAAGGAATGGCAGAGAAGCAGAATCACAGCACTGTATCGTACACCTACGGGGCAGGGCATTACACTGTCGAGAGAAGAATATGAGTCATTGCAGTATGATTTTAACCCTACTTCTTTCTATACCAATATGACCATTCCACAGTATGTAAAAGACAGCGATGACATTTCCGGTGTGATCAGCATCGAACAGCTAAAGATCGATCTGGATAAAAACATGGAAATGATGAATCTGATGGTAGGAATCCTGATCGTTGCAGCAGTACTGCTTGGAATCATTGTTCTCTACAATATGGGTGTGCTTTCTTTCCTGGAAAAGACAAGAGAAGTTGCCACGCTGAAGGTGCTCGGCTTTTCCTCAGGAAGAATACGAAGAATCCTGCGGCAGCAGAACAATTGGATTACCATAATTGGAATCGTTGCAGGATTAATTCTTGGTTATCAATTCCTTGATATTATGATGCAGACCATGTCCGAGGACAATGATATGCCGACTGTTGTATATCTGGCATCTTATCTGTATTCCATCATAGGCACTTGGATTACCTCTACAGGCGTCAATTATATGCTTTCCGGTAAAGTCAAGACCATCTGTATGGTAGACGCACTCAAAGGTGTCGAGTAAGTTTATTTGTACACAAGAAAAGACTTTATTCTTGCACAATCCTGTGATAAACTGTAACTATTCAGAGCCATGCAGCCTGTGACAGAATATGACTGCTTGCAGGCATATATGGCGCAGGATATATGGCGAGGTAACTACATGAGCAAAAGAAAAGCATCGAAGATGCGATTTTGTGAATGTAGTTCTGAATAGTTATTCAGAGCCATGCAGCCTGTGACAGAATATGACTGCTTGCAGGCATATATGGAACAGGATATATGGCGAGGTAACTACATGAGCAAAAGAAAAGCATCGAAGATGCGATTTTGCGAATGCAGTTCTGAATAGTTATTCAGAGCCATGCAGCCTGTGACATGGCAGAGACTTACGAAACGATCAGGAGGAGCTTATGAGTGAATTAGATAAGAATGTGGAAGCAGAAAGTCAGGAAAAAGAAGTCGTTTCCAAGAATTTTATTGAACAGATTATAGATAAGGACCTTGCAGAGGGTGTATATGACACAGTTCACACCAGATTCCCACCGGAACCAAACGGATATCTGCACATCGGACATGCAAAGAGCATTATTTTGAATTATGGACTTGCCAAGGAATATGGCGGTAAGTTCAACATGCGTTTTGATGATACCAATCCTACAAAGGAGAAGGTAGAATTCGTCGAATCCATCAAAGCAGATATCGCATGGCTTGGCGCAGACTGGGAAGACAGACTGTTCTTTGCATCCGATTATTTTGACCAGATGTATGAAGGCGCAGTGAAGCTGATCAAGAAGGGTAAGGCATATGTATCCGACCTGACAGCAGATGAGATCCGTGAATATCGTGGTACACTGACTGAGCCGGGTAAGGAAGATCCCTCCAGCAGCAGAAGCGTAGAAGAGAACCTTGCACTTTTTGAAGATATGAAGAATGGTAAATTCGCAGATGGCGAGAAGGTACTGCGTGCAAGGATTGACATGGCATCTCCTAACATGAACATGAGAGACCCTGTCATTTACCGTGTGGCTCATATGACACATCACAGAACAGGTGATAAGTGGTGCATTTATCCGATGTACGATTTCGCACATCCTATTGAAGATGCGATTGAGGGTATCACACATTCTATCTGTACACTGGAATTCGAGGATCACAGACCTCTCTATAACTGGGTCGTAACAGAGCTGGAATACCCACATCCACCTAAGCAGATTGAATTTGCCAAGTTATATCTGACTAACGTGGTAACAGGTAAGAGATATATTAAGAAGCTGGTTGAACAGGGCATTGTTGACGGATGGGATGATCCAAGACTGGTATCTATCGCAGCCCTCAGAAGAAGAGGCTTCACACCTGAATCCATCAAGAAATTCGTAGAGCTTGGCGGTATCAGCAAGGCAAATTCTTCTTCCGACTATGCAATGTTAGAGTATTGCATCCGTGAGGACCTGAAGTTAAAGAAGCCCAGAATGATGGCAGCACTTGATCCTGTGAAGTTAGTGATTGACAACTATCCGGAAGGAGAAGTTGAGTATCTGGAAGTTGCCAATAACCTGGAGAACGAGGCACTTGGCACCAGACAGGTTCCATTCTGCCGTGAACTCTATATTGACAGGGATGACTTTATGGAAGAACCACCCAAGAAGTATTTCAGACTCTTCCCAGGCAATGAAGTACGTCTGATGAGTGCATATTTTGTAAAATGCACAGGCTTTGAGAAGGATGAGAACGGCAAGGTCACAGTTGTACATTGTACGTATGATCCTGAGACGAAGCAGGGCAGTGGCTTTACAGGCAGAAAGGTAAAGGGAACGATTCACTGGGTACCGGCTCCTTATGCAGTCAAGGCAGAAGTACGTCTCTATGAGAACATTATTGATGAGGAAAAGGGCGTATACAACGAAGATGGTTCCCTGAACCTGAATCCGAATTCTCTTACTGTATTAAAAGAGTGCTATCTTGAGCCTGCATTAAAAGATGCAAAGCCTTATGACAGCTTCCAGTTCGTAAGACAGGGCTTCTTCAATGTAGATTATAAGGACAGCAAGCCGGATGCACTGGTATTTAACCGAATTGTATCCTTAAAGAGCTCTTTCGTATTACCGAAGAAATAAGGGATAAAAGCTTATGAGATATAAATGTCTTGTGTTAGACCATGATGATACAGTGGTAGACAGTACTGCCAGTATTCATTATCCGGCTTTTCTGGAGGCATTGAAGATATTAAGACCGGGTGTGCAGCAGATTACTTTGGAAGAGTATTTTGAGGAGAACTTTGATCCTGGCTTTATCGAGATGTGCCAGAGAAGATATCAGCTTACAGATGCTGAGCTGGATGTGGAAGTAGAATGCTGGAGAAAATATGTGGAGAATCATATTCCAAAGGCATATCCGGGGATGCGGAAAATCATTACAAGACATAAGGAGGAAGGAGGCTGCGTCTGCGTAGTCTCCCATTCCTATGATTTCAATATCAGGAGAGATTATAAGGCAAACGATCTGCCAGAACCTGATATGATATTTGGCTGGGAGTGTGAACCACAGCAGCGTAAGCCGGCGCCATATGCGCTGGAGCAGATTATGGAGAAATACGGATTGCAGCCACAGGAGATGGTCATGATTGATGACCTTAAACCGGGTTATGATATGGCAAGAAGTGTGGGGGTACCGTTTATTGGCGCAGGCTGGGCAAATGATATTGCCAAGATACGTACCTTTATGAAACAGAACAGTGATTATTATTTTACCAATGTAAAAGAACTGGAGAAATTCCTTTTTTCATAGGAACTCTCCAGTTCTTTTAATCTTTTAATAAGAAGTAATTGTTAAGCTTCAGGCTTAGCTTCGGATTCTTCATCCTCATCATCAAAGAATTCTTCGCTGGAAGCTTCGTCTTCATCATCCGCATAGGCGATGGAAATGGAGGAAGAGTTGTCTGCGTTTTTTTCTTTCTCGTTTTTTTCAGGTGCAGGTTCTTCCTTGGAAGATTCTGGTTCAGCGGCAGGCTGTGTCATTTCTTCAATGATTTCCTTTGCCTTATCAAGCTTCTCAGATACATTGAAATTCTCGATTTTTTCCTTTGTCTTATCAATTGTCTCAATGACCTTCTCACCAATGATTTCTTTGGCATTATCAAGGTCTAAAGATACATAGGAACGATTCTTGTTGGAATGAGCTTCGCCAGGAGTCTCATCCTCATCGTCAAAGTCATCATCAAAATCATCAAAATCATCTGCAGCATCGATGTCCTTTAAAGGGTCATCCTGTTTCTTCTGAAGACAATAATAAGTTCCTGCTGCTGCGGCACCGGCGAGCGCACTAAGTAAAACTAACTTGCCGAATTTCTTAGCCATAATGTATGCTCCTTTCTGTAAGGGGATTATATATTATATACATTTTAATACTATTTTATGAAAATGAAAAGTGAATATGTAAAATTTTAGAATGCTTTAATAACCTTGAATTATCCCACATATTATGTTAATATAGAATCGACTACATAAGTCAACCGCAAGGATGCAGCAGGAGGAGAATGTATACATGAATGAGAAATTCTTTGATTTGTCCAGAGAAAAGCAGGACCGTATGATAAATGGCGCATTAGAGGTATTTGCCAAGAATGGCTATAAGCATGCAAGTACCGACGATATGGTGAAGGCAGTGGACGTAAGCAAGGGATTATGGTTCCATTATTTTGGTTCGAAGGCAGGATTGTATACATTTGTATATGGCTACAGCGTGAAATATATGATATTGGAATTGTCTTCCGCCATGGATGCGCAGGAGAAGGACTATTTCGAAGTGGTGCGCCAGATGGAGTACACCAAGATGCGTGTCAGCAAGAGTTACCCATATATGAATCTGTTCCTGCAGGAGTCTGCGAATGAGACAGATGAGGAGATTCTGGAGCAGACCCAGGCAGACCGTAAGATTCTGAAGGAGAAGATGGATGGCATATTGCGGAATGCAGAGATTGAAGGGATATCGGAGAAAGCACACAGAGACCGTATCAAGCGAATGATCCGCTATACGATAGAAGGCGTGCAGCATGATAAGATGGTGAAGACCCAGGTTGAGCCTGAGACTGTATATAAGGAAATCAAGAACTATATCGAACTGGTCAAGACACTGGTGCGTGGAACAGACCTGCCTGCGAAGGAAGATATGCTTGATTCACCAATAACGAATACATTATTCTAGTAAAAAAACATGCGGATTCGCATGTTTTTTACTATTTCTTCTGTTGATAAACGGGGGCTGCGGGGTAGCCGCCTTTTAACTTCTGCATACCTCTCTGCACAGCATCTTTAGAATTCTTCCAGTCAGCATCCTGATTCTTATAGTCAAATTTCTCCACAAGCCAGCTCACATCTTCACCGACGCGTTCCATATTTTCTTTCATCAAACCAAAAAGCACAGGGAAGAATTCTTCCTTTTGTTTATCAGAAAGTGTCTCACATGCTGCCTGACATAAGTCACCGAAGTGAACCAGACAAAATCCCTTACTCTCTTCAAAACGCTTCCGAAAAGCCTCATCCTTCTTATACATAAAGAAGAAAGTATCCATATATCTGGCATAGGTATCCTTGTACTGATTGCAGATGTAGCAGGATTCCTGCTTGGCATAAGTCCACGCAGTCATGGTATTGTTGACTTCCTTTGACTTTTTCATACGATCCAGGAAAGAAATCTTAGCCGGCTTGAATCGTTTGATCTCTTGGTCCAGCTCCTGATTTATTTTGCGAAAATGCGTCTTTAAGATCCAGGCATTCCCAAGTGTATTGCCATACTGGAACATCTTCTGGAAATGATACCGGCAGAAACCAGCCTTGTCCGTCATATCGCGAATATCGCTCTCCATATAAGAAGAACCCGAACCCAGCGTAAAGTCCAGCAAGTCCTGTTCAACCTTTTGCTCAATGTAGCAGAAAGGACACTCATCATCTGCTGCGAAGGCATCGTTTAAGGGAATGGTATATAATTGCTCTTTCATGTGAAAATCTCCTCGTAGTTAAGTGATGTTTTAAGCATAGCATATTTGCAAGAAATATGTTAGAGTAAAAAGCACTTCAAATTAACTTACAATATAAAAATAAGGATGCAACAGTTTGTATATTCTGTTGTATTTAGTACATATTTGTACCATTGTATGTATAAGAAGAAATATTCATACATATAGGATGCTGAAGGAACAGCAATGAGTATTTGAAGTGAATACCCATGATCAAGGAGGAACATATGAGTACAACAGAGACAGGAAATCTTTAAAAAAATTCAAGGATTATTACAGAACGCAGAAACCAGATCCCCGCAATTATGCTTTAGTAGTGCTGGGATTGAACACTGCACTGAGAATCAGTGATATTCTGAATCTGACTTATGATATGGTCTATCATAAGGGAGAAGTAAGAACACACATTGTTGTGAAAGAACGCAAGACAGGCAAATCAAATCATATTCTTTTGAATCAGGAGATACGAAAGGCTCTGAAATCCTATCATTCTTATCTGATCAGCTCTTCAGCCCATCGTGTGGGTAATATATATCTTTTTCCCAGTCCACGTAATAAAGACCGGCATTTGTCCCGCTATCAGGCTTACCGTATTATTCAAGCGATTACGCAGGCTGTTCCCATAGAAGGACATATCAGCTGCCATTCACTACGTAAGACTTTTGGATATCACGCATGGAAGCAGGGAGCAAACCCTGTAGTCATCATGCTGATCTATAATCATTCTTCATTTTCAATCACGAAACGTTACCTGTGTATTGAGCAGGATGACAAAGATGACATATACAGAAAGATACTTTTGTAAAAAATAACATAACTGCACAGCACTATTGCTATGGCTTATTATGGTCATAGCTTTTTTGGCGTGTATGTATTAATCATAATTCTTAAAAAAAAATTGTAATTTTGGGAAAATAAGTATAAAGTTTAGAATAGATATGCCGATATATAAAGTGTAAGCAAAGGATGCAACAGAATATATTCAAGCATGGATTCCAAGGGACTTGGCGTTGCTGATATCAATGTAGCGGATGATTCAGGTAACTCTGTAACATATGCTATTGATGCTATTGAAAATGCTATTAAGACTGTATCCAAGCAGAGATCCGCTCTTGGTGCTGTTCAGAACAGATTAGAACATACTATTAAGAATCTGGATAACGTTGTTGAGAATACAACATCCGCTGAGAGCCAGATCCGTGATACAGATATGGCTACAGAGATGGTTAAGTACTCTAACGCTAACATTCTGTCTCAGGCAGGTCAGTCTATGTTAGCACAGGCTAACCAGTCCAACCAGGGTGTACTTTCTCTGTTAGGTTAATTGCATGAACAATAATGGAGGCGATTAATAATCGCTCCTACCATAATGAGCAAGAGCCGCCAAATGGCGGCTCTTGCTTTATGCCTTATTACCTTATCCTTTTCAACAATCTGTCTGCGTGGTCACTTTATTTTTGCTGTTTCAATTTTGCATTCTCTTCCATTAATCTTTTGATAAGAGCATCTTTTTCCTCTAATGCCTTAGCATTTTCAGCCACCAGCTCCTTAATAGTGGCATCTTTTTCCTTAATAGCATCTTCATACCGCTTCATCCTAAGATTATATTCAATTCTATCGAGGCATCGTTCCCTGACATTCCTGTCTGCATACAGATCACACAATGTATTGGATGTTTCAGTTAAATATTCGTTTTTGTCAGCAATCATTTTAATTTCCTCCCAAGTGGTGGCTTTAAAAAGCTTTGCCCATTCATCAATCTGCCAGAAGCAGTCATCTTCTGTTGCCAAGTCTATCTGACTCAAGTCTAGCATATATAGTGAGAACTTGTCACTATAAATTCTATGGGTATTTATATCCATGATCTGATTTTTAGAATAGAACAGAGGATGTTCTGGAAATGGTGTATAATCAAGGATTCCAATGTGAATTGCGGGCTTTGCATTGATGTATTCCTCACCGTGTTCGAGGCTGTCATACATACGACACAGATAGCCAATGGAGCGCTCAGGCCAGTCATGGTAGTCGGGTCTATCTGCTGGTGTTTATTTATTATGAGCTTAATGTCCAGACGAAATTCCTTGGCGCTGAAGGTGGAACCGATTTTAACAGGATTGTCTATTATAATAGAAGTAATCTCCTCCGGTCTGAGGTGAAGAAGAGAACTGAGCAGTCCTGTAAGTGCTTTTTTATTTTTCTGGAAAAAGACACGGAACATGTAGTCGTTGGTCAGTCCGTATTCAATTTTACCCGTAGCTTTCTGCAGTGCAGGTGAAAATGTTGTTTTAGTTTGATTCATATGTTATTTTACTGAGTTGGCTTGCAATACCGTTATCAGTACCTTTCTGTGTATTCAGACGCCTGTAGGTGGTATTATAACAATAAGGTGTAGAAGTGCAATGCCAAATGTAAAAACTCGTTTGAAATGTAAAAAGTCGTCCATTTCGGGCGACTTTCTGTATTGATGAACATATTTACTTTTGCTGTTTCAGCTCTGCAATTTCTTCCATTAATCTTTTGATAAGAGCATCTTTCTCATCAAGAGCGTTGCCTTGTTCTTCTATAGTCTTGTCTTTTTCTTCCAATGCTTTATCTTTCCGGGCAATATCATCTTCATACCGCTTCATCCTAAGATTGTATTCAATCCTGTCCAGGCAGCGTTCCCTGACGGCCTTGTCAGCATAGAGATCACACAGTGTGTTTGACGTTTCGGTTAAATATTCGTTCTTGTCAGCAATCATTTTAATTTCCTCCCAGGTGGTGGCTTTAAAAAGCTTTGCCCATTCATCAATCTGCCAGAAGCAGTCATCTTCTGTTGCCAAGTCTATCTGACTCAAGTCTAGCACATATAGTGAGAACTTGTCACTATAAATTCTGTGAGTATTTACATCCATGATCTGATTTTTAGAATAAAACAGGGGTTGTGGTGGAAAAGGCGTATAATCAAGGATTCCAATGTGGATTGCGGGCTTTGCATTGATGTATTCCTCACCGTGTTCGAGGCTGTCATACATACGACACAGATAGCCAATGGAGCGCTCAGGCCAGTCATGGTAGTCGCTGCTGGTGATTATTTATTATGAGCTTAATGTCCAGACGAAATTCCTTGGCGCTGAAGGTGGAGCCGATTTTAACAGGGTTGTCTATTATAATAGAAGTAATCTCCTCCGGTCTGAGGTGAAGAAGAGAACTGAGCAGCCCTGTGAGAGCCTTTTTATTCTTCTGAAAAAGGACACGGAACATGTAGTCGTTGGTCAGTCCGTATTCAATTTTACCCGTGGCTTTCAGCAACGCAGGTGAAAATGTTGTTTTGGTTTGATTCATATGTTATTTTTACTGAGTTAGCTTGCAATACCGTTATCAGTACCTTTCTGTGTATTCAGACGTCTGTAGGGGTATTATAGCAATAAGGTGTAGAAGTGCAATGCCAAATGTAAAAACTCGTTTGAAATGTAAAAAGTCTTATAGAATAATAACAGACACAAGATTGAAAAGTCTGACAAAATGCGCTATACTTAATAAGGAAACAGAATATATAAAAACAAGCACAACAGAAATGGAGGGTAGCGATGAGCCGTTTTTTGGTAGCAGGTTTTATTCAGATAGAAACGATTGTGAAGGTAGATAAGCTTCCCGTGCCGTATTCCTATTTTACAAGTGTTCCGGATATGATTCATACAGATTTGGGCGGGGCGGGATATAATGAAGCCAGAGCGCTGACGTGGCTTGGCAATCAGGTGGATTTCATGAGTATGATTGGCAAAGAGGTAGATTATAGGGAATTGGAAGCACATGCCAATCAGGACGGTAAGGCATTACTGAATTTTGCATATGTATTGCCAAGACTGGATTCCATGCCTACCGCAGTTATTATGTATGCCAATGGAGAGAAGCAGATATTTGAAGATGTCAAGGACATTCGGACAGTAGAGTATGACAGAATGCTATTTGAACGACAGATTCAGGACAAAGACATGATACTGATTTCTGACTGTAATTTCTGCAGGCCTCTGATAGATCTGGCGAAAAGGTATGATAAGCCGTTAGCTGTCAATGTAAGAAGCCTGAGCAGGGAAAGAAGTAAGCCAAAGGCTGATTTCCTGCAGACAGCAGATATTATCTATGCCAGTGATGATGATATGGAATGTGATCCCTATGAGTGTATCAATGAATGCAGGGAGAAATACGATCCGGAGATTATGATTGTAGGTGTTGGCAGCAGGGGAGTCATTCTTTATACGAAGAAGGATAACAGTATTCTTGAATACAAGCCGGTCAAGACAGAAGAAATCGTGAATACAGTGGGCGCCGGTAATGCGATGTTCTCAGCGTTCCTGCATTATTACGTCAAGACAGGTGATGCGAAGGAAGCCATCAAGAATGCATTGATGTTTGCAGCATGCAAGATAGGATATGTAGGAACTTCCAGAGGCTTCATGACCGAGGAAGAGATTGAACAGTGGAAGTCATTGATCTGGAAATAATTATGGATCAGATAGGAAAAAGACATGGATAACAGTAGAAATTGCTGTAATCCATGTCTTTTTATAAATACATTCTATTCTTCGTAAATATATCGCAGGAATGCGATGGCATTATCTACGCTGTCAGAATTTACAATGAATCCGAAATAAGCTGTGATACCATCATAATAGTGATATTCCTGTAATTTGGGGGCATCACTGACATCAATTCCAAGCGGAAGAGTCTCGTTGGTCTCTTCGTTAGTATAATAATATAACTTATCTTTGAACTGCTCCATCAGATCGTCCGGCAGTACGGTAGTAATATCAGAGAAGACCTCACTTTTGCAGTAATAATCAAATGCAGACTGATCACCGACCAGGACATCCAGTTCCTTGGCTGCAATAACTGCCATACTTTTCTCAAGGTCTACATAGCCGTATCCCGTCATAGTATCAGCTGCATCACCATAGTGCATGGAAGCATCAATGTATGCGTCATGTTTCTTTGTATCAATTCCTGCGTAATCAACGAAGCTGTCCAGTAATTCGGTACTGGAGGAATCCCCTGTGTTGTTGAAGAAATAAGCTGCAAAGGCAGTATCGTCAGGGGCAGTAATCATGGTATAGGCGATATAGCCGATAAAAATGGCAGCTGCCAGGATGGCTAAGGTGGCTTTCAGGTAATATTCTTTATAATATGCGATTTTGTCTTTCAGGGGTGCATCTTTGAGCTTGGCATTCTGCTCCCTGATCTCATCATGCATGCCCTGGTTCTTGTCACGGTTCTTATTATATACTTCCATTGATATCTCACCTTTCTGGTCTTATGTAGTACAGTATCTTAATGATATATGCAGTGTGGTAGGAAGTCAATGAAAGGGACTATTAATTTTTTCTAAATCTTGAAGATTGCGTTGATTTGTACTAGAATTTAAAGTATCATGTAACTATTCGGAGCACTGCAAATTGTGGTTTTGAATATTATATTAGGAACAGGAAGGATAAGATTATGAACGACAGTTATAAGGAATTATTAGTATCAAAAGAACAGGGGGTAAAGGACAAGCTGATTAGAGTAGTGAGTATCATTCCTACCGTACTGGCAGGTCTGCTGACACTTTTGACAGGTAATATCCTGATTTTTATTATTGCGGTTGCTTTTGGTGTATTGGATTATTTTGTTTTTCAGTGGACATCCATCGAATATGAGTATCTGTATCTGGATAAAGAGATTACCATTGATAAGATTATGGCAAAGACCAGAAGAAAAAGAGTCCTTACCATTGACGTAAATAAGATTGAGATATTGGCACCGGAGAAATCCTATCAGCTGGATTCCTACCGTAACAGACAGGTAAAAGCCATTGATTACAGCGCAGGTCATGATCTGCCGGATCAGAAGCTTTATGTAATGTTCTACGAGGGAAGCCAGAAGTATCTGTTGAACCTGACAGAAGATTTTGCCAAAACAATCAAAGGAATTATCCCAAGAAAGGTATTTACGGATTGACATTTTTTGCAGGTTTTTGTATAATTTTGGACAATTAGAGTTTATATTTTTTTTATAATTTAGGAGGAAAAGACATGGGTCAGATTATTGGCGATGGAATTACTTTTGATGACGTACTTTTAGTACCCAGCTATTCACAGGTAATCCCTAATCAGGTTGACTTAACGACATGGTTGACTAAGAAAATCAAGCTTAACATTCCTATGATGAGTGCGGGAATGGACACTGTTACGGAACACAGAATGGCAATAGCCATGGCAAGACAGGGTGGTATCGGTATCATCCATAAGAACATGTCTATCGAAGCACAGGCAGAAGAGGTTGATAAGGTTAAGCGTTCAGAGAATGGCGTCATTACAGATCCTTTTTCCTTAACTCCGGAACATACACTTGCAGATGCAGACGCATTAATGGGCAAGTTCAGAATTTCAGGTGTACCTATTACAGAGGGTAGGAAGTTAGTTGGTATCATTACGAACCGTGACCTGAAGTTCGAGACAGACTACAGCAAGAAGATCAAGGAGTCCATGACTTCTGAAGGACTGATTACTGCCAAGGAAGGTATTACACTGGAAGAAGCCAAGAAGATCCTGGCTTCCGCAAGAAAAGAGAAACTTCCTATCGTAGATGACAATTATAATCTGAAAGGTCTTATCACAATCAAGGATATTGAGAAGACAATCAAGTACCCGCTGGCTGCAAAGGATGCACAGGGAAGACTTCTGTGCGGTGCCGGTGTTGGTATTACAGCTAATGTACTGGAGCGTGTAGCTGCCCTGGTTGATGCCAAGGTAGACGTAATTGTACTTGATAGTGCACATGGCCATTCTGAGAATGTATTAAGATGCTTAAGAATGATCAAGGAGAAGTATCCTGATCTTCAGGTCATTGCCGGTAATGTGGCAACAGGTGAAGGCACAAGGGCACTGATCGAAGCCGGTGCAGATGCTGTTAAGGTTGGTATCGGACCTGGTTCTATCTGTACAACACGTATCGTTGCAGGTATCGGTGTACCTCAGATCACAGCAATTATGAATTCTTACGCAGTAGCAAAAGAATATGGTATTCCTATTATTGCAGATGGTGGTATCAAGTATTCAGGTGATATGACCAAGGCTATCGCAGCAGGCGGTAATGTCTGCATGATGGGCAGCATCTTTGCAGGATGTGAGGAGAGCCCGGGAACCTTTGAATTATTCCAGGGTAGAAAATATAAAGTATATCGTGGTATGGGATCTATTGCTGCAATGGAGAACGGCAGTAAGGATCGTTACTTCCAGTCCGATGCAAAGAAGCTTGTTCCGGAAGGTGTAGAAGGACGAGTTGCATACAAGGGTAATGTAGAAGATACTGTATTCCAGTTAATGGGTGGTCTTCGTTCCGGTATGGGTTACTGTGGAACATCTACGATCGAAGAGCTGAAGGAGAATGGCAGATTTGTCAAGATCTCTGCTGCAGCCCTCAGAGAGAGCCATCCTCATGACATTCATATCACAAAAGAAGCACCTAACTATAGTGTTGATGAATAAAAATATATAAAAAGTGTAGGGGGAACACTGCTGTCAACAAGGCGGCAGTGTTCCCTTTTGCGTTATCAAGGAGAGAGCATGTACTTAAATGAGCTGGACCAATACGACTCAATCACGATTCAGGCACACGATAACCCGGATGCAGATGCCATTGCTTCCGGTTATGCCCTGTATGTGTATTTTCAGTCAAAAGGCAAAAATGTTTCGTTGATCTACAGTGGGAGATACCGGATACAGAAGACCAATCTGAAATTAATGATAGATAAGCTTGGGATTCCTATCGAGTACAGGCAGATGCAGGCAGGGCCGGTCAGCGGACTTCTGATTACAGTGGACTGTCAATATGGCGCAGGCAATGTATATCCTTTTGCAGCGGATGCCATTGCTGTGATCGATCATCATCAAAAGGAGATACATACAAATAAGCTGGTAAGCTGGGAGATTGCTTCTAATCTGGGCAGCTGTTCCACACTGGTATGGCGTATGCTTCTGGATGCGAACTATCCTGTAAATGAAGACATCAGGCTGGGAACAGCATTGTATTATGGGTTGTATCGTGATACCAATCAGTTCTCGGAGATCTGCTATCCGCTGGACATGGATATGCGTGACTCTGTTCATTATGACAGATATATTATTCAGCACCTGCGCAATTCCAACATGTCACTGAAAGAACTGGAAATTGCAGGAATCGCCATGATTCGATACATATACAACAGTGATTATCACTACGCCATTATCCAGGCGCAGCCCTGTGATCCGAACCTGTTAGGGCTGATCAGTGATTTCCTGATTCAGGTGGATGAATTGACTACCTGTGTGGTATTTAATCAACTGGAAGACGGATACAAATTCTCAGTCCGCAGTTGTGTCAAAGAAGTACGTGCCAGTGAGCTTGCACAGTTTCTGGCAGCAGATATGGGTTCTGGCGGAGGTCATGTGGAAAAGGCAGGCGGTTTTATTGCCAGACGTCAATATGAGGAGAAATATCCAACCCTTCACTCGGAAGGTTATTTCAGCAACCGTATGAATGAATACTTTGACAGTTTTGACATTCTGTATGCGGAGAAGATGAATATTGACACATCAGATATGAAATCCTATTATATCCGTCCAGCTGTCTCTGGTTATGTGGAGGCACGGACACTGATGCCGATAGGAACGAAGGGCGTGATCCGTACGCTGGAAGGCGATATTGAACTGGAAGCGGCTGAAGATATGATGATTCTTGTCAATGAGGACGGCAGGGTAAAAGTCATATCCAGCCATGAATTTGAAGAGAAATACAAAGTACTTGGGGAGCATTGCAATCTGAATCTTGAGTATAAACCAAGACTTCGTAAGCTTACCAGTCAGACCACGGTGAGTATCATGCGTCATATGAACTCCTGTACCTATAAGGACAGAATACAGGTCTATGCCAGACAGCTCGAACGTGGTATCAAAGTCTTTTCCAACAATATTGATTCCTACATGGTAGGAAGAGCCGGAGATTATCTGGTAGTGACCTGCGATGAGCCACAGAATATTTATATGGTGGAAAAGATACTATTTGATAAAAATTATCAAGTAATAGATTAAATTTAGTCATTGACGACACGTTGACACGTTACTATAATAAAATATGTTCGGAGTCATTTATGTGACAGAAGAATATGGATACAATTGAATAAAACCAGTACAGGTCATTGACCTGCAAAAGACTTTGATGGAGACAGTACTTATATCTGGAAAGTTACAGAGAGCCGCGGCAGCTGAGAAGCGGTGCGAGTAGAGACATAAGGAATATCCCTCCTGAGTTGCAACGCAAAAATGTTAAGAACATGAGTAGACGTTGACGGATTCCTCCCGTAAAAGAGGACGCATATGTTGGTATGTCGTAGATGGAGATATAGAAGAATTTTAGAGCTTCTGCCGTTTGCGGCAGAAGCTCTTTTTGCGTGAATAAGCAGAGCCATGGTTCAACATGTGAATGCCTGCTTGCAGAGCAATTCACATATTGAACTATGGCGGGCAGCACGAACGAGTGAGTGTTGCTCACGAGTTGTGTTCACATAATAGAAAGGAAAGGTGTTTAGAATGAACAAAACAGTAGAAATCAGATGGCATGGACGTGGTGGTCAGGGAGCTAAGACTGCGGCACTTCTTTTGGCTGATGTAGCCTTCAAAACAGGAAAGTATGTACAGGGCTTCCCGGAGTATGGTCCGGAGAGAATGGGAGCACCGATTACTGCTTACAATCGAATCAGTGACGAACCGATTACCGTTCATTCTAATATTTATGAGCCGGACTATGTGGTAGTTGTAGATGAAAGTCTGTTAGAGACGATAGATGTGACCAAAGGATTAAAGAAAGATGGAGCTGTGATCATCAACTCAGAACGTTCCAAAGAAGAGCTCAGAGAACATCTTCACGGTTATGAAGGTGCTGTGTATACGGTCAACGCCAAGCAGATATCCCTGCGTACACTGGGTAGGAACTATCCGAACTCTCCTATGCTTGCAGCAGCAGTAGCAGTATCCAATGTTATGGAGAGAAAGGAATTCCTGCAGGAAATGAGAGCTTCCTTCCAGCACAAATTTGCCAAGAAGCCGGAAGTAATCGACGGCAATATGCAGGCACTGGAGCTGGCATTTGAAGAAGCATGTTAAAGAGACTTTGAGAAGTACATATTATAGAAAGGTATAGTAACAGAATATGATACAGGATAGAATTAATGAAAGAAGCCCGTGGCAGGATATCACAGAGGGCAATAAAATATATGAGCCTGCAACGTCCAGAGAATTTAATACCGGCGAGTGGAGAACAGCAACGCCCATATTTGATAAAGAAAAGTGCAGACAGTGTCTGCTGTGTGCACCTGTCTGTCCTGACTGCTCTATCCCGGTAACGAATGGAGTCAGAGAAGAGTTTGATTATGATCACTGCAAGGGCTGCGGTATCTGTGCTAAGGTCTGCCCCTTCGGAGCTATTACAATGAGAGAAGGAAAGTGAAAGAACATATAGGGTAGTTTTTTCACAGCTTATAGAAAGGTATGGTTATTAAAATGGCAATCAGAGAACGTTTATCAGGTAATGAAGCAGTGGCATACGCGATCAAACAGATCAATCCTGATGTTATGCCGGCTTTTCCGATTACTCCATCAACAGAGATACCGCAGTACGTGGCAGCTTACATAGCAAATGGAGAGATTGATACAGAATTTATTCATGTGGAAAGTGAACACAGCGCAATGAGTGCGACCATAGGAGCATCAGCAGCAGGAGCAAGAGCTCTGACAGCCACTTCTTCCTGCGGTATGGCACTGATGTGGGAGGAATTATATGTGGCAGCGTCAGATAGACTGCCTATCGTGCTTGCCCTGGTCAATCGTGCATTGACAGGACCTATCAACATCAACGCAGACCACTCAGACAGTATGGGCGCGAGAGATACCGGATGGATTCAGATTTATGCAGAATCCAATCAGGAGGTATATGATAATTTCCTCCAGGCTTTTCCCATTGCAGAGCATAAGGATGTGAAGCTTCCTGTCATGATCTGTCAGGATGGATTTATTACCAGCCATGGTGTAGAGAATATTCAGTTAGTGGAGGATGAACTGGTTAAAGGATTTGTAGGAGAATACAATCCTGAACATTATCTGCTCAATCCTTCTGAGACAATGGCAGTAGGACCCTATGCAGTGTCCAATTATTATATGGAGACCAAACGTGCACAGAGACAGGCAATGCTCAATGCAAAGAAGGTTATTCTGGAAATGGCAGACCGTTTCGAGAAGATGACAGGAAGAAAGTATGGCTTTTTCGAAGAATACAGGATGGAAGATGCAGAGTATGCGGTTGTGATCATCGGCTCGGCAGCAGGCACTTGCAAAGCCGCTATTGAGCATATCAGACATACAACAGGTAAGAAAGTCGGACTGATCAAGATCAGAGTCTTTCGTCCTTTCCCAGAGGAAGAACTGGCACAGGCTCTGTCCAAAGTCAAAGCAGCAGCCATTATGGATCGTTCCGAGATGTTTGCTGCGACCAGCGGCCCTCTTGGTGCAGAAGTCAGGGCTGCCATGTATCAGGCGAAGCTTTCCGCAGAAGTAGTGAATTATTTCTATGGACTGGGTGGAAGAGATATCACGGTGGAAGATTTTGAACAGGTATATGACAATCTGGAGAAAATGGCGCAGACTCATGTAGTAGAAGGTATGTACAGTTACATCGGATTAAGGGAAAGGTAAGCATATGGAAACAGCATATAATTTTAAAGAAGTAATGAGCAAGCCGGAGCGTCTGGCGCCGGGACATAGAATGTGTGCAGGTTGTGGCGGTACGATAGCAGTACGTACAGTCCTTAGGGCACTTCATGAAGGAGATAAGGCAGTAATCGGTAATGCGACAGGATGTCTGGAAGTATCTTCTTTCATGTATCCGTATACAGCATATGAAGACAGCTATATTCATAATGCTTTTGAAAATGCGGGAGCGACATTATCAGGTGTAGAGACAGCATACAGAGTATTGAAGAAGAAAGGCAGACTGACAGATAATTACAAGTTCATTACCTTTGGCGGTGATGGCGGTACATATGATATTGGATTTCAGTCATTATCGGGAGCTATGGAACGGGGACATGATATGGTCTATGTCTGTTATGATAATGGCGCCTATATGAACACCGGTACACAGCGTTCTTCTGCAACTCCACAGTATGCAGATACAACGACAACGCCGGCTGGTAAGGTGTCCAATGGTAAGGTGCAGGTGAGAAAAGATCTGGCAGCCATCATTGCAGAGCATCATGTACCATATGTAGGACAGAGTACTTATATCGGCAATTTCAAGGACTTGTATACCAAGGCACAAAAGGCAATCTATACAGAAGGCGCTGCGTTCCTGAATGTCATGTCACCCTGTCCCCGTGGCTGGGGCTATGAGCCGTCAGAGCTGATGAATATCTGCAAAATGGCAGTAGAGACCTGCTATTGGCCTTTATTTGAAGTAATAGATGGTAAGTGGATTTTAAATTATGTACCTAAGAATAAGATGCCGATTGAAGAGTTCCTGCGTCCTCAGAGACGTTTCAAACATTTATTTAAAAAAGGCAATGAAGAACTGATTGGTTTATTCCAGGCAGAAATTGATAAAAGATGGGAAGAACTTCGAAATAGATGCGAATAATGAAGAAAGCAGTCCGGATTGGGCTGCTTTTCTATGTTTAAGAAGTTGTTTTACTATTACTTGCCATGGACTGTTTTACAGCATCTATCTCAGCCTGCTTCTTGGCTTCGTCTTCAGCAGCTTCACGCAACAGACGTTCATAAATTGCATTGGCTTCCCGGATAATTTCATCCTGTTCAGGAGGAAGTGTAACATCTCCTGATTTCGCAGCTTCTACCAAAGAATCAATATTGCACTGGGAGCTGGAGGCATTTAGAATTTCGTCCAGGGTTGACTGGGTCTGGTCATCCACCGGCTTCTGCCCATATAGACCGGAGTAAGAACCGGTAGAGGCATTATATGCGTCATCGGATTTTTCCTGTTCTTTGGCAGCAGCTTCTTCCAACTCTTTCTCATGGGCGATACGTTTTTCCTCCAGTTCTTTCTGGTGGGCTGTTTCTTCCTCTTCCTTGGAAGGCCATATTTTTCGGAAATCGGGATTATATACAACGAACCACCATTTAATGATGTTTCGGTAATATTTCTTAAAGAAATATGCGGTAGCAGGATCAGTCATGGGACATTGCCTTTCTATATTTAATAATATGCGTAACTATTCAGAACCCCATGCGCAAAACCGCATCTTCGATGCTTATCTGGATAACAAGTTTACTTGTTATCTGCTTATTGTGGTTGCTTCGCCATATAAATCGAGGCAAATATGCTTGTAAACAAGCATATTCTGACTCAATTTGCAAGGCTCTGAATAGTTACATTTTACCATATAAATTGAAAAAACAATAGAAAAGATACAAAAAAAATGAAAAATATAGAAAAAAATGAAAATTTATTAACATAGAAGGTAAAAAATGTGTTATTAAAACAATAGAAAAATTCTAAAAATAATATAAAATGAGTTGACAAATAGTGAATTGGTGTTATAGTAGATATAGAACAAAGGAAACAAAGGAGGTTTGGTTATGAACATTCAAAAGTTTACTCAGAAATCCATAGAAGCTGTAAATCAATGCGAGAAGCTTAGCATGGAGTATGGTAATCAGGAAATAGAGCAGGAACATTTGTTGTATGCTTTACTTACCATTGATGATAGTCTGATTCTGAAGCTGATTGAGAAGATGGAAATCAATAGCGAGCATTTTGTAAGCAGGGCAAGAGCCGCACTGGAGAAGAGAGTTAAAGTTCAGGGTGGCCAGCCTTATGTAGGACAATATTTGAACAAAGTGCTGATATCCGCAGAGGATGAGGCTAAGAGAATGGGTGATGAATACGTATCGGTAGAGCATCTCTTCCTTTCCATGATTCAGAACCCTAATAAAGAGATCAAGGCAATCTTTCAGGAATACGGTATTACCAGAGAGCGTTTCCTGAAGGCTTTGAGTGAGGTACGTGGTAATCAGCGTGTTACCAGCGATAACCCGGAAGCTACGTATGATACTCTGGAGAAGTACGGACAGGATCTGGTGGAAAAAGCCAGAAATCAGAAGCTTGATCCCGTTATCGGCAGAGATAATGAGATTCGTAACATTATCCGTATCTTATCACGTAAGACCAAGAATAATCCTGTACTAATCGGTGAACCCGGTGTAGGTAAGACCGCCGTAGTTGAAGGTCTGGCACAGCGAATCGTCAGAGGAGATGTTCCACAGGGATTAAAGGATAAGAAAGTCTTTGCACTGGATATGGGCGCACTGGTAGCAGGTGCGAAATATCGTGGTGAATTTGAAGAGAGACTGAAGGCTGTACTGGAGGATGTCAAGAACAGTGATGGTCAGATCATTCTGTTCATTGATGAGCTGCATACCATTGTTGGCGCAGGTAAAACAGACGGTGCACTGGATGCAGGCAATATGCTCAAGCCTATGCTGGCAAGAGGTGAACTGCATTGTATCGGTGCTACCACACTGGATGAGTACAGACAGTATATCGAGAAGGACCCTGCACTGGAGAGACGTTTCCAGCCTGTCATGGTAGCAGAACCTACCGTAGAAGATACAATCAGTATTCTGCGTGGTCTGAAGGAACGTTACGAAGTATACCATGGCGTTAAGATCATGGATAATGCTTTAGTCAGTGCGGCAACACTTTCCAACCGTTATATTACAGACAGATTCCTGCCTGATAAGGCTATCGACCTTGTAGATGAGGCATGTGCCATGATTAAGACAGAGCTGGATTCCCTTCCGGCAGAGCTGGATGAGATGCAGCGTCATATCATGCAGATGGAGATCGAGGAGACCGCTCTCAAGAAAGAGGAAGACCGTCTGAGCAAGGAACGTCTGGAAGCTTTACAGAAAGAGCTTGCTGAGGAAAAGGCAGAGTTCAATAACCGTAAGGCACAGTGGGATAATGAGAAGGCATCTGTTGAGAAGTTATCCAAGCTGCGTGAAGAGATAGATTCCATCAATGCACAGATTCAGATTGCCCAGAGAGAAGGTAATCTGGAAAAGGCAGCAGAGTTAAGCTACGGCAAATTACCGGCAATTAAGCGTCAGTTGGAGATCGAAGAGGAGAATGTCAAGGCAAAAGATATGAGTCTGGTACATGAGAGTGTAACAGAGGAAGAGATTGCCAAGATTATCTCCAGATGGACCGGTATTCCTGTTGCTAAATTGAACGAGAGTGAGCGTAACAAGACACTGCATCTGGATGAAGAACTTCATAAACGTGTCATTGGACAGGATGAAGGTGTTACGAAAGTGACAGAAGCTATCATCCGTTCCAAAGCAGGTATCAAGGACCCGACAAAGCCGATTGGTTCTTTCCTGTTCCTTGGACCTACCGGTGTAGGTAAGACAGAGCTTGCCAAAGCACTGGCAGCAGCATTGTTTGATGATGAGAACAATATGGTGCGTATCGACATGAGTGAGTACATGGAGAAATATTCTGTGTCCCGTCTGATCGGAGCGCCTCCCGGATATGTAGGATATGATGAAGGTGGACAGCTGACAGAAGCAGTCAGAAGAAAACCTTACAGCGTTGTTCTGTTTGATGAGATCGAGAAAGCACATCCTGATGTATTCAATGTCCTTTTACAGGTATTGGATGATGGACGTATCACAGATTCACAGGGCAGAACGGTAGATTTCAAGAATACGATTCTGATTATGACATCCAATATCGGCGCTCAGTATCTGCTGGATGGTATTGAAGAGAATGGTGAGATCAAACAGGAGTCGCAGGATATGGTCATGAATGAACTGCGTGGACATTTCAGGCCTGAATTCCTGAACCGTCTGGATGAGATCATTATGTTCAAGCCACTGACCAAGGGCAATATCGGCGGCATCATCAATCTGATCATTGACGACCTGAACAGGAGACTGGCTGATAAGGAGCTTACGATTGAGCTTACCGATGAGGCAAAGCATTTCATCATTGAGAATGGTTATGATCCGGTATATGGCGCAAGACCGTTGAAGCGCTATATCCAGAAATATGTTGAGACATTGGCTGCTAAGCTGATTCTTGCAGGAGATCTGGATTCTGGTGACACGATTGTCATTGATGTAGAGAATGGACAGTTGACAGCAGTACCAAGGGCAAATGCCGAAGTAGTGGACTAAAAATATAAATTCCTGCATGACTTGAATAGAGTCATGCGGGAATTTTTTGTATATCAGAGGTTGAATTCGACATATGGATATCGTTATAATGGGGGAAGAAAAAAAGAAAGGTATATGCGCATAGAATGAATTTTAAAGGAATCGAGAAAAAAGAAGCGGGCAAATTCATTACCCGTTATGACATTACTTATGAAACCGTGGATAATCAGAAGAAGGTATACGAGATCATCAGCCGTAAGAAAAATATGGAGACGTATGAGGCATTGCATGGAGATAAGCCTGACGCAGTAGTTATTATTGCAACCAATGAGACAGGAGATAAGCTGCTTGTCAACAAGGAATTTCGGCTGGCTGTAGGTGACTGGGTATATAATTTCCCGGCTGGACTGATTGATCCCGGTGAAAAGCCACAGGAGAGTGCCAGGCGTGAGCTGTGGGAAGAGACAGGACTGGAATTATATGAAATAGATGATTTTATCGGTCCAAGCTACAGCGCTGTAGGATTCAGTAATGAAATCAATGTCTGCGTGGTCGGTAAAGCAAGGGGTGAGTTCCGCCCAAGTACTTCTACAGTAGAGGAAATCACGCCCTGCTGGCTGACCAGACAGGAATTGAGAGAACTGCTGAAAACAGAGCGCTTTGCAGCAAGGACACAGGCTTATTGCTATCTGTGGAGCAGATAGAGATATTTTTCAAAGCACACGCCATGCTCGCCCGGTGTATTCTCGGCAGTGGATTGTTCGATTGCAGGCTGCAGGAATGCAACTGCTTTGTCAAGAGACTGCTGCAGGGGCATTTCATTGACCAGACAACCGGTTATGCAGGAAGTGAACAGATCGCCAGTACCGGAGAAGCCTTTTCCGGTGTAGGGAGTCTGTACGAAGCAGCATCCCTCACTTGTAACAGCAAGATTTGCAATCCTGGGTTCTTCGGTATCAGTAGAAATAACACCTGTTATGATAATGGACTGTTTTCTGACTGCCTTTTCCAAAAGGGGAAGGGCAGCTTCTTCTATATAGCGGAAATATTCAGGGTTTGAGGAATGGCTTGTGAGTGTATCATAGTCTGTATCAGTGAGCAGACACAGCTCGGTAAGGTTAGGCGTGATTACATCTGCACGTCTGGTAAGCTCCTGCATGGCTGCCAGCAGTTTATCCGTGAAGATGGGAAAGCGCCTGCCGTGGTCGCCCATCACTGGGTCTGCCACATAGAGGTTGTCTTTTGTCTGGAACTGATCCAGAAAATACAGCACATTCTCCATCTGTGCATCACTGCCCAGAAAGCCGGAGTATATGCCATCAAAGGACTCGTTCATTTGAACCCATTCCCGGGTGATCTGATTCATTTTGTCCGTATAATCATCATAAAAATAGCTGTTAAAACCTGTCTGGGCTGACAAAACAGCGGTAGGCAGGGGACATGCCTGAATGCCAAGTGCGGAGACGACGGGAATGGCAGCAGTCAGTGAACACCTGCCAAAACCGGATAAATCATGTATTAAAGCAATTTTTTTCATAAGGTCAGTTATTCCTTTCCGTTTCTTCCTATAGAATAACCTAAGTTTTTACATATTTGTAGAATTGACTTATATAGTATTTGATACTATAATTAAACGTAACTATTCAGAGCCATGCAAATTGAGGCAGAATATGCTTATTTATAAGCACAAATGACACAATTTATTATGATAGGAGAGATATTTTCCATGAAAAAGTTAGAAGATTATGTATTAACAATACCGGATTTCCCGGAGAAGGGTATTATGTTCCGTGACGTAACCAGCGTTTTACAGGATGCAGACGGACTTCATCTTGCAATTGATACCATGCAGGATCTGGTTAAAGATCTGGATTTTGATGTAGTAGCAGGTGCGGAATCCAGAGGATTTATCTTTGGTACTCCTATCGCTTACAATATGCATAAGCCTTTTGTACTGATCCGTAAGAAAGGCAAGCTGCCCAGAGAGACTGTATCTGTTGATTATGATCTGGAATATGGTAAAGCTACCATCGAGATGCATAAGGATTCCATTAAGCCTGGTCAGAAGGTACTTGTAGTAGACGATCTGATCGCAACAGGTGGAACAACAGAAGCTATGATCAAGTTAATCGAATCACTTGGCGGTGAAGTTGTAGGTGTTGTTGTATTAATGGAGCTTGCCGGATTAAAGGGCAGAGAACGTCTTGGCAGCTACAGACTGGATGCAGCAATTACATACAGCGGCAAATAAGCAATAACAAAAATAGATAATGGCTGGTGATCGAAGTGGCAGAGGTAAATGATAAACAACCCAAGGAAGGAACTTACGAGGATTCCCTGATTATTCAGGGCAGTAAAGGAACACCACGTAAGACCGATGAGCGCAGGATTGAATATATCAAAGAATTCCAAAGTCCTGATGAACTGTATCAGGGGCTTATTTCGCATGTGCGGAAATATCACCCTTCTGATGATATCAGTATGATAGACAAAGCCTATAAGGTCGCCTGTGAAGCACATAAGAACCAGACCAGAAAGTCAGGAGAACCATATATTATTCATCCATTGTGTGTAGCAATCATTCTGGCTGATCTGGAACTGGATAAAGAGACGATTGTAGCAGGACTGCTGCATGATGTCGTGGAAGATACCGTGCTTACCAATGAGGAACTGCGTGAACAGTTCGGACCGGATGTAGAGCTTCTGGTTGATGGTGTGACCAAGCTTGAACAATTGAAATATACAGGAGATGCAACTCCTGACAGAACAGCCAGCAAGGAAGATCTTCAGGCAGAGAACCTGCGTAAGATGTTCCTTGCCATGGCAAAGGATATTCGTGTTATTCTGATCAAACTGGCAGACAGACTTCATAATATGCGTACGCTGAAATATAAGTCCCCTGAAAGCCAGAAGAGAATCGCAAGAGAAACACTGGATATCTATTCTCCTCTTGCAGAACGTCTTGGTATTTCCAAAATCAAGGTGGAACTGGATGATCTGTCTTTAAAATATCTGGAACCGGAAGCTTATTATGATCTGGTACAGAAAATCGCACTTCGTAAAAATGTACGTGAAAAATATGTACAGGATATCGTAGATGAAGTAAGTGAGCATATTACTTCCGCGGGCATAGAAGCCCAGATTGACGGTCGTGTCAAACATTTTTTCAGCATTTATAAGAAAATGAAGAACCAGAATAAGACTCTGGATCAGATATATGATCTGTTCGCTGTCCGTATTATCGTGGATTCGGTAAAGGACTGCTATGCGGCACTTGGCGTCATACATGAGATGTACAAGCCCATGCCGGGACGATTTAAGGACTATATTGCCATGCCAAAGGCAAATATGTATCAGTCCCTGCATACTACGCTGATCGGTTCCAATGGACAACCTTTTGAAATACAGATCAGAACCTTTGAAATGCACAGAGTAGCAGAGTATGGTATTGCTGCTCACTGGAAATATAAGGAAGCCAGCAATGGTATTGCCTCTACAGGCGGAGAGGAAGAGAAGCTTGCATGGCTCAGTCAGATTCTGGAATGGCAGAAGGATACCTCAGACAGTAAGGAATTCTTAAAGCTGCTCAAGAGCGACCTGGATCTGTTCTCAGATCATGTATATTGTTTCACACCATCAGGTGACGTGAAGAATCTGCCCGCGGGTTCTACTCCAATTGACTTTGCTTACAGTATTCACAGTGCAGTAGGTAATAAGATGATTGGTGCCAGAGTCAATGGCAAGCTTGTTACCATAGATTATAAGATCAACAATGGTGATGTAATCGAGGTACTGACCTCACAGAATTCCAAGGGACCAAGCCGTGACTGGCTCAATATTGTAAAGTCTTCACAGGCAAGAAACAAGATCAATCAGTGGTTCAAGAACGAACTCAAGGAAGATAATGTCATGAAAGGCAGGGACATGTTCCTGACCTACTGTAAGACTAAGAATATCAACACAACAGATCTTCTGACACCAGAATATGAAGCCAGTGTTATGCATAAATATGGTTTCCAGGACTGGGATTCTGTGTTGGCTGCAATTGGACATGGTGCGCTTAAAGAAGGGCAGGTCATCAACCGCATGCAGGAGCTGTATGCGCGTGACCATAAGAAGCAGATTACAGATGAAGAGCTGTTAGCCAATATCCAGGAGAACAGCCAGAGTAAGCCTGTCCATATCAAGTCCAAGAGTGGTATTGTCGTAAAAGGAATTCATGATGTGGCAGTCCGTTTCTCCAGATGCTGTGCACCTGTACCGGGAGATGAGATTGTAGGATTTGTCACCAGAGGAAGAGGCGTATCTATTCACAGGACAGATTGTGTCAACATTATCAATCTGCCTGAGATGGACAGAGTCAGACTGATTGAAGCAGAATGGCAGCCGGAGGATACGAAGTCTGCAGAGAAATATCTGGCAGAGATTATTATTTATGCCCATAACCGAAGTGGACTGCTTGCAGATATCTCCAAGACCTTTACAGAGAAAAATATTGACATCCAGTCTATGAACACCAGAACCAGTAAGCAGGGAATCGCTACTATGGTAGTGACTTTTGAAATTGGCGGGCGTAATGAACTGACGGCAATGATTGATAAATTAAGAATGATAGAAAATGTGATTGATATTGAAAGGACGACTGGCTGATGGCTGATATTAAGATCAAAAGGCGCATACTCAGTGCCTGCCAGACCAATTGTTATTATGTATTCCGTGATGGGTCAGATGAAATGGTCATCATTGATCCCGGTGACAGAGGAGATATTGTATATCAGGATGTAAAAAGCCTGGGATGCAAAAAGATAGCAGGCATATTGCTGACTCATGGACATGGGGATCATACGGGTGGCGCATTACAACTGAAAGAATTGACGGGAGCAAAGATCTATGCCTATGAAGAAGAGGCAGAGCTTTTGAAAGATCCAGAGAAGAACCTGTCAGGCTGGTTTGGGCCTGCCTATGGTTGGGAAGCAGATGAGTATTTCAGGGATAATCAGGAATTTGATATGGCTGGAATACACTTCAAGGTGCTGCATACGCCGGGACATACACAGGGTGGCTGCTGCTATTATGATGAAGCAGATAGCTGTTGCTTCTGTGGAGATACGATTTTCAATGGTTCTGTAGGAAGAACGGATTTCTATTCTGGTTCAGCCAGAGCACTGATAGATTCCATACAGAAGAGAATCTTTACTTTGTCGCCTGATACGAAGCTCTATCCGGGACATAATGAAGAGACAACAGTTGCATACGAAATGAAATACAATCCGTGCTGCCGATAGGTAACACGGATTTGTGTATTTTATTATTGATATAAAAGAAAAGAGGAAAATATGATTCAGGTATATACGAATAAGGAAAACTATCAATATGATCTGCATTCGCTGATTAAGGCTTTTTACCCGGAGAGGGATGTAAAGGTGTATGGGCTTGAACAGATAAGCAGGGCAGAAGAGCGCGGCAGGATTACCGTGTCTTTTGAGGAAAAGGCATTGCATGTGGTGCTGGCTGTACAGGGCGGCAAAGTCAGAGTATATGACAATCCCATTGAAACCGATGAGGAAGAAGGAACCGGCGTGCATTTATATAAAAATGCATGCAAGCTGGCATTATATCGTGATCTGTGTGACTATACAGGCAGAACATTGCCCTGGGGCAATCTGACAGGAATCCGCCCTACCAAGCTGCCTATGGGTATGCTGGCAGAAGGATTATCTGACGAAGAGATTATGCACCGGCTGGAAGAGACGCATGCAGTCAGTGAAGAAAAATCAAGCTTGAGCCTTGATATCGCCAAGCGGGAAAAGGCGTTGCTGGATACCATTCATTATGAAGACGGATACAGCTTATATATTGGGATTCCATTCTGCCCCACTACCTGTCTGTACTGTTCTTTTACCTCTTATCCCATTGCAATGTGGAAGAAGAGAGTGCAGGACTATCTGGAAGCTGTATACAAGGAAATGCAGTTCGTAGCGGAAGCCTATAAGGATAAGATACTGGACACAGTCTATATCGGTGGGGGTACGCCCACAACTCTGGAAGCAGGGCAGTTAGACTGGCTTTTGACTAAGTTAAAGAATACCTTCGACTGGAGCCAGGTGAAAGAATTCACCGTGGAAGCCGGACGTGCAGACAGCATTACACCAGAGAAGCTGGCAGTACTGCATCAGCATGGAGTGACCAGAATCTCAGTGAATCCACAGACCATGAAGGATGAGACACTTAAGTTCATTGGCAGACGGCATACCGTTGCGCAGGTCAAGGAAGCCTTCGCATGGGCGAGAGAAGCAGGTTTCGACAACATCAATATGGATATCATTCTGGGCCTGCCCGGTGAAATGGAAGAGGATGTGGCACATACGATAGAAGAGATTAAGAAGCTTGCCCCGGATAGTCTCACAGTACATTCGTTAGCCATCAAGCGTGCATCCAGACTGAGCCAGTGGATTGAAGAAAACGGTATGGAGACACTGCATAATACCGATGCTACTATGGAGATTGCGGCAGCAGGGGCAGCAGCTCTTGGCATGAAGCCATATTATCTGTACAGACAGAAGAACATGAGCGGCAACTTTGAGAACGTAGGGTACGCCAGAGAAGGAAAGTTTGGTATATACAATATTTTGATCATGGAGGAAGTGCAGACCATCGTCGCACTTGGAGCCGGCTCAATCACTAAAAGAGTGTTTGGAGATGGTCGTATTGAGAGATGCGATAATGTGAAGGATGTAGGGCTTTACATCGAGAAAATAGATGAGATGATTGAGAGAAAAAGTAAGCTTTTGGGAATGGAATAAGATAACATAAATAGTTGTTGAAACATTTACTCTGATTTGTTAAGATAATAGACGTGACTGTAAGTCATATAGGTGCGTAATTATGTCAGATGCAGATATCATTTTGATATTCATTGGTATTATCAGTTTGCTGATAGCCTTTGGGCAACTGATTGTTGCGTTTCTTGCCTTTCTCACAAGAGATAAGGATCACAAGAGAAAAAAATAAGCCTATTCCGTCGGCCAACAGAATAGGCAATGTCCGAAAGGACAAATAAACCTGTTTCTCGGGAGCATCCACTTTGGAGTGGGTGCTTTTCCTTTGTCTATAATATAGCACATTTACAGAAAAGTTTCAACGAATTGTTAAAAAAGAAGTAGCAAGGAACAATATATTGAAGGCCTTGCTACTTTTTTGTGAAAACAATGAGCCAAGTGCAAATACATTCTTGCATGAATATTAGCATTTGGCGAATGTACATCATCGAGCCAAAAGGTGAGAGGATATGGAAGGAGTCGAAAGAAGGTCGAAATATGAGGACAAAGAAACGCAGAGAGCGGAGAAGTATATGAGAGTTTCTGAACTGTCTGATGATATGTCAAAGTGGATAACTTGAAACGAAGAGAAATGGAAAAAATATCTGACCTGTGTAGCGGGAATATATAAGTATCCATTCCATGAACAGTAAATCTGTGTAAGGATGTAAAGATTACTAATGAAAGATAATATACAACTATTTGAAAATATGAAAGGTAAGCGCAACTTTGCACTTACGACTTAATAAGTGTAACTGAATGGAACCATAGACATGGAAGAAATTTCATTATTTTGGGATTTGCTCTTTTTATAACACTATCTGTTTTTATTTACTTTCTTGAGAAATTGGATAAGGTTGTATTACAGGTAGTTTTTTTTTCAGGTTGCAATATTTGTTGAAATAGCATGGGTAATGTAAGAACATAATGCAATGAAAAAGAAGCTGTTGAAAAACAGAAATTATAAGTGAAATTAAAACTTTGGTGGAAAAAATACATATTGTATTCTTCCATTGTTTTTGTATAATTATAAATTGTGACAGTAATGTGGAACGATTAGATTCCTTTTTTTCTCAACCTTAATATTTTTGTAATGTGTGCATTGTATATAATATTTCTAAAAACAAGGAAGTATTATTATGAATCAGGAAACGATGAATTATGTTATGCAGAAAATGTCACCATTCTTAGATAATGGACAAACATTTTGGCTGGAAAAGGTATTGGAGGAGGTTCATTTACAACAAGAAAACAATGCACCTTATGAAGAAGATAATGATGTGTTGTTAGAAAGATTTTTATCTTCTTAAAAACTAGAAGGTAGATCAGATGGAACTCTAGATTACTATAAATTTACTATTGAGAAAATGTTGATAAAAATGCAAGGGCAATTACAACAGATGACCTGAGAAACTATTTGTCGACCTATCAAATTGAGAAAAACGTGAGCAAAGTGACAATTGATATTATTTAGAAGAAATATATCAAGTTTCTTCACTTGGCTTGAAGATGAAAATTATATTTATAAGAGTCCATTTCATAGAATTCACAGAATCAAAGCAACGATATCTGTAAAAGATACATATGCTGATGAAGACTTGAAAAAACTAAGAGATGACTGTAAAGAATTAAGAAATCTTGCTATAATAGATACATTAAACTCTACTGTGATGCGTGTAGGAGAATTAGTGAATCTTGATAGAGCGGATATTGATTTTGAAGAAAGAGAATGCGTTGTTCTTAGTAAAGGGGATAAAGAAAGAATTGTCTATTTTGAAGCCAGGACAAAGTTACACTTAAAAAAATATTTGAGTACAAGAAATTTATCCTATACTTTTGGAATACATGAATTCCAGTGATTATTCAAAGTGCTATATTCGATTGTGAAAAACTGAGATCAATTGGATTCTTAACACCCATGATTGCATAAAAATTTCTTCTTATGAACATGCATGTTCTATTAGAAGTGAGCAGACTTCCTCATATGACCTGAAGAGAAGATATCGTCTTTTTTACGGAATTTTAAAACGCTTTGAGGAAGATAACGTATTTCCTGAACGAAGGAGACAGGAACCGCTTATTAAACGAGGATTCTACCATCTTCTTTGAGTTTAAAGAGGTCATTGATATTTATTGTGTTACTGATAAAGCACGTGGATTAAAAGAACATGCGATATATGGAAATGCATCTGGCGGTTCCTGTTTTCTTCTAAAAATCCAGAACCTAGGACATACTTCATTATCAACTATTACAGATGAGGATACTCTGCCCTTCTTTGTAGGTGATGATGGGAAAGCTTGGACTAGTAGCTGTTACAAAAAAGAAATCTCAGCTGTATTTAAGGCTGATTTGGGAGATTATTCTGCGGAAGTACATCGTATTCATATAGAACCAGAATTAGTTGAAAGTACACCAGAAAAGAAGGAGCGACAAGAACTTTTAAAAAGCTTAAGGAAGAAGAAAAGGGATGTTCAAAGCTACAGCTTATAAAGAGGCATGACCTAGAAGAAAAAATAGTTCATAAGGAAGCATTTATTGAAAGCTCGAAAAAGACCAGACAGAATCTTCTTAATAGTAATGACTTTGGTTCAGAAAAGGTTTATGAAGAATACAAAGATATAAATTTGAAAATGGAAAGTCTTTCAGAGCAGCTAAGTGATGTGATACTTAGGGAACAGACGGACTTTGACCTTATCTATGGCAGGATTGATGCTACAAAAGATGTGGCAGAGGTGTTTCTTGACCACAGGGATATAGAAGAACTTAAAGACAGTCTTAAGAAAGAATTTGATAAAGACTTCATTGATAAGGATATCGAAAAGGCAGAGAAGCAGCTCAATTGTTATGATAATAGTAATCACAGTACACACAGGATGCAGAACAAGCATAAGAGAGAGATTTAGAAAGAGGATGCGCGAAACAGAAACCTTGGACTATTCGTGAAAAAAGACAAGTCACACAAATATCCTGTACGTGATATCTAAAATGAATAGCTGTATTTTGCGAAAGAATGTTAATTATTACGAGTAGAGCGTAAATTATTACATTAAGAATCAAAACAGTAGCGAAAATGGTATTATCTAGATGATATTCTGTACAGAAATAAGGAGCTAAAAAGTGAGCAACTATAGTGATGAAGAGAAAGAAATAGCTATATACGGCTTAAAACGTCTTGGTATGTTTGTAGCATCCATGGTGGTTACAGCTATAATAGGTCTTCTTATGGGAAATATCCAGGGAGTATTTTTATTCCTGTTATTTTTTATACCACTTAGGATTTTTGCCGGAGGACTGCACCTTCCAGCCTTGTGGATGTGTGCAATAGCATCATCACTGCTGATTGTGGCAGTTGCATTTATTCTTAACAGTACTGATGGTGGATGGATAAATGAAAGTCTATATTCAGCTATACTCATTATAGGAACTTTGGTGATTATGATACTGGCACCGGTAGATACTGTAAACAAATTACTTTTTAAGGAAGAAAAGGTAAGATTTAAGCTTATATCTATCGTTATTACTGTAGTAGAGGAAGCGATATTCTTTATATGCCAGGATATTGACTTTATAAAAATGCTTATATTTTTGGTGATTACGATAGAAGCGTTTTACCTGACAGTACAGAAGGTGATAAATATTTTAGGTTTAAAGAGGAGCAAGTGTGAAAAACAGATATTTTGAAAAAGAAACTTATACAGATACGGGAAGAACCGCATCAGAGGTAGAAAATCCCAAAATCGGGGGGACAGTTGTGTACAGAGTAGCCATATGTGATGATGAATTTCTAACCTGTCAGGAGATTGAAAATATAATAATAGAGAATACTGATGTCCTGAAAGCAACATTTGATGTTGACGTGTTTTATAGAGGAGAAGCACTTATTGAACATATCAGGTGCGGAGCAAATTATGATTTTCTTATCTTGGATATAGAACTTACAAGAGCTACAGGCATTGATGTTGGAAAATATCTACGTGATGAAAACAGAAATTTCCATACACAGATTATATATGTGTCATCAAAAGAAACTTATGCAATGAAACTTTTTTCGGTACAACCTCTCGATTTTATAGTAAAGCCAGTAAAACCAGAGGCTCTTATCAAGGCGATTAACCGAGGATTTGAGATAATAGGAAGATCAGAAGACTTTTTTATATGCAAGGTTGGAAAAGAAAACATAACAATAAGTTGTAAAGAAATCCTGTATTTTTCAAGTAATAAGCGGGTTATAAAGATAGTATGCTGTGATGAGATGATTGAATATTATGGGAAACTGTCAAATGAGATTAAAAAGCTCCCTGATTATTTTGTTCAGATACATAATTCCTATATCATAAATTTAAATGCATTAAAGATGAGCAGTAATGATTATGTTATCATGAATAATGATAATCAGATTAGCATCAGCAGAAAATATGCAGAAACCTTTAAAAACAGAATGTTTTCAAGGTGGAAGAAGATAAATTGTGAGGATTAAATGGAATATTATCTAATAAACATTATATGTAATATTTGCCTAGTATTTGCCATATGTCAGCTTTTGGGAGATTTCCTACAGTTTGATTTTGAAAATAAAAACAAGGTAATGGTACTTTCAAGTATTTGGGTTGTATCCACATTTGCTATAAATGAATGGCTTCATATACCGGTGATAAACCTTATTGTAAATATTCTTTTGATGTTACTTATAGCAAGTGTCTATGAGGGCAGTTTATTAAAGAAACTTTTAGTATGTATAGTTATAGCAGTTTTAGGTGCTGCCTGTGATATGCTGGCTTATGTAGTAGCGACCCCATTTTTGAAAGAAGATGATTATTTCTATAGTGTAACTTTTACGGTGGTTTTTCTTCTCATAATAGAAAGAATCCTGGGAGTTTTAATTCGAAGATCGAAGAATTGGGATATAGTAGGAAAAGAAATGTTGGCACTTTCTGGTTTCCCAGTTATGGCGGCAATTATCCTGTATTGTGTTACAGCCATGGATTCAGGTGTATACAGATTTATAGCTTGTATATGTGTTGTAGGAATATCGCTGTTATCAGTAAATCTATATAACAGTCTGGCCATAAATCTTGGCGATAGAATGAAAAAAGAGTATCTTGAAAGAGAAGTAGAAGCATACAGGCATGAGATGGAGCTAATGCGTATATCAAACAGAAAAGAGGAAAATCTTAGGCATGATCTTAGACATCATCTGTTTGAAATAGAAGGCCTGGCAAAACAAGGCAAAAACGAAAAGGTCTGTAACTATATTGAAGAGATGCGTAGCACCTTTACGGATTCAAAACAGATGGTACACACTGGAGAGTATGAAACGGACAGCCTTATCAATTATTTAATTGATAGTGCAAAAGAACACCAAATTACTGTAGATTGTGATATAAAGATTCCTGAAGACATAGAGGTATTGCGGTGTAAAATTAATATTATAGTAGGAAATCTTCTGGAAAATGCCATAGATGCTGCAGCAAAGTCTGAAAAGAAGAAAGTGGTTCTAACTATGCAGTTTTCAGGAGGAGTCCTTTTTCTTCGGATAAAGAATACATATGATGGAACTATAAAGATTGAAAATGGGCGTGTCCATGCAAAAAGGAGCATTAATAGTCATGGAATAGGCCTAAGGAGCGTACAGGATCTTATAAAAGAACAGAATGGAAAAATAGATATAAAAGCTACAGAAGAGTTTTTTGTAGTAGAAGGAATGATTCCTTTAAAATAGAAAAAAGCATTAATGAGCCGGTATCGGATGTAAAAAAACATCAGATACAGGTTTTTATGTCAAAAGTTACGAGTAGAGCGTTAATTATTACAATTAGGATTTTTTGAAGAAAAAAGATTTTATATTTTGTAACATAAAAAGGAGGTATTTATAAGGAAGGGGTATGAAAAAGAATATTAGTGTAGTGATGCCTGTTTATAATGCAGAAAATACCATTGCTGAATGTATAAAAAGTGTACTACGAAGTTTACAAGATAGCGATGAACTTATAATTGTTGATGATGGTTCGGCTGATAATACCGCTAATATATGTAAGGATTATGCTTATAGCAATAATAACATTATTTACATATATCAATCAAATAAAGGAACCTTTTCTGCAAGATTAACTGGTTTGAAATATTCAAAAGGAGAGTATATAAGTTTTATTGATGCAGATGATATATGTACGGATGACAGATATTATGTAATGAATTCAATGATTTCGGAATATGATGCAGATATTTTTTTCTTCGGAGCGACTGTAAAGAAAAAGAAAAGCATATCAGAAGTATTCAACATAGATATGCCACAAGGGACATATTCAAATAAAGAAATATTTGAGCAATATGCAAAGCTGTTGTTTGGGAGATTGCAAGATGATAAAAAATTTTGCGCTGGATATGTTTGGAACACCTTAATACGAAAAGAAATTCTGAGAGACTTATTGCTGTATGAAGATGAACGGATACAACTATTTGAAGATGAAGTTATAATGACTATTGCTTCTTTAAATGCAAAAAAATGTGTTGTTTCAGCTAAAGAACTATACATATATGAACATTCAAATTACAACACCGCCAGTAAAAAAAAGGGGTATTGGAAAGGATATTGGGAAAATATAGTTACCGTATATAAGGTAAAAAAGAAGATAGCAATAATAAATAATATATATGACGAAGAAATCCAGTTACGTTTGGCAACTTTTTTGGCTAAAAATTGTCTTCGCTCAATTTATAATGAGACGAGTTATGACAACCCTAAAAATATCATGCAAGCAATTGCTTATACGACATATATTATTCCAAAAGAATTAAGGAACGATATACGAAAATATGAAAAGAATGATTTGTTTCTTTATGAACGAGTAATAATATGGATTCAATTGCACAATGGTGGATTTATTAATTATTTTATATATTTCCTTATGTATGACAGAATGAGAAAGTTTAAAGTTAAAAAGAGGTCTATATGATAAGTGTAATAATGCCAGTATTTAACGAAGAAAAGTATTTGGAAAGAGCAATATTAAGTGTATTGTATCAGACATTCTCCGACTTTGAATTCATTATAATAAACGATGGTTCACAAGATGACACACTTAAGATTGCTCAAGAATTTCAGAAAAAAGATAAACGAATAAAAATCATTAATCATGCCCAGAATAAAGGATTGGTAAATTCGCTTAATGATGGAATAAGTATAGCTAAGGGGGAATATATAGCAAGGATGGACGGCGATGATATTTGTGTTTTTAATCGTTTTGAAAAGCAGATAATTTTTTTGAAAAACAATCCTGAAGTTAAACTTGTTGGGAGTTTTATAGATATCATTGATTCAGAGGATAATATTATTGGTGAAGAATGCTTTTTTACAAAAGGATCCGATATATTAAGTTTTTCATTGAGAATGCGTATTGATCTACAACATCCAACTATTATGGCGAGAAGAGAAGTGTTTGATAATTTTAGATATAGTGAGAATTATCACTATGCTGAAGATTATGATTTGTTCTGTAGAATCGCAGAAAAATATGAAACTGCGAATATACCAGAAAAGTTACTTTTATATAGGCGGCATGATAAGTCCGTTTCAAATCAAAATAGAAATCTTCAGAAATTAGTTGCAACTAAAATTGCAAATGAGGTGGCCATTCGGAGAAATATAAATATTAACACTAAATCGATGCAATATAGTAATGATTGGCACAACAAATGTTTCTATGCAAATTATGAAGAAAAATTAAAAGGTAAAAAAATAATTTTTATTGCTGACTCATATTATTACGATTGGATTGATCGTATTTTATTTCCTATAGAGAAGTGTACGTGTGTCTCAAAATATACATTGGGTAATGAAATAGCTGCAATAGAGATGATAAAAGAACACGAAGCGGATTATATTGGTATAGCATCAAGAAATTGGAAAGCGATAGAAAAAGAAATAATAAATCAAGCTCTTCCAAATACTTCTATAATATATGCTTTTTTTTGCAGAAAAGCAGATATCGCATAATTATTGTAAAAAAAAAGAGAAAGGCTCTTTAAAACATAATGAAAAACTATACTGAGATATTCGGAGAACGTAAGAAACAGAAATATGGAATTATAAGTAATAGCTTATGGATTTTATCTAAGCTTAAAGAATTTGATTTTACATTGCCTAAATTCTTAATTGCAATGATTGTATTGTCTCCATGTGCAACTATTATCAGCACATATCTTCCAGCGGTGGTGATTGATGAGCTAATTGAGGGATATTCTTTAACAACGGTTTTGCAACATGTAGTCTGCATGGTAGCAATAATTGTTTTATTTAAAACAATTACTTGGCTGGGACAGCAAAAAATAGCAGCATCTGTTAATCTAATGCAACGTATCACTGGTGATATTATTGGTAAAGAATTAAACATTAATTTTGATTTGCTGGAGAATCCTTCTGTCCAAAAAAAAATAAATAATGGATTTGCAGCTTCGAGAAGACCATGGCATCTTTATGGATTTTACTTGGGGATTTATAACTGTGCACAACATATTGTTGCAGTAATTGTATACGCAATAATAGTTGGAAAAATCAATGCGATTATTCTTGCTATAGCCGTGATAAATGTATCTCTGGGAATGCTATTTCTTAATATAGCAAGAAAAAGGCATGCTTCATACGCAGATAAACTTCAGCTTGATGCCAAGCAGGCTATGTATATCAATCGAGTATCAATGGATCAAAGGGCAGGAAAAGACATAAGGATATTTAACTTATCTGGTTGGCTTTTGGAAAAATATGATAGTTGCTTGGACAACATGGAAAATGTATATTCGCACATACATAATGGTTATTTCGTAGCAAAAGCAGGTTCAGAGGTGCTAGGTAGTTTATTTGATTTTTATGCATATGCACATCTTATTTATTTGCTAGTAACAAATAGAATTGATATATCATCTTTTGTTCTCTTGCTAGGAAGTATAAGAGGTTTTTCTTTAGCACTTGCTGAGCTAATTAGTAAATACTCTACGCTTCCGCCTTTTTCTGTAGCAATAAATTATATAAGAGAAGCACTTGAAGAAAATGAAAATAGTGGATGGGAAGATACAATATCAAATGAAAAAATAGATTTGATTAAAAGAGAGGGGATAATTCTTAGACTTAAAAATGTATCTTATACCTATCCTGGTTCATCTATACCTACACTTGAAAACGTCAATTTGACGATAAAGAAGGGTGAGAAATTAGCATTATTAGGATTAAATGGAGCAGGAAAAACTACTCTCGTAAAAATAATATGTGGCTTATATAGACCGACATCTGGAGAGGTATATATTAATGATTTTCCGCAGGAAAGTTTTTCATATGCTAAATGGCAATCACTTGTATCTGTGATGTTCCAGGAATCGGTCTTATTGCCATGGACTATAGATGAAAACATTATTGGAAGGCAATCAACACAAGAGGTTTCTGGCAATAATAAACTTGTTAAAGCTCTTGAATTATCTGGGTTTAAAGATAAATATGATTCTTTGCAGGAAAAAGGAAATTCCAAGTTGGTGAGAGAAGTAAATGATGATGCTGTAAGTTTTTCTGGTGGGGAAATGCAAAAATTACTTTTTGCTAGAGCTCTTTATAAAGAATCACCATTAATTATCTTAGATGAGCCAACATCGGCTTTAGACCCTGTTGCAGAGAATAATCTATATATTAATCTTGCGAGAGCAGTAAGCGGGAAAACGATGATTTACATTTCTCATAGGCTTTCTAGCACAAGATTTTGCGACAGAATAGTACTTCTTCAAAGTGGAAAGATTGTTGAAGAGGGAACACATGAATCTCTAATAGATAGAGATAGTTTATACAAACATCTTTTTGATGTACAAAGTATGTACTACAAAGAAATGGATGAAAATAAAAAAAGAGCAATAGTTTTTGGTGATAGCTTTGACGATACTATGCCCCAAAAGCTGGATGGAGTTTTCTGATGCAGAAAGAAGAATTATATAGTATAAAAAGGCTTTTTTTAGATTATTGTAAAATGGACATAAAGATGCCGGTAATTTGTCTTATCGGAGCTTTTTTGAAATCAATGGCGCCCTATATAACTATTGTGCTAATAGGACGACTAATTGATGCTGTAACACTTGGAGTTGACGTAAAGACACTAATAAGGTGGGCATTGGTTACGATAATCCTATCAAGATTACTTACAATTATTTCAATTAAGATAAAAGAACTCGAAAGTGCTAAGGAAGAATACATGGTAGAGATTACAAATAGAGTCTTTGCCGAAAAAAGTCTTACAGAAGATTATGAGCATCTTGAGGATCCAAAGTGGAATAACGTTAGACAGCAATTTGAAGCAATGAACAAAAGTGGATCAGGAATATTTGGAAAGATGTTTGAACTTCTAGGAAAAATATCTGAAGGTGTTTTTTCACTTCTTTTCTCTCTTGTTGTAATGATTCCGCTTATTATAAATAAAGGGATAGATAGTGCGATTCCTTTTTCTGGTAATCTATCAGCTGTCATAATGATAATATTGGTTATGGCGTTGCTTGTATTTAAGCTAAAACGTGGATCAGTGATAATGAAAGAAGGCTTAGATACAGAGACTGTTCAAAGTGCGCCATATACTAAGAAAACAGGTTGGTACAAGGACACTTTATCTGTAATAGAAAATGGCAAAGACATTAGAATATATGATCAGTTGGATGGTGTAAAAAGAGATTATAATGATGCAGAAGACCATATTCTCTTCATAATGAAAAAAGCATTAATGGCCTATTTTAGAGAAGAGGCTCTAACAGAAATAGTTATGGGATTATGCACTATAATAATTTATGCATTTGCAGTTTACAGAGCTTATATAGGACTTTTATCAATTGGTAATGTTATTACAATAGTATCTGCTGTAACAGAGACATTAAAATCAAATACTCTTATTGTTGAATTTATGGAGGGGCTACCAGCTCTTGTAGAGAGAAGTATATTCTATTGCAAATATATGGATATGGGGACAAGGAATCACGATGGAACAGTTTCATCTGAGTCTATAGGGGCTGATTTTTCTTTTGAATTTGAAAATGTTAGTTTTAAGTATCCTGGAGCAGATGATTATGTAATAAAAAACTTAAATATTACACTCAATGGTGGTAGTAAATTTGCGGTTGTCGGTCCAAATGGATCTGGAAAGACAACATTTATAAAATTGCTTACACGTTTATATGATGTAACAGAGGGGGTAATAAAGCTAAACGGAATCAATATAAAAGAGTATGACTATGATGAATATATGCGTTTATTTGGTGTAGTATTTCAAGATTTTTCAATTCTGTCTTTTAAGATTAGTGAAAACGTTGCAGGCGCTGATGACATGAACAGCTCAAAAGGAACAGAAGCAGTTGTAAAAGCTGGGCTTGACAATTTGATTGCAAAAATGCCTGATTGGTCAGAGAAACATGTTGGAAAGGATTTTTCTGAAAATGGAATAAATCTGTCTGGAGGAGAGAAACAAAAGCTGGCCATAGCAAGAGCTATATATAAGGACGCTCCTTTTGTCATAATGGATGAACCTACTGCAGCGTTAGATCCAGTATCTGAATGTGAAGTATATGCAGGATTTGACAAATTGGTTGGAAAAAAGACAGCACTATATATATCTCACAGACTTGCATCCTGTAAGTTTTGTGAAAAAATCCTTGTTTTTGAAAATGGAAATGTGGTTCAGCAAGGAAGTCATGATGAATTAATTAAGCATAGTGGCTTATATAAACGCCTATGGGATGCACAAGCGCAATATTACTTATAAAAAATATACAACAAACAAGATTTGTAATGAATGTATCAGAAAAATCTATCAACAATACTTTGAGAATCCGATTCCGGAGAATATGCCTATTTTAGAGGATTTGTATGATGCGCTACTTAGCCATGGAAATAAAAAGGCAGAAAGAATCGCAAACAGCCTTGTGCTGTATGTACATGGTTCGCAGAATTACTTTAATCATAGAACGAATGTAAATTCACAAAATAGAATCATTTGCTTTGATATCAGGGATTTAAGCAATCTGGTAGATAATGCAATTGAAGCATGTGAGAAAGTGGAGCCGGAGCGCAGGTATATAAATCTCATCATAAAGGTAGTGGAAGAGAACTTGTTTATCCACATCGAAAATAGTAAGATATCTGCTCCGGTCGATATCAATGTTTCAACAAAGGATAATCCGGATAGTCATGGTATTGGTGTAGCCAGAGTAAAAGAAAGATTATATGAAACTGATAAATGCAGGTTACTGTACACTCGTACCTCGTTCCAGTAACTAGTTGAGAAGAAATGGAAGAATTAAGTGTTTGAAGCTATTGATTTTTAATCATATATCTGATATTATTTAATTGAACAAAGAAGGTCGTGGTCGTTCGGCTCACGGTTGGAGTTCCCAAAAGAGAGTTGGTTCGCTCTCCCGAATAGGCTGCAAAGCTGAAAAACAAGGAACCTTACAAAAGAAATGGTAATGCTCTTGATGTTTTATCAGGAGCATTTTTCATGTTATAGCTAGTGGAGTTACTATGGATGATTTATTGCAAAAATATAACGATTTTATGCGATTAAACAATTGTAGAGCTGAATATTTGCTGTCAAATGGTCAGACTATTGATTTTGTTTACAAAGAAGAAAATTTTATTCATTTGCTAGGATTACATAAATTGATTGATATTCAACTTATTCAGTTGTTCAATGATAAAACTAATAAAATGGTCCAGACAAAATATATTATAAGTCGTATTAAAAAAGGAAAATTGACAGATGCAATGGTAAGGGCAAGTGTGTTTTACAACGATATTTCTGAAAGATACGAAAATTTTTCTTATGATAATTTGACTACATTAAATTATACTGATGCGGTTATTAATTTTAATCCTTCATTGATAAACTCAAAAATAAAAAGTGATTATTTGTTATTTGAAGAGAGAATAAATAAAGAATATAATCATCTGGGTATTGCTTTTGATAAGAATAGTAATAGAAGATACATTGAAACTTTTTTTCATCAAGATACAGATATGTATATAAAAGGGCAAACAATTGTAAAGGTTAAAAGTTTTGCATTGTATTCTCCTAATAATCATGTTATTGTAATAGATTCATTTTAAGATAAAATGTGTATTCAGTCCTATATTTGGACTTTTTTTTTATATAAAGTGCTTTTTCTATACAAATAGAGTGCTTTTTATTACATCATTGACACAAATACATTTTTTTGTGCTATATTTTTCCGGTAGTTAAGTAAGTTGGAATGAGGAGGAGTAGTAGATTTATTATTGAGAGAAACGGAGAAGAGTCATTTTCAGGAAAAATGTATTTGGTGGGATTCTAGATTACTTTGGGAGAGTATTTTTGAATGAAGAGTGATGGAATCTACGTTAAATATCTTGACAAAGATTGCAACAAATTGCTTTTTAGAAAGGCAATGATTGATGGCAGACTTTTTCTTGCTATAACAAATGAGAAAAAGGTACTTGCCATAAAATCCTGGGAAGATACAAATATGGAGATGTTCAGCCCAGGTCCATGTCTTGTCTTGGACAAGGATGGTAATGTTTTGGAAGGAAAGTTATAGACTGTACCCTGTTACACCCAGGAGTGTGTATGGGATGACAACAGAGTTTATCAGGATCGTGCTTGATTCATTGTGATTTGTAGCCGGGGTAAACAACGGATTTATAGAAACCTCAAATGAGGTCTTAATTCTGTTGTTTCCCCGGCTTTTTCGATGCAAAAGCCCAGCAAACATCATCATGCTTGTATGGAACGATATTTGCTGGGCGTAAGAACATAGAGCACAATAGTGCGGAATGTTTGCTTGCATAATCGAGCTAGCTCGATTGACTCTGTGAGATATGAACCTTGACAATTGAATATTGAAAAAGCATGACAATTTGGTATTGATATAGTGCATCAATTGAGAAATGAATATTTCAAGCACTAAAGTAAATATCAAGATACAACGAGAGGAGTAAATTATTATGATAAGAGTAGTAGACAAAGATAATAATGAAATTGTGTGTTATAAATACAAGGATGGACCACAGGTGTATGGCATCTGTGAAAGTACATTTAGGAAAAGAGCTAGAGAAGCAGGCGCAACCATTAAATTGGGGAAAACAGTCTTGATAAGAAAGGATATATTTGAAGAATATCTGTTTTCTTTTACCGTTCCAGCGATGGAATAATATCATTAGGAAGATTCCTATGCCAAAAAACGTAGTACGAAAATTGCAGATTCTGTTGACATAATGTACTACGAAAATTATAATAGTTTTTAGATGTAGGAGGAATATGACAATGGCTACTAAAGTTGGACGTCCAAAGTTGGATGTTATAAGAGACCACACTGTTACAGTTAGACTGTCCGCTGAAGAACATAGCAGACTTAAGGAATATTCAGAGAAGCATCAGAAGACTATAACAGAAACAATTAAAGAAGGTATTGGACTAATGTACGATACTAGAAAATAGGCATAGGAACTCTTCTTTCTATAATTAATTGTAGGAAGGAGCGAACCAATGGCTGGAGCAAGAAAGGATAATAAAGGTCGAGTATTATTAAAGGGTGAAAGTTACAGAGAGAAAGACAAAAGATATCAGTTCAAGTATACTGACTCAATGGGAAGGACAAAATACATTTATTCCAAAGATATTATTACCCTGAGAAAACGAGAAGAGGAATTAATGAGGAATAAAGTTGAGGGAATAGATAATGAACAAGCCAAGAGACAAACTCTTAACCACTTGTTTGATAAATATATTTCTACACGTCCTGATTTAGCAGATAGAACAAGGGCTTCGTATATTTATCAGTATGATGCGCATGTTCGTGAAACGATTGGTAAAAGAAGAGTAAAAGATATTAAGTATTCCGATATTTTGCTTTTCTATATAACCTTAATGGAAGAGAAGAAATTGAGTTATGGAACAATTGAACATCTTCAAAGAGAACTTCATCCCGCTTTTGAAATGGCTGTAAGAGACAATATAATAAGAAGCAATCCAACATCAAGCGTACTGGCACAGTTGAAAAGACAAACTGGTGCTCAACGAGGAAAGAGAGTCGCATTAACGCCAGAAGAACAAAGTGCATTCTTAGAATTCATGGATGGACATGTTGTACTAGATCATTGGAAACCAATTTTTATTTTTTTATTAGGTACTGGTGTAAGAGTAAGCGAGTTGAGTGGATTATGTTGGGAAGACATTGATTTTGAGAAGGGACTTATTTCGATTGAACGTGAAATAGTTTACTTTGCAGGAAAGAAAAATCCCTCTAAACAGAAATTATTTGTTTCAGATCCTAAAACATTTGCAGGTATTCGGAAAATACCAATTGTAAAGGAAGTAAGAACAGCCTTAGAAAGTGTAAAGAAGTATCAACAAGAAAATGGGTTAGTATCGACAAGAGAGATTGATGGGTATTCTAATTTTGTATTTCTTGATAGATTTGGAACTACCTATATTCAGCATAACTTGGATAGAGCACTTGAAAGAATAATTAAGCAGTATAACGAGTATGCTAGAGACCTGATTGAGAAAAAGCATAGTGATGTCGTGATGTTACCTCACTTTACATGTCACAATTTGAGACATACATTTTGTACTCGTCTATGCGAGAATGAAACGAATATAAAGGTGATTCAATCGATTATGGGGCATGTTGATATTAAAACAACGATGAACATTTATGCTGAAGTCTCAGAGAAGAAAAAGCAAGAATCTTTGAATCAAATATCAGAGAAGTTAAATTTGTTTTAGATAAGAGGAGTCCTTTGGCTCCTCGTAAAATAGGACAACAAGGGAAGAAGACAACGAAAAGACAACTTTTTTATACCGAATTGTACTGAATAATATATCTATTTCTGTATGTTTAGAACATGCAGAAACACATAATACAGCATATTACAGCATAATACACGAAGAGTGTATGATAATGGAAGAAGTCCAAAGTATCGTGGCATTGGGCGCCGGAAGCATTACCAAGAGAGTCTTCCCCGGCGGAAGGATTGAGCGATGCGATAATGTCAAGGATGTAGGGCTTTATATCGAAAAGATTGATGAGATGATTGAGCGGAAGAAGAAACTTTTTGCAGAAGAATAATTTGAATGGAGGATAAGAAAGATTATGAAACAGAAATGGATTTTTACAGGAGCAGCATTTGCACTTGCAATGGCTCTGAACGGATGCGGAGATAATGCAGCAGCAAGTATCCCACAGCAAAGCAGTCAGGAACAGGCGCAGGATCAGCCACAGATGATCCGTATGGAAGAAGCGCAGGAAGCGGCATTAAAAGCAGCTGATATTGAAGCGGCAGATGCAGACATTTCAGCCACGACCTTGAGTGAGGCGGCGGGAGTGGCATGCTATAAGGTGGAGTTTACTTCTGGGGAGTATGCTTATGCCTACACAGTCAATGCCGAGACAGGAGCTGTCATGGAAATGAGCAGCCAGGAACAGAATGTACAGGCTTCCGGGATGCAGACGGAGGCGGCAGACTCTGCAGCAGCTGCCCCTGCCCAGGCACAGACCGTAACAGGTATCGGAACTGTGGATGAAGCAGCAGCACAGAAGATTGCACTGGAGCATGCCGGAGTGAAAGCAGCGGATGCAACGATTACCAAATCAAAGCTTGACTATGAAGACGGACGCCAGGTATATGACATTGAATGGTATGCAGGCGGTGCAAAGTATGACTATGAGATTGCGGTAGATACCGGAGAAATCATCAGCTCCGGATATGAAGGAAAAACAGCGGGAGCAGATAGCAATAACGTTACGGTCAGTGAAGCAGCTGCAAAGAAAACAGCCCTTGACCGTGTAAGCGGTGCAACGGACAAAGATATCTACGAGTGGAAGCTTGATTATGATGATGGACGTCCGGAATATGAAGGAAAGATCATCTACGGTGGAACGGAATATGAATTCACGATTGATGCAGCGACCGGATCTGTAATGGAGTGGGATGCTGAGAAGGTTCGTTAAGACAAGAGAAGTATACAAAGTAACAGACATAAGTAACAGGAGGAAATGACTATGGCTGTGATGCCCCATATATTACTGGATGAGAAAATGACAGCGCCCTATGCATTGTTACCGGGAGATCCGGCGAGACTGGACAGGATAGCCGCACATCTGGATCAGGTGGAGGAGCTGGCGTATAACAGGGAGTTTCGTTCTCTGCGAGGATTCTACAAGGGAGTCCGTGTTATGGCATTGTCTACCGGACTTGGTGGACCAAGTACGGCAGTTGCAGTCGAAGAACTGGCAAAACTCGGAGTCAGTCATATGATACGGATCGGAAGCTGCGGTGCTCTTCAGAGGGGAATCCATGTAGGGGATCTGGTGCTTGTCAATGGAACGGTCAGAAATGACGGTACTTCAAGGACTTACATAGAAGATGGTTATCCTGCTGTTGCTGATTTTTCTCTGCTGGCAGCGTGCAAAGATGCAGTAGAGAGTATCCGGGTGCCATATCATATAGGGATTGCCAGAACGCACGACAGCTTCTATACGGATGAAAAGGATGAGATATATGCATACTGGAAGAAGAAAGGCATTATTGCATCCGATATGGAGACAGCAGCCTTGTATGTTGCAGGCAGACTACGTGGTGTGAAATGCGCTTCCATATTAAATGTTGTGGTTGCAAGCGAGGATGATCTGCAGGAACAGATCAATCACTATACAGATGGGGAGAATATGGCATCACAGGGAGAGAAAAATGAGATTCTGACAGCGCTTGAAGCGTTTGTAAGGATAAATAAAAGCACTACAGAAAGGTAGGTACTTATTATGAAAAAAATATTTGCAACAAAATGGAACGCGGCAACCATTGTTTTGATTCCCGTCTGTATTGGAATCAATTTCCTGGGAAAGATGTTTGCATCTGCATTGAAACTGCCATTATGGCTTGATGCAATCGGAACCTGCATCGGTGCAGTATTGGGAGGCCCCATCATTGGCGGTCTGTGTGGTGCAATCAATAACCTGGTATATGGTCTGATTATTGGTGATAATATTACAATCATTTATCTGTTCACCAGTCTGGGTATTGGTATTGCAGCCGGTATTATGGCAAGGCTTGGATTTATGAAGTCTTTTCCCAAGTCATTGCTGACAGCCTGTGCAGCAGGATTTGCAGCAGTAGTAATCTCTACTCCGCTGAATGTTATATTCTGGGGTGGTACAACAGGTAATGTCTGGGGTGACGCATTATTTGCAGTGACACAGGCAAATAACATGCCCGTATGGTTAGGCTCATTCCTGGATGAAGTTGTGGTAGATGTACCTGATAAGCTGATTACAGTCATTGTTGTTTACTTTATAATGCTTGCTCTGCCAAAGAAGCTTACATCTTTGTACGAAGCAGATAATAAGATTGAGAGCCTTGATTAATAACGGGGATTTCAGAGGACAAGGGCATAGGAATATCCTATGCCCTTTTCGGTAAAAAGGAATAAAATTATGAAAAATATTACATTGTATGTCGATAATGGAACTTATCTGACGAGATTACACCCTTATACCAAATTAGTATATATTCTGACCTCCATCTGCACACCGCTGCTGATTGGTCAGATATGGGCATTTTGTGCATTTATCCTGTGCAATATTCTGATTCTGCTCAGTACGAAGCTGCTAAAAAGGGCAGTGCCGCTTATCATCTTTTCCTTTACGATACTGCTGACCATTTTTATCATTCATGGTCTGTTCAATTACCGTAATGAGACAGTACTGTGGAAAATCGGCCCGGTCTGCTTCTATAAAGAAGGCGTACTGTATGCGACAAGAATCGGTTTGAATATATTAAATATGCTTTTGTCTTTTGCTACATTTGTCTTGTCCACGAAGCCTGCTGATCTGGTGGAAGCTTTGGAGAAGTCTGGCTTCTCCAAAAGATTTGGTTATATCATCAACTCTGTATTCCAGATTATCCCGCAGATGACCGGAACAATGAGTACGATCATGGATGCCCAGAGGAGCAGGGGAATGGAGACAGAAGGCAGCCTGCTGGTACGTGCCAAAGCCTTTATTCCATTAATATCACCCGTTATTACGAGCTCACTGATCAATACCAGAGAGCGAGCCATCGCCTTGGAAGTGCGTGGATTCGATACCAATTGCAAGAAGACCTTCCTGAGTGATAAACCAAGACAAAAGATTGATAAAGTATTGACAAGCCTGTGCATATTGCTTCTTATCGCAGCAGTTGGTATCAGAGTTGTATGGAGGTAAGACATGAATCCAATAATAGAAGTAAAGAATCTTAAATATAAATATCCTCATACAGACAAGCTTGTACTGGATGATATCAGTTTTACTATAGAAAAAGGCGAATTTATAGGGATTGTCGGTGCCAATGGAGCTGGTAAAAGCACACTGACGCAGGCACTTGTGGGTCTGGTGCCCCAATTCTATAAAGGAGCATATGGCGGACAGGTTCTGGTGGATGGAATGCAGGCATCCAAAGACCCGATTGCATCTATCTGTAAAAAGGTCGGTCTGGTATTTCAGAACCCCTTTAACCAGTTATCCGGGGCAAAAGACACCGTATATGAGGAGATTGCCTTTGGGCTGCAAAACTTTGGTATTGAGCGGGATGAAATGGTAAAAAGGATAGAAGATGCCATGAAGCTGCTGGATATTGCAGGACTGAAAGACCGTAATCCTTTTGATTTGTCCGGTGGACAGATGCAGCGTGTGGCAATCGCAAGTATTCTTGTTATGCAGCCGGAGATCATGATACTGGATGAACCGACTTCACAGCTTGATCCTGTGGGAACAGAAGAAGTATTCAAGGCTGTGGAGAAGCTGGTAAAAGCAGGCAAGACAATATTGATCGTAGAGCAGAAGATTGAGAAGATATCTGCATATTGTGATAAAATATTACTGATGCATGAAGGCAGGATCGTTGATTTTGATACACCACAGAGGATTTTTTCCAGGGATGATCTGGAAGAAATTGGAGTACAGGCGCCAAGCTTTACCAGAATCTGCAAGGCGCTGAATGTAAGACTTGCGGATGGCAATTATCCTGTTACCAGACAGGAAGTAGTCTCCCTAAAGGATGTTCTGCCAAGGGTATCTGCTGAACATAGCATAGAAGAGAGTGAAAAGAAACAATTACCAATGTTTTTTACGATAAAAAATATGGATTTTTCCTATCATAAGGATACACCGGTCATAACGGACTGCAATCTGGAGCTGGATGGCAGACCAACTGCAATCATCGGACAGAATGGAGCAGGTAAAACAACACTTGTAAAGCTTCTGAAGGGACTGTTGAAGCCGGTAAATGGAAGCATATATTATGGCGATAAAAATGTGGCAGAGATGACAGTTGCCATGCTTGCAGGGGAAGTGGGATATATCTTCCAGAATCCTGATGACCAGATATTCAAGAGCAATGTACTGGATGAAGTCATGTTTGGACCTCTGAATATAGGAATGACCAGGGAAGAAGCAAAGCAGAAGGCACAAAATGCCCTGGCACTTGTAGGATTACAGGATAAGGCGCAGGAGAACCCTTATGACCTGGAGTTATCAGAGCGCAAGATGGTGGCAATCGCATCAGTCGTTGCCATGGACACACAGGTAGTCATTTTTGACGAACCAACCATTGCACAGGATTATCCGGGTAAAGAGAAGATAAAGCAGCTTATCAGACAGCTTTCCGAGAATGGCAGAATGGTCATAGCAATCCTGCACGATATGGATTTCGTTGCAGAGTCCTTCCAGAGAGTGATTGCCATGGCGCATGGCAAAGTCATTGCAGATGGTACGCCACAGGAAGTATTCTCAAGACCTGATGTCCTGAAAAAGGCAAGACTGGAGCTGCCTTATGTATCTGCGCTGTGCCAAAGCCTGGGGTTTTCACAGATTTTCCTGAAAGTGGAAGACTTCATTGAGTTCTGCAAGCGATAAGCTGACTCGGAAAGGGAGATTTATGGAAGAAAAAATGATGAAAGAGAAATTAAAGTATTTAGAAGATGGTTCTTTAGGTGATCTGTTGATTGTAATTGATATGCAGAATGTGTATCTGGAGAACCAGCCCTGGGGATGTCGGGACACAATGGGCGCCTGGGCAAGGATAAAGAAGCTGATAGACAGTAAAGCAGTGGATAATGTCATCTTTACCAAGTATCTGCCTCCTACAGACCCCGTAGGTACATGGAAAACATATAATGAAGAGAACAGAGAAATCAATGATAATCCATGGATGAGTGAATTGATCGAGGAAGTGAAGCCTTATGCGGAGCAATATCCGGTATTCTCAAAGGACAAGTACTCTTCTTATACAAATGAGGAAGTGCGCAGACTGGCAGGGCAGGCAGGAAGGGTGCTCCTTGCAGGCGTAGTCGCAGAGTGCTGTGTCCTTTTCACAATGCTCAGCGGTATTGATGCCGGGGATAAAATGGTATATCTGACCGATGCCTGCACAGGGCTCGATCAGGAGAAGGAAGATATGGTAGAACAGCTCGCCAGGTATTACCAGCCCATGCACACACAGGTCATGACTTGTGAGGAATATGTTACAGAACATATTTGTTTGGGGAGAATAAAGAATGAATAAGATTATTTTATATCACGGTTCCCCTAATCAATTAGTAAATCCGATATTTGGTGGTGGTGATGACAAACATGATTATGGACGTGGATTTTATTTAACTGAAAATGTGGAATTGGCAAAAGAATGGGCTGTTTGCAGACCAGATGATACGAATGGCTGGGTTCACAAGTATGAGTTAGATTGCGATGAACTTAAAATTCTGGATTTTCAGAAGCTGGATGTATTGGCGTGGTTGGCAGGGTTAATGCTTCTTATTTTTATATTGCAAAAGAGTTTGTGAGAGATAATATAGATGTTGACATTCTTGAGGAATTACTTTCTTTGGGTGGGTTAGGAATTCAATATTGTATTAAATCAGAATTGGCATATTCAAAGTTACATGAAATAAAAGAGGACTTGATTATTGTTGAGTATTCTGAGTTCAATGATAAATATAATCAGCGGGATACTGATGCGCGACAGAGAATGCGAGATTTAGTGGATTCGGATGCTAATAAGGTGACGAAAGTGTTTAGTACATTATTTGAAAGGTGATTTAATTATGAGAGCATATTCAGATGTATATTTGTCTGATGTTGTTGAAAATCAGGGAAAACTGTTTGACTTAGTGGCACAAAGATTTCCAGATAATGATACAGAAGATTTTATAAATACATATATGCAAAGTAAGGCTCGAAAAAGTATTAATGTCTGAAGCAAGGCACTTTTGTTATTTGGAGATTTTTGTGGCAAAAAATGAAAAGTAATTCTTAATTTTGTTTCATTAATAGCCCAGAAATGATATAATAAAACATAAATAAAGACTTACGATACAATAAGTCTGACAATAAGTGAAAGGAGCTATATCATTATGGATGCAGCAAATAAAATAAAAGACAAAGGGTTGGCAAGAAAGCTGACAACGGCAGTCGTTGGAGCAATTGTACTGTTAAGTGCAGGACTTGTAATTATAGCAGCAGTAGTTTTTACGGATATCAAAGCTACAATGAAAGAAGTATTGTATGATGTGACTTTGGACAGTTATAAAAGTGTGATCAGCTCAGAAGTACAGAGTGCAATCAGTATTACGGAAAATTACTATGAACTGGCTCAGTCAGGGGGGTTATCGGAAGCTGAGGCACAAAAGAAAGCAATGGAAGTTATCCGAAGCATTCGATATGGGGATGATAATTCAGGCTATCTGTGGATAGACGGTACGGATTACACATTACTCATGCATCCTATTCTGCCGGATCAGGAAGGGAATAACCGATATGAACTGACAGACCAGAATGATGTCAAGATTATTCAAGAGATCATGAAGGTTGCCAAAGAGGGCGGTTATAATGAATTCTACTTTACCAAATCCGATGGTGTGACAGTTGCTCCTAAAGTAGCATACAGTAAGGAATTTGAACCGTGGAACTGGGTTATTACAACAGGTGTATATTCTGATGATATTCAGAATATCGTGGATAATTCCAATGGTGTGATTCAGATTGGACAGATTTTTAATCAGTCTCTTGGACTGATGGCAGGAATGGCTGCATTGTTTGCAGTAATTATTGCAATTGTTGCATACATATTAATTAAAAAGATCATTCTGGTAATTGATAAGGTAAAGGTACAGCTTACCAGAGTGGCACAGGGAGATCTTACCGGTAAGCTGGAAGGCAGAATTTCACAGAGAAATGATGAGCTTGGAGCTATGGTGCGCAATACTAATATTGCAATGGATTCCTTTAGAAGCAGCATGTTATCTGTTAAGAATACGACAGATGCTGTTGAGTCCGGCAGTACGGATATGAAGGAAAAGACAGAGAATGCGGTAAATGCAAATGAACAGGTGGCTACAGCAATTGGTAATGTTGCTGCAGAAGTATCCCAGCAGGCATCAGCAGTAGACCAGATGATTGAGAATGTGGCGTCTCTTGCAGATGCAGGCAAGGCAGTATCCACAGCGGTAGAAGAAGCATTGCAGTATATGAAACAGCTGGATGGCAATTCCGCCGATATGAAAGCCAAGATGGAGTCCATGTCAGAGGAAAGCGCACATATGGATGTGAATGTACAGGAGATTTCAGAGAAGATAGATGTGACCAGCAAGGGCATTCAGGAGATGGAAACAATCCTTGGCAGTATCGAAGAGATTGCATCTGAGACCAATCTGCTTGCGTTGAATGCTTCTATCGAGGCAGCAAGAGCAGGAGATGCCGGCAGAGGCTTTGCTGTTGTTGCAGATAGTATCAAGGGATTATCTGAGAATACCTCCAACGAGCTTGAAAATATCCGCAAGATTATCTCTACACTGGTGGAGAATTTCAAAGAGTGTGAGAAATGTATTGAACTGGTCGTAAAGAGTAACCAGAGCAGTACAGAGTCTACAAAGGATGTTATTGAATCCTTCCGTATCATTAACAATGATGTGGTAAGTACCAATGAGAAGCTTACAGTAGTGCATGAGACTGATGAAAAGATGATGAAAGACATCATGGAAATAGACAATCAGGTGAAGGTAATCGGACAGGCTGCAGAGAGCAATGCAGCAGCAACGCAGGAGATTACTGCAAGCTCAGAAGAGCTGACAGCACTGCTTACCAATATCAGCAGTACCTGTAACAGCATGACAGGATATGTGGACAATCTGGTAAAGGATATGAATCAGTTCAAAGTAGAAGAATAAAGATAACTTTGTATTTTAGGAAAAACAGTAAAATATGGTGCTAAGCCAAGGATTAAAACCTATGGCTTAGCATTTATCATTTATCCGATTAGCTGGTCCGGTACATGAGAAAAGAGGGGAAACTGTTATTGACCATCATCAATAATGTACTTGATATGACCCTGGATTGAAAGCAGCAAGATAAAAGATACCGGTATCGGCATGAGCAAGGAATATTATAGTCAGAAGATAGAAACAGGAATGGAAGAAAATGAAAGGAAAACGAATGATTGCAGGCATTCTGCTTGTAGGAATTATGTCGGTCACTCTGACAGGGTGTAAAAACACAGATAACATGAAAGAAGAACCGGAAAAGCCGGTTATTATCCTCGGCAGTGATAACTATCCCCCATACAATTATCTGAATGAGGATGGAATCCCGACAGGCATCGATGTGGAACTTGCTACAGAAGCTTTTGGCAGAATGGGATATCAGGTGGAGGTTGTCCAGATCAACTGGGAGGAGAAAAAAGAACTGGTGGAGAGCGGAGAGATTGACTGTATCATGGGCTGTTTTTCCATGAAAGGACGCCTTGAAGATTACCGCTGGGCAGGACCGTACATAGCAAGCCGCCAGGTGGTTGCTGTAAATGAGAATAGTGATATTTATAAGCTGAGCGACCTGGGGGGAAAGAATCTTGCTGTCCAGTCTACAACCAAACCGGAAGGCATTTTTCTGAACCGGACAGATGAGAGAATCCCCAAACTGGGAAATCTAATCAGCCTGGGACACAGAGAGCTGATCTATACATTTCTGGGAAAAGGATATGTGGATGCAGTTGCCGCACATGAAGAATCTATTATCCAGTATATGAAGGATTATGATACAAGCTTCCGTATCCTGGAAGAACCTCTGATGGTTGGGGGAATCGGAGCTGCTTTTGCAAAAGATGATGACAGAGGAATCTGTGAGCAGATGAGCCAGACTCTGGAAGAAATGCATCAGGATGGCACGACTTTGAAAATTATTGAAAAATATCTGGATGATCCGGAAAAGTATCTGGAGGTGGATGATCTTGGATATTGAGAGAAAGACAAAAGAAAAACGAATCCGGCTGGTTGGCGGCCTGATTGGAATCTGTGTGGCTGTAGTTTCTCTGTTATATTTTTTTTATGTGGAGAGAGCGGAAGCAGAGAAAAGAATGGTGGAGATTGTAAATTATGTGAAAGTACAGTGTTCAACCTACACCCATTATAATGAATCCTCGGAATCCAAAAGTATCCTCCGTGCAATCGAGGGTGCTGGACAGATGAGTACGAATATTGAAATGAAAATAGAAAACGGCGGTCAGCTGAGCCGTGAGTTTCTGAAAGAGAACCTGAAGACTCTTTGGGTAGATGGTATCATTGTGCTGGATGCAGAAGGAAAGACGGACTGTGAATACAGCATCGATGAACCTTTGACTAATGAGATTACGGAGTATCTGCAAAAAGACATTATCATGGATTTTAGTGGATATGAAGAAAGAACTTATGCGGAACGTTTTACTAGAGAGGATGGGTCTCATATCGACATTGCAGCCTGTGCCAGAAAAGATGAACCGGGTATTGTAGCAATCTATTATTATACAACCCCTGAATTTATCAGAAACTATACCTTGACGATACAGAGTCTTTTAAATGGTTATAGTACAAGGAAAGACGGAACAATCATGGTTGCAGACCAGGGAACGATTGTTGCCAGTAATGATGAGAGCTTGGTTGGACAGGATACTGCCGGCAACGAGGTCATTCAGGCAATGAAACAGCACACCGACAGCCGGCATATTTTTCATATAAAGAAAACCGGATGTTACGGAATCATGCTGAAGCAGCGTGATTATTATATTTACGCATATATTTCGGATATGGAGGTATTCCATAATCTTCCACTAAGTGTAATTGGTGCCATTTTTCTTTATTGCCTGATCTTCAGTATATTTTTGTTCTGGGGATACCGAATCAATCTGATGCACCAAAAACAAGAGCTGGAAAAAGAAGAAAAATTTAAAAAGGAGCTTCTGATAGCAGCAAAAAAAGCAGAAGCAGCTAATCGGGCTAAGACGGAATTTCTCCAGAGGATGAGTCATGATATCAGGACGCCGATCAATGGAATCTGTGGCATGGTCGATATAGCTGAGTATTATGCTGACGATATGGAGAAACAGACAGAATATAGAGAAAAAGTCAAATCGGCTTCTCATCTGTTGCTGGAAATGCTCAACGATGTACTGGATATGAGCAAGCTGGAGTCGGATGAAGTGATGCTGGAAGAAATTCCATTTAATCTGAGCAGCATTTGCGAAGAAGTGCTTGTTGTGGTTGAACAGATGGCTATTGAACAGAATATCCGCTTCATGTGGGAAAAGAAAGAAATAACACACTGCGGACTTGTTGGAAGCCCGGCGCATGTAAAACGGATTTTGATGAATATTCTGTCAAATGCTGTGAAATACAATAGAGAAAATGGAAGCATTTATATCAGCTGCAGGGAACTTATATCAGAGCAGCAGGATATGGCGACGATAGAATTTGTCTGCCGGGATACAGGAATCGGAATGACAGATGAGTTCCAGAAGCATATTTTTGAACCATTTGCACAGGAGCATACAGGAAGCCGCACAAAATTTGCCGGAACAGGTCTGGGAATGCCGATTACCAAAAAACTGGTTGAGAAAATGGGTGGAACCATTGCTTTTGAAAGTGAGAAAGGTGTTGGAACGAAATTTGTGATCCGGATTCCATTCAAAATAGATATGGAAGCAGATAAATGCGAAGAACAGGAGGATGTTTCAGAAAAATCTATAAAGGTATTGCATATTCTTCTGGCAGAAGATAATGAGCTGAATATGGAAATTGCAGAATGTATGCTTCAGAAGGAAGGTGCCGATGTGACAAAAGCATGGAACGGACTGGAAGCTGTTGAAATATTCAGAAAAAGTATAGATGGTGAATTTGATGTCATTCTTATGGATATCATGATGCCGGTGATGAATGGTTATGAAGCCACAAAGCTGATCCGCTCTCTGGACAGAGAGGATGCAAGGAAGATCCCAATCGTTGCAATGACCGCTAATGCATTTACGGAGGACAGGATGAGAGCTAAAGAAGCCGGAATGGATGAACATATCTCTAAGCCTTTTGATGTAAAACTACTGTTAAAAGTAATTCATAAATTAACAGAAAACAGACAGAAGGAGAATGCATAATGGAAAAGAGAAAATGGAGCAAAGTGTGGCGGGACGAGCGCAGAAAAAGAAGATGCGTTCGGAATGGACACTTTCCGGTAAGGGAGCTGTCCTCCGTGCGCTGGATGATCCGGCACTGGCTGGGATTACCATTCTTGCCATGACTGCCAATGCCCTTGACGAAGACAGAAAGGAAGCACTGGAATACGGTATGGATGGATTCTTTACATTAATGTTTTTGTAAGATATAATGAAATTAAGGTGAAGAGGAACTTAAAATCATGAAGAGTTCCCCTTTATTATTGGAATGTATGGTAGATATTAAGGTCAGAGTATGGGAAGAATATGAATATAGGAAGGAATAAAAGCAGATGACAGTACAAGAATGCTATGAGAGTATAGGAGCCGATTTTGAAGGTGTATTGGGCAGAATGGGTAGTGAAGCAATGGTGAAGCGATTTGCCCTGAAATTCCTTGATGAGCCAAGCTATAGGAGTCTGGTAAAGGCAGTGGAAGAACAAAATGCAGAGGGAGCTTTCCGTGCTGCCCACACATTAAAAGGAATCTGCCTGAATCTGGGACTGGACGGACTTTACGAAGTCTGCGCATCCCTTACGGAGAGACTCCGGGGAAGAGAGTTCAACGGATATGAAGAAGCTTACGAGAAAGTTCAGCAGGAGTATCAGAATACCGTAGATGCAATCCGAACTATGGCAGAGTCTGGAAATTAAAGATAAACTGTATTCATGAAAATAAACAGAGCTTGTGGAAACACAAAAGTTTCCTGATCTCTGTTTTTGTATTTTAGGAAAAACAGCAAAAAACCTTGAAAAAGGCACATAAACAGTGTAAAATTCTAACAGATTAATGAAAAAGGAAATGAGGTATAGTATGGCACTGAATAAGAAGCCTGTTACGGGAATGAAAGATATTATGCCGGAAGAAATGGCAATCCGTGATTATGTAATCGGCGTGATCAAGGAGACCTATGGTAAATTCGGTTTTACCCCTATAGAGACTCCCTGCATGGAGAATATAGCGAATTTAAGCAGCAAGCAGGGTGGAGAGAATGAGAAGCTGATCTTCAAGGTATTGAAGAGAGGTGAGAAGCTCAATCTTGAGACAGCCAAGGAAGAAGCTGACCTGGTAGACTTTGGTATGCGTTATGACCTGACAGTACCTCTGGTGCGTTATTATTCCAATCATGCCAATGAACTGCCTTCTCCTTTCAAGGCATTGCAGATGGGCAATGTATGGAGGGCAGACAGGCCACAGAGAGGCAGATATCGTCAGTTTATGCAGTGCGATATTGATATTTTGGGCGAAGCCTCCAATCTGGCAGAGATTGAGCTGATCCTTGCAACAACAACAACACTTGGCAGGATTGGTTTCAAGAATTTCGAGATCCGTATCAATGACAGAAGAATCTTAAAGGCAATGGCTGCGTACAGCGGTTTTGCCGAAGAAGATTATGATAATATATTCATTATTCTGGATAAAATGGACAAAATAGGTCTTGATGGTGTAGAGAATGAACTGATCGAAGACGGCTATGCCAAAGACAGTGTAGAGAAGTATCTTGCATTATTTAAAGGAATGCAGGAGAGCGAAGATACCTTGTCCTTTATCGAAGAGAAGATGACAGGCTTCCTTGAGGAAGATGTGAAGACAAGCTTCAGAGAGATCATTGAAAGTGTCAATGCGACCAAGGGAGATCATTTCAAGCTGGTATTTGATCCGACTCTGGTACGTGGTATGTCATATTATACAGGTACTATTTTTGAGATTGCAATGCCTGAGTTTGGTGGAAGCTGCGGCGGCGGTGGACGTTATGACAAGATGGTAGGCAGATTTACAGGCAAGGATGTTCCTGCCTGCGGATTCTCCATCGGTTTTGAGCGTATTATCATGCTGCTTCTTGAGAGTGGCTTCAAAGTACCTTCCAGGAATAAGAAAATCGCTTATCTGATTGAGAAAGGCGTAGAGGGACAGGCTCTGTGTGATGTCATTGCCAAGGCACAGGAAGCAAGAAAGGACGGCACACAGGTACTGGTTGCCAGAATGAATAAGAATAAGAAGTTCCAGAAGGAACAGCTTACGGCAGAAGGATATGAGGAATTCCAGGAATTCTATAAAAATCCATTAAATTAGTTTAAAATAACGTGTGATATTTTATTGCACAGAAATGAGGATAAAGACATGGCTGAGACTATGAAAGGTTTGAAGAGAACCCACAGATGTACAGAGGTCACCACAGCAAATGTTGGTCAGACCGTAACCGTTATGGGCTGGGTACAGAAGAGTAGAAATAAAGGAGGAATCATTTTCGTAGATCTTCGTGACAGAAGTGGTCTGTTACAGATTATCTTCGAACAGGGTGATGATCCACAGAGATTCGTTGGAGCAGAAGAATTTGCCAAGGCTGAGAGCCTTAGAAGTGAATATGTAATCGCTGTTGTTGGTAAGGTAGAGAACCGTGAAGGCAATACCAATGAGAATATGGCAACAGGTGCAATCGAAGTTCGTGCGACACAGCTTCGTATTCTCTCTGAATCAGAGACACCGCCTTTTCAGATCGAGGCAGATTCCAAGACCAAGGAAGAGCTTCGTCTGAAATACCGTTATCTGGATCTGAGAAGACCTGACTTACAGGCTAAGATCATGATGAGAAGCCGTGTAGTAGCTAAGATTCGTGAGTTCATGACAAATGAAGGCTTCCTGGAGATCGAGACTCCTATTCTGAATAAGTCAACCCCAGAAGGCGCAAGAGATTACCTGGTACCAAGCCGTGTGCATCCTGGTACATTCTATGCTCTGCCCCAGTCACCACAGCTGTTCAAGCAGCTGCTGATGTGTTCTGGATTTGATAGATATTTCCAGATTGCAAAGTGCTTCCGTGATGAGGACTTACGTGCTGACAGACAGCCTGAGTTCACACAGGTAGATATGGAATTATCCTTCGTAGATGTAGATGATGTTATCGAAGTCAATGAGAGACTGTTAAAGGCTGTATTCAAGGAAACTATCGGTATCGACGTACCTAATCCTATCCCAAGAATGACATGGCAGGAAGCTATGGATCGTTTCGGTTCTGATAAGCCTGATACACGTTTTGGTATGGAGCTTGTCAATGTCAGTGATGTAGTAGCAGGCTGTGGTTTCAGCGTATTTACATCTGCATTGGAGAATGGCGGTTCTGTTCGTGGTATCAACGCAGAAGGTCAGGGAGAGATGCCCAGAAAGAAGATCGATGCACTGGTAGAGTTTGCCAAGGGCTTTGGTGCCAAGGGTCTGGCATATATCGCAATCCAGCCTGACGGTACATTGAAATCTTCTTTTGCCAAGTTCATGACAGAAGAGCAGATGGCAGCACTTGTGAAAGCAATGAACGGTAAGAACGGAGACTTACTTCTGTTCGCAGCCGATAGAAATAAAGTCGTATGGGATGTATTAGGCAACCTTCGTCTGGAGATCGCAAGAAATCTTGGTATTCTGGACAAGAACCAGTACAACTTCCTGTGGGTAACAGAGTTCCCTCTTCTTGAGTGGAGTGAGGAAGAGAACAGATATGTAGCAATGCATCATCCGTTCACAATGCCTATGGAAGAGGATATTCCACTTCTTGACACTGATCCCGGTAAGGTCCGTGCCAAGGCATACGATATCGTATTAAATGGTACAGAGCTTGGTGGCGGTAGTGTCCGTATCCATCAGGATGACATTCAGGAGAAGATGTTCGAGATCATCGGACTTTCCAAGGAAACAGCACAGGAGCGATTTGGCTTCCTGTTGACTGCATTCAAGTATGGTGTACCACCTCACGCAGGACTTGCATTTGGTCTTGACCGTATGGTTATGCTGATGACGCAGGCAGATTCCATCCGTGAAGTAATTGCATTTCCTAAGGTAAAGGATGCATCCTGTCTGATGACAAATGCGCCTGACTATGTAGATGATATCCAGTTAAAGGAACTTGGTATTGCAGTTGTAGAACAATCTGAAACAGAAGAATAGTATTAGATGTGATAACAGAAATGAAGAGGGTACTCCGGACAAGGAATGCCCTCTTGTCTGCTACAAAAATACGGCATGAAATCTGCCGGTATTAGAAAGACATGGGTATTAAAATGCTGGAATTAAGAGATGTATCTTATCATGTGGATGATGATAAGGGCAAGGATATTTTAAATCATATTAATCTGAAGATAGAAGACAGATTTACAGCGATCACGGGACCTAATGGTGGTGGTAAATCGACTCTGGCGAAGATGATAGCGGGTATCATCCGCCCTACAGAAGGACAGATTCTATTAGATGGAGAGGATATTACAGAACTTTCTATTACAGATCGTGCAAAGAAGGGGATCAGTTTTGCCTTTCAGCAACCAGTGCGCTTCAAGGGCATTACGGTTCTTGACCTGATACGGCTGGCATCGGGTGAAAAAGTCAGCGTAGACGGAGCCTGTAAGTATCTGTCAGAAGTAGGATTATGTGCAAGAGACTATATTAACCGAGAAGTAAACAGCTCTTTATCAGGTGGGGAATTAAAGAGAATAGAGATTGCAACGGTAATGGCAAGAGGTACGAAGCTCTCTATTTTTGATGAGCCGGAGGCAGGCATTGACTTGTGGAGCTTCCAGAATCTGATACAGGTATTTGAACAGATGCATGAGCAGACCCAAGGCTCTATCGTAATCATATCCCACCAGGAGAGGATTCTGAATATAGCAGATAGAATTGTAGTTATTGCTGATGGAAGCATCACAGCAGAAGGCTCTAAGGAAGAGATATTGCCACAGCTTTTAAATGGGGATGCTTATTGTGTGCATAATAAAGGAGGTTGTATCCGTGGATGAGATTCAGAAGACATTACTTGCCGAGGTAGCTGATCTGCATGGAGTGCCTGCAGGTGCATACAATATCCGTTCAAATGGCGAGAGTATTGACAGAAAGTCTACAGAGCATATTGAGATCGTAGGCAAGACAGATAAATCAGGTATTGATATTTATATCAAACCCGGTACAAAAAATGAAAGTGTGCATATCCCTGTCATTTTGTCACAGACAGGCCTAAAAGAACTGGTATATAATGATTTCCATATCGGAGAAGACTGTGATGTGACGATCATTGCCGGATGCGGTATTCATAACAGTGGTGATGCAGCCAGTGAACATGATGGTATTCATACCTTTTTCGTTGGTAAAAATGCGAAGCTGCGCTATGTGGAGAAGCATTACGGAAGTGGTGACGGTAAGGGAGAGAGAATCCTGAATCCACAGACCATCGTGCACATGGAAGAGGGCAGCTACATGGAAATGGAAGCTGTACAGATCAAGGGTGTAGACTCTACAGTACGTGAGACACGTGCCGATCTGGCAGCAGGCGCTACACTGGTCGTAAAAGAGAAGATCATGACCCATGGCGTACAGCATGCAGAAACGAAATTCTATGTAGACCTGAATGGAGAAGATTCCAGTACGAATGTTGTGTCCAGATCCGTGGCAAAAGAGGATTCCACACAGGTATTCTATTCCCAGATCAATGGTAATAACAAATGTGCAGGTCATACAGAATGCGATGCCATTATCATGGACAGGGCTACAGTAAAGGCAATTCCTGCACTGGAAGCCAATAATCTGGAGGCGAGCCTGATCCATGAGGCGGCAATCGGCAAGATTGCAGGAGAACAGCTCATCAAGCTGATGACACTTGGATTGACAGAGGCAGAAGCAGAAGAGCAGATTGTAAATGGATTCTTGAAATAAGTGTAAAAACAACTTTGTGCTGATGGCGCAAAGTCTGCTGGACAGGGGAAAGGTTTAGGTAGTAACAATGAGCGTAACGAAGGATATGACAGAAGGCTCCCCCATGAAGCTGATTCTTGGGTTTTCTGTGCCTTTATTATTTGGTTATTTATTCCAGCAGCTCTATAATCTGGTAGATACCATGATCGTAGGGCAGTTTCTGGGCGTAGATGCGCTGGCGGCAGTAGGTGCGACAGGCTCTATTAATTTTCTGATCATAGGATTCTGTAACGGCGTATGCAGTGGTTTTGCACTGCCGGTGGCACATCGTTTCGGGGCAAAGGACTATAAAACACTGCGTAAGCTCTATGCAAACAGTATCTGGTTATCGGTGATTTTTGCAGTGGTCATGACGGCTCTGACAGTAATATTTTGTAGACCGATTCTGACATTGATGCGAACGCCGGCGAATATTTTTGAATATTCCTATCAGTATATTCTGATTATTTTCATAGGTATTCCGGCTACGTACCTGTTCAATCTGACTTCAGGCATGATCCGTGCACTGGGTAATTCCAGAGCACCTCTGATTATTCTTGTAATATCTTCATTCCTTAATGTCATATTGGACCTTGTTTTTATCCTGAATTTCAATATGGGAGTGGCAGGTGCAGCAGCAGCTACAGTATTATCCCAGGTGGTATCAGGAATTATCTGTGTGATCTATATCCGCAAAAAGGTGGAGATGCTGCAGTTATCTAAGGATGAGTGGCGGATGGAGAAGCGTGAAATGGCAGAGCTGTTCAACGCCGGTGTACCTATGGGATTGCAGTACTCCATTACAGCAATTGGCAGTGTTATTCTCCAGTCTGCAGTAAATACCTTGGGTTCTGATGCAGTAGCCAGTGTTACAGCAGCATCCAAGATCAGTATGTTCATCGTGTGTCCTTTTGATTCCATGGGCGCTACGATGGCTACTTATGGAGGACAGAATGCAGGCGGTTATAAGCTGGACCGGTTACATAAGGGACTGGGAAGCTGTATCATATTAGGTGCAGTATACTCCGTAATAGGATTATTGATTATTGCTGCATTTGGTCCACACCTGTTGAAGCTTTTTGTCAGTGGTAGTGAAACAGGAATTCTGGCAGATGCGCAGCATTTCCTTCTGATCAATGGATTGTTCTATTTTCCACTTGCATTGGTGAATATTGTCAGATTCATGATTCAGGGTATGGGATTTGGCTTCTTTGCCATTATAGCCGGTGTGTTGGAAATGGCAGCAAGGACTTTGGTAGGGGCAGTATTTGTGCCAATCTTTGGTTATAATGCTGCATGCTTTGCAAGCCCGCTTGCATGGATATTTGCAGACTGTTTCCTGATTCCGGCATATTTCGTTGTATGGAACAGGATGAAGCGTCATAAGGAAGCATATAGACAGGTATAATAGTCCGTGAATAAGACGGCTATCTATAGACAGGATGAAGCTGCCGGCACGAGCCTTCATCCTAGAGAAGATACGTGCAGAGAAAGGATGGTACACAATGGACGCATTAACATGTATTGAAACAAGAAGAAGTATCAGAAAGTATCAGGAGAAGCCAATCCCTCATGAAGTGATGGAAGAAATCATTAAAGAAGCTTCTTTCGCACCATCATGGAAGAACTCCCAGGTAGTCAGATATGTTGTAGTTGAGAATCCTGAATTAAAGTCCAAGATTGCTAATGATGCAGTTCTTGGCTTCACTTACAATACAGGAACAATCGAGCATGCCGCAGCACTGGTAGTCGTTACAATGATCCAGGGCAGAAGCGGATATGAGAGAGACGGTTCCTTTACTACCAGCAAGGAAGACCGCTGGGAAATGTTCGATGCAGGTATCGCAACACAGACTTTCTGTCTGGCAGCGCATGAGAAAGGCATCGGTTCCGTTATCATGGGAATCTTTGATGAAGCTAAGGTTGGCGAACTTATCAACATCGAAGAAGGAAGAAAAGTAGCAGCGCTGGTTGCTGTAGGTTATCCCGCAGAGACACCGGAAGCACCTAAGAGAAAAACGGTAGAAGATTTGGTACGTTTCATGTAATTGTGCATTTTTCATAATTCAAAATGATAATTATGCATAAAAATACAATAGAACAGAAACAGGTATTGACATATGCCGGCAAAGTGAATATAGTTATATCATAAAAACACAGAACAGAAACTAATGACCGAGAGGAGTACATGGTCTGAACGGATTCACAGAGAGCCGCAGGTGGTGGGATTGCAGCAGTCTAAGGAACATGGAATGGACTCGGGAAGGTGGGAGCAAAGAGCATATGCTTGAGTAATGCCCAACGGGATTTCCACCCGTTACCAAGGGAAGACGTATGATAGTACGTTTATGGAGAGGGTGTATTTTTATACATCAATTTAGGTGGTACCGCAGAAGTATATTCAAGAGCTTTTGTCCTAAGCAGTTAGGATAGAAGCTCTTTTTTTGCGCGAATAAGCAGAGCCCTAGGGCGAGCAACGCGAACGAGCAAGCGAAGCTTGCGAGTCTGCTTATTCACAGAGGTGATAGTAAGGAGGTCAGCTCATGATAATACCGACATATGAACAGGCGAAGCAATATGAAAAAGATTACACATACATTCCAGTGTGCAGGGAGATTCTGGCGGATGATGTAACTCCGATCCTGATGCTGCGTAAGCTGGCAGCGCTGGATGGACAGTATTTCCTGCTGGAGAGCGTGGAGGGCGGCAATCTTGGAAGATATTCTTTTCTGGGATATCATCCGAAGCTGTCTGTATCTTGTAAGAATGGTGTGGTGAAGGTAAAAGAGAATGGCATGGTCCGTATTCTTCCCGGTAAACCCAAGGAAGCCCTGCAGAGCCTGCTGGAACAGTATCGCTCCCCACAGATAGAAGGTCTTCCGACCTTTACAGGAGGTCTGGTTGGATACTTTGCTTATGAGACGATTCAATATGCAGAACCCAAGTTACATATCAAGCAGAGTGATGTAAATGATTTTGAATTGATGATGTTCGATAAGCTTTTGGCTTTTGACCAGGTAATGCATAAGCTGTGTATCATCGTCAATGCAAGGACTGCTGATGGTGAAGCAGGATACAACAAAGCAGTAGAAGAGATAGATGCCTTTATCGAGACTCTTCGTATTACAGAACCGATTCCTTATGAAAAGCCTCAGAAAGCACTGGAGTTTACCTGTAATCTCAGCAAAGAAGAGTATTGCAGCATGGTAGAGAAAACAAAGCATTACATCAAAGAGGGCGATATTTTCCAGGGTGTTATCTCCAGAAGATTTGAAGCGGATTATGAAGGAAGCCTTCTCAATGCATACAGAGTACTTCGAACCACCAATCCTTCTCCGTATATGTACTACATGCAGATCAAGGATATGCAGATTGCAGGTACTTCACCAGAGACCATGGTGAAGCTGACCAATGGTAGACTGATGACTTTCCCGGTAGCAGGAACCAGACAAAGAGGCAAGAGCATAGAAGAAGATCAGGCATTGGAGAAGGAACTGCTGGCAGACGAAAAGGAATGTGCAGAACATAACATGCTGGTAGATTTGGCGAGAAATGATCTTGGAAGAATTGCAGAATATGGTTCCGTCAAAGTGGCAGATTACATGGCAATTCACCGTTTCTCCAAGGTTATGCATATCGCAAGTACAGTGGTAGGTGAGCTGGCAAAGGGTAAGACCTGTGCAGATACTATAGAAGCGCTGCTTCCGGCGGGAACACTCTCAGGGGCACCCAAGTTCAGGGCTTGTGAGATCATAGATGAGCTGGAACCGGAAGCCAGAGGTGTATACGGTGGGGCAATCGGATATATGGATTTCAGCGGCAATCTGGATGTATGTATTGCAATCAGAACAGCAGTGAAAAAAGGTAAGAAGGTATACGTACAGGCTGGTGCCGGTATCGTGGCAGATTCCATACCTGAGAGTGAATATCAGGAATGTGCAAATAAAGCAGGCGCGGTAATAGAAGCAATCCGACTGACAGAGGAGGTGTGTAAGGCATGATTTTACTGATTGATAATTATGACAGCTTTTCTTTTAACCTTGTGCAGCTGATAGGAGAGCTTGCAGCTGGCAGGGAAGAACTGCGAGTGATTCGAAATGATGAATTGTCAGTAGAAGAGATCATGAAGCTGGAACCCTCACACATTGTATTGTCACCAGGACCGGGAAGACCAGCTGATGCAGGTGTATGTGAAGCGCTGATCAGAGAAGGAGTGAACCATCCAATTCCTTTGCTTGGTGTGTGTCTGGGACATCAGGCAATCTGTGAGACACTGGGAGGTAAGATCACATATGCACCGCAGCTGATGCACGGTAAACAAAGCATGGTAAAGATAGATGACACGAGTGTCATTTTCAAAGGACTTCCGAAAGAAATTCCGGTAGCAAGATATCATTCGCTGGTGGCTGATAAGAACATGATACCGGAGTCCTTACAGATCACAGCAGTGGATGAGAAGGGCGAAGTCATGGCAGTACAGCATAAGACACTGCCTATCTATGGCGTTCAGTTCCATCCGGAGTCCATTATGACACCGCAGGGCAGGGAAATGATACAAAATTTCATGGGAGGATACGATGATGATAGCAGAAGCAACTAAAAAGGTAGTAGAGAGACAGGATTTAACAGTAGCAGAAGCAGAGCAGGTCATGGATGAGATCATGAGTGATGAGGCAGAAGCTGTGAATATGGCAGCTTTCCTGACAGCACTTCGTATGAAGGGTGAGACAGTCGAAGAGATTACGGCTTTTGCAAAGGGCATGAGAAAGCATGGAATTAAAGTTCCTGTGCAGGGAGATGTACTGGAAATCGTGGGAACCGGCGGCGATGAAGCCAATTCCATTAATATCAGCACAACAGCCAGCATCCTTGTTGCAGCAGCAGGCTATAAGGTAGCCAAACATGGTAACCGAAGCGTATCCAGTAAGAGTGGTGCAGCAGATTGCCTGGAAGCCCTTGGCGTGAAGCTGGATCTGGGGCCGGGACAGAATGCCAAAGTACTGGAAAAGAGCAATATCTGCTTTATGTTCGCACAGAAATATCATTCTGCAATGCGCTTCGTAGGACCTGTCCGTAAGGCGCTTGGAATCAGGACGGTATTCAATATCCTTGGCCCTCTTGCCAATCCGGCAGAAGCTGATGTGGAGCTGCTTGGTGTCTACAGCGAAGAGCTGGTAGAGCCTATGGCACATGTACTGGATAAACTGGGCGTGAAGCGTGCATTGGTCGTATATGGACAGGACAGACTGGATGAAATCTCACTGAGCGCACCGACCACTGTCATGGAAGTGAACCAGGGTACTTTCACCAGATATGAACTGACCCCAGAACAGTTTGGCATGAAGAGATGTGATAAAAGTGAGCTGGTAGGCGGTGATGGCGCACAGAATGCCAAAATTACAGAGAGCATTCTAAAAGGAGAATGTACAGATGCCAAGGCAGAAGCAGTGATTCTCAACGCAGGGGCTGGCATTTATCTGATGGGGGGAGCTGATTCCATTGCAGCTGGCATCCAGAAAGCAAGAGAGACAATCGCAAACGGCAAGGCATATGAGAAGCTACTACAGTTTGTGGCACTTACCAATGAGGAGAAATAGCATGATATTAGATGATCTGGCGGCAGCTACGCGGGCGAGAGTTGAGAGAAAAAAGGCACAGATACCACTGGAAACGGTGAAAGAACAGGCGTTGAACCTGGCAGCAAAGGAAGGCACATTTACGTTTCCATTTGAGCAGGCGATTGCAAAAGAGGGTATCAGTTTTATCTGTGAGGTGAAAAAGGCATCCCCATCAAAAGGAATCATAGCAGAGGATTTCCCTTATCTGGAGATTGCCAGAGAGTATGAAAAGGCAGGGGCTGACTGCATCTCTGTACTGACAGAGACAGACTACTTCAAGGGTGAAGACAGGTTCTTACGGGAAATCAATGATGCAGTACAGATTCCAACGATCAGAAAAGACTTCATCATTGATGAATATATGATCTATGAAGCCAAATTGCTGGGTGCTTCCTGTGTATTGCTGATCGCAGCACTGCTTGATACAGAGACAATCAGGCAGTACAAGGCAATCTGTGATCAGCTTGGCTTGTCCGCACTGGTGGAAGCCCATGATGAAGCAGAAGCAGCCAGCGCTCTGGCAGCAGGAGCAAGAATGGTCGGCGTCAATAACCGTAATCTGAAGGATTTCACAGTGGATATCAACAACAGCACAAGGCTTCGTGAACTGGTTCCCCGTAATGTATTGTTCGTAGCAGAGAGTGGAATTAAGACAGCGGAAGATATTGCAGAGTTAGTCAGCGCTGGTGTGAATGGTGTACTGATAGGAGAGACATTGATGCGCAGCCCTGATAAAGCCCAGATGCTGGATGAACTTCGCAGTAGGGTATAAGTAGTGAGGTGTAATATGCCCAAGGTAAAGATATGTGGATTGAAGACATTAGAAGATGTAGAGATTGTGAATAAATATCTGCCGGAATATGTAGGGTTTGTCTTTGCACCAACGAAGAGATTCGTAACCGATGAACAGGCGTTGATGATGAAGCAGGCATTGGCACCACAGATTCAGGCAGTAGGGGTATTTGTCAATGAACCCATAGAGCATGTGCTGTCGCTGTGCAGCCGGGGAATCATTGATGTGATACAGCTGCATGGAGACGAGACTCCAGAATATATCTCAGAAATTAAAAACAGAACTGACACGCCTGTCATAAAAACAGTCAGAGTACAGAACAGTGAACAGGTAAGCAGTATGGTGACACCTTTGGCAGAGTATATGCTTTTTGATACATATAAAAAAGACGCTTATGGTGGAAGCGGGGAACGTTTTCCATTAGAGATTCTACAGAAAAGCTTAAAAGAGCTGGAAAACCAGGGCGTGTCAATACAGCCGTTTTTCCTGGCAGGCGGACTGACACCTGGGAATATTGAAGAAGTACTTGGAACACAGGATTGTTATTGCATAGATGTCAGTACCGGAGTGGAGACCGACGGACATAAGGATGAAGCGAAAGTACGAGAACTGATAGAGAAGATTCGCAGATATCAGAAAGAGAGGAGTAATCAAATGGAACAGAAGAAAGGACGATACGGGTTATACGGTGGACAGTATATTCCTGAGACATTAATTCCCGCAGTCAATGAAGTGGAGAAAGCATACGAATACTATAAGAATGACCCACAATTCAAGCAGGAATTACATGATCTGCTGACGAAATATGCAGGAAGACCATCATTGCTTTATTATGCAGAGAAAATGACAAAAGATCTGGGTGGAGCAAAGATCTATCTCAAACGTGAGGATCTGAATCATACCGGTTCCCATAAGATCAACAATGTATTGGGGCAAGTGCTGCTTGCCAAGAAGATGGGTAAGACCAGAGTCATTGCAGAGACAGGAGCAGGTCAGCATGGTGTGGCGACAGCGACAGCGGCAGCACTGATGGATATGGAATGTGAGATCTTCATGGGAAAAGAAGATACAGACAGACAGGTGCTCAACTGCTATAGAATGGAGCTTCTGGGAGCAAAAGTACATCCCGTTACTTCAGGAACAATGACACTGAAAGACGCTGTCAATGAGACCATGCGTGAATGGGCTTCCAGAATGGATGATACATTGTATGTACTTGGTTCTGTTATGGGACCTCATCCTTTTCCAATGATTGTCCGTGATTTCCAGAAGATTATCGGAGAGGAGATCAAAGAGCAGTTGCAGGAAGCAGAAGGCAGATTACCGGATGCTGTAATTGCCTGTGTAGGTGGTGGCAGCAATGCAATGGGCGCTTTTTATGAATTTATTCCTGACACGAGTGTCAGATTAATCGGATGCGAAGCGGCAGGACTTGGTGTGAACAATCCAAAGAATGCGGCAACTATCGCAAATGGAAGTATTGGTATTTTCCACGGTATGAAGTCTTACTTCTGCCAGAATGAATATGGACAGATCGCACCGGTATATTCTATCTCTGCCGGACTGGATTATCCGGGAATCGGACCAGAGCATGCTAATCTTTACGAAACAGGCAGAGCACAGTATGTTCCGATTACGGATGAAGAAGCGGTAGAGGCTTTTGAATATTTGTCAAGAACAGAGGGCATCATTCCTGCAATCGAGAGTGCCCATGCAGTAGCATATGGTAAGAAGCTTGCACCGACCATGGATAAAGACCAGATCATTGTAATTAACATTTCAGGACGCGGAGATAAGGATGTAGCCGCAATCGCCAGATACAGGGGGGTAGAGATCTTTGACTAGAATACAGAAAGCATTTGATAATCAGAAGGCATTCATTGCCTTTGTAACAGGGGGAGACCCTGATGTGGAAACCACAAAGAAGCTGATACCGGAGATGGCAAAAGCCGGAGCAGACCTGATAGAGATAGGAATTCCTTTTTCAGATCCTATTGCAGAGGGCGTGGTAATCCAGGAAGCAGATGTGCGTGCATTAAGCGCAGGTACTACGACAGATGATTTATTTGATATGGTAAAGGAAGTCCGTAAGGAGGCAGATGTTCCCCTTGTATTCATGACTTATATGAATCCGGTGTATACCTATGGGACAGAGCGTTTTATGAAGAAGTGCGCAGAGTGTGGAATTGATGGCGTGATCATTCCTGATGTGCCTTTTGAGGAAAATGATGAAGTCAGTGGCGCATGCGAGGCAGCAGGCGTAGGTCTGATATCCATGATTGCCCCAACCTCCAAAGAACGTATCCATATGATTGCAGAGCAGGCAAAAGGCTTCCTCTATTGCGTATCTTCATTGGGCGTAACGGGTGTGAGAAGCCAGATTACAACAGATATTCATGCTATGGTTGAGCAGGTGAAACAGGTATCAGACATCCCCTGTGCCATTGGCTTTGGTATTTCCACACCACAGCAGGCATATGAAATGGCAGCTAAGGCAGATGGAGCTATTGTAGGCAGTGCCATTGTGAAGCTTGTTGCCAGGTATGGTAAAGACTGTATTGCTCCTGTATGTGAATACATTAAAGAGATGAAAGCAGCAGTCAGCAGGGCAGAAAATTAAAAAAGGTTGTAATTCACCTGATATATAGTAAAATATAACTAGCCTATATATGGATTTATGATGTATAATCTGTATACAGGCTAGTTATTTGTTTATGAGGAGTTTACTATATGTTGGAAAATAAAGAAAAAATTGACCTGAAAAATAAATGCATTTTTATTACCGGTGTGGCGGGATTTATCGGTTCCAATCTGGCTAAGCGCCTTTTGAAAGAAGTAGAGGGTGTAAAAGTTGTCGGGCTGGATAACATGAGTGCCTATTATGATGTATCTTTAAAAGAGGCAAGGCTGGCAGAACTGAATCAGTATGAACAGTTTTATTTTATAAAAGGCAATCTGGCAGACGGGGCTGCGGTTGATTCAATTTTTGGTCAATACCAGCCACAGATCGTTGTAAATCTGGGAGCACAGGCGGGGGTCCGCTATTCCATTACGAATCCGGATGCCTATATAGAAGCAAATCTGATTGGCTTTTATCATATTCTGGAGGCTTGCAGACATTCCTATGATGAAGGGAATACTCCTGTAGAGCACCTGGTATATGCCTCCAGTTCTTCCGTATATGGCTCTAACAAGAAAGTGCCATACAGCACGGAGGATAAGGTGGATAACCCGGTCAGTCTCTATGCTGCAACGAAGAAATCTAATGAGCTGATGGCACATGCCTATTCCAAGCTCTATAATATTCCCTCCACGGGACTGCGTTTCTTTACGGTATATGGACCTGCAGGAAGACCGGATATGGCATATTTCGGCTTTACGAATAAGCTGTTAAAAGGTGAGAAAATACAGATCTTTAATTACGGAAATTGTAAGAGAGATTTCACCTATATTGATGATATCATAGAGGGGGTGGTCCGTGTCATGCAGGGAGCACCCAGACGTGAGAATGGGGAAGATGGTCTGCCCATCCCACCGTATGCAGTCTACAATATCGGTAATCAGAATCCGGAGAATCTGTTGGATTTTGTACAGATATTGCAGGAAGAACTGATACGGGCAGGTGTGCTGCCAGAGGATTATGACTTTGAAGCACATAAGGAACTTGTTCCCATGCAGGCAGGAGATGTGCCCGTGACATATGCAGATACGTCGGCATTGGAACGTGATTATGGCTACAGACCATCCACAAGCCTGCGTGAAGGACTAAGACATTTTGCAGAGTGGTATGCAAGGTTTTATAAATAAGAAGGAGAACACCATGAGAGAATTTAAAGATTTGAAAATTGCAGTTGCCGGTACAGGCTATGTAGGACTTTCTATTGCGACACTGTTGAGCCAGCATCATCAGGTAACAGCAGTAGACATCATTCCTGAGAAGGTAGAGATGCTTAACAAAAGAAAGTCTCCGATTCAGGATGAATATATTGAGAAATATCTGACAGAGAAGGAACTGGATCTGAAAGCAACACTGGATGCCAAGGAAGCATATTCTGATGCAGACTTTGTTGTGATTGCAGCACCGACCAATTATGACAGTAAGAAGAATTTCTTTGATACCTCTGTTGTAGAAGCAGTTATCAAGCTGGTAATCGAATACAATCCAGAAGCGATTATGGTCATCAAATCCACGATTCCAGTTGGATTTACTGCATCTGTTCGTGAGAAATACCACTGTGACAATATTATCTTCAGCCCGGAATTTCTGCGTGAGAGTAAGGCTTTATATGATAACCTGTATCCAAGCCGTATCATTGTTGGTACAGATGTGGAAAATGCAAGACTGGTAAAGGCTGCACATACCTTTGCAGAATTACTTCAGGAGGGCGCAATCAAAGAGGATATTGATACGTTATTCATGGGATTTACAGAAGCAGAAGCAGTGAAGCTTTTTGCCAATACGTATCTGGCATTACGTGTCAGCTATTTCAATGAGCTGGATACCTATGCAGAAATGAAGGGGCTGAATACGAAGCAGATCATAGACGGTGTATGCCTTGACCCTCGTATCGGAACACACTACAACAATCCAAGCTTCGGTTATGGCGGTTACTGCCTGCCAAAGGACACGAAGCAGTTACTTGCCAATTATGCAGATGTTCCTGAGAATCTGATCGAAGCAATCGTAGATTCCAACCGTACCCGTAAGGACTTTATCGCAGACAGAGTATTGGAGATTGCAGGCGCATATGGTGCAAATGACAGCTGGGAAGAAGGAAAAGAGAAAGAAGTAGTAGTGGGCGTATATCGTCTGACTATGAAGAGTAACAGTGACAACTTCCGCCAGAGCTCCATTCAGGGTATTATGAAGCGTATCAAGGCAAAGGGCGCTACAGTTATTATCTATGAGCCAACCTTAAAAGACGGAGAGACCTTCTTTGGCAGCAGGGTTGTGAATGACCTGGAGGAGTTCAAGAAGCAAAGCCAGGCAATCATTGCCAACCGATATGACAAGTGTCTGGATGATGTAGAAGATAAGGTATATACAAGAGATATTTTCCAGAGGGATTAAGGGATAACTTAAAAGGGTATAAGGCGTTTTTCATGCCTTATACCCCTTTACTTTAAGTGACGCCGTGCATAGTTAACAATTCACCGCAGGCACACTCTCGTTGCTCATCGCTGGCAGCGGTACATAAGCGGCTAAAATACAGCCGCTAAGTACCGACCGCTCTGAAGCACCTGCTTGTGAAATTGTTAATTATGCACGGCTGTTACTTTTAAAGTTTAGTTTCGTAAGTACTTTATTTAGAACAAGCCCCTGATATCATATATTCTGCCGTCGGTGGCATGGAAGCGATAGATATTTGGGGATGCATTTTCATGTATCATGTAGTAGGAACCGTCGAAGTACGATATGAAATAGGGGGTACCGTTGTTGCCGAAAAGGTGATACAGGTTTTCAAAGCTGCCTGTGGTGAAGTCCTCCAGTGTTCTTGCACGTAATACGGTGGAAGCGGATAGGTCATATTGGAGATTGGTGGACACTGTAAGAAAGAAATATCCGTCTACAATACTGATCTGTACCATTCCTGCGATATCGGGCGAGACCGGATAGGTCTGGAGAACCTCGAAGGTGGACTTATCGACCATCATGATACTGCTCAGCTCCACGGCCGGGAACAGGATTACATCGCCTGCTATTGTGAAAGAACGCACATAGCAATGCGCCAGCTCAGGGATTGCCTTTATCTCCAGAAGCTGCAGGGACAGGGAGTCACCGATTCGCTGATAAATATACATTTCACCTGTCATAGAGCTCCATGCGTAGAACAGTTTATCAACGGGATCATAGCTGACATAATGAGGACGGACACCGACATTTTCAAAGGTCTGAAGGAGTCTGAAGCTGTCATAGCCCTTTGCAAATGTAAGAATCCGGTCATTTTCCGTATCGGTGACCATGTAAATGTCGCCATCACTGCATAAGGCATGAGGCTCCTTCAACTTTCTGGTCATGACATTCCAGTCGCGAAGCTCTCTGGAGAGATCATCGGAATAAATGATTTGATTATGATTGGAATCTACAATATAATAGGTATTGTTGATTTTGGTAATCTGTGTAGGCATCAACAGATAGGAATAACCGTTGGAGGCAGCAGATACCTGCAATGCCGGCTGGCTGCACAGAACCGGCAGAAGAACCAATGCCGTTAGTTTTTGCAATATATTCTTTATACGATACATAACCCACCTCGTAAATATATTATGATACATAAATGATAGCATAGAGAAAGAGTCAGGTAAATAAATACTTTAAATCATACCAGGAGGAAAAAACAATGAAATGCAGGAAACCAAAGAAAAATACCGGGATGCTGGTGTTACTTGGCATACTGACAGTAGTACTGCTGATTCTGGTTGTCATGACTTTCAGATTGAGCAGGAAGTCCCCAATACAGGAGTCACAGGAAACGACAGAGAGCTCAGAAGAGGAAAGCACACAGGCTGCTGTCGAAACGACAACGGCTGAGACAACCCAAGAGGAAACGGAGTCAGAGACAAGAGAAGAAGCAAAGCAGGACGGATATATTATCATAGGTGACAGCCATGTCGTTGTGACGGATGGGCTTGGCTATGGTGTATATGGCTCTGCTGTGGAGGGCGTTGTCTATAATGAGAATTTATTCTTTGTCCACACAGGTCTTGACCCTGTCATGGGAACCTTTGAATGGCTTAAGGGAGATGGTACGGCGCAGATACAGACTATTATAGAAGAGCATCCGCAGATAGGGGACTGGAATATTATCAGCATACATGGAACGAGCATGGTTACCATGCCGGATATAGCCGTCCAGTATATAGATAATTATGAGAAGTGGATAAATGACACCTTCAGCCGGTATCATGTGTATATGGTATCCATTCCGCCACTGGATGAAAAGGCATGGAAAGAGAAGCACCCGGATGTTCCAAGAGACAACGAGAGCATCAAGGCTTTTAACAAACAGATCAAAGAAGCCTTCCCGGAGAATTATTTTGATTACTATGACTGGTTTCTGGAGCATGATGATTTTCAGGATGAAATCCATTATACAGGCAAGACGTATTGTATGCTTTTTGATGAAATCATAAATAAAATCAAAACGCAATCTTAAATTTTTCTAAACTTAAACACTTGTATGGTAAAAACAACAATGTTATTATATATACAAGTGCTATTTTCAGAATTGTCAGTTAATGACATGTGAGAAAGCTCATTCAGTTTTACACCTGAATTGAGGATAAATAAAGAAATGTACAATTATGAGGAGGAATTATGGCTTCATTAAAAGAATCCCTTTCTAAGGGAATTACCACAATTAATGTAAAGACCAACAGTTTTATGGAGGAGTCAAAATGTAAAACTTATATTTCGACTCTGGAAAAAGAAATTCAGATCTTAAAACAGAACATTGGAGAGACTGTATATGCTAAATCTGTGGCTGGTGAGAGCTATGAAGAGGAAGTAGCCGGGATGATCGGGCAGATTCGGGGCAAGTATGAGGAGATCGAGCAGCAGAAGGCAGCGATTGAACAGCTTGCAGTTCAGGAGAAGCAGATACTGGGTAATCAGTCCATGACAGTAAATATCAGATATTGTGCAAATTGCGGTGCCCAGAATGCGGCAAATTATAAGTTCTGCAGTAAATGCGGAAGCCCGCTGAACTAATCATTACGCTACATATGTAACGCTGCTGTGATAAAGCAGAAAACAGCAGCAGTTAATTATGAGAAATAGAGAAAACAAGGAGAGAAAGTTATGCAGTTTGATCCCATGACAGGAGAACCAATCGAGGAACAGCAGAATGAAGAAAATGTGCAGTTTGACCCTATGACAGGAGAGCCAATCAGCCAGACAGCTCAGGAAGAACAGCCTACAGGCGGCTTTGACCCTATGACAGGAGAGCCAATCGGCCAGACAGCTCAGGAAGAACAGCCCACAGGCGGCTTTGATCCCATGACAGGAGAGCCAATCGGCCAGACAGCTCAGGAAGAACAGCCCACAGGCGGCTTTGATCCCATGACAGGAGAACCAATCGGACAGACAACACAGCAGTCGGGCGGTTTTGACCCAATGACAGGAGCACCCGTAACACAGAAGCCAAAGAGCAAGGTTCCGGTTATCGTGGGAGCAGTAGCAGGCGTCATTGTACTTGTATTCCTTCTGGTATTTGGCGGAATTAAGTCAGGACTTTTCCTTGGCAAATCAGGCAAGGTTCTTTTGGCAGCAAACAATACATTAAAGAAGATGCCTCATTTCGTAGAGACACTTGAGCCAATGCTTGGTCTGGTAGAGGACGAATTCACAGTAGAGTTCAGTGCGAAAGCAGATGGCGTAAAGATAGGTGGTTCTTTTATTAATGCAAGCAAGCAGAAGCAGGTAACAGCCAAGCTTGAATATGGCGGAGAGTCTATAGAAGGTCTGGCAGGTGTTGATTCCGACTCTTTGAAATTCCAGGTTCCTGATCTTTCCAAGAAGCTTTTTGTATACAATTACAAAAAAGAAAATACCGGATATATCGTAGATCTGATCGGTGACGAATATATTGATACGCTCAATTCTTCACTGGAGCAGCTCGTTTCCGGCAGCAAGGATACTGACAAGGCACAGAAGGACGTGACCAATGTTGTAATGAAGGAATTAAAGAGCCTGAAATTCCAGTCTGCTGCCAAGGAAGAATTCACTGTAAACGACAAAGATGTTACGTGCAAAGGCTACGCGACAACAATTACCGGTGCCAACATATGGAATATCATTGATGGAAGTTATCAGGCATTGCTTGATAATTATCAGTCCGTAGGAGAAGCAGTAGATGTATTAGACAGCTATGGCGAAATCGAATCAGAGTTATCCTATCTGGAAGATGAACTGGATAATATGGAAGATATAGTTGTTACCTTCTATATCTATAAGAATCAGCTTGCAGCTATCGTCGTAGAGGACGAAGACTTTGATGATGATCTCCAGCTGTGCTTTGAAGGTGGAGACTACAGATTACAGAATATCACATTTAAGAGCGGTTCCTACAGAATCTCTATGAAGGGTTCTGATGATGGAACAAAAGAGAAATTCAAGCTTAGAGAGAAATATGGAACCAATGCATATGATCTTGGCAGCTTCGAGTATAACTACGAAAGCGGCAAGTATAAGATTGAGGTAGATGGCGAGGTACTCAGCGGTAAGCTGTACAAGGAAGGCAGGACACTGAATCTGTCTATTGATGGTCAGTATGATATCCCTGATATGGATTTTGCTGTTACCAGAGGTGCTAAGCTGCAGAAGTTCTCAGGAGACGAATTCGATATCGGTAATGCTGATGCAGACGATCTTTACGATCTGGTAGACGATATTACAGATGAATTAAGCGACTTTGATTATTTAATTGATCTTTTTTAAAAAAATGGCAGGCTATGTATGGGAGGGAAATACTTATATTTCCCTCTTATTTATGAGGAGAAAAGGATATGAGTATACGGTTGTTAAACAGTGGTGTGATCATTGGGGGAAAATATCAGATCACAGCCGCATTGGGAGGAAATCCGGTAGGAATCACCTATGCAGGTACTGCAGTGCAGACTGCACAGAAGGTGATTATCAGAGAATTTATGCCGCAGGATTGCTGTGAAAGAGCGGCAGATGGAAGTATCATCAATGTAGCAGACGTTTTTGAACAGGAGAAGCAGAAATATATCGCAGGTGCAAAGATTCTTCTTGCCAATCCGGGACAGGCAGTGACACAGGTATATGAATTACTTGAAGAAAATGGCACTGTGTATACAATTATGGAATATGTGGAGGGAATCAGTCTGGATGCATATCTGACACAGAATAAGAACAGATTCCCGGTAGGAAGAATACAGGTTTTGATACAGCCTCTCCTCGCTGATTTTGCTCGTTTACAGGAAATGGGCTTTATACATGGTAATATTTCACCAGACAACCTGATTTTCAGTAATGCCGGAAGTCTGAAGCTGACAGGCTTTGGCTATGTACAGGGAAAGGTATCGCTAAAGTCTGATGCATATGCAACTGTCGAGATGTTCCAGACACAGCAGCCAGTCAGTATGTCAGCAGATGTTTATGCTCTGTGTGCAAGTATATACAGATGTATTACAGGTGCGGCTCCACAGGAGGCTTACAGGAGAATGAGTCAGGATATGCTTCAGAAGCCATCTGCCCTGGGAGTAGAGATACCGACCAGCACAGAAAGTGCATTGATGATGGGTATGAAGCTTTCTGCAAAGGAACGTTTTCAGGCAATGAAGGCTTTTGCAAGAGCCTTTGGTCAGGCACAGGCTGCCACACCTGAAAAGAAGAAGGGAGGCAATGGTGGAACGATAGCACTTATTATCGTCGGATGTGTTCTTATAATAGGATTGGCTGTTGCTGCTTTCATACTGTTTGGACAGATGTCCGGAAAAGAGGCGGCTTCTGACAATGACCAGACAGAAGCTACGACAGAGGCTTCTTCAGAGAGTACAACAGAAACGACAGAAGAAGGCTCAGAATACAATCAGCTGCTTTCAGAAGGACGATATGATGAAGTGATCAATCAGATCGTTACGCTTTCAGAAACTGCCGATCTGCCGGATGCAATGAAGGAACAGTACTCACAGATTCTGCAGCAGGCATTGGAAGCGCAGTATTCTGATTTTGAGAGCAAGGTTGCAGACAGCAGGAATTCCAATGATTATGACGCTGTATTTTCACAGATTGCAGAAGAAGAGGATATGTATAACCAGCTGCAGTCCAACAGTCTGGCGTCAGCGTATATAGATATGCAGAAGCTTACAGATAAACGTGATGAAATGAAGCATGCTCATGCAGAATATCTTATGAATGATGCAATCTCCGCTGCAGCTGCCAAGCTTGATGAAAGCGGATTAAATGATGCAGCAGCGAAGTTGCAGGAGTATGCAGATGAGGGAATTATCACGCCGGAAGAGCTGGAAAAGAGCAGAGAAAGTGCTTATTCCACCTTTGTGATCGCCAAAATAACGGCTTTTAATAATGCAGGAACTGATGCGGAGACTATTCTGCAGTATATCAATACGAACCTTGCAAATACAGGCAATAACAGCAAGGTACTGGAATTCTGGGATTATTACAATGCGCTGCTTGGCAGAAATGTCATGGATGCTACAATCAGACATCAATCCGGAAACGGATATATTCTTGAGTACAGTAATTCAACTGAGCTGACAAGAGCAGATATTGATTATCTTTCACAGTACGAAGTGAAATTAGCAGTATATGAAATTTTTGCTAGACATGGCAAGATTTTCAGTGATCAGGCATTAAATGAGTATTTCCAGGCCTTTAACTGGTATCAGCCATCTTCTGACTTCGACGACAGCGTTCTGAATGAATATGAGAAGCACAACCTGGATTTACTGGTCAGCTATCAGAGAAGCATGGGATACAGATAAATATGCGAAAGAGAAAAATGCGATACAAATGTGCAATGCTTTTTATGATCTGCTGTATCAGCAGCATGAGGGTGAATGCACAGGAAGATAAAATATATTATGTCAGACAGGATGGCACCGGTGATTTCACTTCCATACAGGATGGAGTCAATCAGGTGGAGGATGGTGCTGTTCTGATCATTACTCCCGGAGTCTACAATGAATCGGTCACGGTGACAGATAAGACGATCAGGCTGATAGGAACGAACCGTGAGAAATGCATCATCATGGCAAGTGCGGAGAATTATCATAATATCCCGCTTACGATAGGCGCAGGAATGGTGAGCAATCTTACCATATACGGCAGAAATCTCAGTGGAGAATATATCCAGTCGGTCAGTCTCAATGAAAATACTGTATATGAATGGCAGGATACCTTTCCGGGCTATGCCATTCATATAGATCAGGATTATTCCTATGGCCGTGAGCTGATCATAGATAATTGTAAGGTAATATCGGACAGCAATCAGTGTGTTGGAATAGGATGCAGAGGGAAAAGCACAATACAGATCAGCAACAGTGAGTTGATCGCAAATGGACAGGGAGGCTGCATCTACCTTCATAATAATTCGAATCCCGAGCTGGATGGTGATGCACAGTTCATTATGAAGAACTGCAGGCTGATGAATTATAAATGCCCATATATTATAGCGCTGCATTCCATGGGAAAGAGCAATCCGCTGTATCTTACTTTTGAAAATGTAAAGGCTTCAACAGTTGCCTACGAGGATATGACGTGTTATAATACATGGAACGCAAATACATGGTTTGATGTAAGAGCCTTACAGTCCTACGCTGTGAAACAATATTTGCAGGAAAACGGATATTATTCTGCTGCAGCAGGGCAGCTGCTGCATACATATAGTGTAGCGCAGAGAAGACAGTTTAGTGCTTCCTTACAGAATAATTCGCTGCTGAAAGAAAGGCCGGAGCTTGAGGAAGGGATTACGATACTCCAGTCCGATACGATAGGAAGAAGAACCGGAAGCAGTAGTACTGCCTGTCAGGTCATTGATATTGCAAATGCAGAACATGATGAGCAGGCAGACGGCTGGTGCGGCCTTTCAGGGATCTATCTGACGCAGGAGAGCAAAAATAATACACTGATAGAAATGAACTATCCGCTGTTTTAAACAGGAGGATGAGATGTTTAATAAAACGAAAAAAATAATTATAATCGTGATTGCTGTACTGGTACTGCTTGAAACTCTGGTATTGGGAAGCCTGATTGTCTATCGGGTAACGCAGAACAGCTACGAGCATTATATTGAGACAGCCGAAGAATATGAATAGCGATAATTGATTAAAGGAAACAGGCATGAGCGCAGAGACAAGCCTATTCTGCATAAAAGACGTGCAAAGGAATGGGGTATGGTACGCAAATGTTTGAATAAAAAGATGAGGAGAGAATGAGATGAAGTGTCCAAAGTGTCAAAGTGAAATTAAGGATAATGCCAAGTTTTGTACCAAATGCGGATGTAATCTTGCAGAAGAGCTGGCTAAAATGAAGCCTGCAGCTCCACAGCAGCCTGTACAGCCACAGGTGCAGCAGGATAAGGTATGTGTAAAATGTGGTGCGCCCATTAAACCGGGTGCAAGATTCTGTACTAAGTGCGGTACACCGGTAGCACAGCCAGCGCCGGTACAGCCAACAGTAGAAGCGCCCAAGCCAGCACCAACGCCAGTACAGCCAACTCAAACACCGCAGCCAAAGGCAGCAACGCCGGTTCAACCAGCACCAACACCGCAGCCAAAGGCAGCAACGCCGGTTCAGCCGGCACCAACACCGCAGCCAAAGGCAGTAACGCCAGTACAGCCAACTCCGGCACCACAGCCAAAGGCAGCAGCACCGGTAAAACCAGCGCCGGCACAACCAAAGCCGGCTCCGGCGTCCAACAAGCAGCCTAAGCCAGCCATGCCAAAGGATGACGAGAAGGCAAGTCCGGCTCTGATCATTGTCGTAGTGGTTCTTGCAGTTCTGGTTATTGCTTCCGGTATCGTATGCTTCTTGGTATGGAATGGCACAATCAGTCTGCCTTTTGGCGGCACAGTAACAGAAGAGACAACAGATGAGGAAGAGAGCACAGAAGCTACAACTGAGGCAGAGACAAGCACAGTAGATGTTGATGAGCTTTTTGCAGAGACAGATACACTGGCAGAGACAGGTAAAGGTCAGATTGCCGTTGATGCAGAGATCGTAGATGGCATGAATAATCTGAATGCAGCAATTCAGGAATATGCATCCAAGGCGGAAGAAGCAGGAGATATCAGCCTGGCAGTGGACAGAATCAATGATGCGTATGTCGCTTATATTACAGCGATTGTAAGACATAAGGATATGTTAAGTGCATCTACTCTTTCAGGTGCTATCTATAAGCAGATACTGATTGAGATGGATGATGCGGCAGCATTGGGCGATGACCTGGCTGCTAAGGGATATGAGGTGGATTATTCTTCCCTGACTTCAGCAAAAGATGAATTTATCAAGTCATATACAGACAAAGTTGTATCTGCATTTGATGAATTCACAAAAGGACAAATGTGGTCAAGAACAGAGTGCTGGAATCTTATGTCAGAGACAGCAGACAATATGTTTGATACCACTGATCTGGATAATCCACTCAGACTGCGTTATGCATATGCTCTTTCTTGGTGGATTCAGAAGCAGATCGAGACTGAGCTGCAGAATGGTACAATTACAGCCAAGGGTGCTGCAATCAAGATTGGCGGCATGATTCAGACAATGGATTACAATCCTATGATGATCGACTACTATGTCAATTATATGAATGAAGCAGGTGAGGACTGTACAGAGGTTTCACAGGCTTATGATGATATCGTAAATCAGTTATCACAGACACAGGGATTCGTTCTGGGACAGGATATTTCACTGGATCATTTCTGGTATTTCAATGATTTCGGTGAGTATTCAGGTGATATGGAGGATGGCTCTACCAATGGTGTAACTCCTGAGAACCGTCAGTGGATTCGTGACCGCATGGCAAATGTCACATTTGTAACACAGTAGTATGAAGAAAAGTAATATAAAGAAGATCATAGTGGTGCTGGCCTGTGTCCTGCTTGCAGTCATTCTGTCCGGTATCATTATGATCACACGCAGATCAAAGTCACAGGATACAAAAGAAGAGATTACCTTTGAAGAAATATCGAAGGAGCCTGAATCATCACAGAGTCAGGAAGAAACGACGCAGGAAGAGACGGAAACAATCACATATCCACAGCCGGAGTATGATTTTACCACGGAGGAGGTTAATGTTGCCATAGAAGGACTTGACAGGGAATATACCTTCGTGTGGGTAAGTGATCTTCACCTTGTCACCGATCATGAAGCCGGAGATGAGAATGGAGATGTGCGCCCGGAATATCTGGATGCCATTGAGAAAAGATACGATGAACTGGCTGTTACAGAAGATGGTGTACATGCCGAAGACCTGTGGCCGGAGATTATCAAATTCATTAACTATGGTGACTATGATGGTGCAATCTTTGGTGGAGATATGATGGATTATTGCAGTAATTCCAATATCAGAATCATCAAGGAAGGGCTTGACCAGCTGCATATTCCCTACATGTATGTAAGAGCAGACCATGATTATGGAGTGTACTATGGAGGTGTCTTTTTTACAGAAACGGAAAGTCGTGCCCTGCATAAGACCATAGACGGAGATGAGATGTCACACAAATTCTGGGATATGGGGGATTTCATTGTTCTGGGAATAGATAATTCCACGAAAGACATGCCTGAGTATTATTATAATATGGTGGCAGATGTATACAGCAGGGGCAAGCCGGTCATTATGGCAACCCATGTCCCATATGAGTCTAAGGTGGATGATTCCCTTGCACAACTGTCCATGCAGGTACGTAATCAGATTTATTACTGGAGTGCGGACAGTGAGCATTATAAACCAAATGATATTACACAGAAATATCTAAATTTACTATACAGTGAGGATACGGTGGTGGAGCAGGTATTAGCAGGTCATCTTCATGCTTCATGGGATGGCATGATGACACAGCAGCTTCCGGAGCATATTTTCGGACCGGCATTCCAGGGGCATATCGGAATCATACATGTGGTTCCAAAGTAAAATTATCAGGGGCATCCGACAGGATGCCCTTTTTGTGCGGAATACGCAGGAACCAAGAAGTGAATTTATTGTGCATGGTGTACAATTTCGGCACGCGTAACTTTATACTTTTAACAAAAATGCATTTGGTACTTGTAATTTGTTCGGCATAATGATATTATAATCTTGTAAATCGGAAACGTTACCGATACCGATACCGACAACGTTTTCACAAGGGGTTCAACACTAAGAAGGAAAGAGGTATTTTTATGAGAAAGAAATTATTAAGTGCATTACTCGGAACCACAATGGTTGTATCAATGCTTGCAGGATGTGGAAGCAGCGCAGAGACAAGTACAACACAGACAACAGCAGATCAGAAGGAAACAACTGCAGCTGCAACAGAAGCAGCATCTACGGAAGCAGCATCCACAGAGGCAGCTGCTGCAGAGTCAACAGGAACAGGTAAGGTATATTATTTGAACTTCAAGCCTGAGCAGGCAGATGACTGGAAGAACCTTGCAGCGAAATATACAGAGGAGACAGGAGTACAGGTAGATGTAGAGACAGCAGCTTCCGGTACTTATGAATCTACATTAAAGTCAGAGATTGCCAAGACAGACGCACCTACACTTTTCCAGGTAAATGGTCCGGTAGGTCTGGCAACATGGAAGGATTATTGCTATGATCTGTCAGGTTCTGATGTATATGGACAGCTGAAGAGTGATGACTTCGCATTAAAGGATGGCGATGCTACACTTGGTATTGCATACGTAACTGAGACTTATGGCATCATCTACAATGCAGATATCTTAAATGATTACTTTACTAAGGATTATGCAGTAGTTAAGAGCGTGGATGAGATTAATTCCTTTGATAAGTTAAAGGCAGTAGCAGACAGCATTCAGGAGAATAAGGATGATCTTGGAGTAAAGGGTGCTTTCACTTCAGCAGGTATGGATTCAAGCTCCGACTGGAGATTCAAGACACATCTTGCAAACCTTCCTATCTACTATGAATACAAGGCAGACGGCATCAGCTCTACAGATGCAATCAAGGGTACATATCTTGACAACTACAAGGCTATCTGGGATTTATATATTACAGATTCCACCTGTGCACCTTCAGTACTTTCCAGCAAGACCGGCGAAGATGCAACAGCAGAGTTTGCTCTCGGTGAAGCAGTATTCTATCAGAATGGTACATGGGCATACTCAGATCTGAGCAGCAACGGTATGTCTGATGAGTCCCTTGGAATGCTTCCTATCTACATCGGTGCAGAAGGTGAAGAGAATCAGGGTCTTTGTACAGGTAGTGAGAACTACTGGTGTGTAAACAAGAATGCAGCTCCTGAAGATATTCAGGCAACACTGGATTTCCTCAACTGGGTAGTAACATCTGACGAAGGCTGCAATGCACTTTCACAGGATATGGGATTTGTTTGCCCATTCAAGGCATTTGACAACTATCCTGCAACCAACCCTCTGATCAACATTGCAAATGACTATGTATCTGCAGGCAAGACTTCTGTAGCATGGACATTTACAACAATGCCTTCTGAAGAGTGGAAGAACGGTGTGGGCAGTGCATTGTTAGAGTATGCCCAGGGTACAGGCGACTGGGACGCAGTTGTAACAGCATTCGTTGACGGATGGGCAACTGAGTACGCAGCAGCTAACAACTAAGCAGCGGGCATTAACACAGAGTGACCATGAATGTATGTAATGCATTCATGCTGGCAGGAAGTGGGCAGCGGATACTTACTGTCCACTTCTTTTCAATGTATGGCAGATACCAGAAAGGCATGGGGATTATTATGGAGAAAGCGATTAAAAAATATTTTCCTATCTTCGCATTACCGACATTTGCGGCATTCACGATAGGATTTATCATTCCATTCGTATTAGGGGTTTATTTATCCTTCTGTGAATTTACGACTGTTACGGATGCTACCTTTGTAGGATTCAAGAATTATATCAGAATATGGGGCGATGCTACATTTACCCACGCTCTTTGGTATACTTCACTTTTTACTGTAGTATCAGTGATCACAATTAACGTACTGGCTTTTGCAGTAGCAATGTTACTGACCAAAGGCATCAAAGGTACTAACATATTCAGAACCGTATTCTTTATGCCGAATCTGATCGGAGGAATCATCCTTGGATATATCTGGCAGTTGATACTGAACGGTATTTTATTACATTTTGAGAGAACACTTACTTATAATTCCGCTTATGGATTCTGGGGACTGGTTATCCTGATGAACTGGCAGCAGATTGGATATATGATGATCATTTACATTGCAGGTATCCAGAATATTCCCGGAGAATTGATTGAAGCCGCTAAAATTGACGGCGCTAATAACAGACAATTACTGAGATACGTGACATTACCTATGGTCATGCCGTCCATTACGATATGTTCCTTCCTGACATTAACCAATTCCTTTAAATTATATGACCAGAACCTGGCACTGACAGCCGGTGAGCCGTCTAATAAATCAGAAATGCTTGCTTTGAATATTTATAATACTTTCTACGGCAGAGCCGGCTGGGAAGGTGTCGGTCAGGCAAAGGCAGTTATATTCTTCCTGGCAGTCGCATTGATTGCAATTGTCCAGCTTAGAATGACCAGAAGCAAGGAGGTGCAGGCATAATGAGTACAGTTAGAAAAGCAAAGCATGGCTGGCTGCTTACATTGTTTTTTTCCCTTTTATCAATTGTATATGTCATGCCTATTATTATAGTATTGATGAATTCCTTTAAGAAAAAGATTTTCATCAGCAACCGTCCATTCTCACTCCCGGATGCGAAATCCTTCGTAGGATTGGAGAACTATGCAAGTGGTATGCAGAAGATAGATTTCCTGCATTCCTTTGCCTATTCACTGTTTATTACGGTAGGTTCTGTAGCAGTTATCATTCTGTGTACTTCCATGTGTGCATGGTATATCACCAGAGTAAAAAGTAAAATAACATCTGGTATGTATTACCTTTTTGCATTTTCCATGATTGTACCTTTTCAGATGGTAATGTTTACTTTATCCAAAATCGCTGATATACTACATTTAGGAAATCCTGTAGGAATCATCATTGTATATCTGGGATTTGGTGCAGGCCTTGCAGTATTTATGTTCTGCGGTTTCGTGAAGTCTATTCCACTGGAAATCGAAGAATCTGCCATGATTGATGGATGTAATCCATTACAGACATATTTTAAGATTGTATTCCCTGTCATGAAGCCGACAGCTATTTCCGTTGCCATACTGGAGGCTATGTGGGTATGGAATGACTACCTGCTGCCATATCTGGTATTGGATATCAAGAAATATAAGACAATCCCTATTGCAATCCAGTATCTGAAGGGTGGTTATGGCGCTATTGATATGGGCGCCATGATGGCAATGATCGTATTGGCAATCATTCCAATCATCATATTCTATATTGCGTGCCAGAAGCACATCATTGAGGGTGTAGTAGCTGGTGCGGTCAAGGGTTAAGTCCTTTGTGTACCGATAAGTTTTAAAGGAGATAAAAAGATGAGAAAATGTGGTGTATTGATGCCGGTAGCAAGTCTGCCAAGCAGATTTGGAATTGGTGGCTTTTCCAAGGAAGCATATGACTTTGTAGATTTTTTGGAACAGGGAGGACAGTCTCTGTGGCAGATCCTGCCACTGGGGCCGACGGGATATGGAGACTCTCCTTACCAGTCCTTCTCGACCTTTGCAGGCAATCCTTATTATATCAGTCTGGATGCCCTGATTGAAGACGGGTTATTGACAGAAGAGGAGTGCGAAGCTGCTGATTATGGTGATAATCCGGACTATATCAACTATGAGAAAATCTACAATACCCGTTTTGCACTGCTTCGTAAGGCTTTTGCCGGGGCTGATGTGGATCAGGATGAGAAGTATCAGAAATTTGTTGCTGACAATGCTGCATGGCTAAAAGACTATGCGATGTATATGGCAATCAAGGATTCCCTGGGTGGAATTGCATGGATTGAGTGGGATGAGGATATCAGACTCAGAAGACCTTCTGCAATGGCACATTATGAAGAGCTGTTAAAAGATGATATTGCTTTTTACAGCTATCTTCAGTATCTGTTCGCAACACAGTGGGCACAGCTGAAGGCATATGCCAATAAGAAGGGTATTCAGATCATTGGTGATATTCCCATCTATGTTGCTTTTGACAGTGCTGATACCTGGGCAAATCCTGAACTGTTCCAGTTGGATGAGGAGAATATTCCTACAGCAGTAGCAGGATGCCCACCGGATGCTTTCTCTGCAACAGGCCAGTTATGGGGTAATCCGCTGTATCGCTGGGATTATCATGAAAAGACAGGTTTTGCATGGTGGATCCGCAGACTTGAATATTGTTTCACAATTTATGATGTAGTAAGAATTGACCATTTCAGGGGCTTTGATGAATACTGGGCTATCCCTTATGGTGATCCGACAGCAGAGTTTGGACGTTGGGAGAAGGGACCAGGTTATGCACTCTTTGCAGCCATGAAGAAGGCACTGGGCAACCGTGAAGTTATTGCAGAAGATCTGGGATTCCTCACACCAAGCGTTCTCAAGCTTGTGAAGAAGTCAGGATATCCCGGAATGAAGGTATTACAGTTTGCCTTTGATTCCAGGGAAGAAAGTGACTATCTGCCACATAATTATACAAAGAATTGTGTTGTATACACAGGCACACACGATAATGATACAGTAATGGGATGGATTCCTGCCATGAGCAGAAAGGACTTGGCTTTTGCCAAGAAATACATAGGAGTAAAGAGAACTTCTGATATCTGCAGCAGCCTGATCCGTATGGCATATGCCAGCGTTGCGGATACAGCGATCATCCCAATCCAGGATTATCTGGAGCTTGGCAGCGAAGCCAGGATTAATACGCCATCCACTCTGGGCGGCAACTGGGAGTGGCGTATGGATTCTTCTGACTGTACACCACAGCTTGCAGCCAGAATGCTTGAATTGGCACAGGTTTATGGTAGAATTGTAAAGAAGAAAAAATAACTAAGAGGTGAAAGATGTGTTTGAACCGACTATAAAGGATATTGCTAAAATATGTGGAGTCGGCGTCAGTACTGTATCCCGTGCAATCAATAATCACCCGGATATCAATCCTGAAACCAAAGAGAAAATCATGAATACCATTAAGGAATATGGTTACGTGCCTAATAACAGCGCACGTAACCTCAAGCGTGTGGACGCCAAGGCAATTGCAGTGCTTGTCAAAGGTATTGCCAATCCATTCTTCACCAATATGATTAAGATAATTGAGGAAGAATGTAAGAAGAAGCACTATTCCATGGAGCTGCAGCATATTGAATTTGATGAAGATGAAGTAGATGTGGCGCAGAAAATCGTAAAGGAAAAGAGACTTCGCGGCATTATCTTTCTGGGTGGTTTATTCTCCCATTCAGAAGAGAAGTTAAAGAAGCTCAATGTGCCTTTTGTATTCAGTACAGCCGGTTCTATACCGGAGAATATCAGTAAGAACCAGTATTCTAATATCGGTGTAGACGACTATAAGGAAAGTATGAAGATGGTAGACTACCTGATCAGTCTGGGGCATAGAAGAATCGCAATTGTTGTGGCAGAGCCATACGAGAAGAGTATCGGCCAGCTGCGTCTGGAAGGATATATAGATTCTTTGAAGAAGCATGGCATACAGCCTGATCCGGCGCTGGTCATCCAGACGGAAAATGGAATCGGACATTTTTCTATGGAGAATGGATATCGTACAACGAAGCGGTTAATGGAATCCGGAGTGGATTTCACGGCTTTGTATGCAGTATCAGATTCCATTGCTATTGGTTCTGTCAGGGCACTGCTTGAGTCAGGCAGACAGGTGCCACAGGATGTTTCAGTGGCCGGGTATGATGGCATTGAGGTGTCAGGATACATATCTCCGAGCCTTACGACGATCAGACAGCCGGTAGAAGAGATTGCCAAGGCTACGGTCAAGCTATTATTTGATATTATAGCCGGGAAGAAGGACCACCAGCACATTACCTATGAAGCAGAACTGCTGGAGCGGGAATCCACGCAAAGAATATAAGAAATCCCCCTGTTGATGGAGGCTTTTGTCCACATCAACAGGGGGATTTGTTTTAGAAATCTGCATTATGTAACTGGTTATAGGCTGCCGTGATAATTGCGGAGAAACGGTCAGCATGCAGGTCATCATTGAGGACATACTTGTAATTGATTTCTATCGGATTGTTCAGTGCAAGTACGTTATACCGTTTCAAACGTGTATCCAGTTGTTTGAAGAAGGATTCCATATGTTTCCTTGTGCAATTTTCAATGACCAGTAAGAACTCATTACCGCCATTTCTTCCGACAAATCCATAATCGTCACCAACTTCTTCCAGAATATTGCAGAAATCAATCAGGATCTGGTCTCCCGCATCCCTGCCAAGGGCTATATTTGTGGCAGATAAATTACTGATTGTAATCAGTGCACATGCAACATGGTCAATTTTCGCAGATTCCCCGCCATACATCTGAAATACAAGATCGCAGCTGAGACGGTTTGGCATACCGGTGAGTTCATCCACATAAGCTGCATGCTTGAGCGTATCCCTTTCCTGTACCGCTTTCCCGAAGGCTGTGAGATCCACAACCAGAAACAGAAGATTACCAATAATGAAAAGGATGACGATCAGCTGGGGAATGAAATATAGAGGATTCTCTGATAATTTATTACGGTAATCAGGATATAGGACCATAAGTAATATATCCAAGACCAATAGAATCAGGGAAAAGCCTATCTGTAAAAATTTGGTGAGCTGATAATTCTTAAATATCGGTTTGTATTTATTCATATTAATTACCATACCTTTCAAAAATGCAGACTAAGCACTGCTGTATTTATTATACTGTAGTAAATTTGAAAATGGAAGCTTGCTGGCTTAAGAAAAGTGATAACCGGAAGAAATTAGTAAAAGTGACTAAAAAATTTATGAATAAAATATTAAATATGTATTTGTAATTCTGGTACAGTCTGTGATAAACTGTAAACTAAAATAGAGAGAGCAATAAAAACAAAAGAAACAGAGTACGGTTTTAAAAAGAGAGAGAGTTATTGAGAGGAGAAAATTGAATATGATCAAAAAGGTATGTTTTGCTGCATCATCAGGCGGACATCTGGAGGAAATATCCAGGCTTCGCGAGATCAGGGATAGATATGACTGTTTTTTATTTACGGAAAGCGGCAGTTTTGAGGAGCTTAATTTCTGTGAAAAAGTATATTATGTGAAGCAGATTAACAGAAAAGAGAAGGGATTTCTTTTCCATTTCCTGCAATTATGGATGCATGCAGACACAATCATGAAGAAAGAGGATCCTGATTGTATTATTTCAACAGGAGCTCTGGCAACATTTCCAATCTGCGTAATTGGCAAGCTCAGAAAGAAGAAAGTAATCTATATTGAATCATTTGCCCGTGTAGATGGCAGCTCCATGACGGGTAAATTGATGAAAGCAGTTGCAGATTTATATATCGTGCAATGGAGAGAACTACTGGATGCAGTCCCCAATGCTGTATACGGTGGAGGAATATTTTAATTCCTGGTTGAGAGAGTAGAGAGAGTTAATAGTAGTTTGGAGAGAGCTGAATATGATTTTTGTGACATTGGGAACACAGAAATTTCAATTAAACAGATTATTGAAGCAGCTGGATAAATATATAGAGCAAGGACAGATTACAGACAAGGTTATAGCACAGATAGGATACTCTGATTATTTACCAAAGCGATATGAGTATATTGATTTTTTGAATAAAACTGAATTTGACGAAATGATAGAGGCGGCAGACATTGTGATTGCTCACAGTGGTGTGGGCTCTATTATTCGTGCAATAAATTCCAACAAGCCGGTTATAGTCTATCCCCGGCTTGCTAAATACAGAGAGCATATCGATGACCATCAACTGGAGATCGCATATGCTTTTTCTGTTAAAAATTATGTACTGTGCTGTGGAGAAGAGGATGATCTGCTGGAGAAAATAGAAGAGAGCAGAACACATCACTTTGAAAAGTATGTTTCGCAAAGAGAAAAAATAGTCGGTATCATCGACGAATATTTAAGAAAGAATTAAGAGGTATTGCTATGTTCAAAACAATCATTAACAACTTCCATCTGGAGAAGCTGATATGGATTATCAAGTCTAAATTCCTGTACATGCTTCTGGCAGCCCTGATCGGTGCGGTTCTGACAGGTGGCTATGCAACACTGACACAGACATCTACATATCGTGCACAGATCAGCTTCTACGTATACAGCAATCCGGATTATGTGACGGATACGGGAGTGAATCTGAGCAGCTCGGATATAACCCAGGCGAACAGCCTGCTGACCAGCTATATGCAGATCCTCAACAGTGCGACATTCTTAAATGAGATCATTGATTACACAGGGCTTGAGCAGTATACCGTGGAGGCTCTGCAGAAGAGAATCACGGCTGCCGCAGTCTCTAATACCGCAGTGTTCAAGGTAAGCGTTCTGGATCAGAATCCGGTGAATGCCATGAATATCGCTAATGCAATCGGTGATCTGGCACCGGATGAGATCATCAGTATCGTAAAATCAGGTGGTATCGAGGTGCTGGATGCGGCTGAGCTGCCAACAGAACCGTATACCTCGACAAGTGTTCTGATGTATGCGCTGATTGGTGCTGTGCTAGGATTTGCAATCGTAGCAGCCTGGTGCGTCATCAAGGGATTATTGAATACGACGATCAGACGTAAGTATGAGATAGAAGATATGTTCACGATTCCTATTCTGGGAGAAGTGCCACAGCAGCAGGACAAGGACAAGAAGGAAGCGGTCAGTGTGCGTCTCGATCAGGACAACAGCTTCGGGTTAAAGGAAGCCTACAGTAATATCAGGGTAGGTCTGCTTTTTACAAAGAAGGGTGAGAAATGCCCAATCTATGCGGTAACAAGTGCAGATTGTCATGAGGGTAAGACGACGAGTGCGTTCAATATGGCAGTTTCCTATGCGCAGATGAATAAGAAGGTACTTCTCATTGATGCGGATATGAGAAACAGCAGTATGAAGGAATTTCTGCAGGATGCTCAATGGAATGACACGGACGGATTGAGTGAATATCTGGCTGAGATTGCGGATAAGCCTGCCAAGATTGCCTTTGAGAAGAATCTGGATATCATACCTTCCGGTACTATGCCGCCCAATCCTTCTGAATTGCTGGTAAGTGAGAGATGGTATCAGTTATTGCAGGACAGCCAGAAGGAATATGATGCCATTTTCGTGGATTTCCCGTCCCTTGGTATCGTATCGGATGCACTCTGTCTGGTACAGGTCGCAACCACATATGTGTTGGTGATCCGAGAGAATCTGACCAGAATTGAGAGGATTGAGATGATCGTGCGCAGACTGGAGAGTCTGGATGCTGATATCTGTGGTTTCATATACAATGGAATCTCCCAGAAGTCACCGGACTATAATTATAAATTATATGGAAAAGAATATAAGAAGGATTAGAGAATATGCCAAAGGTAAGTATCATAGTACCGGTTTATAATACATCAGCGTATCTAAGACGCTGCATGGATGCCCTTACAGGGCAGACTCTGGAGGACATAGAGATCATAGCAGTGAATGATGGCTCTACGGATGATTCACCGGCCATTCTGGGAGAGTATGAACAGAAGGATTCCAGGGTCAGGGTATTCCATAAAGTGAATGGAGGTCAGGCAACAGCAAGGAATATGGGGATACGCAGAAGCCATGGAGAATATGTAGGCTTCGCTGATTCGGATGATTATGTAGATGCAGACATGTTCCGACAGATGTATGAGCTTGCAAAAGAGAAGGACTGTGACATGGTGGAATGTAACTACCACTATCTGCAGGAGACAAAAGATGACATCAGGGAGCTGAAGACCAGAGGCCGTATCCGGGAATATACAGGGCAGAAGGATATGCTGATTGATCCTCAGGTATCGCCTTGGAATAAATTATATCGAAGAGAGATACTATTGCATAATGGTGTGGATTTTCCAGAGGGGCTGATATACGAAGACACTGCCTTTTATATCAAGACGATACCTTATGTGAAGAAAGCTTCTTATCTGGACAGAGCTTGTGTATATTATTTCCTGAGAGAGACCTCTACCATGAATGCGAATAAGAGCAGAAAGGTCGGGAATATATTTCAGGTGTTACAGAATATTCTGGACTTTTACCGGGAAAATGGCTTTTATGAGGAATATGCTGCTGAGCTTGAATACTTCTGCGTTAAGATCTGTCTATGCAGTTCACTAAGCCGTATCGGAAGAGTGACGGATAAGGAGCTGGAGACGAAGCTGCTGGATAAGACGTTCGCTTTTATTCATGAGAACTTCCCGTTTTATAAGAAGAACCCATATTTCCATGGAAAAACAGGAAGTTACATTAAGATTGTAAACCGTCATAACAGCAGGTGCATAGGAAGAATCCTTGGAAAGATAATGAAAGGCTGATGGAATGAAAATATCTGTAGCAATGGCAACCTATAATGGAGCGCAGTACATAGAAGAACAGCTGGAATCCATACGGATTCAGACGATGCCTGTGGATGAGGTGCGGATCTGTGATGATGGCTCTTCGGACGATACAGTAGAGGTAATATGCCACTACATCAGAGAGCATGGGCTGGAGAGCAGCTGGTCTGTCGAGGTGAATCAGGAGAACTTAGGTTATGCATCGAATTTCATGAAGGCAGTGGGACTGACCAACGGAGATTATGTATTTTTCTGCGATCAGGATGATATCTGGATAGCAGACAGGGCAGAGAGAATGATCGGCCTGATGGAGGCTCATCCTGATATGCTGCTTCTTGGCTCTGAGTTCGATTCCTTCGTCAGTGCCAAGGATGCGCCGTCAGTACCGGGCTGGGAACAGAAGATGATCCGGAACGATGAGTCTCTGGAGAAAATGCAGTTTACTCCGGCAAATATATTCATAGGCTGTCAGGGCTGTACCATGTGTATGCGCAGACAATTGCTGGAGAGGGCAATGCCTTACTGGTATAAGGGCTGGGCACATGATGAATTCGTATGGAAGCTCGCGCTGTGCATGGATGGTCTGTATATGTATCATTCCTACACACTCAGAAGAAGACTTCATTCCAATAACGTGACCATGCGTAAGGTAAGAGATATTACGAAGAGGCTGAAATACCTGACAGATCTGCAGGACAGTCATATGGCTACCCTGAAATATGCCAGAGAGAATGGTCTTTCTAAGTCACAGCTTGCACTGCTGGAGAAAAACATCAAAGCGACCAGACTTCGGATAGAACTTCTCCGAAATAAGAAATTATGGAATATTGTACCACTGACACTGTTTTATCGGGAATGCTATCACAAATGCAGAGCGATTCCCGTGGAGCTGATGATGGCGGTAAGAAATTAAAGGAGATGTCCCATGACACAAGAGAGCGCAGTACGGACAAGTAAATATATAAAGCCTGCAAGAGAGGAAAAGATATTTGAAAAGACAGTCGTTTTCTTCCTGTTCAGTCTTTTTGTCATGCCTCAGTATTTCGGACTTCCTACGCCGTTATTTGATTTTACACTGCTTAGAATGATGCTGATACTGGTGCTGTTCATGATCATCTATGATGATGAACGCAAGGTTGCCTTTGCAGATCTGATTCTGCATTCCAGACTGACGCTGGTGCTGCTGCCATATATGTTCGTACTGCTCTACACCATGGTACTGAGGGCTGATATCAATGCTTTTCTGAATCCGTTTCTTGAAATACTGTCCTTTTATCTGCTGATCTATGTGATCCATAATGTGCTCGGCGTGGAGAAGACTGTCCGGTATCTGTTGGGCTTCCTTTATCTGATGACGATACTTGGAGTCGTGGAATATGCAATGGGGCGTTCACCCTTCTCCTATCTGGAGACAATAAAGGGCATCTATACAGGAAGATTTATCAGGTCAGGTAATTACAGGATCATGAGCTCCTGTACCCATTCCCTTGGCTATGGGCTTTTGCTGGTCGCTGTGGCACCGCTTTCCTGCTTTGATTACAGGAAGAACGAAGTCAATCTGTTGTGCAGGCCGATATTGTTTCTGTTGCTTCTGATCAATGTATTCCTGACAGGCTCCCGTTCGACGCTTAGTGTGTTCCTTGTAGAGACATTGCTGCTTTTTATACTGTCCTCAGGAACCGATAAGAAGAAATGTATACTGGCCGGAATCGTGCTTGTAGCCGGAATCACAGCATTTCTGGTCGTATTCTACAGAACGGGCATTGCGCAGTATATCCTGTTACAGTTTGCAAGTATTCTGGATTCCATACTGGGAACGCAGTATTCGGTTCTGTTTGGTGGTAATACGGAGGCATTGAGCAGCAGCTCGAACTACCGTGACCAGCTGAAATATATTTTTCAGGTAAAATGGCTCAATCCCATACTGGGAATCGGACGAAAGAGATCCTTTACCTCGGAAATCAATGGCTCATATATTGAATCTATTGATAACTTCTATATTGCGGAATATGTAAGGTATGCCTATCCGGGATTAGTTACGTATGTGTTCTTCCTGCTTTTCCATCTGGGCGGAATGATAAAGAAATGCATCATGGATGGTAAAGCGGTGTATAAGATTTTGTTGGTAGGAGCAGGCTGTTATGCGGTAAATCTGTTCTGGGTAGATTCCCTGCAGACATTGAAGTATCTGTATATTATTTTTGCACTGTATCTGTGTCAGTATATGGAAGACGGCAGGAGTGCAGAGGCAGATTCTGGTTCAAAATACATCAGGTCAAGAGTAAATAAGTGGAGATAGAGAATGCAACCAAGGGTGAGTATCATTATTCCTGTTTATAATGGGGAAAAGTACATAAGGAACAGCATAATAAAGCTGCAAATGCAGACATATGCCAATCTGGAAGTAATCTATGTGGATGATGGAAGCACTGACCAGACGGGAATCATTCTGGATGAGACAGCCACGGAAGATGACAGATTCCGGGTGATTCATAAGGAAAACGGTGGTGTGAGTGCTGCAAGAAATACGGGAATTAAGGCAGCGACAGGAGAATACCTGATCTTCTTTGATGCAGATGATGAAGTTACCCCGGAGGTGATACAGGATAATGTTGACGTGGCAATCACAAGCGGGGCAGATGTGGTGTTGTTTGGCTTCTGGTATTTCAATGTGGACTGCAAGGAAGAGAAGGTGAATGAATTCCCAGTGTCATTTAGCGGAACGAGGGAAGAATTCTTCACACAGTGTGTGAGTGAGGCAGTAGACAGAGAGTTCTTCAATGCACCGTGGAATAAACTTATCAAAGGTAAGCTGATCAGCGACAATGGACTATGCTTTGATACCAGATATTCTCTGTATGAGGATAATCTGTTTGCAACGGATGTTTTTATCCATGCAGAGAGAATTGCAATTAATCCGAAGGCATATTACAGATATTTTCTGAGATCCTCAGGAAGTCTGCTCACCCGGTTCCACGACAATATTTTCGAGGGACTGACGTTGTTCTACGACAGAGCAATGGAATATTGCAGAGGATTTGACAGGAATGAGGCGCAGATACACAGCTTCGAGAGGATGTATGTTACACATACCTATACCTTCCTGAAGCAGATAAGCTGTAACCGCGAACTGACACCACAGCGGAAAAAAGAGCTGCTGCAGAGCATATGTGAGGAGGAGAAGCTTCAAAAGGCTCTGGCACATGTAGAGCTTAAGGGCAGGAAGCGTATCATACGATATCTGATCAGAAGGAAGCAATATCACATGATAGAAATGCTGTATTGCTCCAGAAGTAAATTCTTCGATCAGAGAAAGGCATAAAGTAACATGGGTAAGCTGGATAAGGTAAAATATAAAATCGAAGACCATATGCTGCTTGGTTCTGTATATGACAACATCATGATGAAAACAAAATACAGGAATAAAAAGCTGTCTTTTCTATATAATGTAATGGTGGCACAAAAACACCGCATGCTGTATTACAAGCAGCTTCGAAGAAAATATATGGACAGATGCAGTGCCAGTCCTGTCTGGGAGAAACAGCCCAAGGCAGCAAACAATGATACGATATGGTTCTGCTGGCTGCAGGGGATAGAGGAGGCGCCGCTTCTGGTGAAGAGATGTCTGGAGTCTCTTAGGAAGAATATCCCGGATAAGAAGATTATTGTAATCGACGGGAATAATCTTGGTGAATATGTGAATATGCCGGATTACATCACGGACAAATGGCAAAGGGGCATCATAGGGAATGCGCATTTCTCAGATCTGCTAAGGTTAGAGCTGCTGATAGAAAAAGGCGGCTACTGGATAGATGCTACGGTATTGTGTACGGATTCGAAAATGCTGGAATTCATAGATAAGCAGCCATTATTTCTGTACAGCTTCTATTATTTCGGATTCAATCCTGAGATTATGGAGCTGAACAACTGGTTCATCAAGAGCTGCACCAATAACAATATTTTATGTCTTCTGAGAGAATTACTGTATACCTATTGGACGGAGAATGACAGGGCAAAGGATTATTTCCTGACACAGCTGTTTCTTACGATGGCAGTAGAATATTACAAAGAAGAATACAACAGGATGCCGATCGTCAGTCAGGTAGATTCCCACATTCTGGCGACCTACATAGCAGAGTCTTATGATGAAGATAAATATGCATTGCTGAAGCAGACAACAGGATTTCATAAATTAAGCACCAGATTCGAGGCAGAGTCCATCCAGACGAAGGACTGCTTCTATGATGTGGTGATCAACCGGGGAGAGTATTAGGAGAGAGTAAAAATGCAGAAAAAAGAGGAGAACAAGATACCTAAGATCATTCATTATTGCTGGTTTGGCGGTAAGCCGATACCTAAGGATCTGCAGGATTGTATTGATACCTGGAGTATTCTAAAGGGATATCAGGTGATGCGCTGGGATGAGTCCAACTGCAGCTTTGATGAGAATGAATTTGTAAGAAAGACCTATGCAGAGAAGCAGCTTGGATTTATCGGAGATTATTACCGTCTGAAGGCTGTATATGAGTATGGCGGCATTTATCTGGATACGGATGTCAAGGTGTGCAAGTCCTTTGATCCGCTATTGGATTATCCGGCTTTCCTGAATTTCATCTTTGACTGTTCGGTAGGCTCTGCAATCATAGGAGCAAGGAAAGGCAATCCGCTGATCAAAGCACTGCTGGATATGTATGATAATACGACCTTTGGCACGAACAGAAGCGGCAAGGTGTTTGAGTGGCGCGACGGAAAGCTGGTCGTAGACGGTTATGCTACCAGCAATTATTACTATACTTATTATATTCTGCACCATTATCCGGAATTTATTCTGAATAACAGATTCCAGAATATGAAGGACTTTGTCATTTTCCCGAAGGAATATTTCGAGATCGGTACAGTGACCGGCAGGCATTATGCGGTTCATTTATGTGCCGGAGAATGGAGAATCAAGGCAGATACCTCACGTACCTTCAAGGGCAGGATCAAGGCATTGCTGCATAAGAACCAGAAGGTGTTTGATATTGTGCAGGTGCTGGTAAGGAAGAGAAGATACAGGGAGCTCAAGAAGCAGATTCCGTTCTACGGATATTATCTTGCACAGAAGAATCATACACAATTACCTGAATTATAAAGGAAGCGATAACGATTAACGTTCAGAAATTTTTTGAATACTTATTTCACTACATCAGGCAGCAGAGCAGGGGCGTATCTGTGGAGCAGCTGCTTCTTATGTGGGTTATATGTATTGTCATATTACATATTGGCTGTATGCTGCAGGCAGGCATTCGTGGCAAAAGGACAGGGTGGCGCAGAGAACTGCTGCTGATACTGATACTTGGCTATGCCTGCTTTGGTGCACAGCTCACATTATTCAGAAGAGAAGCAGGAAGCAGAGGTGTCATGTATACATATCTGCATATGGGCAATCTGTTTGGTGACTGGTATGAAAGGCAGCAGTTCTTCTATGCATTCCTCAATGTGTGCTTCTTTGTTCCCTGGGGCTTTCTGTGGGGCTTATGGAGATGGGAGGATAAGGCCTGGAGAAGAATGATCATGATCACAGGGTACAGCTTTCTTACGACTGCTTCGATAGAGATTACCCAGCTTATGACAGGCAGAGGATTCTTCGAAGTGACAGATATCGTGACCAATCTGATGGGCGGAATCATGGGCGGCATTCTGGCGTGTATCGTGATTCCTTTTATCCGGTATATATACAGAAAGACAACGAAGAGCGTGGATACAGTACAGGAAAGGCATGGATAGAGACATGAAGAAGGATGGAAAAGGATTTTCAACAAAAGATGTGATAATGATCGTATTGTGCGTACTGGTACTGATCGTGCTGATATTGTTGTTGAAGCAATCAGGCAAGAATCAGAAGGAAGAACAGGCACAGCTGAACCAGATGCAGGAAGAGATTACCAAGACAGGAGAGACAGGCTCTTCAGTATCCGGAAAGAATAGCAGCTATGTGGTATGTAATGAGGTGAACCAGGAGGGCTGGCTAGAGCTGTATAATGCTGGAAAACAGGAAATCCATATGCAGGAAGCAGCCATTTATGTGAATGGTGAGTTAGTCAAGACTTACAAGGATGAATTCTCTATTCCGGCCAGAAGTCTGGTCGTACTGGAAGCCGGTGTAAAGCTGGGACAGGAAGAAAATAATGTGATTTCTCTGGTAAATGGAGAAGAGAAGCTGTTCACCATGACATTCCCTAAGCTTGCAGTTCAGGAAAGCTATGGAAGAATAGGAACAGGCAATGATGAAATGGGCTATCAGACGCCTACCCGCGGGGAGAATAATGCACAGGAGGCTCTGAAAACAGAGGACAGGCTTACCTTCTCAGTGCCGGGTGGTTTCTATACGGATACGATTACACTTACCATGACAGATAAGCCCAGTGTGGATATCTATTATACAACAGATGGAAGTACACCTACGACAGCCTCCGAGAAATATACAGCGCCCGTTAAAATAGCGAATCGCTCAGGCTCGGGTTATGTCTATGCAGATATTGTGAACAATGGCTATAAACCATCCGGCATAGAGATGGGAACTGTAGTCAGGGCAATTGCTGTGGATGCACAGGGCAATATTCTGGAGGAAAAGACAGAGTCTTATTTTATTGGAATCGCCAATAACAGTGATCTGGTAGATCTGCCTGTCATATCCTTATCAACAGATGCAGCCAATCTGTTTGATTATTTTCAGGGAATCTATGTACAGGGCCGCAATTATGAGGATGCACTTGCTTCTGGGCAGGATGGACTTTTTCAGGCGAATTATCAGATGGACTGGAAGAGAGAGGCGCATATAGAATTCTTTGATGGAAATAAAGGCAAGAGCTACGGCGGAGATATTGCATTATCCATACTGAGAGATTACAGCATGGAATCTCCTCAGAAATCCTTCTATGTAACAGGTGATGGAAATGGAGCGTGGACCGGTTCAGAATTGTGTGATTATTTTAACGATGTGAGCAATGTACTGGAGATTCAGACGAACAGACGTGATAATGAGAGCAAGGCAAGAGAGTATCTGGTGAATGATCTTTTAGAGGATACACAGGTCGGGACACAACAGCTTACTCCCTGCGTTCTCTTCATTAACGGAGAATACTGGGGCGGCTATATGTTAAGAAAGCCGCTGGACAGAGTATATTTTGAGGATAAATATGCGATACCTGAGGATAACAAGGTCATTCTGGCAAAGGATGGAATCATAGAAAATTATGATTATCTGAATGAATATGACAGGCTGATTCAGTTCATTACCTCAAATGATATGAGCCTGGAAAGTAACTATGAGCAGCTGCAGCTGCAAATGGATGTACAAAGCTATCTGGATTATCTGTGTGCCAATATGTATATTGCCAATATTGATTATGGCATTGAAGAGTCGTATGCATGGAAGACATCTATGACCGGTCAGGGAGAATATGAAGATGGCAGATGGAGATGGATCATTGGCAAGACCAACTGCTCCATGAATGCACTGATGGCAGATGGAAAAGCCACCAGTACAATAGATTCCTTCCTGATGCCGACAGTCAGAGAAGACAGGATTCTGCGTGCTCTCATACATAATGAAACCTTCAGAAAACAGCTTCAGGAAACCATGCATCGTATGGCAGAGCAGATTTTCACAGAGGAGAATGTAACAGCAGAGCTGGACAGTATATCTGCAAGGATTGGCAAGATGGCAGCCAGCAGCTATGGAAGATTCTATGCATATCCTAATACAGGCTTCTATCAGGGACAGACAGAGCGTATACAGGATTTCTTCCAGAACAGAGCAGAGTATATGCTTTATTATGTAGAGCATCTCGAGGAAATCGAGGACAGCTGGAATGCCATAGAAGCACCTGTACAGCTGCAGGAGCCGGATGAGGCGCAGCCACAGGAGGAGGCATTACCGCAGGAGGAAGCCCCGGATGCAGGTCAGGAGCAGTCACAGGCAGAGAGTGCAGAGAATGTGGAACAGTCAGGAGAGAGCAATGGACAATAGTAAAGATATCATTCTGATGCGATATTTAGGAGAACTGATCAGGGCACAGCTGGAGAACCGGACACCGCAGGCGATACCGGATACGATTACATATGAAGAACTGGAGCAGATCGCATATTCAGCCCAGATGCCATACATGATACTTGGTGCACTGATCAGACTTCCTCTCACACAGGAGCAGGCACAAAGCTGCCGCAATGCACTGAAGACAAGTACATTAAAGACACTGCTGCAGGTACAGATAGCAGATAGACTACAGGAGAAGCTGGAAGAGGCAGGAATCAGAAATCAGGTATTAAAGGGTGCTGTCATGAAGCACATTTATCCAAGACCTGAGCTGCGGGAAATGAGTGATATTGATTTTATGATCTACGAGGATGACTTCACTGATACGGACAGGATCGTGGAAGAAGCCGGATTTGTGAAGGTTCAGGCAATCAAGCATCATGTCATATATCAGAAAGCACCGTTTCTTACACTGGAGATGCACTGGGATCTTTATGAGAAGACAGTAGATAAGAGTCAGTATATGTATTATAAGGATCAGTTCAGGGCAGTGCCTGCGGAGGGAAAGAAATATACCTATGAATTTAGCAGGGAGAATTTTTATGTGTATATGATTTCACATATGGCCAAGCATTTTTATGAAAATGGCTGTGGTATCAGAAATCTTGTGGATATCTATGTATTTAACCAAAAGTACGGACACAGCATAGACCGTACACAGGTGGAACAGGAGCTGAAGAAATGCGGAATCCTGAATTTTGAGAGACAGATGTCTGAGCTGGCTCTAATATGGATGGAGAATAGAAAATGTTCAAAATTTTATGTAAACCTGTTCCGGTATATGATAGATTGCGGAATATACGGTAAGAGTGAGAACGGAATCTGGAGTCAGCTGTGCAAGCAGAATGCACCACAGCAGAAGAAGAGCTTCAATCTGACTTATTATTTCCCGACAGCACAGTATATGAAGGAATATTATCCGTGGCTGGAAGGAAAGGAAGGACTGCTTCCGCTTGCATGGCTCTGCCGAGGCGTACATGGCCTGCTTCACAGGGATTCCATGGAAAGAGCAAGGACACTCAAGGACAGGGAGAAATACCGCATGATGATGGAGATCTATCACAATCTGAATCTCAATTTCGTAAAATAGGGCAGAACAGAAAGGCAGAATAATGAAGATAAACGAAGGACGTGTGAAGCAGTCTGCTAAAAATATGATATCAGGCTTCCTCTATCAGACTGTGACACTCATATTAAGCTTTATATCCAGAACAGTATTTATCAATACTCTGGGGACAGAGTATCTGGGACTGAACGGAATATTTACAGATGTGCTGTCTCTTCTGTCCATGGCTGATCTTGGCTTTGGAACGGCTATGGCTTATAGCTTCTATAAGCCGCTGGCAGAGCATGATGAGGACAGGATTGCAGCGCTGATTCATTTTTATAAGAAGGTCTACCATATCATAGCGGTTACGGTTACTGTACTGGGACTTCTATGTGTGCCTTTCCTGAAATACATTGTGAATACGCAGGAGGAGATTCCCAATCTTACATGGTATTATCTGTTCTCGCTGGCTAATATCGTAATTTCGTATCTTTTTGTATACAAGACTACCCTCATGACTGCAGACCAGAAGGATTATAAGATCGTCAATATCCGTATGTGGGCAACCCTGACAAAGACGATACTGCAGATTCTGGCGCTTTATCTGACAGCTAATTATATGCTTTATATCATAATTGGTGTGCTGGCACAGTTTCTGACCAATGCGATTGCATCCTGGCAGACACAGAAGGAATATCCTTATATCAGAAATGCCAATACGCAGACCAGGGTGGAAAAGGAAGTAGAGCAGGGCATATTTAACAATATGAAATCAGTGTTCATCTATAAATTGAGTGGAACGCTTTTTTCGGCGACAGATAATCTGCTGATTTCCATGCTCATAGGAACGGCAGCAGTTGGTCTTTACAGTAATTATCTCATGTTAAGTAATAAGCTGCTTCTGATCGAGCAGATTATCTTTTCGTCTCTGGTGGCAAGTATTGGAAATGTCATAGCCAGGGACAGCCCGGAGAAAAGACTGCAGATTTTTCAGGCAATGCAGTCTGCAAGCTTTATCTTCTGCGGAATCATTACAGCAGGCTTTGGGTTACTTGCCAATGATGTGATCACAGTATGGCTGGGAAAGGAGTATACCTTCTCCCTGCTGACGGTAATTGCAGTGACAGTGAACACGTATTTCTCCTGTGCATTGCAGCCTCTCTGGATCTACCGTGATGCGACAGGACTGTATATGAAGACCAAATATATGATGCTGGCGGGAGCCATTGTAAATATTGTCTTATCTGTCATTCTTGGCAGATTCATGGGAATTGCAGGTATTATTTTTGCGTCTGCCATTGCAAGACTGAGTACGTATTTCTGGTATGAGCCTAAGCTGCTTTTTCACGAATATTTTAACAGCAGGGCAACAGGATATTATATATCTATCCTGAAGAATATCGGTCTGCTTGCCTGTGTGATTGCTGTGCTGTCCTATGCCTTTTCCGGCTGGGTAGTGACAGACTGGATGACGCTGATTCTTAAGGTCGTAGTAACAGCGGCTGTATGCAGCAGCATATTCGTGCTGGCATATTGCAGGACAGAAGGGTTTCAGGTCATAATGAATAAGGTACGGCAGATATGTGGACATACAGGGAGATAATGAGTCCCAAAATGAGGATATGGAGATAAGGATGAGAGAGAGACAAGGCTATATAACGGTAATTGTGCCTGTGTATAATGTAGAGAAATATCTGGACAGATGTATGGAATCTATTCTTGCACAGACCTATACGAAGCTGGAGATCATACTGGTAGATGACGGGGCTGCGGACAGCTCCGGTGCGATATGTGATTCCTATGCACAAAAGGATGAGAGAGTGCAGGTCATTCACAAAGAGAATGGAGGACTCTCCAGTGCGAGAAATGCGGCACTGGATATTGCACAGGGGGAATATATCGGATTTGTAGACAGTGATGATTATATCAGTGTGGATATGTTCGAGAAATTATATCAGGCCTGTGTACAATATGAGAGTGAGATTGCAATATGCTGCCATTATACGGAGCGTGGAGATCGTCTGCTGATTGAAGAGCCGATTGTGGATGAGAGCATACAGTATACAGGTGTGGAAGCACTGGAGCTTCTGATACGGGATCAGGGTATCAGAAACTATGCCTGGGATAAACTGTACAAGGCATCTCTTTTTCAGAGTATCAGATATCCGGACGGAAGGAATTATGAAGACATTGCAACGACCTATCTTTTATTCTACCGTGCAAAACGTATCTGCAGCATTCCCCGGTATCTGTATTATTATCAGATCAGAGAGGGTAGTATCTCGAGTCATGTGGAAGATACGAAATGGCTGGATAACTGCTATCAGATCATAGTGTCACAGACAGAACGCTATCATTTCATGAAGGAGCATAAGGAGGAGCGGCTCGCAGACCTGTGTCTGGCGCAGCTTGTGCCTTATCTGTATGAATATATCAGGCTGGGTCTGCGGCTTCATACATCACTGCACCGTACAGAGGTATTAACTTTGCTGAATAAAGAATGGGAGAACATTCAGAATAATTCCTTTCTTTCTGCTAAAGACAGAAGGCTGTATAAAATATATACAGCAGCTCCCATAGTTGTGCAGTCATATCAGAGAACGAAGGAAGCTGTAAAGAAAGTACAGGATTGCCGATATAAATTGAAGAATGCACTGGGAGAGGCAGGTATTTTATCTGTTGACCGGTTTGACTTTCAGCTTGCGAAAGGAAAAGAGAGAAGAATCATTTTCTTTGAACTGCCCTGCTTTGATAATCTTGGAGATCACGCCATTGCCTATGCACAGAAGAAATACATGGAAGCCTTGACCGCACAGAGGCCGGAATACCAGCTTTATACAATAGATGGCTGGGACACAGTAGAGGCTGTGATACAGCTCACAAAGGAGATAGGCAAGAAGGATGTGATCGTATGTCAGGGAGGCGGCAATATGGGAAGTCTGTATGAATTTGCGGAGGCCTTCAGACAGAAGCTTTTGAAAGCTTTTGTGGACAACAGGATCATCATATTCCCACAGACCATCTATTTCTCACAGGATGAACAGGGAGAACGGACGAAGAGGAAGATGGTAAAGGTCTATAATAAATGCAAAAGGCTGACTATATGCGCCAGGGATGCAGTATCTGCACAGACTATGCAGTCCATGTTCACCGCTGATATCGAGAGTGTGAATGATATTGTGGCATATTTGAGCGGCAGAATACCGGTTCAGACGCAGAGAAAAGGCATTGTACTGTGTCTGCGCTCCGATCTGGAGAGTGCTCTGACAACCGTTGAAAAAAAGGCCTTGCGGCAGGCGTGTACAGAGAAAGCTTCAGATGTACGCATAACAGATACCTGTCTTGGAAGAGATATTGACAGACAGGACAGAGAAGCTATGCTTATGAAGAAATGGAGCGTATTTGCCGGGGCGCAGCTGGTTGTTACGGACAGACTGCACGGAATGATCTTTTCCCTGATCATGGGAACACCCTGTATCGTACTTGGCAATAATCACCATAAGGTAAAGGCAACCTATGCAACCTTCAAGGACTGCAAGTATCTGCAATATGCAGAAAATGTCAGGGAGGCCGTGCAGATGATCGCAGCATGGAAGCCTGATGAAATACCGGTCACACCATACAATACAGAAGAATATTATAAAAAACTGGAACAGTTAGTCATTATGCAATAGAACAGAGGGAAAAGAAGATGGGGAATAGAAAAGCAGGCAGAAGCAAGTTCACAGAATACAGGATATGGACAGTCCTGCTGCTGGTCATTGCAGTTATGACGGCAAATATATGGGTGATGCAGGCAAGGGCACAGTCAAAGGCCTACGACATAACCGGCAAAGAGCTCAATGACATACAGAATTACAAGAAAGGCTGGTATAAGAGCTGGGGCGGTGAATTTGAAGAATCAGGCGGAAGTCTAAGCTCTATCGTATGGTACAGAGTAGCCCAGCCATCCTACTATATTGTTGCGAACGATTCCAGAATACAGATTGCCATTTCAGAGTACGACAAGGATGGCAAATGGATCAAATATTCCGATAAATATCAGAATGGTAGCAAATTCACCAGGCAGACCAATACAGAATACGTCCATCTGACATTAAGCAGCTCTGTCTGGGGGACAGATATCCAGTCACTTTTTCAGAACGGACTGCAGATAGAATTCTCGACAGAACAGAGGGAAGCCTATCAGGTTCCGACCATAGCTATAAAGGATGCTGATTTTGGCAGAGCAGATAACTGGAAGGCCGGAGGCTATGTCTATCAGACAGGAGAATGCATCATTGACCGGACTAAGATTGCCTATCAGGCATACTGTATACCAGATGCCGGAACCTATCAGGTATGGCTTCCGGGAGGATATCTGAAAATGAACATTCTGGAGCTGGACAGTCAGAATAAGGTAATAGCAGGTTCGGATCTTCACAGTGGACAGAAATGGAAGAAGAATGCAGGTACAGCCAAGATCGCACTGACAGTATATACCAATGACAAGCGACAGGGCAGCTATTCGATAGAAGAATATAAGAGTCTGATACAGAATTATCCTTCCTTCGGGTTACAGCCATATCAGTCTTACCAGGTAAAAGGCAGGATGGATGCACTCACGGCAGAAGCATTCATGCAGAAGATGAACGTAGGATGGAGCCTTGGTAATTCTCTGGATTCCAAATGCGATAAGAATAACCGGGGGGCAGACCGGAATCTGAAGCAGGAGCTGAACTGGGGCAATCCTTATGTGACGAAGGATCTGATAGACTATGTGGCACAGTGCGGCTTCAACACGATACGAATACCGGTCACCTGGTATTACAATACAGGAGTAGATGAAAAGGGCAGACTCTATATCGGGCAGGAGTGGCTTGCCAGAGTCCAGGAGGTCGTTGATTATGCACTTGCCAATCAGATGTATGTCATATTGAATTCCCATCATGACCAGCCTATTCTGTATGCCGGTGTATCAGAGACCGAAATGCAGCAGGTACTGGCGAAATCCCAGAGTCTGTGGCAGCAGATCGCTACATATTTCAAGGATTATGATGAGCATCTGATATTTGAAGGCTTCAATGAAATCGATAATGTGGAGAAAAGCTGGAATTACAGTGCTCTGGCAGCAGATCAGATGAACCGTATGAACCAGATATTTGTCACAACAGTCAGACAGACAGGTGGAAACAATGCTTCCAGAATTCTGATGGTTCCTACTTTACTTGACGGAACGAGTGCAGATATCCTGCAGGCATTTGTACTGCCGCAGGACACAATAAGCAACAGACTGATCGTGCAGGTGCACTTTTATACGAAGAAATACAATCAGGACATTGAGAGTGATTTTGCTCAGCTGGAGGCTTTTTCCGACAGAATCGGTGCACCTGTTGTCATCGGAGAATTCGGAACGACTTCTTCCTATCCGGCAGCAGGTATCAGAGCCAGACAGGCTTCCAACTATGTTGCCAGAGCAGCAGAGCATGGCATGAAATGTATCTGGTGGGACAATAATTCAGATTATGGAGTGATCAACCGACGCAATTTCGCAGAATCTGATACGGCAATGCTTCAGGCGCTGATGGATGGGGCCAGAGGAGTTGCATACCAGTCAGTGAATGCAGTGGTGCTTAACCAGCAGTCGCAATATGAGAATAAGATGCCCAATCTGAGCTCAGGAGTTCTGGAGAACGCTTACTGGGGAACGATTACTGCAACGATACCATGGCAGCAGGCTTCGGTTTCACAGTGTATGCTGAGTCTGACCGCTACGGGAGAGGCAAGTGATATATGGCTGCAGAGAATCCTTTTCTATAATGCGTCAGGACAGTATCTGTCTGGTAAGGAGCTTCAGAAAAAGGACATCATAGTAGAAGTACCGCAGGGAACTGCACAGATTAAAATATCCCTGAACAGTCCCGGAAGAAATATATCCTGGGGTGACTATGGTACATATCTGACAACCGGGCAGCTGGCAATATCTGTATCAGGTACGGATGCAAGCCAGCTGCAGGCAGTATCAGTATTGGTGAAATAAGGGAAATGCATATGGAGAGAAAAATCAGCATTATTGTACCGGTATATAATGTTGCAGGATACCTGAAAGAAAGTATAGAAAGCATTATAAAACAGACCTATAAGAAGCTGGAAATCATACTTGTAGATGATGGCTCTACAGACCAGAGTGGTACAATATGTGACCAGTATGCCAGAACAGATGACAGAATCGTGGTAATTCATCAGAAGAATCAGGGAATCTCTGCTTCAAGAAATGCGGCACTGGAGCTTGCAACAGGTGATTATATCGGCTTTGTGGATTCGGATGATGTGATTCATCCACAGATGTACCAGTGGCTTACAGAGGCAATTGATGAGACGGGCGCAGATGTTGCGATCTGCCATGAACTTGCATTCAGTGGGGACTTTTGTGACTTTTCACAGATTACGGCTTATCATATAGAAAGTGTAGAGGATAAAAGGCAGGTATTTGCTCATTTCATGGATAGCTGGACCGGTCCGGTTAATTTTGCATGGAACAAATTATACAGAAGAGAGCTGTTTTGCCAGGTGCGATTCCGTGAAAATATCAAAATGGAGGATATGTATATCCAGCCTGAGCTTATGAGCCGGATATCCAAAGCAGTATGGCTTAAAGAAGCCTTGTATGGCTACAGGCAGAGACCGGGAAGTACCATGAACTCAGGTAACGGGGATGTGTACAGCTTCTGGACGCAGGCTCTGTGGCACCAGAGAGAAATTATTTCTGGAAGTGATCTGGCAGATCTCAAAGCGCCCATGGATATATATGTGTTCAAGGAATTGGCCAGACTTCAATATATGGCGAAAAAAGCAGGATTCTCACAGCTGAGTGGAGAGCTGTATCAGGCCTATAGTAAGAGACTTTATCCATGCATCGAATACAGCAGGTGTTCCATGAAGGACAGAGTGATCATACAACTGGCATATCGATGTAGGCTTGTGTACTTTCTGTATCAGAGAATAAGGGGGATATAAAGGGGGCTTTGTATGGAGAATGCACTGATCAGTGTCATAGTTCCTGTATACAATGTTGCAGCATACCTGGATGCGTGTGTAGGCAGCCTGACAGGACAGACCTATAAGAATCTGGAAATCATACTGATTGATGATGGTTCCACAGATCAAAGTGGCGCCTTGTGTGATGAATGGGAGAAGAGGGACACCAGAATCCGCGTAGTTCACCAGAAGAATCAGGGACTGTCGGCAGCCAGAAACAGAGGACTTGAGAACATCTCAGGCGAGTATGTGGCATTTCTGGATTCGGATGATATCATTTATGAGGATGCTTACCGCAGGATGGTCAAGGCACTTGAGAGGACACAGGCGGATGTTGCAATCTGTCAGGAGGTGCTCTTCTATGAGGATGGATTCACCTTCCCGGCATATGAAGCTGTGTGGAGAGAAAAGACAGAAGACAGAGTACAGCTGCTTAAGCACCTGACAGATGCGTGGAATGTCGCGGCTGTCATCGTAAATAATAAGCTGTACAGGAAGAATCTGATCGGAGAGCACAGCTTTCCGGTGGGCAGGAAAATGGAAGATAATTATTTTAATATGGATGTTTTGTCTGATGCCACAAGGGCTGTGTGGGTAGAGCAGAAGTTGTATGGATATCGTCAAAGAAAAGGCAGTATTATGAATGATGGAGATCCTGATCTGTATCTTGCCTATAGAGATGCCCTGTTATATCTGAGAAATCAGATCCGAAAGACGAGCCTTAAGGAGCTGTATCCTTTGTTTGATTCCTATTTTCTGAGAAATATGGCACGCAAAAGAAAGCAGGCGCTGCACAGGGGAATGTCTGATATGGCTGCAGAATTAAAGCGGTTCTATATTCAGGTATATAATGAAACGGACACGAAGTGCTTTCCAATAAAGGATAAGCTCAATATCTGGCTGGCAAGATACTGCTTTGGGGCATATTGCCTAATTCATTTTGGAAAGAATTTATGAAAATGAATGACAATGAACATAATGAGTTGTCATTCATTTTATTTCGTTATAGAATAAAAATACTATTGAGCTAAACAAAAGTTTATTGGGATTGAGAGAGCAAGGGGGTACTATGTATGAAGCGTAAACTTGGAGGAGCTATTGTCAAAAGATGTATTGTAACAGCAATGACTGTTATGCTGGTGAGTAATTCAGTATTGACAGTCAGAGCAGAAGAGTCTGTACAGGTACAGGAACAGCAGGATGTGCAGGAACAAGTAGAAGTACAGGCACAGCAGCAGGATAATGCAGCCGGAGAAGACAACCAGAATACAGATAATGAAGCCGGAGCAGACAGTCAGAATGCGGACAATGCAGCACAGGATGAAGATCTGCAGCAGGTTGCTTCCGAGGTTGAGGAGACTGTAGAAGAGGCAGCATCGCAGGCAGAAGAAGCTGCACAGGAAGCATCTGAAATAGCAGAGGATACCGAGCAGAAGCTTGAAGCTATTGAGAGCGAAGTTGAGGAGAACAGAGAAGCACTTGAAGAGGCTGCCAGCGAGATTCAGTCCGGGGCAGACGAGACAGAGCAGGAAGTGAAGGATAGTCTGGTTACAGTGACTGATCCGGATGGAGAGGAACAATATGAGGTCATTGTCGGTGAGAAGACTGAAGAAGACGGCAGTATTACTACTGTAACAATGAAGGATTATGTCGATACACAGACACAGATTGCAGAGAATGCCAAGGCAGAGCTGGAGAAGGCACTTGATGAGAATTCAGATGATGAGAAAATAGCAGAATATGCTGAGGCTGTCAAGGAGGCTGCCAAGGATGTATACAATGCAGCTTATCTGGCAGAGAAGGCTTTCTCCAATGCAGAAGCTAAATTAAAGGATGAGATCAAGAGATACAATGCCTGTGCCAAGGCATACGGATATGAATTGATATCTTATAATGGAGAAATACTTGAATATACACAGGAAGAGCAGGAACAGTTCAATGCAGAGGCAGGACTGACCCAGGAAACAGAAGAAATCAGACAGGAGCTGGCAGAAATCGTAGAGACAGATTTGGAAGAGCAGAAGGAGAAAATCGAGCAGGCACAGCAGACTGTAGAAGAAGCCAAAGATACATATGTGTCAGCACAGAAGGCAGCAGATGATATGCAGCAGAGTGTACAGGAAGCACAGAAAGCAGTACAGAATGCCGGTGCAGATGAAGCCGCTAATACGGCAGACTCCAATGCCCAGAATCAGGATACACAGACAAAGATCGAGGAAGCAGAGAAGAATATTGAGCAGGCACAGCAGAAATATGATACTGCTAAGAATGAACTGGATGATGTGATCATGTCCGTTAAGAATACTGTTCCGAACCTGTCTTCCCTTCGTATGGAGCTGACCAGGAAGATTGCAGCAATGAACAGTGCCAGACAGGATCTGTATAAGGTCAGAGACGAGAAGAAGGCAGCAGCCAGCTATGTGGCATGGGCAGATGAACTGGTCAAGGCAAGTCAGAGTAAGGTCGTAACAGGTGTATATGGACAGCTTGTCGGCACCAAGAATGAAAATGCAGAATTCAGCTACAGTAATGATAAGCAGTTCGATAAGGGAGACGCTGATGTTGTTACCCGTGATCAGATTAATTTCGCTCCAATATCCGAAACAACAGATATCGTAGTTCCTTATGATATTTTCAAGGCATATGTAAAAGAACTGTATGACTACAGGACAAAGGACGGCAAGCTTGTGCTGTACGGAGAAGCTGATAAGAGAATCGGCCTTGGTATCTCTTCCACAGATAACGGAACCATGAACAAGATATACTGGAAGTATGATACGAAGACGAAGAAGATCATTCCGGAGACCATGTTTGTTCTGAGATCAGATGAAGATCAGCTGCCGGACTGGATGACGCAGGAGGGCAGTGTATATTTCGTAGGATATACATTTAAGCACGAGAATGACGGCTATCATATTGATGGACACCTGTGCAAGGCAAGTACGCCAGATGCACCGGACACCCCGGATACACCAGATACGCCGGACACTCCGGATACACCAGACACCCCGGACACCCCGGATACACCGTCTGAAGGTGGTTCATCTGACACACCGACTCAGAATGATGACACTACAGACAGCGATACAGTTGTAATTCCTGACGTAGTCACACCATTGTCTGATGGTATTACAGTAATTCCGGATGAGGATGTTCCACTGGCATCATCCTTTGAGCCTGATATCGTGGTTCTTGATGATGAGCAGGTTCCGCTGTCAGATACCGTTCCGAAGACAGGTGATGCTCCAAGGACAGAATATCCATTTCTGTTAGCAGGTGTGAGTGCCATGCTGGCAGCAGTAGTATCTAAGGCAAAGAAAAAGAAACAATAAAGGCAGTAACGAGCAGTATATGCATCGCTTCCTGATACATCATATAGCATAGGAAAAATGCAGTATTCCAAATCTATATAGCCTGTATTGCAGTGTAAGATATTTTGATTGAGGGAGGACTTGAAATGTCTGCTATATGGGGAGCTGTCAACCTGACCGGAGGAGAGATTGCGAAAGAAGAGATAAGGCTTTTAAAGGCTGCATTTGCAAAATGCAGAATAGACAGGTACGAAGAGATATGTGCACAGCATATTTATATGGGCTGTGGAATCCAGTATTTTGTGCCACAGGCAAAAGAGGAGCAATTACCCTGCACGGAGTCCGGTATTTACTTTACGGTGGATGCTGTGCTGGATAATCGAAGAGAGCTGTGTGAACGTTTAGGAATACAGGAGGAGGTAGATACCATACCTGATGGAGAACTCCTGTTTCGGATGCTTCGGCGATATGGCATGGAGTGCCTCAATGACATATTGGGAGCCTACGCCTTTGTATGGTATAACCAGGATACGAATACAATTGAGATTGCAGCAGATGCAGTGGGTAACCGACTGGTCTATTACACAAAGAGGGGGGATGTTGTCTACTTCTCCTCTCTGCTGGAGCCGCTCAGACTTATAGCACCTGATGTAGAGCTCAATGACCGTTGGATGCTGGATTTCCTGTCAATGGATTACCTGTCCATGATCAGTGAGACAGAGGAAAATCCGATACAGGACATATACAGGACAGCTCCCGCGCAGTGTATCACGATAACGCAAGAAGAGATCAGAAAGCAGATATACTGGCAGCCTTTTGCTGATTTCAGGGAGAACAGACAGCAGACAGACGAACAGTACCGGGAGGAATTCAGGAAGCTTTGGTCGCAGGCTGTCAGGGATGTCATGAGAAGTCCACAGGAGACAGCCATCATGTTAAGTGGTGGTCTGGATTCCACGGCAGTGGCAGCCATAGCAGCCCCTTATCTGAAGCAACAGGGTAAGAAGCTGTATTCCTTCACATCTGTGCCTATGAAGGGCTATGACTATGATAACAGTGGACGGTATATAGAAAATGAGCAGGAGGACGTGGAGAAAACTGCGAAATTCTATGGTAATATAGAATCCACCTATCTGGATCTGAATGGCAAAACGCCATGGGAGCTGATAGAGGAAGAAGCAAAAGTTCTTGAGATTCCCTTTAAATCCATACAGAACTGCCTGTGGCTTACTCAGGGAATGGAGCAGGCATATCATAAGGGAGCCAGACTTATGCTGACCGGAAGCTATGGAAATACATCGGTATCTTTTTCTGATCTCGATGTGTATATGAATACCCTGTTTAGAAAGCACAGATATATCAGACTGCTGAAGGAGGTGCAAGCCTTTGCAAAAAGCATGGGATTCTCGGGCAGATATGCATTAAGGGGAATCATTAAGGATAACCTGACAGGATACAGGGCGCAGCCATCCCCATATGGCAGATCCTTTGTCAGGAAAAAGGCAGCAGATGATAATGGATGCAGGCAGAGACTGGAGCAGATGAATGAGGAGAATTTCAAGGTAGTAAGAGACTTTGAAAAATATCGTCATTTACTGGTTCATTTTCTGGCGCTCAGACAGATAGGGGAATCTTATATGAAGATGAGCCTTGTAACGGGAGTTCTGGAGAGAGATCCGACCCGTGATAAAAGGGTGATAGAATTCTGTATTCATCTGCCTGTAGAGCAGTTTTGCAAGAATGGGACAGACAGAAGACTGATCAAGGTATACCTAAAAGATATCATGCCGCCACATGTATTTCATTTTCACAAGAGAGGGAAGCAGAGCGCAGACCTTGTATACCGTATGGGAACAGACTGGAAGAAGATACGGGAAGAATGGATACAGCTGTATGATAAGTACGAGTCGAGCAGATACGTGGATACGAAAAGAGCCAGGAAGGATCTGACTGACAAGGAGAACATAGAAGCATATTCGGCATTTGACCTGACTAGGCATATGTATACACTACTCCTTCTACAATATGAAGCCAGGATAAATCTAACAAAATCTAACAAATAGACAGGAACTATTGTATTGATCGGGAAAATCCATATAATCAGTATTGTACAAATATTTTATGAGAGAGATGGAGGAGTATAAGATGAAAAAAACCTGGATGAATGCAGAAGCTGAAGAATTATCTCTGGAAATGACTCAGAACGGATTACTTCCGGATGATGATTTTGATGGACCATGGCAGCAGTTATCAGATGGCAAGTGGTGGAGACCTGGTAACGGAAGTACAAGTACTAACTAAAGATAACAGTAACTATTCTGAATAGTTACCGTTATCTTATGTAAAAGAGCTGGCTTTGTTCAGCTCTTTTTCTCTATAGTCGTAGTAAGGAGAGCGAATGTATTTATATAAGATATATGGTATGATAGTGGAGTCGGATATTGAGCTCGGAGAGGCGTATGAATGCAGGGAGAGTGCGTATGTGCAGGTCAGTATCAGATATGCCGATATGCAGGAGGAGATAGGAAGGATAGAGGAGACCATCAGGACGGAGAGAGCAGAATGGTCAGAGGATGGGCAGGAATGGAGTGTCTGCGAAATCAACCGTAACCGCAGTATGTTGTATTATCACACAATCGGACTGTTCGTGATATCGGACGGGAATCTGATAGAATACACACCGGTCATGGATGTACACAGTCCGATGTTCCATCAGTGGATTCTGAATATGGCACTGGCTATCATTAAGGTCGAGAAAGAAGAAATCATTCTGCATGGCAGTGGTCTTATGCTTCCGGACAGGAATCAGGCATTCCTGATCAGCGGAGACAGCGGAAGCGGGAAGTCAACGCTTGCAGATTATCTGTTAAAGCGAAACTGCCGTTTTATCACAGATGATGTGGCTGCATTAAGCTATGAAGAGGATGGAATATATATAGAAGGTGCATATCCGACAAGGAGATTGTGCCTTAATGTAGTAGAGCAGCAGAAGCTTAAGAAGGACGAGCTTACTTACATAAATGACGGAGAGCGGGAGAAATATATCCTTGGCATGAAGGATGCGTATTGGGGAGCTATCCCCCGTCCTTTGAAGGCAATATTCATACTGACTCTCAATCATGACGGGGAAGAGGTAGAGCTGATAGAGCATCAGGGAAGCGGGAAGCTTCAATGGATCAGTAACAATCTGTATCGGAAAAGAAGCTATCGGCAGATGGGGGTTACACCGAAGGTATTCTCCCAGTGCCTGAGAATAGCAAGGGATATTCCAGTCTATGAGCTTAGGAGGCCGCTTCACACACAGACAGTAGAACAGCTGGCTGATATGATATTTCATCTTATGGATGGCATCAAATAAAAAAGACTGCCACAGAACATCCGTGGCAATCTTTTGTTATCAGTTGTGGAATTCAATAAATCCGTTCTGCGCCATCTGCTGCAGGAAGCTATGTATGGAAGCTGTGCAGGTAGGTTCATCAACATCATAAATGTTCATAAGTGAATTTCTGATCTCTGAAATGGTAACATCCTGATCGAGCATGTCCCATATTTCATTTGCTGAGCCTTTTAGCAGGAAGTATTTACCGGTGGCGAAATCAATCATAACCTTCTCACCGGCAAGGTCTGTGACATCCAGATGCTTCACCAGATGTACTATTGTGTTATCGTTCATCATGTAGTGTTCCTCTTCTCTCATTCCTAATAACCAACTACATTTAAATTATAAGATTGTAATATGTTTTCGTCAACAAAATCCGAATGAAAAAATAGGAAAAAAGTTACAAAACCCGATAGATTTTTTACAGGCTGGTTGCTATACTGGTTTCAGTGCATAGAGAGCGTTATTGAGGGGGTGTATTTGTGTCACGCATATGGAATTACATCCGTTATAACAATGAAAAATGGATGAGTATCAAGATATATTTCTACACCTGGTTTTACCGTATGTGTATCCTGTGGCTGCCCAAGCAGGAGCTGGAGCGTATGATGGGAGAGCGTGGCGGGGAATCCCCGCAGGAGGAGACGATGGAGAACCTGAGGAAGGCCAAGAGAGTCAGTACGCATGTGAATAGGATCACGGAGCATACGCTGTGGGAGAGCAAGTGTCTGGTAAGAGCCATGACAGCAAGGAAGCTGCTCAAGGAGGCAGGGATTCATTCCACTCTGTATCTTGGAGTCGGTAAGGATGAAGGTAAAATGATCGCCCATGCGTGGCTTCGCTGTGGACAGATGTATGTAACCGGAGGAAATGGCAGCAGTTATGCCATGGTAGCCAAATTCAGAAATTGAGAGAGAATATGAGCAAGATAAAGAATTTATGGAGTGACAGGTCTAACCAGTATCAGTATGCGAAATGGCTTGTACAGTATGCAAAGCCCTACATGGGACGAATCACAGTCATGATGATGTTTAACCTGTTATATACGGTGGTCGGACTTGTCATGGTCACCCTGACTAAGCGTATCATTGATGAGGCAACAGAGGGGAATCCCATTATTACCTTGATTGTCTGCTATCTGATCCTGACAATAGGACTGCAGCTTGTATCGGTGTTCGGTACGCTGATGAATACGATGCTGACGGAGAAGTTTTCTTTTGGAATACGCAAGCAGATCTACGAGAAGATTATTCATTCTCACTGGATGGACGTGAAGAAATATCATACAGGAGATCTGATGACCAGACTGACCAGTGACGCAGGCAATGTGGCGGATGGTATTATCGGTACGATTCCAAGCATCATTCAGCTGATAGTGGAGTTACTGCTTGTATTTATTACGTTATTCAGCTATTCACCGTTGCTTGCATGCTTCGCACTGCTGGTGGCACCGGTGGCAGCAGTATCATCCTGGTGGTTTGGCAGGAAGCTTAAGAGACTGCAGGTAAAGGTGCAGGAGTCAGAGGCGGCCTATCGTTCTTTCCTTCAGGAGAGTCTTGCCAACCTGTTGATCGTAAAGGCGTTTGCCAATGAAGAGTATTCCACGCAGAGACTGACACAGCTTAGAGAAGAGAGGTTTGGCTGGGTATACAGGAGAACGAAGATGGGACTGATAAGCTCTACTGCCATGTCCATGTCCTTCCAGGTCGGTTATATCGTTGCGTTTGCCTATGGTGCGATACAGATTTCAAGAAAAGCCATTACATACGGTACGATGTCGGTATTCCTGACACTGGTCAACAGAGTGCAGGCTCCTGTCATGGGACTGGCACAGCAGATTCCAAGAGTTGTCTCGATTCTGGCATCAGCAGGGCGAATCATGGAATTACAGGAGCTTCCTCTGGAAGAGAAGGAGGAGGAGCCTCTTGCGGTCGTCCAGGCAGGCGTTGATGTGTCAGGGCTGACCTTTGGCTATACGCAGGATAACGTACTGGAGAATGTATCACTGCATATAGCTCCCGGAGAATTCGTAGCTGTTATCGGTGAATCAGGAATCGGCAAGACAACACTGATCCGCATTATTATGTCCTTTATGAGCAATATACAGGGCAGTGTGACCTTTTATAATGAAAAAGGCGAGACACAGAAGGCGAATGCCGCAACGCGGAATTTCATTGCCTATGTGCCTCAGGGTAATACGTTATTCAGCGGAACAGTGCGGGAAAATATCAGAATGGGTAACCTGAATGCTACAGAGGAAGAAATGAATGAGGCACTGAAGCTGGCTGCCGCATATGATTTTGTACAGGAGCTGCCAAAGGGCATAGATACCGTGATAGGGGAGCGCGGACATGGACTGTCAGAAGGACAGGCCCAGAGAATTGCCATTGCAAGAGCTTTCGTGAAAAAGGCGCCTTTTCTTATACTGGATGAAGCGACCTCTTCACTGGATGAGGCTACGGAGCAGGAGGTCATACGCGGACTTCAGAGACTCACACCCAGACCTACATGTCTGGTCATCACCCACAGAAAGAGTATTCTGCAATATTGCGACCGGGAGATAAAAATTGCGAACAAGACGATTATCGAATAGAGTATCAGAGTGGAAGCCGGAGAATAAAGCGGCTTCCTTTTTGGGGCTCACTTTCACAGGTGACAGTGCCGTTATGATGCTCCATAATGGATTTTACAATAGAAAGACCAAAGCCGCTTCCTGTATCAGAGCCGGGAGTACGGGATTTCTGCACAGTATAGGAGCGTTCAAAGATTTTCTCAATATTGCGTCTGGAGATACCGATGCCGTGGTCAGCCACGTAGATGACAAGCTCAGAGCCCTCTATATAGGCACCAAGCTCTATGTAGGGTACACCCTTGCTGTATTTGAGTGCATTGGTGAACAGGTTGTCCAGTACACGCTGGATAAGGATAGGATCTACAGACAGTGTGACATCCAGATCTTTGACGATATTCAGGTGCAGCTCGGCATTTGAATAATGGGAATCCTCTTCGCACATATAGAAATAATCCTCCAGCAGAAAACGCATATCAACTTCTTCCTTATGAACCTTGCTGTCAGAGGAATCAAGCGAAGACAGCAGGAAAATATCGTTGATCAGATGCTCCAGATATACAATCCGCTTCTGCATCAGCACAAGATTCTCATTAATCTCCTGCGAGGGAAGCTCAGGGCAGGCCAGCATATATTCTATGGAGCTGGACAGTGCAGTGATGGGAGCACGCAGGTCGTGGGAAATATTGGCATAGAACTCCAGACGCTGCTTCTCCTGCTGGCGAAGCTTCTGATTGGCAGCGTTCAGCTTCAGATTCGCATGGTAGAGCGCATGAGATAATTCTTCTACGGATAATTCAGGCTTTTGGAAGCTGTTCTTCTTGTCAGACATGGAAGCTCTCCTTACTTTACGATGAATTGATAGCCCTTAGACCAGACTGTTTCCAGTGAATGACACAGGGCGGGATAATCACTCAGCTTCTTACGAAGCCGGTTTACAGTGACCATGATGGTCTTACGGTCGGATTCTATGTACTGTCCCCAGATAGCCTGTCCGATATCTTCGAAGGTGAAGACAGTGTTCGGAGAAGCAGCCAGAAGGTGAAGCAGGTCATATTCCTTGTTGGTGAGAGGAATTTCCTCATTTTCATAGAATGCTTTCCTGACATTAAGCTCCAGCCGCAGGGGAGGATATTCCAATACGGCTGCGGATACTACAGAGGTCTTCTGATAGCGCCGTATCAGTACCTGGATTCTGGCTGATAGCTCCCTGAGACTGTAGGGCTTGATCATGTAATCGTCAGCACCAAGCAGAAGTCCCTGTACCTTATCATCCTCGGAATCACGTCCTGTCAGGAAAATGACAGGAGCCTGACACAATTTCTTCAGTTCTGTACAGGCCTTGAATCCATCAATACCTGGCATCATGACATCAAGAACGATACAGTCCGGCGTATAATCTTTTAGCAGCTTGTAGGCAGTCCTGGCATTGGTGGCGGCTTTTACGGTGTAGCCATCCTGTATAAAATATTTTGCGTTGATTTTCAGAACTTCTTTATCATCATCAATTAACAGAAGATTAGGCATAGCATTACCTCACTTTGCTGGTTATGGCAAAGGCCGTTTCAATGACCTCCCCGGTCGTGTCTGCTTCAAGAGGACGCAGAATCACATAAACAGGAACCTTGGATGCGATTTTCAGACATTGCCCGGCTGTAGCGGGAGCGTATTTTTTCTCCTTTAACAGATGCCGCAGGAAGAGATTGTTCACACAGGCATGAAAGGCATCAAGCCCTTCCAGCTTATGAAGCCAGACCTGGCTGACCGGTGCTTTGCCAAGGATAATGATGGCTTTTACCGGTCTGGAGGTATCGTCAAAGATCTCATGACAGGGAACCAGATATTTATCCTTGACCTCATCTATGTAGATGAGACTGTCAAGCGGATGACCGGAGCGAAGTGCAGCATCCCGGCACAGCTTCTGATAGGGAAAGGCCGCTTTAGCCATGACTGTTTCATTATGATATGATACAAATGACATATCATCTGCCATAAGGTGATACCCACGCGCCAGATAGGCACTTGTAAGGGTGGATTTGCCGCTTCCGCTTTCCCCACAGAAGAGAATGGCGTCTGTGTCGTCTGATATCGCACTGCAATGAAGAGCGACTTCATTTCGCTGTATGGCAAGCATGGACATTCCCCAGCCAAGTATGTAGGTACGAAGATACTGCTCATTTCCTCCGGCTTTGAGCTCATAGCGTATGGAATTGCCATTCTGCACCAGAAGAGAGCAGGTCTGGTTCTCCAGCCAGCCTATGTCCATGCCACAGTCAAAAGACACATCAGAGGGATGAGGGGGAAGCTGCCCTGCTACCCTTGAGGCAGTAATCTCTACATCTGCACATTCTGTTTCACAGGAGATAAGCTGTGGAAATGACAGATCGGATATTAAATTCAGATCATAAATTCTATAATGATACATGTGTAATCCTTTACTGATTCGTTACATTTTTATCAGTTATAGTATAGCGCCATATGCATTCTTTAAGCAATAGCAGACCTGTAAATGTAACAAATGTGTTAGAAACATTTACAAAGTGGACAGGCTGTTATACAATGCATTAAAGTATGCTCACAGAGCAGTTTATACTGGTAAGGAAGGATAGAGAATGAGAGAGTACACAAGCCCGTTAATTGACGACATGGATGTATCGGTGGAGGGCGTATACGCAGGAAGCGGCAGCAGCCCGGATATTCCTGATATACCGATTATTCCGCCAAAGGATGATCCGACACCACCCGGAGGAGACTATACAGTAGAAGAGAAGGGATGGACTTCCCACAACAGCGGAAGCCATTCGGAAGGACAGCTGTATGTGCATTATACAGGTGAGGGGGGCAAGGTATCACGAGTTTCCGTAGAGTACACAACGAATTTTGACATTATCGAGATATGGGGATATGGACCGAGCGAGGTAACACAGACAAGCTCCAGATCCTTTAGCGTAAGCCGTTCCAATACTTGTCCGTTCAACAGCGGTGAGAATCTGGAACTGAAGTTCGGATTAAAATCCAATGTAGAGGATTACAAATCACAGAATAATTCACTGGGAGCGGTAGGCGTTTCCTCAAGTCCTAATTCAGGCATATACAGGTTCACCATGGTAGGACAACCAAGATTCAGTTAATCTGAGCACCACTTAGAGTGGTGCTCTTTTGAGGTACATTATGTTAACAAAAGTGAAGAATAAGCTTCCGGTGATGCAAAAGGCAGGAAGATGGATGTGGAAATATGCAAGGAAGCATATGAAATCCATCATCATTTATACGCTGCTTGGATTTGCAGGCACGATAGGAGGACTTGTAAGCAGCCTTGTTTCGAAGGATCTTATTGATATTATTACAGGACATAATACTGGAGAGCTGCTTAAGACCTTTGCCATGACAGTAGGAGCAGCATTATTTACCATGCTGATCAGTCAGGTGGCGAGCTACGTATCTTCCATGATCAGCATCAGGGTGGCTGATGATATCAAAGCAGATGTATTCGATGTCATCATGAAGACAGAGTGGGAAGAGGTGGCACACTTCCATTCAGGTGAACTGATGGCGAGATGGAGTGGAGATTCCTCCATCGTAGCAAGTGGAATCCTGACGCAGTTTCCCACCTTTCTGATCAGTCTGTTCCGACTTTTCTCCGCACTGTATATGGTCATTAAGTATGATGCGTCTTTTGCAGTGATCGCCGTATTAAGTGTGCCGATCAGTCTGGTGTGCAGTCAGAAATCGCTTGCCAGAATGCAGAGAGCCAATCAGGCAACCTATGCAACGAATACAAGGATGTCTTCTTTCCAACAGGAGACGTTTACGAATATACAGACCGTGAAGGCCTTCGACCTGCTTCCACAGTACACAAGGAGACTGCGCAGACTGCAGGGAGCCTATGAGGAGTCGCAGAAGAGATATCAGAAGACCTCGAATCTCAATTCTGTGATCCTGTCGCTTGCGGCTATGGTGACGAACTATATGTCGTACAGCTGGGGAATCTATCGTGTGTGGACAGGCGCCATATCCTACGGTACTCTGACCATGTTCCTCACACTGTCCGCAACACTGACAGGAGCCATGAATACACTGATCAAATTCATCCCCAATACGGTCTCGCTGGTCAATTCCGTTATGCGTATCATGGAGCTGGAAGCACTGCCGAAGGAGGATTACAGCCAGCAGGATGAGGTGCGCCGCTTTGCAGGAGAGTATCTTAAGGACGGCATTGGAATCTGTGTCAATGAAGTTACCTATGCCTATGGAAAAGGCGAGAATGTACTGGAAAAGGTATCCTTTGAAGCATATCCGCATGAAGTGATCGCGCTGGTAGGACCTTCAGGCGAGGGAAAGACCACGATACTGCGTTATCTTTTATCTATCATCAGACCGCAGGGCGGAGAGGGCTGCCTGTGTGCAGGCCACGCAGGAACGGACATACCGCTTACCGCTTCCGTGCGCCAGCTTATGGCTTATGTGCCACAGGGTAACACGATGTTCTCAGGCTCTATTGCGGATAATATGAGGAATGTGAAGGAAGATGCAACTGATGAAGATATCATTGAGGCGCTGAAGCTGGCGTGCGCATGGGATTTTGTAAAGAAGCTGCCACAGGGCATCCACAGTCAGATACAGGAGCGTGGAGGCGGTTTCTCGGAAGGACAGGCACAGAGACTTTCCATAGCAAGAGCATTACTGCGCAAGTCTCCTATCCTTCTGCTGGATGAGGCGACCTCGGCACTGGATATGCATACAGAGAAAATGGTGCTTCACAATATTATGCAGGATGAATATCCACGCACCACGATCGTAACGACGCACCGCCCCTCTGTGCTGAAGCAGTGCAACCGTGTGTATTCGATTCATGACAGATGCTGCCACAGATTGTCGCAAGAGGAGATAGTAGAATATATAGAAGGGTAGCCTTTTAGCTGATATGTTCGTCGATATAAGCCTTCATCAGGGCAGCGGCTGCGGGCTGTATAGTGCAGTCGAGGCGGCATAGAAGGATATGCCCGGACAGGGCTTGGCAGATATGCAGATTCCTGGTCATCATAGCCTGATTCCAGGCTGGTGTGAGGCAGCGGGCGGTCAGAAGCAGGATACCTCTGGCAGCAGGAACAGGTATGACCTTATCCGACGAACTCTGATTCAGGAAAATAACACCACCAAGGGGCATGGTCTTATTACGGTAAATACCGGAAGTACCACACCAGGGTAGTCCTGCTGCAAGCGGTATGCCTTCCGGTGAGAGATAGCATACGGCAACGTCACCGTTCAGGTCTTCAGATGGGTAGCCGGCTTCTTTCCACAGCTGTACATGAGTACTCTTACCGGTTCCGGACGGAGCCGCGAAGAGCCATGCATAGCCCTGATAGAGAATAGAGGCAGAATGGATGGCAACACGCTGATACTGCTGCATATAGAAGAAAAAGCTGTCACGTATGGAATACATGATCTCCGTGCCAGTAGCAGGCGCAGCAGCCTTTATATAGACAATGGCTTCTCTGGTGTCCTTCTTTAGAATATAGCCAAAGACACTGGAGGCTTCCTGCCGGTATATAATATAATAACATGTGTTATTATCATAAATATCAAGAAGCTCTGAGTGAATTAAAAGAGAACCACTGTACTGAAGGGGAGAACCGGATGGAATCAGCCGTATCAGTATCTGAGGCTCTGTAGAGTCAATTGTCTCAAAAGCCTGTAATTCTGTATGAAGATATTTCTCATCTGCTTCTATACCAAGGAGCAGATCTGCAATCTGATAGGTATGAATTCTCATGGCGTTTCTCTTGCTAAAATGGTTCTGCTAACAGCTTCCTGGTGCGCAGCTCTCCAAGAAAGGCATCCAGGTCTTTCCTGAGCAGGGACATTTCTTCCCCTTCGCCTTTTACCTCGTATTCTGCAGCCATGCGCTCAAGAAGCTGTGCATAGGTAAGATCTTCCCTCAGCTGGCTGCACAGGAAATATCCTGTTTCATTAAGGTTAAAGATGTGATTGCAATCTGCGACATTTTGCCCGACAGGAAGTAGACAGAAGCTGCCGGCTACTTCACAGATCATATATCCGTTTGCTAATTTCATATATTTACCTGACTTTCTGAATAGTTATATGTGTATTATTATACATAGCTGCGTAGAGTAAATCAATTAAAAAGGAGTGATTCATTGCATGTCGGCAATATGGGGACAGGTTTCCTTTGAGGGAAACGTATACGATCAGATTACAGTAATGAAGGAACCGTATCAGAGAAAATGCAGACTCGACCGGATAGAGCAGTATAAAAGGCCTGATTGCTACATGGGATGTGGTATTCAGTATATAACGGGGGAATCTGTCCTTGAGCAGCTGCCCTATGCAGATGAGGAGAACGGAACAGACATTACGGCAGACTGCATACTGGATAATCGAAGGGAGCTGTTACAGAAGCTGGAATTGTCAGATTCCGGGATGCCGGATGGGGATATCATAAGGGCAGCTTACCGGAAATGGGGAATCTCTTGTGTACGGCAGTTGAGAGGCCAGTTCAGTATCGCAATCTGGAATCGCAGGAAGAAGGAGTTCTATCTGATCGCAGATCCTGTATCATCCCGATGCCTGTATTATTACAGGGCGCACAATACCGTGCTCTTCTCTACCCTGATGGAGCCAATCCGTCTTGCTGTCCCTTCCATTGCATATAATGAGAGGTATCTGAAGGATTACGCTGCAGCCCCCGGACTTATGCCTAATATCATCTCATCAGAGACACCATATAAGGACATCTGCAAATGCAATCCGGGAACCTGGCTCAGGATAACAAAGGATGAGGTATGTGAGAACATATACTGGGAGCCTGCCAATACCGAAAATACCAGCCGGTGTCACGGTGCAGACGAGTATATACGGGCATTTTATGAATTATATCGTGAATGCGTCAAAGATACATTACGAAGCAGCGGGAATATAGGGATAGCCATGAGCAGCGGACTGGATTCTGCAAGTATTGGAGTCCTTGCAGCCCGTCTGCTGGAGAAGGAGCGCAAGAACCTGTACACATACACGTATGTTCCGTATGAGAACGAGGCGCATACTGCGAAGAATCTTGTGACTAACGAGGAAAGCGATGTACGCAGAATTGCCAGCCAGTATCCGAACATGAAGCTTACCTTCCTGAATAATTCCGGTAAAAACTGCTACGAAGACCTGGATCACTGGCTGGATGTCATGGAAATGCCATACAAGGCGTATGTCAATATTCCAAGCCTTGGAGAGATCTATGAGAAAGGTGCAGGAGACGGCTGTAAGGTAATACTGACAGGACAGATGGGGAATGCGACAGTATCAAACGGCTATATTGATGATGTACTGTATGATCTGTACCGCAACAGGAGATATGTTACGCTTCTTAGGAATCTGAATCATTACTGCAGACATGTAAAAGAAAGCAGGAAGAGTGCGCTTGGAGCCTGTCTGCGATATTTTCAATATGCAGACAGAGTGGCGCATAGCAGTGAATGGACGTACAAGCCGGATAATCCGTTTCTGAATCAGGAGATTTTTAAAGATTATTCTGTTATAGAGAGACTAAGGGAGAGCGGTGTAGAATACATGGAGAAGCTTCCGCTGTATCAGGAGGCGCATAGAAGCTTCCTCGGGCGAAAGGCCATGTATACCTATATAGGAGAATATGAGACGAAGCTTGGACTGGCAGCCGGAGTAGTGTTGCGAGATCCGACGAGAGATGTCAGAATGCTGCAGTTCTGCTATCATCTGCCCTATGAGCTGTATGCACATGGAGGAACTCCAAGATGGCTGATTCGTGAGGCTTTCCGCGATATGCTTCCGCATGAGCTTCTGGATGACTGGATGCGGTATGGAGTACAGAATAATGACTGGTTCTTTCGGGTAAAAAGGGACTGGGCAACAATAGGGGCAGTAGTCATGACAGACCTTGAAAACGCCCGCAGGGCCGGGTATGCAGTGGCAGATATTGACAGTGTCAGAAGAGAAAACAGTATGGATGAAGAGCTGCAGATGATGTATCTGATGTATCTGTCGGTTCTCGGGAGATTTCTGAATAATACATAACAAAAATAACAATACTGTTAGATTTATTTACATATCAGATATATGTCCATATAATAAGCCTTGTAATCTATGGTACTCATATACCAAAATAAGAGGAGGAATAAAGTAATGAAACAGTGGCAGGAAGCTAAGTTACAGCAGCTGGATATTGAAGAGACAGCTCATAACTGGACAGGAATTTACAGAGACGGTGGATATATCGGTGATGGTGAGATATCCGGACATCTTACATGGGAAAAAGATAACGGAAATGGTGGAAATGGCGGTAACAGTGGAGCCGGAACTGACAGCTTATCATAATAACAGCATATTCTAAATAAAAAACAGGATGCAGGTTGAAGCTTGCATCCTGTTTTTGTGTTTTGTTAGTTATTCCTTCTTCTCATTCTGGTAACGAAAGCGCCTGCAAATGCGGCAAATGCAGCGAAGCCGAAAGGAATGGCAGCATTTGCTGTATCGCCTGTCTTAGGTACACTGTCGGCTAAAGCAGTTGCTTCATCATCAAGGGTAACAAAATCAGAGGAAGCGGCATCTGTGATACCATCTGCCAAAGGTGTAGCTCCATCGTCAATTGCTACAGTAGAGGCTGCAGCAGTGGTGGCAGCAGAGGCTGTGGAATCAGAGCCTGTGGAACCGGAATCATCAGAACCGGAAGTGTTACCGCTGTTTGCGATATCGTTCTCAAACTGCTCTTTCAATGAAGCAGCTGTATCAAGAGCTTTCTGTGCTTCGTTCAGGTTAAAGTCAGCTTCTGCCAATTCATTCTTTGCGTTGGCCAGTTTCAGCTCAAGTGCATCCAGATTGGAGGTGATATTGTTATTTACAAGAGCTTCATACTGCTTTAAGATCTCTTCATATTTTGCCTTAGCTTCATCATAGCGCTTTGCAGAATCAGTAACTTCTTTGGAAGCCTGATCTACCATGTCATCAAGATTCTTAGACAGGTCTTTTGCCTGGTAGATTGTATAATCGAAACGGTTCTTGAAGGTATCAGGATTAGTGGCATCAGGATCATTCTCTGTAGGATGAACCTCCTGACCCATGTCGACTTTGTTATAAGTATCCAGCGTAACCTGTGCAATTTCCTGCATATGCTTTAACAGTTCTTTACGAAGACCTGTGGCTGTCTTTAACTGCTCTGTAGTCTGGTCGATTATATTCTGAATACCGGAAACAAGCTTCTGTTCAGCACTTACGATCTGATCGATAGCACCGTTAGCCTCTTCGATCTCAGCCTTGCAGCTGTCTACCAGTGTCTGTGCTGCTTTGATTTCCTCAGCCTGTTTAGCCAGAGTATCCTTGGTTGCCTGATCGTTGGCAGCATCCAGAGAAGCCTTGGTCTGTGTATTATTCATGGTAAGTCCCTGGGACCGGATGAATGCAAGGTACTCCTCTTCAGTAAATTCAGGAGCTGTATTGTCATTTGCTCTGGAATATTTGGAAGCGTCAAGACCATAGAACTTAGCATAGGCATTGTACTGCTTCATTTCCTCTGTTAAGACAGAGCTTGCTGCATCATAAGCTGTTTTGGCATCATCTCTTGCAGTGGTAGCATCGGTAATTGCCTTATCAATTGTCTCTCTTGCTTCGCTGACACGTGTGTCAGAACCGATGATCTGATTAAGATTGCTTACAGTGCTGCTTACTGTGTCTGCAGCTTCCTTTGCGGCAGCAGCCTTATCAGCTGTATAGTCTGTCAGTCCGACTTTGTTGCCATCACTGTCCTCTACATTCAGGATGATCTTACCTTCTTCTGTGATGCTATTTACAAGCTTTGTCTCATTGCCGTTTTCATCAGTACTGATAACAGTATTGCCTTTTACTTCTTTTACAATATCCTGATCGTCCTTTAAGAGGGTATCTGTTACAGTCTCACCCTGCTTTACCTGGGAAGCGGCATTGCCGGCAGCATCAGATATTTCCTCTGCAGCATCAGCCGCCGCAGCAGCATCGTTTTTCTCATTTGTAACAGCATTTGTTACGTCATTATGGATGATATCCTTTACATCATCCACTACATCATAGGAATCCTGCGTTGTATCGACCTGGCTTATGTCACCACCAAGATCTTTTAACAGGTCTTTCTGTTCTTTGGTCAGATCTGTGTCCTTTAGTGCTTCTTCAATTTTGTTCTCTACAGTGTCCTTATCCAGGATATTCTCCTGTGCTGCATCTGTTATGTCTGTGAACTCAATCACAGCAGCTGCATCAGCAGCAGTTACATTAACGGGTGCGGTCACTACCAGCAAGGCAGTCATGGCAGATGCAATGACGCCTTTTACGGCAGCATTTCCTAAATACTTTTTCATAATTACTTAACTCCTTTTAACGTACTCTCAATAAGTCTTACTAACGTAAGCTAAAGTTTACTATATACAATTTTCCTAATAATTGCAAATTATTTTTTGAAAGTGTGAAAATAATATGAAAATGCACATTAAATGCATATATAATGCACTGCATCATAATATTGTATATCAAAAGTACCAAAAAAGAGCAATATGATATTGTGCAACAATGTCAACACGACATTATTTATAAAATATTTATTAATTATGCAAAAGTTTTTGGGATAAATTACTGTTTACTTATAGACATGTCTAATGATATACTGTATCTCAGTTATGTAACCTATGTCATAACTGAGAGAGATGAAGAGAGAGCGTGTAATGAATATGGGGAATTCATTACACAGAGATGTTAGGTTTAAGTGTGTAAGGTTTCATCAGTGTAAATTGCGGGGGAAGCAGATTTATTCTTGATGGAACTTTTTTTATACCTTATGAGCTGTGATGCAGCGTAATGCAGATGACTTCCCTGGGATTATGGAATCTTGGAATGGAAGCATCGCCCAGTCCGCGGCTTGATATCATAGTAGATAAACCTGAAGTATACACACCGCTATCGTATTTGGGAAATAATTCTTTCTGATTACTGATGATTCCGCCGATAAAAGGTAGACATACAATTCCACCATGGGTATGACCGGAGAGAACCAGGTCATAATTGTAAGGTGCAATACCGTCGAATTTATCGGTACCATGGTATAGAAGAATATTGAACATGGTTGTATTGGCATAATCAATGTTATTTCGCAGTCCCCGCATTGTCAGTCTGAAATCTAATCCGCTCAACAAAATGGAATCTCCATTATGCCCGATTACGACAGAAGCATCATTTAAGTCATGTACTTGATACTTCTCATTCAATTCTTTCATCTCTGCCAGTGGCGCAGAAGCATCATATTCATGGTTTCCATTTACATAATATATCGGTGCGACATCATAGATTCCTGTAATCAGGTCACGATAATTATCCAGAGAATGTTCATCATCAATGGAATCACCGGTAAACAGAATCAGATCAGGTTCGGCATTGCGGATCATTGCAATCAGATCAGATTCCCCATCACCGAATTCCTTACAGTGAAAATCAGAGATATGTACAATACGGTATCCGTCAAAGCCTTCGGGAACTTTGGAGCTGGTATAGTCATATCTTGTCAGTACGAGGGGATTATAGAATCCACTGATGATATACAGCAATATGACAATAATACATAAGATAAGAACATTTTTACGGTTGCATAAAGATGATAATTTCATAATTAATCCTCATTTCTATGGTATAGGGTAGTTTGCACTAACAATTTGTTAATTATAGCATAGACAATGAAAAAGTAAAGAAAGGTAAGAGAACAACGATGAAGTATGAGAATGAAATGGAAATTGATGTAGGAAGATGCCTGAGGGCGTTGGTAAAGAGATGGCGCTTCCTCATAGTTATGGCTATCCTGTGTGGTGTTGCAGGCTTTATCCTGACAATGGAGAAGAAAGAGGACACCTACCAGGCTACTTCCAGTGTATATGCAATGTCAGGTGATTCCTACAGCAGTGCACAGGTAGGCGTAAGTGCCATGAATGATTATGCGGATATTGCCACTTCCATGAAAGTATGTGAACGAGCAGCTCTCTTGATGGGAAATGCCAGAGTAACAGGTGATGATATCATGAAATCTACCACCGTATCCACGGGAAAGAAGAGCAGCAGTTCCACAACGGTGCAGGATTCTACGATCATGAAGATCACCTGTGAGTATACAGATCCTGTTGTAGCAATGGAGATGTCACAGGCAGTTGCAGAAGCCTTCACAATAGAAATGGAGAATATTCTGGGAACAGATGCCGTGAAGCTTCTGGATAAACCATATGCCTATAAAGTGTCCTTTGATGCCACACAGCATCAGTGGATGATCAGAATTGCAGCTTTCCTGGGCGGTCTGCTGATCGGTGCAGCTGTTGTTGTTATTGGAGAGATATTTGATTCCAGAACACGGACAATCAGAGAATGCACCATGAGAGAGGATTTACCGATCATTGGTGTGATTCCAAGATACAAAGATTAATGAGGTGAAGACGGATGAACAAGTTGGACATATATAAGAATCAGGACTACATATTAAATGATGCCTTTGACCAGGCAGTTGTAAATATTCATATCCAGAAGGAGCAGAACGGATATAAAACGTATACGGTCTGCGGCTGTGAACCGGGAGACGGCTCAACCACAGTAGCCATCAATCTTGCGGCAGCGCTTGCCAACTCAGGCTGGAAGACAGTGCTGGTAGATGGAGACATGCGTAAGAAGAAGGGCTATAAAAGACTGAATGAGGGAGCTTCCGTTGGATTGTCAGAATACCTTACGGCACAGGCACAGATCAATGATATCATCTATGAAACAACAACAGAGCTTCTGTATTATATCCCATGTGGAGAACAGAATGAGAATCCGGTCCGTCTCCTGTGCTCAACACAGATGGAGAACGTAGAGAAGACGCTGGCTGATAACTTTGATTTCGTAATCTATGATATGCCGGCGGTGACAGCAGCAATGGATGCAACCGCAATTGCAGTGAAGACAGATGCATGTATTCTTGTTGTGGCGATGGGAGAGAGCAGCAAGAAGGGGCTGGCAACAGCAGTCAGTACACTGGATGAGAAGAGAGCGAACCTGCTGGGGGTTATCGTAAATAAAGTGGATATCAATGAATATAAGAGATATCGTCGTTCTTTTGACTATTTCAAGAAAGAAAAATATGCCGATCATGCCAGGGCAGTTATGAAGGCAAACAAGAAAAATAACAGAAAGAATGCATAAAAGAGGATAGAGAAAATGAAAAAACAGTGGAAACGAATTGCAAGTGCAGTCATGATGTGCGCAGTACTGTGCCTCTGTGCCGGAAAAGTAAATGCAACAGAGATTGCCAGCGCTGATTCGGCAATCATCAGTGTAGAAGCCTATGAGATAGAAGAGGGCGCATTGGTTGCAGGAGAAGAAGTGACGATCAATCTGACGATTAAAAATAACAGTGCAGTGACAGATGCACAGAATGTCATGGTGACTTTTGATTCTGCCAATTATGCACTGATGCCGGTATATGGAGAAGGCAATCAGGTATACATTGGAAATATTCCAGCAGGAGTATCAAAGGACATTACGCTGAGAGCAGCAGTGAACAGAGCATATAATGCAGATGCAGCACAGTTAAAATGCTATTTCAGCTATGCATCCGGTTCTTCATCTTTAAATAATACAACGACAATCATTATTCCTACTTATATATCAGGTAATCTGATTGCAGATTCTACTGTAGTTGCCGGTAATGCAACAGTAGGAGTCAATTCGCTGGTCAGTGTGAAATACAAAAATGCAAGTTCAGTGGACATCACAGATGCAAAGCTTGTAATAGAAGGAAATATACAGGAAGACAGCAAAGAGATAGAGCTTCCTACCGCAGCGGCAGGTAAGACCTATACAGGAGATTATTATGTAAACTATCTGGAGAGCGGCATTCAGACTCTGAAGATTCAGTATCAGTATACAGATGCACAGGGGAATGCATTCGTAACAGATTGTGGAGAGTATAAAATAAACGTAACCAATGATGTTGTAGAACAGACCAGTAATGCAGTAGTCAGCCAGGAGACATCAGGAGCTTCCCGTGTAGTACAGCTGGGAATGGCAGGACTGTTGGGCATTATCATTATAATTGTGGTAGTTTTATATATTAAAAAGCGCAAGTAGGCAGTTAAACATAAGGGTTTATGAGGGAGGATAATGTATGAAAATCGCAATGATCGGTCACAAGAGAATTCCATCCAGGGAGGGTGGCGTGGAAATCGTAGTAGAGAAACTGGCAGAAAGAATGGTAGCCCAGGGACATGAAGTATATGCCTATAACCGTAAAGGACATCATGTATCAGGAAAAGAAAATGATGTGAAGGCAGTGAAAGAATATAAAGGGATTCACATTATTACAGTTCCTACATTCGAGAAGAAAAGCCTCAATGCTTTCGTATATTCCGTATTGGCGACCATACATGCGCTGTTTCAGCACTATGATGTCATTCATTATCACGCATCAGGATCATGCGCTATGCTGTGGCTGCCCAGGTTATTCGGTATTCATACAGTTGCTACGATTCATGGATTGGACAGTCAGAGATCCAAGTGGGGAGGATTTGCTTCCAGATACTTGCAGTTTGGGGAAAGAATGGCTGCCAAATATGCTGATGAACTGATTGTTTTATCAGAAGGAAACCGTAAATACTTCAAGGATATGTACGGAAGAAACGCAACACTGATTCCAAACGGTGTAGAGAAGCCTGAACTGAAAGAAGCCAAGTTGATACTGGAAAGATACGGACTCAAAAAGAAGAGTTATATCCTGTTTTTGGCAAGAATCGTACCGGAGAAGGGACTTCACTATCTGATTGAAGCCTTTAAGGATATTGCGACAGATAAGAAGCTGTGTATCGTAGGTGGAACTTCCCATTCCGGTGAGTACGTGGAACAGGTAGTCAAGATGGCAGAGGATGACCCAAGAATCATGTTTTTGGGATTCCAGCAGGGTGCAGCCCTTGAAGAACTGTTCAGTAATGCTTATCTCTATGTATTGCCCAGTGATGTAGAGGGCATGCCTATCTCCCTTCTGGAAGCCATGAGCTACGGCAACTGCTGTGTTGTCAGCAATATCGTGGAGAATGCAGATGTAGTAGAAGATAAGGGCGTGACCTTTGAAAAGAGCAATGTCAAGAGCCTTGAGAAAGAGTTAAAGAATCTGCTGGAGGATGAGCGAATCGTCAATATGCTCAAAGCAGAATCCAGAGAGTTCATTACTATGAAATATAACTGGGATGAAGTAGTAGAGAAGACCATTCAGTTGTATGAGAAAGAGCCTGAGAAGAAAGTAAGCGCCAGAGAGAAGAAGAAGCGCATCAGAGCAGCGATGGCGAATGGAATGGCAGAAGAGAAGAGATAAGAGTGATAAAATGATATGGTTTGTGAAAAGGGATTAGTAAGATGAAACAAAAAATAACGATAACGGCAATATGCATTGCAATCGTATTGCTTGCAGCGAAAGTGATCATGTCAGATGACGTTGTAAATGCCAAAGAAATCAGGAAGAACGATACAGTTCAGATTTTATCAAGAGATGAAATCCTTAATGCACAGGAAGCGGATTATAAGAACGTTTCTTATGTGAAATGGCAGGAATATGATGCTTCGGACGCCACAGTGCAAGATGGTGTGATTCCTGTAAATCTGTTATCCGATGAGATTTATTGTTCCATGAATCTGCCATCTGAGAGCAGAAGCAATGAAATGATACAGATGAACCGGGATAACGGCAAGATTATGTCCGGTATGACCAGTAAACAAAGCTCCATAGTAGGTATAGGAGCCATTTACAGTACGGCAGGGGCAGATTTACCTGATCAGTTCACATTATGCATTGGCAAAATCAAGACATTTGCTTATCTGGACAGCATTGATAACTGGGCGATCATAGATGAACAGCCGTATCCGGATGGCGTTTATCTATATAAAATGCCCTGGACTGAACATAAGTCAAAGAAATGCAATAACATACAGTATTACTCTGATCATGTGGAAATATCGCTGACCAAAGAGGAATTTACCAGTTACGCCTTGCACTTCTGGGGAAAAAGAAAAGCTGTGGACCGGAAAGATGTCAGATATGTTGCATGTGCATATGATTTCTGGATAAAAGAAACTGGAAATGATGGAAAATTCACTGCGGCTATAGGAATAGATGCAAAAGATAAAAAGGGAAGCAGCGCAAGTATAGTACAGCTCTTTTCAAGCAGAGGAATGCAGGTGACTTCCCAGAAGAGAACGCAGTGGGGACAGACAATTCCAAATGCAGAGTATGATCCTGTATATGATGGATATGTTTTGAAGCTGTTATATGACAAATGGTGGAGTGGTTCCAAATAATACGAGGAAGAGAGATAGGATATGATACGAGTATTACATTCAGTAAGTAACATGGACAGAGCAGGGATTGAGACAATGCTCATGAATTATTATCGCCATATTGACCGCGATCAGGTACAGTTTGATTTCTTATGTAATAAGACGAAGCCGGGAGCCTATGACGATGAAATTCAGAGAATGGGAGGAAAGATTTATCATACTCCTGGGCTGAATCCTGCTAAATATCCATTGTATCTGAAATATATGAAGAAACTGTTTGATGGGCATCCGGAGTATAAGATTGTAGAGGCACATAATGGAGCGCTTGGGGTTTATGCTTTGCATGCAGCAAAAGTAAATAACATTCCCGTACGTATCTATCACGCACATGGAGCAAGCATTACAAAGGACTGGAAGCTTCCATTGAAGCTTTTCTGCAGAAGCAGACTGGCGGCTAATATCACAGAAAGATATACATGTGGAAAAGCCGCAGCAGAATGCTATTACGGAAAAGAAGTTGTTGAAAAAGGCAATTATGATTTTATTCCCAATGCGATAGAAGTAGACAGATTCCTGTATAATCCTCAAGTCAGAGATAAAATGAGACAGCAGTATCATCTTGAAGGAAAACATGTAATCGGTCATGTGGGAAGATTTATGGCGCAGAAGAACCATACTTTTTTGTTGGATGTATTTGCAGCATATAAGAAAGAAGATAAGGATGCATATCTGGTACTTCTTGGTGATGGCGAATTAATGGAGACAGTAAAGAATAAAGCCAAAGAACTGGGTGTTGCAGATTCTGTATTGTTCGTTGGTAATGTCGGCAATGCAAATGAATGGTATCAGGCATTTGATGTATTTATGCTTCCGTCTATATGGGAAGGACTTCCTGTAGTAGGTGTAGAAGCACAGGCAGCAGATCTGCCATGTATTTTCTCAGACAATGTTACAAAGGAAATTGGCTTGTCTGATAAGGCTTCCTTTCTTTCCCTGCATGCAGATATGGACAGCTGGGTCAGTGAGATACAGAAAAAGATGCAGATGACCCAGAGAGAGAATCAGGAAGCGCTGATTACAGAGAATCACTATAATATAGAAAAAGAAGCGGTTCTTTTGCAGGAGAGATATTTAAAACTTTACGGAGAGAATACCTTATGAAGATAGGAATACTGACACACCATTATATCAATAATTTCGGAGCTTTTTTGCAGGCATATGCATTACAGGAAGCGGTACAGCAGATGTATCCCCAGGATAAAGTTGTCATGATCAATGCCATTAATCTGAAGCATTTTATCATCAATACCGGTGGATGGTTCCGCTTCTATCCAAAGAAAGAGAACCTGAGAGCCTGGCTGCAGAAGATAAGCCTGCCACGTACCTTCTACAAGGCAAGAAAGCAATATCTGAAGCTTACTTCAAGATGTTACACAACGAATGCTATCAACAAGTTAAATCTTGACTGCATTATTGTTGGGAGCGATGAAGTATGGAATTATAAAGAAGGCAAGGGAAATGCGGCTGTAAAGTTTGGTGAAGGACTTAACTGTCCGAAACTTGTTGCATATGCGCCAAGCGTAGGCAAAAGCAGCGTGTCAGATGATTTACCAGAATACATTGTGAAAGGTTTACAGAGATTTCAGGCGATTTCCTCCAGAGATGACCTTACAGAGCAATTTGTGAACAGTATTGTAAATAAAACACCAGTGAGAGTACTGGATCCTACATTCCTTACGAAATTCCCGATGCAGGAGAAGAGTGGAATAAAGAAACCTTATATTATGTTCTATTATTGTGATGGAATGCCAACGGAGCTGAAACAGACAATTGTAAAACAGGCACATGAAAAGGGATACGCTGTCTACGGGGCAGGAGAAGGCGATAAGCTGTATGAAGATATCACCATTAATCTGACTCCGTTTGAATGGATCGGCATGTTCAGAAATGCAGCCTTCGTATTTACAGGAACTTTTCATGGTGTTGTCTTTTCCATTTTAAATCACCGTCAATTTCAGGTGTATATGACAAATGAGAGCAGAATTAAGAAGATCACTTCCTTATTGAATCAGTTTGAGATTGAACCGGGCAAGGTCGATCTGAATGGAAATAACGAAATATTCAGTGAAGAGATCAATTACGATACAGTAGATAAGTGCATTGAAAAGCTGGAGAAAAACAGCAGAGATTTCCTTGCATGTATAGGAGAGTAGACAGTGAAAGTTGCAATTATTACACGTCATGCAATCTGCAATTATGGTTCTTTCCTGCAAACATATGCGTTGCAGAAAGAGACAGATAAGCTGGGGCATGAAGCAGTTATTATTGATTATATCCGTGAGGATGAAGAATACCATAAGAGAATTAATGTAGCACTCAAAAAATCAGGGAAATGGAATAAGAATGTTCTGACCAGACTTGTATACAAGCTGAGCAGATATCCGGAAACTGTTCTCATGGAGAAGAAGTTTGCTTCCTTTAGAAACAATCTGTTACATATGACGAAATTATATACTTCCCTGGAAGAGTTGAAGCAGGATAAACCACAGGCAGATGTGTTCTGTACAGGAAGCGACCAGGTATGGGGACCAATCAGTCTGGACAGTTATGATCCGGCATATTTCCTGGATTTTACAGAGGAACAGGATACAAGGATTGCATATGCTGCCAGCTTTGGAAAAAGGAAATTTGATGAAGAATCCAGACGCTTTTATAAACAAGCTCTTCAAAAATATGATGTAATCAGTGTGAGAGAGAACAGCGCGGTATCAGTAATTCGTGATCTTGGCATTGAGAATGTGCAGCAGGTATTAGACCCTACCTTATTATTAAATGCAGAAGAATGGTCTCAACTGATTACTAAGGATATAAAGGGAAAATACGTCCTGGTATATCAGATTCATGCCAATCCAGCCATGGATAAATACGCCGAGGAATTTGCCAGACGTGTGAAGCTTCCTATTTTAAGAGTGTCATTCTATCTCCATCAGATCACAAGAGCCGGAAAGCTGGTGTACTTACCTGATGTGGGAACTTTTCTTTCCTATATTAAAAATGCAACATATATGATAACAGATTCCTTCCATGGTACGGCATTTGCCATTAACTTTAATACGCAGTTCGTGAATGTGGTACATGATGAGACTGCTACAAGAAATCAGAGTTTATTACAGTTGACAGGGTTGACAGACAGAATTATTACAGATAAGACAGATTTTAGTATCACTAATAAGAAGATAGATTTTGAACCGGTCAATGCAATCATTGAACAGAATCGAAAAGAATCAATCGAAAAACTAAATGGTTTTCTGAGGAGAAAATAAATGAGCAGTATAGAATTATTCCAAAATAAAACGGATTGCTGCGGCTGCAGCGCCTGTTATAACGTATGTCCACGAAAAGCAATATCCATGCAGGAAGATGAATATGGATATGTTTATCCGGTGATCGACCAGGATAAATGCGTGGGATGTGGATTGTGCAGGAAAGTCTGTCATTATCAGGCAGATAAGGAACTGAGAACACCCATAAAGGCATATGCAGCAGCCGGTAAAAAGGAAGAATTTCTGAAAAAAGCAGCTTCAGGCGGTATGTTTTCTCTGGTGGCAGACAAGATTCTGGAGGAAGGCGGTGTGGTATTTGGAGCAGCTATGGAATATCACAATAACACACTGATTCCAAAGCATATAGCTGTTGAAAGCAAAGAGGAACTGTTTAAGCTTCAGGGTTCTAAATATGTACAGAGCTTTATTGGTAATACCTATGCAGAGGCAAAGAAGTATTTAGCAGATGGCAGGAAAGTCCTTTTCTCCGGCACACCCTGTCAGATAGAGGGATTGAAAGGATATCTTGGCAGAGAATATGAGAATCTGTATACCATAGATATCATATGTCACGGTGTTCCTAATGCAAAGTGGTTTCAGGATTATATAAAAGTATTTGAAACGAAATTGCAGGGCAGCATTTATTCCTATAACTTCCGGGATAAGAGCAGAGGACAGGGAATGAATGCCAGAATAGAGTATTATGATAAGAATGGAAAAGCCAAAGTAATCTATCGTGATGGACATCTGACTTCATTTTTCCATTTATTCCTAAAAATGAATATCTATCGTGATAACTGTTATCACTGCCCTTATGCAAGAAAAGAGAGAGCAGCAGATATCACAATCGGCGATTACTGGGGAATCTATGAAGAGCATGCTGATGAGATGAAGCACAGTACAATGTCAAATTCAAAGGGAATCTCCTGTGTTCTTCTTAACTCAGATAAGGGCTTGAAGATATTTGAGCAGCTAATGCCGCAGATGGACTATTTTGAATCAACAGTGGACAAAATCGCAAAGCACAATATGCAGTTGAGAGAGCCGACACAGTATACCGATGAGCGGTTCAAGCTGTTTGATTTATATAAAAATGCAGGATATGAAGGAATTGAGAAGTATTTCCGGAAGAGTATCCGATTCAAGAAATATTTCTATCAGTTAAGAAGTATGGCTCCTAAGGGATTAAAGAGGAAGCTGAAACAAATGATAGCAAAAGTCAGAGGGTAATTGACACAAACTCGATATGCACAAAGGACGTGCGCAGAAATGAGGATTATTATGAAAAAGATTCTGGTTGTTATGTCTACTTTATATAATGGAGGCGCAGAACGCAGTCTGGTTAATTTCTTAAATGAACTGCCACAGGATAAATATGAGATTGATCTGTTGCTTTTTAAACGGGAAGGAATGTTCATGAAACAGCTTCCCTCCTACGTTAAGGTATTGGACACACCAAAGGAATTAAAGCAGTTGTATGGAAGCGTCAAGAAGGCAGGTGCTCTTATGCCGGTCAAGGTAATTGGAACAGCCGCTGCGACAGCACTTACAAAGAACTCCCGTGAAAAAAGAGGATTTCGCTGGAAATATTTTTATGGACCGAGAATCCCTCAGATGAAAGAAAAGTATGATCTGGCGATTGCCTATATATCAGGTGAAATTCTGTATTTTGTTGATGAAAAAGTAAATGCGGATGAGAAGATCGTATGGATACATAATGACTATGTTTCGGCAATGCATCCTAAGAAATATGATTACAGCCATTTAAAGAATATGAGCAAAATTGTATCTATCTCTGATTCCTGTGTGGATATTTTAAAGCAGGTATTCCCCGAATTTGCAGATAAAGTGTATTGTCTGCCTAACCTGACCTCCTCTACTGTATTACAGAAGCGTGCAGAGGAGTTTTATCCGCAGGAATACGATAAGAATGGAATCAATATCCTTTCGATAGGACGCCTGCACGATCAGAAGGGCTTTGACATGGCAATCAGGGCAGCAAAGATTATGAAGGAACAGAAAAAGGTTTTCAAATGGTTCGTAATAGGCACGGGAGAACTGAAAGAGGAGCTTACAAAGCAGATTCAGGCAGCAGATGTAGCGGATTGCTTCATACTTCTTGGAGCCAGAGAGAATCCTTATCCTTATATTAAGAACTGTACAGTTTTTATCCAGCCGTCCAGATATGAGGGTAAGTCAGTAGTACTTGATGAGGCTAAGATACTGGCAGTTCCCATTGTTGCAACGGCATATCCGACAGTAGGAGATCAGCTGCAGGATAAGGTAGAGGGAATGGTGGTTCCCATGAACCCGGAAGGAATTGCACAGGGACTGACAGCCATGTTAGAGGATGAAAAGATGGGAGAGACTTACACAAATTATTTATCCGGCAGAGAATATGGTAATCAGGATGAGATTAAGAAGTATATGGAGTTAATGGATGATTAGTGTTATTGTACCGGTATATAATGCGGAAAAATATATCAAACAGACAGTAGAAGCTATTCAGAATCAGGACTATCAAGAGCTGGAGATTCTTCTGATCAATGATGGCTCGAAAGATAATTCCCTCCGGATATGTCAGGAGATTGCCAGGGCAGATGACAGAGTGAGAGTGTTTGACCAGACTAACTGCGGAGTAAGTAAGACACGTAATAGAGGACTGCTGGAAGCCAGAGGAGAATACATCGCATTTGCAGATGCAGATGACAATCTGGAAAAAGACATGCTGAGTACACTTTATGATTGTATGCAGCAATATCATGCGGATATCGTATCCTGTGGTGCCGGAGTTGTTGAGAACGGCAGGATAATCAAGGAAGAATATGGTACGAATACTCTAACAGAGTATGATACAGACCATGCATTACAGTATTTCCTGAGTGGACAGAAGGTTAATATCGGAGTCTGGACGAAGCTGTTTCGCAGGGAATTGCTTCAGGATATACAGTTCATGGAAGATAAAAAAATAAATGAGGATAAATTATTTATTTTTGATGCACTGCTTAAGGCTGATAAGTTTGTAGTCAAGGATGTGACTAAGTACTATTATTGTAAGCGAGAAGGTTCTGCCACAACAAGAGAATTTGACCAGAGATGGTTCGATTCACTGGATATTGCTGATATGATGGAACAGAAGATATTGAAAGAAAAGCCACAATTAAAGTATTATGCACAGATCAATCGTGTGAAATCATATTATTGGCTGCTTCTGAAAATGTACCGTACATCAGGATGTATCAGATCTTATCCTGAGCAGTATCAGAGAATCGTAAGTTATTTAAAGAAAACACCGGTATGGAAGATGAAACAGTATCTGACTTCCAATATGCTTTTACAGATTATATTGCTTAAAGTTTCAGAACCATTATTGAGGAAAATGAAGCAGAAGGGTAAGTAAAGAGAATGAATGATAAAATAATAAACAGAACGCATATATTTTTTATAGGCTTATTATTTTATATTATAAGAAATTTTTTAGTTTATACCGCATATCCTGTTCCGGGAATCGTTTTGAGATTTTTATGGCTGGTCGTTGAATTATGCTGGATTACAGCGATTGTGATGCGTATGAGGTTTAACTGGCATACAATCGTGGAAATAGGTCTCATTGCATGGGGATATTACAACCTGTCAGTAACAGGCTCCTGGAATTTTGTAGCGATTTGCTACATGTTATTTGCATCAAAAGAGATAGAAGTGAAGAAAATCGCGAAATTCATGTTTCAGATCACTTCGGTACTCCTTATGATAAATATTGTATGGTATACCATAAACTTTGCATTGGGAAAAGTACAATTAAGCCAGACCCGTCAGGTAGATGGAGCAACGATACTAAGACATGATTTCTTCTTTAACAGTGCAAACGGTTTCTCTTTCTACTTATTCTTTACGGTATTAATGTTCGTGTATGTTTATTATGACAAAATAAAAAAGGGATATTTGTATGGCATTTTATTAGTTTCCGCATGGTTTACCTATGTATTTCCAAATACGCGAACAATTGCACTGCTTTTTCCTTTGTTTATTCTGTTTGATCTGTGTAAAGGAAAGGTATGGGATAAGGTTGTCAGTAAAATATGCAGACATTTGTATATCATCGCATTCGTACTGGTAATTATTGTAGTATATCTTTTCGCATTTCATTCCAATGCCATTACACAGAAGATCAACGAAGCAATGAACGGCAGACTGACTATGGTTGCAGGTGCATATCAGCTATATGGGATTAATTTAAAAGGTCATAGAATCATAAATGAAAATCTGTATCTGCCTAATTTGGGATATTTTAAATTATACATAGATAATTTCTATGGAATGCTGGTTATTCGGTATGGATTAATTGTAACAGTGATCGTGAGCTTCTTTGCAATGATAACATCAAGAGATTTGTATAAGAACAACAAAAGAATAGAACTGATTTTACTTTCATTTGTTTTTCTTTTTGGACTTTCGGAGTCCACAGCACTGGACATTTTTCCTGCTTTCCCCTGGCTGTTTTTTAAAGAAACAAACATATATAAAAAGGATAAAAAACCGGAAAAAATAAAAGAGTTGAGAGAATAGAGAGAATAGAACCGATAGAAGCGAATAGTAGAGGTATTTATATGCAGGAAAAGTATTTAGTAAGTGTAATTATTCCAGTATATAACTCGTCATTATATTTACAGGATATTTTGGATGATGTTAAAAAACAGACTTATAAAAATCTGGAAATTATTGTAATAGATGATGGTTCAAGTGATAACAGCCTGGAAATAGCAAGAGAAAATGAAAGAACAGATCAGAGAATACAGGTTTATTCCTTTCAAAATGGTGGACAATCCAGGGCAAGAAATATTGGATTGCGCATTGCGAAGGGACAGTTTATCCGATTCATTGATGCAGATGACAGAGTTCCGGCAGATTCCATAGAGAATATGCTCAGTCCAGTTGCCAATTCAGATTCCATAGACATGGTAATTGGTAACTTTATTTCCAATTCTCCGTATGGGCTTTACTCAGGAAATGAACTGGAAAATACGGAGATTTCCGATAGACAGTTTGCCCAGTTGTTATTGAAGACACCGCGGGCTTTCTATTTTGGAGCTCCATGGAATAAATTATATCGGGCAGACATTATCAGAGAGAATCATATTTTATTTGATGATGGGATAGCCTGGTGTGAGGATTTACTCTTCAATCTTGAATATTACCAGTGCTGTAAGAAAATACATATATTGAACTGTAAGAATGGAGTATATCAGTATTTTGTCCGTGATACGGGAGCAACCGGAGTCATCAAGAATAATAAAGTGGAAGAAGCAAGAATTGAAGAAGTCAGATATCAGAAATTGCTGGAATATTTTGAACAGTATGATTTGCAGGAAGAATTAAAGCTTGGATGGAAATACATTAATTTTTATTACAGACTGACGAATTGTGTGAAGAGAGAGACAGGTGGCAGAAGTCTTAGAAAGCGCTATAAGGCTTTCGCAGAAATGCTGACGCCGGAGGATGCATACGAATATATATGTTTAAGGGAAAATGACTATGACCCCAGAGTACATAAGATGCTGAAAAAAGCAATGGAGAAGAAGCAGATTCACAGAATGTTTCTGATCTTTCTGTTTAAATCATGGATGGCAAGTCATTTTACGAAGACGATGGCTTTTATCCGAAAACATGCACATTTGAGAATACCGACAGATTATTAAGTTTTTGAGGAGAAAATTATGAAAGTAAGCATTATAACTGTTTTAAATACTGTGAACTATGGATCTGCATTACAGACATTTGCAACACAGAGATTTTTTGAAAAAATGGGAATCGAAATCGAGTTTGTAGATTACTGGAGAAAGGACCAGACAACAAACGCCAGAATTCACAGAATCATTACAGATAAAAAGAAAACGCTGAAACAATGGGTGAAAAAACCATTGCGAGACATACTGGAAATAAAATCCATAAAAAAATCTGAAGATATCTTCCGTAAGTTCATAGTAGAGAAAATACACCTTACACCCAAAACATATTTTTCATATGAAGAGCTGGTAAAGGATTGTCCACAGGCTGACGTATATGCGACGGGAAGTGATCAGATGTGGAACAGTGGATGGAATCAGGGAATTGAGAAAAGCTTCTTTCTGGAGTATGCGCCTGAAAACAAAAAAAGAATCGCATTTGCAACGAGCATTGGTAAAACACAGTTTGAAAAAGAAGAAGCAGACGAGATCATACCGCTGATAAAGAAGTATGACCTGGTGACTCTTAGAGAGCAATCCGCAGTAGATCTGTTAAAAGAGTATGACATTGATGGTCAGCTGGTACTGGACCCCACACTGACATTAAAGAAGGAAGACTGGTTTGAGATTTTACCCAAAAATAAGAGAACAAAACCTTATTTACTAGTATACCAGTTACACATGTCACATAATAACGCAGATTTTACCAGGGCAGTGCAGGAGATTGCAGCCAGAAAAGGTTTGGAAATCGTAAGAGTTGTGTATTCCTATTCGAACCGTAAGGTTGGGGAAAAGGTCGTATTGCCCGGCGTATTTGAGTTTTTGAGCCTGATTCGTGGTGCAGGCTTCATTGTAACAGATTCTTTCCATGGAACAGCTTTTTCAATCAATTTCAATAAACAGTTTGCAGTAATTTATCCGGAATTTTTTGGAACAAGAATGGATAATATTCTTCGTCTGACGAACCTGCAGAATCGTAGATATCAGAGTAGTGACAGCATAGAGAAGTGGGATACGGAGATTGTCTATGATGAAGCCAACAGGATTTTGGAAGAACGCAGAACCAGAGTGGAAGATGTGTTTAAGAAGTATTTTGAAGTAACAAATTAGGAGTAAGTAATGAAATTCGTCTGTGATAGTGAGAAATGTACGGGCTGCGGTCTGTGTAAAAATATTTGTCCCAGAAATGCCATTCAAATGGTTCCAAAAGAAACAACAGGACATTTCTATCCGGTGATAGACAGTGAAAAATGTGTAGACTGTGGTCTGTGTAGAAAAATGTGTCCGACTATGGATGAAGAAGAATTCAGGGAACCCAAGGTGGTATATGCTGCATGGAGAAAAAATGCAGGGCAGCAGAAAGGAAGTAGTTCCGGGGGTGTGGCAGCCGCATTATATGAAACCGCGATAGCCAATGGCTTTTATATTGTGGGAACCTGGACAACGGATGACTTTGTTACACAAATGAAAGCGACAAAAGAGCTGTGCGACATAGAGTCTTTTAAAAGCAGTAAATATGTGCAGGCAGATTCGGATGACGTATATGAGAAGATAGGCGGACTTATCAGACAAAAAGAAAGAGTACTGTTCATAGGCACTCCATGCCAGTGTGCAGCAGCAAGAAAATTATATAACAGTAAAGAATATCTGATTACGGTAGATCTTATCTGTCATGGTGTTCCTTCACAAAGCACATTCAGAGATTATCTGGAATGGATACAGAAGAAGAAAAATAAAGAGATCACAGAGGCATCCTTCAGAACACCATATGGTGAGGAAATGACATTAAAATCCAAGGGTAAGGTCATCTGGAAACGTAAAATGAGAGAAGATTATTATCTGGATGCATTCAATAGCGGCATGCTGAACAATGAGGCATGTTATGAATGCTGTTATGCGCAGGAGAAACGTGCGTCAGATCTAACAATTGGAGATTTCTGGGGAATAGGAAAGAAAGAGCCATTTGCACATCCGGGAAGAAAAGTATCTGTTGTTACTGTAAATACGCAAAAGGGAATGGAATTATTAAGTAAGTGTGATTCTTTAATGATGGTAGAACGCTCCTATGAAGAAGCAACCCAGGGAAACACACAGTTAAGACATCCATTAGTCAGACATGAGAAGAGGGAGCTGTTCTGGCAGGTATATAGAGATGAGGGGATAGAACAGGCATTTATTCATACGATTTATCAGGAGGTGTCCCGTACATATTGGAAGAATACAGTGAAACGGGCACCGAAGGAACTGGTAAAAAGGTTAATTGGAAGGAGATAAACCATGAGTAAGGATAATTCCAGGTTAATTAAAACAATATGCATATCAGGTTCATCGGCGGTGATCAGCTACTTAATTAACTTTTTCCTGACCTCCTTTATATCTGAAAATGTAGGTATTGAAGCCTATAGCTTCGTCTCTATTGCTAAGACAGCAGTTTCATATGCACAGATCATTACTGTGGCATTGACGACATTTATTGTAAGGTATATATCCATTAACTATCATCAGAAGCAAATGGAGAAGGCAAGAGCATATTATTCTTCCTCTATTGTTGCATGTGTGCTGCTCTCAGGCGGTATTTATCTGGTTATATTGGCATTGCTTCCAAGACTGGAATATATCATTAATATCCCGGATAATCTGATTTATCCGGTAAAAATACTTTTTTTATTGGTATTTTTCAATTTTATATTAACCACATTGATCACACCATTGAACTCCGGCGCCTTTATTAAGAACCGTCTGGATATTTCAGGAATATTAAAGATTATATCCTATCTTACAGATGCAGGAGTACTGATCCTTGTTTTCTCTATTGCAACGCCAAGTATCTGGGTGGTTGGATTAGGTTCAGTAACAGCATCACTGGTACTGGCTACGGGAACTTTCATTATGAAACAGAAGCTTGTTCCTGAATTGAAATTTGAGAAGAAACTGGTATCTTTCCGATGTGTAAAAGATATGATGAGCAATGGAATCTGGCAGTCGGTAAACAGTCTTGGCAATGTGCTGAACAGTGGATTGGATCTGATCGTATCGAACCTGATGCTGTCAGGAACAGAGACAGGTCAGATTGCCGTTGTCAAGACGATAGGTACGATGTTCAGTATGTTATATCAGGTCGTGAATCAGCCGTTCCAGCCTAAAATGTTGAAGGTGTATTCGACAGGAGATAAGAAAGCCTTCTTCAAAGAGCTGACCAAAACAATGAAAATGTGTGGCTTCTTTTCCAATGTTGCCTTTGCAGGATTTGTGGCTTTGGGATGGACATATTTTAAGTTATGGCTTCCGTCCCAGAATACAGATGTATTATATGTTCTTGGCGTGATTACGGTATTTGGAAGTATTACGGAAGGAGTTGCCCAACCACTATATTATGTAAATACGCTGACCTTAAAGAAGAAGATTCCATGTTTTGTAACAGTGGGAAGTGGTCTGCTGAATACATTATCCATGTATTTATTACTGAAATATACGGATTGGGGTGTGTATGTAATTGTACTGACGACAGCGGTCATTATGACTTGTGTTAATTTCTTCTTTAACCCGATTTATTGTGCCAAGTGTCTCAAGCTCCATCCCTTATCATTATATCCTGTAATAGGAAGACACATTTTATCCGTAGTTATCATGATAGGAATATTCAAGGCAATGACACTGGCATATATGCCTTCTTCATGGATTACACTGATTGCATATGCGATGCTTATGTGTGTAGCAGGTTTCTTCGTTCATGTAATAGTTATGACAAATATGTCTGAGAAACATAGAATAAAAGTCAAAATAGTAAAAATGATAAATAAAAATGCAAAATAAAAAAATCAGTATTATCGTACCACTATATAATGCAGAAAAGTACATAGAACAGACAATAGAAGACCTTATCGCTCAAACCTATCAGAATATTGAGATCATTATGATAAATGATGGTTCGGTGGATAAGAGTGAAGATATTGTAAGAAAGTATGCCAGGGAAGATGACCGCATCAAGGTAATATCCATTGAGAATCAGGGTCCGTCCAAAGCAAGAAATGTCGGACTTGATCTGGCAACAGGGGATTATATCAGGTTCGTAGATGCAGATGACAGAATCCCCAGGGATTCCATAGAGCAGCTTATGCAGCCTTATTTGGATGATTCAGAGCTTGATCTGGTGATCGGCAACTATAGAACCATTCCAGAAATGGGATATTTTACAGGAGATAAGCTGCCCACAGGCAGAGTTGACCAGACAGCGTGGGTTCACTTTTTTCTCGAACATGTAAAGACCTTTTATTTTGGTGTGCCGTGGAACAAATTATATAGAAGAAATATAATAGAAGAGAAACATATTCGATTCAGGGAAGATATGAACTGGTGTGAAGATTTTCTGTATAATATAGAATATTTTGACAGCGTAAGATATGCATATATTCATAATTCTGAAAGTGGTGTATATCAGTATAAGATATGTGATACGGGCATTACATTAAACTTAAAGAACAACATGGCAGAACTGGAAAGAATTGACCGGTTAAGATATGAAGAAGCAGGAAACTTTTTTGGACGGCATGCATGCTTACAACAATTTGAGCAGCAGTGGGAATTAGCAGAGCTGTATAAGAGATTGTTGTATCTTACCATGTATCATTCAGGAACTTTATCAGAGCGGTATGACAAATTCAAAAAATATCTATTGGCAGATGGGGCATATGAATATGTCTGTAAGATGTACACAGAATTGCATTCATCAGACTGGCAGATATTAAAACATGCACTGGAGACGAAAAGGTTTGAAAAGGCATTCTGCTATTTCTTTATAAAGGGATGCATGTGCAGAATCAGGAAATCATTAAGGTCAGACTATGAAAGAAGAAATATTCCACAATAGAGTAGTGGAATTTGGAATAGGAGCGATAGATGAAAATACGATTGATTTTATCAAGTATAGTGGCAGCTTTTTTCTTTACAGCCTGTGCATCTGCAACTTCTGACAGCGGTGGAGATAAGGCGTCTGTTGTGCAGGCAAAGCAAAGTGATGTTCAGGACACAGAAATGACACAAGCGTCAGAAACAGAACCGGATCAGATAAAGACAGAAGGTACATTAGGTAATATTATCTCCGGTATGAACATCAACACCGGCTCTGTCAATTCCATCACAGCCACTGAGTATTTTGACACTTCCATCAATCCTGACAAGAAGCCCATCATTATCTGTGAGCATGGATTATCAGGCAGTAGGGCTGATTATCAGACGATTGCACAGGTCTTTGCTGACAACGGCTATTATGTTCTGACACCGGATGCGTATCTGCATGGAGACAGAACCGAGGGCGAGGCGCTGACAGTAGTGGAGGCAGCAGTAGCAACCTCGGGTGAGATAGATACACTTCTCGATTACTGTAAGGAGCTGCCTTTTGTAGATATTAACCGTATCGGACTGATCGGCTTCTCTATGGGCGGAATGGTATGCTATGACTATATCGCGCATGGCTCCTATCAGATAGATGCAGCGTGTGTGGTATGCACAACACCCGATTGGGAAGAACTGATTGGGAATGCGGTAGCCTATAGCCAGTATGTGCATGGAGAGACCAGCATGGTTCTGGCTCCGTGGGGCAAGGCAAGGGTAGACAGCTTCATCAGAGAGCACAGTCCCAAGCAGGAGCTGATAAGCAAGAGCACAGGAACCGATTACCTGATTATTTCAGGCAAAGACGATACACTCATGCCTTTTGCAGGAAGCGTGGACTTCTATACGCGGATGAAGAATCAGGGCGAAGATGTCACCATGCAGCTGGTAGAAGGTCATGGACATGAGGTGACTCAGGAAGATGCACTGGACATTACACAGTTCATGCTGCAGAGACTTGTAATAGACTGAAAAGCTTGCGTTTTAAGAGTGTAACGCATAAAATATTGGTAAGAATGATCATGCGTTGCGAAGACTAAGGGAGGCAAGTAAATGGGAAGATTTCTTAATCCGGATAATACTGCATTTCAGACGGCATTGAACTCCGAGATTTATATTGATAAAACAGAATTACTGACTTATACAAACAAGGTGATAGGAACCAAGCAGGCTTTTATCTGCAATAGCCGTCCAAGGCGTTTTGGCAAATCCATTACTGCGGACATGCTTACTGCATACTATAGTAAAGGCTGTGATTCCAAGGAAATGTTTGCACCGCTCAGAATCAGCCAGTCAGATTCTTTTGATGGCAATCTGAATCGGTATGATGTGATTCATCTGGATATTCAGTGGTGTATGGAACCGGCTTGTGGAGAGGAAAATATTGTTTCGTACATTACGGAGCAGACCATAGGAGAATTAAGGGACTACTATCCTGGTAAACTGCCCAAAGAAATGAATTCACTGCCGGAAGCACTGTCATTGATCCACAATGCAACAGGAAAGAAATTTATTGTGATTATTGATGAGTGGGATGTATTAATACGAGATGCTGCCACGAATGAGAAGGTACAGGAAGAATATATTAATTTCCTGCGTGCAATGTTCAAGGGAACGGAACCTACTAAATATATGGGATTGGCATATTTGACAGGAATACTGCCTATTAAGAAGTTGAAAACACAGTCTGCCCTGAATAATTTTGATGAATTCACAATGCTTGATGCGGGTGAACTGGCACCATATATAGGATTCACGGAAGCGGAAGTACAGAGCTTGTGCCAACGGTATCAGCAGGATTATACGAAGGTAAAGAACTGGTATGATGGTTATTTCCTGTCAGGACAGCATATTTATAATCCCAAGGCTGTTGTGAGCGTCATGCTGAGAGGCAATTTCCAAAGCTATTGGTCGCAGACAGGAACCTACGAATCCATACGTCAATATATAGATATGAATTTTGATGGGCTCAAGACTGCGATACTGACAATGATCTCCGGGGATGAAATGGAAGTAAAGACATCTTCTTTTCAGAATGATATGGTTACTTTCCAGAATAAGGATGATGTGCTGACATTGCTGATTCACCTTGGATATCTGGCATATAATCAGGAGAGACAGACAACATACATTCCGAATGAAGAGATACGTAAGGAATTTGTTGCAGCAGTGGAAGAGAATAAATGGAATGAATTTATAGCATTCCAAAGGGAATCAGAAGAGCTTCTGGAAGCGACACTGGATGAGGATGAAGAGACTGTTGCAAAAGAGATAGAAAAAATCCATACAGAATATGCATCTTCTATTCAGTATAATAATGAGAATTCGTTAAGTAGTGTACTGACGATTGCATATCTGAGTTCTATGAAATATTATTACAAGCCAATTAGAGAGCTGCCGACAGGACGAGGATTTGCTGATTTTGTATTCTTGCCAAAGATGGAGTATGTAGCGGATTATCCGGCATTTATTGTAGAATTGAAATGGAACAGGAATGCGGATACGGCATTGCAGCAGATTAAGCAGAATGACTATCCGCAGTCTCTGAAGCAATACACAGGGAATATCTTACTGGTGGGCATCAATTATGATAAAAAAGACAAGGTTCACCGGTGTGTGATAGAAACTTGTAAAAAGGGATAAAATTACACAACATAACACCGGATATCCCGCAAAAGATGGGCATTTGTCCGATTGATTTTGTATGTAGGATTCGGTATAATCACTTTATATTATGTAACGTAGGGGGAGCGCTGCATGGTATATCGTTATTGAAGAGATATAAGTGGAGGTAGTGAGATGAAGGAAGCAGGGAAGAAGAGCCGTGTGATCGAGGTCTACAGTCTGATTTTTATAGACCTGTTATGTACCGGCGTTGCATTTGGACTGTCAGCTTTTTTACGTCAGGTATATGATGTAAATGGCCCTCTGGACAGAAGAAGTTCATTATTGGGATGTGTATTATCCCTATTGTGTTGCTGTTTGTATAATATTTTGGTAGATGGAAACAGGGATTTCTTCAGACGTGGCAAGTATAAAGAATTTGTTTCGGTAGTAAAATGTACTGTGACAGTCATGATTACAGCACTTGTGATCATGTTCTTCCTTCATAATACGTATACAATGTCCCGTATGGTATTTGCAGTATTTGCAGTGTTTGATGTTGTGATTACCTATACGGTGCATACATTATATAAGAAGTGGATGTTGGCATATTACAGAAAGAGCGGCGCATCTACCAAGGTATTGATCGTGACTTCTTCAGAGAGGGGTACTACCCTGATGGAGCAGCTCAAGATCAACATGCCCTGGGATTGTGATCTGATTGCCGCTGCTGTTATGGATGCTGTCAAGCTTGGTTATGATATGAATGGTGTGCCTGTAGTTGCCAATGCGGAGAATCTGTATGAGGCAGCAGGTAAAATGGCAGTGGATGAAGTATTGATTGACTTACCGGATTATCCTTCAGAGAAGATAAAGCAGCTGGTAGCTGATCTGGAGCAGATGGGTGTTACCTGTAACTGTTGCATCCATACTTTCTCCATTGATGGCGTGGAGCGAAGCATTGAGACCTTCGGTAATCGTCCGGTGGTATCCTACACCAAGACAACGATTGATTTCAGACAGGCTCTGGTGAAGAGAGCTATCGACATCGTCGGTTCCCTGGTAGGATTGATTATTACAGCAGTAATCACACCTTTCGTTGCACTGGCAATCAGGATAGAGTCACCGGGACCAATCTTCTTTGCACAGGAGCGTGTCGGCAGGAATGGCCGTAGATTTAAGATTTACAAGTTCCGTTCCATGTATATTGATGCGGAAGAGCGTAAGAAGGAACTGATGGAGAAGAATCAGATGAGTGGTCTGATGTTCAAGATGGATGATGATCCGCGTATTACGAAAGTAGGTAAGTTCATTCGTAAAACAAGCATTGATGAATTACCACAGTTCTATAATATATTAATCGGTCAGATGAGTCTGGTGGGGACCAGACCACCGACAGTAGATGAGTTTAATCAGTACAATCTTCACTATAAGAGAAGATTGAGCATGACACCGGGCCTTACGGGGATGTGGCAGGTTAGTGGACGAAGCAGTATTACTGATTTTGATGAAGTTGTGAAGCTTGATCTGGAATATATTGATAACTGGTCAGTGGGACTTGATATTAAGATTCTGTTCATGACAGTAGTTACAGTATTGTTCAGACGGGGAGCGGTATAAGATAAAAGGGGTATCTTGCTTATGTATGATAGGCAGATACCCTCTTTTTATAAGGAGAAAACGACATGGATGTCAGAATATCTGTAATCATTCCCATATATAATGTAGAACGATATATCAGAGAATGTCTGCAATCTGTTGCAAGGCAAAGCTTCTCTGCATATGAAGTGCTGATGGTGGATGATGGCTCGACAGACCGGTCAGGCAGGATTGCACAGGAATATGCAGACCGCTACAGCCGGTTCAGGCTGATACATAAGGAAAATGGAGGGCTGTCTTCTGCCAGAAATGCAGGGCTGGAACAGGCGAAGGGAATGTATGTCTGCTTTGTAGATGCAGACGATTATATAACAGAGGATTATCTGTGCAGGCTGTATGAGAAAGCCGAGGAAACCAATGCAGATATGGTAATCGCAGATTACCGTGAAGTGGAGGAACAGGGCAATATCATTGTCAAGGAATTGGGACAGCCACCCAGGCAGGGCTGCATGAACAGGAGGCAGCTGCTTTGGGCGCTGACAAGTGTAGGAGAATGCCATTATGCGACCACGGTGGTAGTAGCATGGAACAAGCTGATCCGAAGAGAGATCATGTGCAGACATTTCTTCCCAGAGGGGAGGCTGCATGAGGACGAATTTGTAATTATGCCATTGCTGCTGGAATGCGGGCATGTGGAATGGATAGATGAGGTAGTGTATCTGTACCGGCAGAGACAGGGGAGTATCATGCAGAGTGCAGAGATTGCAATGAGGCATCTGGAAGTATTGCAGGTGTATCAGAATCGTATTGCATTATGCAGGAAGTTGCAGGAGCCGGAGCTTTTGAGAGCCTTTAAGAGGGCATATTTCTGGAATATAGAGATCTGGTATTATCTGATGCGCATCAGATATGGTGTGGAGAGCAGCAGATTGTATGGTGTATTCAGCAGACGGATGTGGGGAGCATTGCTGCGGTATCATCATGTATTTGGCAGAAGAAAGACAATGGAGTATGTGATTTTTGCCATTTCACCGGAGTATTATCTGAATCAGTATTTTAAATGAGGGTGTTGAGAGAGAATGGAGAAGAAATGGAGAACAGTCATCGGTCCAAAATCAGGACTGCTTGATATGGATGTGAAGGAGATATGGAAGTACAGGGATCTGTGCCTTACTTTCATACGTAAGAACTACATAACGAAATATAAACAGACGGTTTTTGGACCGTTTTACATGATTCTGTCGCCACTGCTCACCAGTGGTATCTTTACCGTGGTATTTGGTACGATTGCAGGAATTGCAACAGATGGAATACCGCAGTTTCTCTTTTATATGTCAGGTAACCTTGTCTGGGGTTTCTTTTCAGGTTGTGTATTTGAGAATAATAATATATTTGGCAACAATGCATATATTATGGGGAAGGTGTATTTCCCAAGGCTTGTAATTCCATTGGCGAATACCATAACGAAGCTGTTGAATATGCTGATCCAGTGCATTATGTTTGTGATCTTTTATGGCATTTTCCAGTTACGGGGATTTACATTTCACAGCAATGCCTGGGTAGCTGTGATTCCATTACTTTTACTCATGATTTCTGTTCTTGGCTTTGGAATCGGTCTGATCTTCTCGTCATTGACGATCAAGTACCGGGATCTCAACGTCATGCTTGGAGTCGGGATGAATCTGCTAATGTACGCAGCCCCTGTTATTTATCCGTTGTCGAAGCTTCAGGGGATCTGGAGAAGTCTTGCCCTGATCAATCCGGTAGCAGGCGTGATCGAGACAGTAAGATATGCCTTTTTCGGAGTGGGATCAGTACCGGCTGCCTCTCTGCTCTGGGGCGTTGTTCTGACGACAATTGTGATCTTTTCCGGGCTTGTGCTGTTCAATAGGGTGGAAAAGACATTCATAGATACAATATAGGGTATGGATATGACAGAGTTTAGTATCATTGTACCGGTATATAATGTAGAAAATTATTTAAAAAGATGTCTGGATTCCATCAAGGCGCAGACTTATGCAGATTATGAAGCGATTCTGATAGATGATGGTTCTCTGGATGAATCAGGCAGTATCTGTGATGCGTACGTAGAGCAGGATAACAGATTCAAAGTGATCCATAAGGAGAATGGTGGGCTGGCAGCCGCCAGAAATACAGGGCTTGCTGCTGCTGTTGGTAAATATATCGTATTTCTGGATTCGGATGATGATCTGGAGAAGGAAGCACTGGCAAAGATACGTGAGACTATGAACAACGGTTGTTATGATATAGGCTCCTTTGCAGCAAGAAGGATAGACGAGAAGCGCCATTTTCTCTATGAATTACGCTTTGATGATATGGTCGGAGAGAGAGTATTTGACAGCAAGTCCAGAGAGCGGTTTCTGTGGCAGGATTTTCTGCAGTATAAGGCAGGCTGGGAAGTATGTTTTCATGTATTTTGCAGAGATATTATCGAGACGCACCATATCCGGTTTGATGAACAGGTGAAATACGCAGAAGATATCCCATTCACTTTCCAATATATGCTGTATGTGAGCAGATGGGTGAAAATGCCGGATATTCTTTATAATTACACATTGCGGGACAGCTCCCTATCCAGACAGGTACGGACACAGGATGTATTGGAAGGCATCTTATATGTGGATTATAACCTGATGTGCAGAGGCTTGAATGGGGAACAACAGATACTTCTGTATGGAGCTTTACTGTATTATTTCAGGGATTTCCTGCTAAAAGGAAATGGAAAAGAAAATGGAATAGAAGGATTGAGAGAGGCATTAAGGGAATCAGAACATGTAAGATTCCATAAAGAGAGACTTCGCAGACTGCGATGGAGAGAACGCAGCCTGCAAAAGTTATACGGACAGGAACAGGGAAGAGAGTTTCACAGGATGATATGCAGGTTACAGAAAGGTATGGGAATGAGAGTATGAGGATATTGGTAGTAAATGATCTGCTTCAGGGCGGTGGAGTCGAGAAGCTGATGTATGATGTGGTAATGCGCCTGCATGAACAGCATGAGGTGGCTATCCTGACAGATAAGATGGACGCAGATTTTGATAAAATATATCCCGCAGATGTGAAGTATTTCTACCAGATGGAGCAGGAGTACCCAAAGGGCAGGAACCGCTGGGAGAGGAAGCTGATTGCCCGCAGACGAAGAAATACTGAACAGCAGTTAAAGGACAGAATACGCCAGATGAATTTCGATGTCCTGCTGTGCATGAAAGAGAGCTGGATCATGTGGATGGCGGTGACATATGGTGAATATATTCCCAAGCGCGTTGCCTGGGTACATACAGACTATAAGAAATCCTATTATACGAAGGAATGGTATACAGCAGAAGAAGAGATCCGCATGATGCAGCGTTTCCAACATGTAGTGTGCGTCTCTCAGGTAATCAAGGACAGCATCATAGAAGTGATTGGAAATCCCGGTAATCTGGTTGTATGCTATAATCCGCTGAATCAGTCGGATATTCTGAATAAGGCAGCAGAACCGGTAGAAGATATTCACCGAAGCCAGAGACCTCTGTTCGTTACAGTGGGCAGACTCAATCTACAGAAGGGATATGACATTCTTCTTGAAGTATGCAACCTGTTGAATAAAGAAGGCTATGAATATGATGTATGGATCGTAGGTGGCGGAGAGAGCTGGAACAAATACCAGGTACAGCATGACCTGGAGCATCAGATCTTTAAATATCATCTGGATAATGTGTATTTACTGGGATATCGTTCCAATCCGCATAAGTATGTGAAGCAGGGAGACTGGTTCTTATCATCATCCCGCTATGAAGGGTTCTCCTATGTCAGTCAGGAGGCGGCAATTATTGGCAAGCCCCTGGTATTGACAGACTGTGCAGGTGTTAAGGAGCTTCTTGGTACTGAGGAGAATGGTATCATTATGGAGAACTCCTTTGCAGGTATTTATTATGGTATGAAGGAAGCTCTGGATCATCCCAAAGAGGGCGCACGTTTTGTAGAGAGAATGAGTGCACACGAACCAACCTACTATTGGGAAGATCGTTTTGCAGCAATTGAGAGCCTTTTTATGGAGAAAACACATGAATAATAAAAACAAGAACTCAATCGGCATGTTTGACATTACCAGAGGAATGCTGATGATCGCAGTGGTGCTTGGACATTCCATTACGGCATATGTCAAATACTGGGAACCACAGTTTACGATGCACTGGTGGTACTGCTTCCTGATTCTCTTTAAGCCTGTGATATATGGGGTGATTCCCATGTTCTTCATGATGAGCGGATATGGATTTCGTAAGAAGACGATCAGTAAGAATTTAAAAGATAACGCACGCTATTTATTAAAACCATATGTGATTACAGCAGCAGTAGTGACTTTAGCCTGCATTATAGAAAATACATGGAAGCATCAGTCCGTAAAGGATGCTCTCTGGTATAAAACAGTACCTTTTCTGCTGGGACTGTGTCCGGGTGAGAACTGGCTGGCGGGACATTATGTAGGTTCTATTGGACCTATCTGGTTTCTGGTGGTGCTGGCTCTTGCAGGCTTTATCCTGAATCTGTTTTTTAGACTGGAACAGGAGTGGATGAGAGCTGTCTGCATCATCGTTGCTGTAGCATGGTGTACGAGACTTCCCTTTATCTCATTGATTCCCTTTTGTATCATACAGGCGCTGTGCTGCTGCGGTTATATGTACATTGGATATTTGCTGAGAACCCACGATCTTTTATACGAATCATTAGGAAAGAAAACTATCATCATACTGGTAATTCTGGCTTTTTCCATTATGATTCCCGGGAATATTGAAGTGTCCCAGAATGTATGGGCGCTTGGTATGCTGGATTATGTGGCAAGTGCAATTACGGGATTCCTGTTGTTAAGGCTGTGTATGCTGCTTAATGCAGAACGATTTAAGAGCAAAGTAACCAGAGCACTTAGGACTATTGGAAGATACTCTCTGTATATTCTGTGTGTACATACCATGGAATATCTGGCTTTCCCATGGACTAAGGTGCAGAGTCTGGTATCAGGACATGTGGTACTTGGAATTGTGATTACCTTTATCATGAGGTGTCTGATCATAGCAGCGGGAAGTGAGCTGTTGAAGAGATGTTTGGAGAGAAGGAGACGTAAAAAGAAATGAGCAGACAGGAGATTATGGATATTACAGCGGATGCAATCCGTGTTGTATTGGGAGACAAGAAGCTGGAAATTACAGAAGATACCTATCTGATAGATGAACTGGGCTTTAACTCCCTTGATGTCATGGAAATGATCGGAGAGCTGGAAGAAAGCTTTGGATGCACGATAGATGAGGATGATCTGGAACAGTTTGCACAGGTGAGGGACATTGTAGAGTATATCGTGAAAATGTAAAATAGTGACAATGAAGGTCAGGCGTCAATATAAGCAGGAATGGGTATAAAGAAGAAATATGGCAGAGAGAGATATTATAATCAAAGCAGACAATGTCTATAAGGAATATACGCTGGGGAGTATCAGCGGTCGTTCCTTTTATGAAGAATTATTGAGAAGAAAGAACAAGGAACAGGCGAAGCTGCCACAGAGAAAGAAGATCAATGCGCTGAATGGTGTCAGCTTTGAAATCGAAAGAGGAGAAGCAGTGGGAATCATTGGAGCCAATGGAGCGGGAAAATCTACTTTATTAAAGATTCTCTCCAGAATCACAGCGCCCACTTCCGGTAAAGTATATCTGGATGGTACGTTATCCAGTATGCTGGAAGTAGGAACCGGCTTTCACCCTGAATTAAGCGGCAGGGAGAATATCTACATAAACGGTACGATTCTTGGCATGACCAGAAAAGAGATAGACTCCAAGATTGAAGACATCATTGCCTTTTCTGAGATCAGGGAATTCATTGATACGCCGGTGAAGCGTTATTCCTCAGGTATGTATGTGAAGCTGGCTTTTGCGGTAGCGGCGTATCTGGAATCAGACATTATGATACTGGATGAAGTACTGGCAGTAGGAGATATGAAATTTCAGAAGAAATGTCTGGATAAGATGCAGGAGCTGTCTTCCAAAGAAGGCAGAACGGTACTCTGTGTCAGTCATAACATGGTTACGATCAGCAAATTCTGCAAGCGTTGTATCGTGCTGGATAAAGGCTCTGTTATCTTTGACGGAGATACCGGTGAAGCGATTCAGGAGTATTTCGGAGAGAAGAAGAGCACAGAGACCTTTATAGATTTCTCGAATAACCGCCGTTTCCTGTGGCTGCAGAGGGACGAAGTCAGACTATTGACAGCAGAGTATGTAAATAAAAATGACGCCGTATTCTGGGAAGGCGAGAAGATACGGCAGCATTTTAAATGGAAATATAACAAGAATGTTGTAAACCTGTGCTTGAGAGTAGAGGTCTTTGACAGCGTGGAGAACCCTGTGTGTGCGGCTTTTATCTACGATATAGACAGTCGTGATGCGGGGGAACAGGGCGAAATCACAGTGGATATGGATATTTCTTTGTTACGTGAGGGTAAATATAAGACAATATATACGTTATTTGTAAGGGACACGAATAATGAAAGTGTTGATCTGGATTGTGTAAATGGACTGGAATTTGAAAAGAAAATCATAACACAAAGCGAGATTGTATGGCATTCCAAGTCCTGGGGCTCAATAGAACTGCCACAGCTCGAAATGGTTGAGGTGCAGTAAGAATGAAGGATTCCAATAAGATATACAAAAATAAAATGAGCATGTTTGATCTGTTGAAGGGGATTGCTATTTTTATTGTTGTGTTCTGGCATACATATGATTACTGGAATGGGAATCCTGCACTGATTGGTATTCAGATTCCCCTGAATCTGATCTGGCTTGGACTGATGCCGTCTTTTCTCATGGCGGGCGGTTACTGGTATAAGCCAAAGCCTGTAGCAGGTTATACGAAAAATCAGATAAGTGCATTGATGAAGCCATATGCTTTCGTAGGCATTATGGCAGCGGGATGCTGTGCCGTCATTAATTATATCAGATATCATTCCCTGAGATCCGCATATGGTGGAGCAAGGGGCATTGCACTTGGATTTATCACTGGCAGCTCCAACGTGTATACAATTAAGGGCAGAATCATTTGTAATCTTGGCCCGGCATGGTTTCTGTTTACTCTTTGCTGGGCATGCGTGATTCTCAACCTGATCATGCGGAGTAATCTGAAATATAAGAAGACACTGATCGTTGGACTGCTGGTAATCGGCATTGCACTGGAGCGTATACCGTGGCTTCCGCTGTGTCCGAGCGCCGTACTGGAGGCAGTATTTACGCTGTATTGTGGTTATTGGCTGAAACAATCCAAATTCCTGCTGCGTAAGTGGACAGCCAGAGACTATATCCTGATGACGGTTCTGGTGATTCTTGGATATGTAGTGGGAATCAGCATCATGTTCCATGGTGGTGCACAGTCCTATATTGCCCGCATCGTGCCGGGGATTCCACATGCAGTCCTTAATATGCGTATCGTACTGCATTTAGAGCATATCCAGAATAAGGTGACGGATTTCGTGCGTAAGCTGGGGCGCTATTCTTTGTGGATATTTGTTGTACATTCCATAGAAGTATTGAGCTTTGACTGGCATATCCTCAGTGAACAGGAGATATTCATGCGTAATCCCCTGCTTGGACTTGTTGTTATTTTCACCATCAGGGTGGCTGTGATCACGATTGGATGTCTGATAGTTTCCAGGATAAATAAGTTTCTGATTCGGAGGACGAAGCATGGGATTTTTTGATGTATCAGAGAGATGGGCAGAGAATTACAGCGGCTGGATTGCAGTAGAGGAATCCAATGGATACCATATCACTTATCGGGAAATGGCAGAAGTAATCAGGAATCATACAGGATTCTATCAGGACTTGCAATATGACAGAATTGCAGTGCTTGGCGCGGCTTCCTTTGCCTGGTTTGCGCATGCATACAGCGTGCTTGCAGCAGGTAAGACCCTGATCGCACCGGATGCGCTTTTGCCTGTGGAGGATATGGTGACACTGCTAAAATATGCAGACACACAAGTAGTGTATACAGATGAGAAGGACAGGAAGCTTGCCAGGGCGCTGGAACAGGAAAATATCAGATATGAAGTATATCCGCAGCATATTGCAGAACGGACAGCATATGATATAGAGAATGAAGATGGACATATTATGTTCTTTACCTCAGGAACATCCGGCAGAGCAAAAGGTGTAGTTGTGCCTTTTAGCGCATTGTATGCGAATGCCTTCAAGGTCAGGGAATGGCTGGCGTCAGGGTATGAAGGTAAAGTATACCTGCCTATGCCAACAGGACATTTGTATGCGAATTTTATAGCACTGGCATTCTGGAATCAGGGACGAACCCTGTGTATGGGGAATCCCAGACATATTGCAGAAGAGATTGTGTATTTCAAGCCTGCCGTTCTGTCCATCGTGTCCAGTATGGCAGAGTATCTGTTGCAGAATGGGCAGCAGGGAGAGAATACAAAGGTGATTACAGTAGCCGGTTCCAGGTGCGAGAGAAGTCTTGAAGAACTGGCGGCTGCACAGGGAATCCGGATGCAGAACCTCTATGGAGCTTCGGAGACCGCCGGGGCAGCAGCGATGAGTCGGATAGGAGATCATGTGGATCATCTGACCGCAGTGGAGGGTTTGAGCCTTTTCCTGGAAGATGGAGAATTAGTTATCTCTAACCCTGACTGTATGACAGAATATTATAAGAAGCCGAAGGAGACACAGGAAGTATTGCAAAAAGGCTGTATTTATCTTGGAGATCAGGCGGCATTGCATGAGGATGGCACCTGGAACATTCTGGGGCGCAGACAGGACATGATTTCCATGAAGAACGGAAACAAGCTGTATTATCAGGAGATGGATGAAGAGCTGTCTCAGATTGAGGCTGTCAGAGAAGCCTGCGTATTGTATACAGATGACAGGATTATAGCGGTGATTGTGGCGAATCAGGAAGACCAGAAGCAGATACGTTCAAGAATCAAGGTATATAATAAGAAGCAGCCTTATTATAGGAAGATAGAGGATATCTGGTTCAGACAGGATGCTTTTCCAAGAACCAGTATGGGTAAGATGATTCGAAAAAATATGATAGAAGAGTATAAGGAGCAGAGGACATGAAAGAAGAATTGATGGAATTGATCAGAAACATGGTGGCAGATGATGAAATGGAGCTTACAGAAGATTCAGAATTTGTAGATGATCTTGGGTTGAGTTCCATGGAGTTCTTCAATCTGATCAGTCAGGTAGAGGGACAGTTTCATGTGAAGTTTACGGACAGAGAGATTCAGAATCTGGAAACAATTGGAGATATGCTTGAAATCATAGACTGAAACAATCATTGTACTTTAAGCGTAAATCCGTTATACTAGATTCTATAGGGAATCCGGGATAACGGATTTATTATTTACAGCGGAGGTAAGTTAGATTTGAATATTATTTTGTTATCAGGAGGCAGTGGCAAGCGTCTCTGGCCTTTATCCAATGATATACGTTCCAAGCAGTTCATTAAGCTCTTTAAGGATGAGCAGGGCAACAGAGAGTCCATGGTGCAGCGTGTCTACAGACAGATCACAACGGTAGACAGTGAGGCAAGGGTCACAATCGCTACCAGTAAGACACAGGTCAGTGCAATCCGTAATCAGTTAGGAGAACAGGTCAATGTCTGTGTAGAACCATGTAGAAGAGATACATTTCCAGCCATTGCACTTGCAGCAGCATATCTTCATGATGTACAGGGTGTCGCAGAGGGTGAATGTGTGGCGGTCTGCCCGGTAGACCCTTATGTAGACAATTCCTACTATGAAGGTGTGAAGAGACTGGAAGAGCTTGTGCTTGCGGGCAATGCGAACCTGACACTTATGGGAATAGAGCCTACTTATCCCAGTGAGAAATACGGTTATATTATTCCTGAATCTGCCGAGACTGTCAGCATGGTACGTGAATTCAAGGAGAAGCCTACTGTAGAAGTGGCAGAAGGATATCTGAGACAGGGAGCACTCTGGAATGCAGGTGTATTTGCTTTTAAATTAGGATATTTACTGGAGATTGCACATAAGCTCATTGATTTTACAGGATATCAGGATCTCTATGAGAAGTATGCGACACTGACTAAGATCAGTTTTGACTATGCGGTGGTAGAGAAGGAGAACAGCATTCAGGTAATGCGTTATGCAGGTGACTGGAAAGACGTAGGAACCTGGAACATGATGACAGAGGTTATGTCTGACCAGAAGCTTGGCAATGTGACACTGGATGATAACTGTGAAGATACACAGGTTGTAAATGAGCTGGATATCCCGGTGCTGTGCATGGGCTGTAAGAATATGGTCGTTGCAGTCAGCAATGATGGTATTCTTGTGGCGGATAAAGAGCAGAGCAGCTATATGAAGCCATATGTAGAGGATATTGGTGGTGTCGTAAAATATGCGGAGAAATCCTGGGGCAGTTATACAGTCATTGACATGCAGCCTCTGTCCTATACAGTGCGTGTGAATCTCAAGCCTGGACATCAGATGAAGTATCACAGCCATCAGCACAGAGAAGAAGTATGGACAGTTGTATCCGGTCATGGCAGAGTCGTTCTGGATGATCTGATGCAGGAGATATCCGCAGGCAGTGTCATTAAGATACCGGCTGGCTGCAAGCATACCGTGATGGCAGACAGCGACCTGCATCTGATCGAAGTACAGATTGGTAAAGACATATCCGTAGCAGACAAGGAAACATATCCATTAGACAGATCATAAGGAGTTAGTATGAGTACAATATATGCATTAAGTAATGAACATATCTGTATCGAGGTCAGTTCCTTTGGTACAGAGCTGAAATCACTCAAAAGACAAAGCGACAGCAGAGAGTATATGTGGGATGCAAGACCTGAATTCTGGAAAAGGACTTCCCCTGTTCTTTTCCCCATTGTAGGCGGGCTGCATGAAGGACAGTATCATTATGAAGGGAAGAGTTTCCAAATGTCCCAGCATGGCTTTGCCAGAGATATGGAATTTACACTGGTGCAGCAGGAGGCAGATTCCCTGACTTTTGCTCTGGAAGATAATGCAGAGACTCTTGCAAAGTATCCTTTTCACTTTTGTCTGACGATTACCTATACCATTGTGGACAACCATCTCAAGATCACCTGGAAAGTGGATAACACCAATGACCACGTGATGTATTTCAGCATCGGTGGACATCCTGCTTTTCGTTGTCCAATCATAGAAGGAACCAGGCAGACAGACTATAAGCTGCATTTTGATACAGAAACAGAGATTACCTCTTCCATACTGGGCGAGGGAGGTCTTCTGACACATGACCACAAGACATATCCATTGAAACATGGTGAGCTTGCTGTTACAGAAGATCTTTTTGACCAGGATGCATTAGTAATAGAAGGAAATCAGGCACATGAGGTTTCCTTGTCATATGGTCAGGAGAAGCCTTATCTGACAGTGCGTTTCAATGCACCTTTATTCGGCATCTGGTCTCCGCCAAAGAAAAATGCACCATTTATCTGCATTGAACCCTGGTATGGACGATGTGATAAAGCTGATTTTACAGGTGAACTGGATAAGAGAGAATGGGGCAATACGTTGGACGCTGGAGAGTGCTTTGAAGCATCTTATGAAGTCATAGTGTAAGAAAGACGAGGCATAAGACTTATATGCAGAAAATGAAGTTAGGCCTGGCTGTGGCACTGGCGGCATGCATACTGTCGGGCTGTGGCAAGGAGCAGAATACAAATATAGAGCAGGGTATGCAGCTGCTGGAGCAGATGGATTACAATGGAGCAATAGAAAGCTTTGAAGCTGCGATTGTATACAATGAAGATGAACAGCTGTTATACAGAGGTGAAGGTCTGGCATATATGGGATTGGGAGACTATGAGCAGGCATCAGAGTGTTTCCTGAATTCTATCAGCTATGCCGGAGGCAATGTAACGAATCTGGAATTTGACACCAATTATTATCTGGCATCAGCGTATTATAAATTAGGCAAGTATGAGGATGCACAGAATATCTATTCTGCAATCATTGGATTGCGTGATAAAGATACAGATGCCTATTATCTGCGGGCATGTACCTTATTAAAAGAAGGCAATTATGAATCGGCACTTGCGGATTTTGAGAAAGCCTTTTCACTGGCAACGGATAATCTGGAGCTGGTGACATCTGCCTACGAAGAGATGCAGGCAGCAGGCTTTGCAGAAGAGGGCAAGACATATATACAGAATTTCATGGATCAGCAGGATAAGAAACTGACAGATTCCCAGAAAGGAATTCTCTATTATTATCTGGAAGATTATGCGAATGCGAGAATCTATCTGGATGGCGCATTGAACGGAACAGATGCGAAGGTCTCCCTGATGCTTGGACAGACCTATGAGAAGCTTGGTGATATGAACTATGCAGCAGTGGTATATCAGACCTATCTGGATGCCAATGCACCGGATGCTGCTATCTACAGCAGCCTTGGCAACTGCTACATGAAGCAGGAGAAATACGAAGATGCACTGGCTGCCTATGAAGCAGGAATCGAGATCGGAGATTCTGCCTGCCTGCAGAGTCTGAAATTCAATCAGATCGTTGCCAATGAGTACCTGGGTAACTTCGACAAGGCAAAGAGTCTCATTACAGATTATCTGAGCGTATATTCTGAAGATACCAAGGCACAGAGAGAGGCACAATTCCTGCAGACACGGTAAAACAGCATATTACAGGCTTTTTACAACATTTACATAAAAGTGACACGTGAGTCATAAAACACAATATGTTGTATACAAAAATAAAACAACAGGCGCTATTTAGTGTGTTCGATTGACTTATGCTTTAAGCCGTGCTAGTATGAATTCATACACGGTCCTGCGATGCCAAGAGCATGCAAATGGGTTATGTAAATATGGGGGAAGGCTGTATGTCAGCCGGAGGAAGGAGCAAGTTATTCAATGTTTCGTGTAATCAAGAGAGATGGCAGTGAGGTAGAGCTGAATCTTGAGAAGATCAGTGGCGCCATCGTAAAGGCATTTGATGCGACACAGGTTCAGTACAATCAGGCAATTGTTGATTTATTGACACTTCGTGTAACAGCAGATATGCAGGGGAAGGTAAAAGAGGGTAAAGTACAGGTAGAGGAGATTCAGGACAGCGTAGAGAAGGTGCTGAAGCAGGCTGGCTATGCAGAGGCTGCCAAGGCATTTATTCTGTATCGTAAGCAGCGTGAGAAGATGCGCAATATGAAGTCCACGATTCTCGATTACAAGGAAGTAGTGAACAGCTATGTGAAGTCCGAAGACTGGAGAGTGAAGGAGAACTCTACAGTAACCTATTCTGTAGGCGGCCTTATTTTATCGAATTCCGGTGCGATTACGGCGAATTACTGGCTGTCCGAGATATATGATGAAGAGATTGCAGAAGCACATAGAAATGCAGATATTCATATCCATGATCTGTCCATGCTGACAGGATATTGTGCAGGCTGGTCTTTGAAGCAGTTAATTAAAGAAGGACTTGGCGGTATTACAGGCAAGATTACATCAGCTCCTGCCAGACATTTATCCGTTCTGTGCAATCAGATGGTGAATTTCCTCGGCATTATGCAGAATGAATGGGCTGGCGCTCAGGCATTTTCCTCTTTTGATACCTATCTTGCACCTTTTGTAAAAGTAGACAACTTAAGTTATGGTGAGGTTAAGAAATGCATCGAAGCATTTATTTATGGCGTGAATACACCAAGCCGTTGGGGTACACAGGCTCCTTTCAGCAATATTACTCTGGACTGGACTGTGCCAAATGACCTTGCAGAGCTTCCTGCTATCGTAGGCGGTAAGGAGATGGATTTCTGCTACAAGGATTGTAAGAAAGAAATGGACATGGTCAATAAGGCATTTATTGAGACTATGATCGAAGGCGATGCAAATGGCAGAGGCTTCCAGTATCCGATTCCTACCTATTCTATTACAAAAGACTTTGACTGGTCTGATACAGAGAATAACAGACTTTTATTTGAAATGACATCCAAATATGGTACTCCATATTTTTCCAACTATATTAACTCAGACATGGAGCCGTCTGACGTCAGAAGTATGTGCTGCCGTCTGCGTCTGGATTTAAGAGAGCTGCGTAAGAAGACAGGTGGATTCTTCGGCTCAGGTGAAAGTACAGGAAGTGTTGGCGTAGTAACGATCAATATGCCAAGAATTGCATATCAGGCAGAGGATGAGGCTGATTTCTACAGACGTCTTGACCGAATGATGGATATTGCAGCACGTTCTCTCAAGATTAAGAGAAATGTTATTTCCAAATTGCTGGATGAAGGCTTATATCCATATACGAAGCGTTACCTGGGAACCTTTGATAATCATTTCTCTACGATCGGTCTGATCGGCATGAATGAGGCAGGACTGAATGCAAAGTGGCTCAGAGCTGACCTGACACATGCAGAGACACAGAAGTTTACCAAGGATGTACTCAATCACATGCGTGAGCGTCTGTCGGATTATCAGGAACAGTACGGTGATCTCTACAATCTGGAGGCTACACCTGCAGAGAGTACAACATACAGACTGGCGAAACATGACAGAGCAAAGTGGCCTGATATTATCACAGCAGGACATGAGGGAGATACGCCATATTATACGAATTCTTCCCATTTGCCAGTAGATTACACGACAGATATATTTGATGCATTGGATGTACAGGATGAATTGCAGACACTGTATACTTCCGGTACAGTATTCCACGCATTTTTGGGTGAAAAGCTTCCTGACTGGAAGGCAGCAGCAAACCTGGTTCGTACCATTGCAGAGAATTATAAATTACCTTATTATACCTTGTCGCCTACTTATTCTATCTGTAAGGAACACGGTTATCTCAGCGGAGAACAGAAGATATGTCCTAAGTGCGGCAAGACAACAGAAGTATACAGCCGTATTACCGGTTACTATCGTCCTGTACAGAACTGGAATGATGGTAAGCTTCAGGAGTATGCGAACAGAACAGAGTATCAGATTGGTAATTCTGTGATAAAAGGAGAACACCTGAAAGCAAAGCCTGCATCCGAGATCAAGGCAGCAGCCCTCAGCGCTTCCATGATATCCCAGCGTGAGGAGGAAAAGAACATAAAATTCCTGTTCACCACCAAGACGTGTCCGAACTGTAAGCTGGCAAAGGAATACCTCAAAGATGTGGATTATACCATTGTTGATGCAGAAGAGAACATGGATCTTGCGGTACAGTATGGTGTCATGCAGGCTCCGACTCTTGTAATTGTAACCGGACAGTCACAGAAAAAATACGTTAATGTATCCAATATAAAGAAATACGCGACTAATGTGGCACAGATAGCACAATAGATAGAAATAAGAAAGAAATAAGATAGAGGAGAAAGTTATGATCAACAAACTTGTAGAGAAGATTCGCAAGACAGGTGCGCCCATTGTAGTAGGTCTTGACCCTATGATGAAATTCGTACCTGAACATATCAAGAAGATTGCTTTTGAGGAAAAAGGCGAGAACCTGGAGGGTGCTGCAGAAGCCATCTGGCTTTTTAATAAGGAAATCATTGATAAGACTTATGATCTGATCCCGGCAGTAAAACCTCAGATTGCCATGTATGAACAGTTCGGTATTCCCGGATTGATGGCTTTTCACAAGACAGTAGAATACTGCAAATCCAAGGATCTGGTAGTTATCGGAGATATCAAGAGAGGCGATATCGGTTCTACATCCGCAGCCTATGCGACAGCACATCTTGGCAAAGTACAGGTTGGAAGTCAGATCTGTCAGCCTTTTAACGAGGATTTCGTGACAGTGAATCCCTATCTTGGAAGTGATGGTGTACAGCCTTTTATCGACGTATGTAAGGAAGAGAAGAAAGGTATCTTCGTATTAGTAAAGACTTCTAATCCAAGCAGCGGCGAATTCCAGGATCGTCTCATTGACGGCAGACCTCTCTATGAGTGGGTTGGTGAGAAGGTTGCCGAGTGGGGCGAACAGGCTATGGGTGATTCCTACAGCTATGTTGGTGCCGTTGTAGGTGCTACTTATCCTGAAATGGGCAAGGTACTGCGTAAGCTTATGCCCAAGGCATATATTCTGGTTCCAGGCTATGGAGCACAGGGCGGAAAGGGCAAGGATCTGGTTCATTTCTTCAATGAAGACGGACTTGGCGCTATCGTGAATTCTTCCAGAGGAATCATTGCAGCATACCAGAATGAACAGTATGCAAAGTTCGGAGCAGAGCATTTTGCAGATGCTTCCAGACAGGCAGTAGAGGATATGATCGCGGACATAAGCCAGGCGTTGGCATAAAATGTGCATTCAGTGTGCAAAACATAGAGATTTTGGAAAACTCAGAGATAAAAGTGAGTTTCCAAAATCTCTTTTTTGTGTAAATTAACTATTAATTTGTGCAAAAATCACAAAAATAACTATATATTTTTGTACACCATATGTAAAAAGGAGGATTGTAATACTTAACAAACAATGCTATGAGGCTGATTATCGTATTCTTGGCAAATTCCCCTATGATGTGCAGATTCTTGGTGGGATTGCATTGCATCAGGGATATCTGGCAGAGATGAACACAGGAGAAGGCAAGACTCTGACAGCGACAATGCCTTTGTACCTGAATGCCCTGACCGGTAAAAGTACGATTCTGGTCACGACCAATGAGTATCTGGTGCTTCGTGATGCCGAAGAGATGGGACAGGTATACAGTTTCATGGGACTGACTGTAGCAGCGGGCGTTCGTGCAAGGCAGGACGAGAAGATCAGCAATGATGAGAAACGGGAGATATACAATGCGGATATTGTATACACGACGCACAGCGCTCTTGGATTTGATTATCTTTTCAATAATCTTGTGACCTCCGCAGAAGACAGATTCATGCGTGAATTCTACTATGTCATTATAGATGAAGCTGATTTTGTACTTCTGGACAGTGCCCAGACACCACTAGTCATATCCGGCGCGCCCAGAGTACAGTCCAATCTGTATGAAATGGCAGACTTCTTCGTAAAGACTCTGGAAGAAGACAGGGATTATGAAGTAGAAGAGAAGAAGGTCTGGCTGACAGATCAGGGAGTGCAGTACGCAGAACAGTATTTCGGCATTGATAACTTCTATGGCAGGGAGTATTTTGAGATTAACCGGCATGTGACACTGGCACTTCGTGCGCATGTGCTTTTTGCAAAAGAGAAAGAATACGTCGTGGCGGAGAATGAAGAGATACGGCTGCTTGACAGCGGTTCGGGACGAATGATGCCGGGAGTGAAGCTGAGAGGTGGACAGCATCAGGCGCTGGAGGTGAAGGAACATCTCAAGGTGTCGCAGGAGAATCGTTCGGTGGCGTCTGTTACATATCAGAATCTGTTCCTGCTGTTTCCGAAAATGGCGGGGATGAGTGGAACGATTGCGGATGCTTCGGGTGAACTGAGGGACGTGTATGGTGTGGATGTACTGGTAGTCCCGCCTAACTGTCCTGTCATCAGGAAAGATCTTCCGGACAGAGTATTCCAGGATGCAGACAGTCAGTTCCGGGCTGCGATTGATGCAGCCTGTGCCGTACATAGTACAGGACAGCCTGTGCTGCTCGTAGTCAGTACCATAGCAGAGACTGAACTGGTCTCAAAGCTTCTGACGAATCAGAAGATACCCCATAATGTGCTCAATGCCAACAATGCATTCTGGGAAGCGGATATCATCAAGGAAGCAGGACAGATGAATGCAGTCACAGTGGCGACAGCCATGGCAGGCAGAGGTACGGACATCAAGCTGGGTGAAGGTGTTGAAGAACTGGGTGGGCTTGCAATTATCGGGGTTGGCAGAATGAACAACATCCGTCAGGAGAGACAGGCAAGGGGCAGAGCAGGCAGACAGGGCGCTCCGGGCAACAGCCGTTTCTACATTTCACTGGAGGATGAGATTGTTACAGATTATGGTGCACCTTATATCCGCAAATATATGGAAAAAGGCAGACATTTCAGCAAAGGCAGAATTCACAGGCTTGTCTGTAATGCGCAGAAGCTGTGTGAAGAGAGTGCAGTGTTATCCAGAAGACAGGCACTTAACTATGATGAAGTCATGCAGAAACAGCGTCAGTTAATATATTCCATGAGAGATGAGCTGTTGGATGGCGGACGAATCGGCAAAGAGAGACTTATGCAGATTGCAGAGAACAATATCCAGACCTTTGTTGGCGGATTCTCCGGGAAGCAGCCAGTCAGCAGACAGGCTGTGAGCAGATATCTTCTGGATAATATCTCCTATCAGATGGATGATATTTCGGATTCCATATTGCAGGGGAAAGAGTCAGTGACACAATATCTGCGCAAACAGGTAGAAGCTGCATTACAGGAACAGGAATCCAGAATTGGTGATGATGAAACCATGGAAGAATTTGTGAGAGTGGCGACTCTTCGGGCGCTGGATGATGCGTGGGTAGAGGAAGTTGACTATCTGCAGCAGCTTCAGTCAGCAGTGGCAGGCAGAACCTCTGCACAGAGAAATCCTGTATTTGAATATAGAAAGGATGCATTGGAATCCTTCGGACAGATGGAGCAGACTGTAGTCAGAAATGTTATGAGAAATATTCTGCTGAGTGAAGTATCGTATGATGCAGAAGGCAGGATGCAGATTCTGTTTCCTTAGAAGAGAACATTGGGAGGGCAGTTATGGTATACAATTTTAATCTGGGAATTGGCTGGGCGAGCAGTGGTGTAGAGTATGCACAGGCGTATCGAGCCAATCTGTTCAGAAAGGCGGGAATCCCTGCCAGATTCATTTTTACGGATATGTTTCCAAGAGAGAATATACAGCATATGACGGAGAATATCGGTTTTCTGGATTCAGAGATCATGTGGCTGTATACATTCTTTACGGATACGAAGATCTCACCTGTGACATATACACTTGGAGAGTTCGAGAAGACTTTTGAGAAGAAGAATTATGAGTTTTCCAGGGATGGTAAGATATGCAAATACATTTTCCCCGGAAATGGGAATTTCTACACGGTATACATGGTGGACGAGTCAAGCGACCGTGTGCATAGAGTGGAATATGTGGCTGATGGTTTATTGATCAGGAAGGATTACTTCACATACTGCCGCATCTATTCAGAATATTATGCGCCGCTGGATAATAAAGCACATATGTATCAGCGCAGATTCTTCAATGAGGATGGTTCCGTGGCATATGAAGAGATCAATGATGATGATGTGGTAATGTATCAGTTCCCGGACCGGCTGCTGTGCTCCAAGGAAGAACTGGTTGGGTATATGGTATCCGGACTTAACCTTACCAGTGAGGATGTGGTGATCATTGACCGTACGACAGGTGTGGGACAGGCAATCATGCAGAATGCAGGACCGGCCAGAATCGGTATCATTATCCACGCAGATCATTTCAGTGAGAGCAATTGCAATGATGATTATATATTATGGAATAATTATTATGAGTATGCATTTTCCCAGAATAAGCATGTAGACTTCTATGTGACGGCAACCGATGCGCAGAATCAGTTATTGAAGGAACAGTTCGAAAAATATCTGCATGTGTCTCCAAGAATCGTTACGATTCCGGTAGGTAGTCTGGATGAGCTGAAATATCCCGCACAGCCTAGAAGACCTTATTCCCTTATCACTGCATCAAGGCTTGCAGGAGAGAAGCATGTGAACTGGGTGGTAGCTGCGGCAGCGCAGGCGCATGAACAGCTTCCACAGCTGACACTTGATATCTATGGAAAAGGCACAGAAGAAGAGAACCTGAAGGATCAGATCAAGAGACTGGGGTGTACAGATTACATACATCTGATGGGACAGCAGAATCTGACAGAAGTATATCAGGATTATGAAGCATATATAGCCGGATCTACCAGTGAGGGATTTGGACTTACGCTGCTGGAGGCGGTTGGCGGTGGGCTTCCTATCATTGGATTCGATGTGCGTTATGGCAACCAGAATTTCATTGACGAAGGGCAGAATGGATATAAGATCGCTCTGGATGAGCATATGGATGATAAAAGCAAGATAGCGCTGCTGGCAGAAAAAATTGTGAAATTATTCACACAGGCAGACATGGAGGCTTTTCATGAGCATTCTTATGAAAAGGCCAAAGGATATCTGACAGAGGAGGTAGTGGACAAATGGAAGAACTTGATCTGAAGAATAATGCAATGATTCTGTTCGACTCTTATCTGGAAGATGGCAGAAAACTGTTAGAGTCCCTGCGAAAGATAGGGGTTGACTGCCCGGCAGCAGCAATTGATGATGATGGATTCCTGCCTGATGGGGTGGAGTCAGTGTATGGCTCTTTTCTTGGAGAATATGAGAAAAGTGAGGAGATTCCCGGACGGCCAAGGTATTTTAATGAGGTCAAAGTACCGGATTACTGGGAAATCAGTGGAAATAACAGCAGCGGCCAGATTCATGATCTCTACAGACTGCGGGGCAAGATTTTTTATACGGAGCCTGCACATAAGAGGCTGGTGAAGGTAGTGGACTGGTATGATGAGCGTGGAACCGTCCGTTCCTGTGACCATTATAATAAGTATGGGGCACTCTATGCGAGAACCATATTCAATGCCAGGGGGCAGAAGGTCAATAAGAGCTATTTTGATGCAAAAGGCAGGGAAATCATTGTAGAGAACTATGTGACACGCCATATTACGCTGAACGAGGGCAGTATGGTTAAGATTTTCCGGAATAAGACGGATTTCGTCATCTATTATATGAAGGTGAATGGACTGGAGAGCAGGAATCTTCTGTTCAACTCCCTGTCAGTGCCTTTCTTCGTATCAGAGAGACTGGATAAGACGGACGGACAGGATATTTTGTTCTGGCAGGAGCCGGTAGGAAGCGAAATCCCTGGAAATATGCAGATTATCTTACAGGATAGAAGCAACCGCACAAGACATATCTTCGTGCAGAAGTCAGATGCATATGAGAAGCTGCTTGCCCTGGGTGCACCGTCTGAAAAGCTGCATAAGCTTGGGTTTATTTATCAGTATGAGAGGAAGAATACCTTTGGCAAGGATGTCCTCATCTGTACGAATTCAGAGAACGTCGCACATGCACATCAGATTACAAAGGCATTGCCACAGCTGCATTTTCATATTGCGGCGATCACAGAGATGTCAACGAAGCTTCTGACAGTGGGTGCTTATGATAATGTGACCATGTATCCTTGTGTAAAGACCAGTATACTGGATGAATTATTTCACAAGTGTGACCTGTATCTTGACATTAACCATGAGGGTGAGATCGTGTCTGCCGTCAGCAGGGCATTTCTGAATGACCAGCTGATTTATGCATTTAAGGAGACACTTCATAATACAGTATATGTGGCAAAAGAGCATATCTATGCGGAGGATAATGTCAAGGAGCTGATTGCACAGCTGCAGAGAGTGACACAGGATGCAGCATACATGGAGCAGCAGCTTGATGTACAGAAGGCAGGCGCATTGGCTGAGACTGAGGAACACTTCAAAGAGATTATTGAAAATACGGAGCTTTTATGGTAATATTCTTGATAAAGCGGTAGATACCGAAGTGTACAGTAAGAGCAGCTGAAAAAGTATAAGAGGTTAAAAAGCCCGTAAATACAGGAGGTTAAGATAGAATGGAACAGTACAAGAAAGAGTTTATTGAATTCATGGTGGACAGTAATGTACTTAAATTTGGAGAATTTACATTAAAGAGCGGCAGAAAATCCCCATTTTTCATGAATGCAGGTGCTTATGTCACAGGTTCACAGTTAAGAAGGCTGGGACAGTTTTATGCGCAGGCAATCCATGATAATTACGGTACAGATTTTGATGTACTCTTTGGACCTGCTTATAAGGGTATTCCTCTGGCAGTAGCAACAACAATTGCTTTCAGTGAACTCTATGGCAGAGATATCAGATACTGTTCTAACAGAAAAGAGATCAAGGATCACGGTGACGTGGGAATCCTGCTCGGAAGTGACCTGAATGATGGAGATAAGGTAGTTATTATCGAAGATGTTACTACATCCGGTAAATCTATCGAAGAGACATTCCCTATTCTGACAGCACAGGCAAATGTTGACGTTGTTGGGCTTATGGTCAGCCTCAACCGTCAGGAACGTGGTAAGACACAGCAGAATGCATTGGCAGAGATCCGTGAAGTTTATGGAATAGAGACAGGTGCTATTGTAACAATGGAAGAGGTTGTAGAATACCTCTATAACAGACCTTACAATGGCAGAGTATTAATAGACGATAAGACCAAGGCTGCCATCGACGCTTACTATGCACAGTATGGTGCCAAATAGACCGAATAAGGAGAGGTAATGCAGATGGAGGAAAAAATTTATAAATCAATGGGACGCTCCGGTGCACTTTCTATCGCAGTTGGAGTAGTTGCAATCGTAACAGGTGTGGCAGGCGGAGTGCTTTTACTGATCAGTGGAGCCAGACTGTTAGCGAACAGAAGTAAAATATTATTTTAGGCAAATGATGGGCATTTCATAGGGAATGCCCATTCGTTGTGTAGGAAAAAGTAAGGAGTCAGAGAAAATGTTTCATAGACCGGGATATATTTTTACAGATAAGAAGAATCCTGAGCGGGGAATCATGTCGGCTATTCTGGGTGTGATCGCCTGTGTATCGGTGTGTCTTGCAGTGTATCTGACCTATCAGAATAAGGGTGCGGCACCGATGCAGTATGGCTCAGTCATCCTGCTGTCCATGGTATTTTCCATAGTTGGCATGGTGCTTGGCATTCTTGCTATGCTGGAGAAGGACATCTTTCGCATGTTCCCAGTGCTTGGAATTATTCTTAACAGCCTGACTTTGATTGCAGGTTGTATGATTTTATATATAGGAGTGAGATAGTTTATGACATTGATTGAAGAGAGATATGAGCTTGTGAAGGAACGTCTGCAGGATATGCTGACGGAGCAGGCGGTATCTGAGAAATATACAGAGTATTTTCATCAGATGGCAGAATTTGGATTGCTGGTGATGCAAAATTATGAACAGGTTCAGGAAGGCTGGCTGGACAAGGCATCCCTACAGGAGCTGAGAGCAGCTAACCAAGCCTTGTATGAGGATATTCTGGAAGAGAACTATGAGACAAGCTATGCCAATCCTGCCTATGCATGTGCGGGCTTTGGTTTGGAGATGGGACGTCTGTTATCTTTCCTGTATACAGAGCTTCGCAGCATGATTGCCTATGCATATGAGGGTATGCAGGAGGAGCTGGTAATCCGTCTGGAGCTTCTGGTGGAAGTGTATGGTGTCTTTACCTGTGCAGCAGAGGAAGACAGAGAAGTAGAAGAGAAAGAATTGCAGGAAGTTCTCTACTGGTTCGTCAGCGATTATTCAGAACCGGCAGCAGAATGGAGAGTCTCTACACTGGTTGACCCGGAGAATGATTTTGCAGTACGTATCGTGAAAGAGGCAGACCTTACAGACATTCGCTATCTGTACAGATTTGGTGAGTATATTTCTTCTGATGTAGAGAAAATGGCACAGTATCTGAACACACTTTCACAGGAACGTGTTCAAATGATTGCAGATACGTACACAGAAGGCTATCGCATTGGCTTTGTAAAAGGCAATAAGGATTTAAGCAGGAAAGAGACGGTAGATGTACGATTCTGCCTTGGCTTTGAAAGAATTGTAAGAGCTGCAATCTCCAATTTTGCAAAGATGGGACTCAAACCTACAGTTTATCGTGCATCTTCCAGTATTTTCCATAAGAGAGGTACTTTCAAGATCGGTTATTATGGGGCGGCTGCCAATAAGCAGTATGAGTATGACCATAAGGACGATCTGGCGCTGTTCCTTGACAGAAAGCTTATGAACAGGAAGCTGGAAGTGCTGAAACAGGCGTATGAGGAGAATAAGGACAAGGCTTCGAGACATGCAGGTCCTGCGGTCATTGAGACTTTTGGTGAGATACCTTTTGCACCGGTATCCAAGCCGGAAGCATGTACATTAAGTACAGAACAGCAGAAGCTTTCCTCAGAGTATACAGGGGCTTCTTCTGATATTGTATATCAGTATATCAATGGAGAAGAGAGAAGCTTCACCATCATTGCCTTCCCGGTTCCTGAGATTGGTGAGAAGTTCGAGGAGATTTTCGATGAGACAGTGAAGATCAACACACTGGATTATCACACTTATGAAAGAATCCAGGCGATTATCATTGATACATTGAACCGCTGTTCTTATGTGGAAGTAAAGGGCATGAATGGCAATCGCACAGATATGCATATTCAGTTGTATCCGATCACTGACCCACAGAAAGAAGTGATTTTCGAGAACTGTGTGGCAGATGTGAATATCCCTGTTGGTGAAGTATTTACTTCCCCAGTCCTGGAGGGAACACATGGAACACTTCATGTAAGCCGTGTATTCTTAAATGAACTGGAATATCACAATCTGGAAATGACTTTTGAAGATGGTATGATCAAGACTTATACCTGCACGAACTTTGACAATGAGGAAGAGAACCGTGAATATCTGAAAGCAAATGTGCTGTATCATTATGATACATTACCAATAGGTGAATTTGCGATTGGTACGAATACTACAGCTTATATGACGGCTAAGAAATATGATATTGGCAGCAGATTCCCAATTCTGATCGCAGAGAAGACCGGTCCGCACTTTGCAGTGGGCGATACCTGTTATTCACGCAGTGAGGATGTAAAGGTCTATAACGAGGATGGTAAGGAGATTGTTGCAAAAGACAATTCTGTGTCACTGCTTAGAAAGACTGACCCATCCAGGGCATATTTCGGATGCCACACGGATATCACGATTCCATATGATGAGCTTGGCAGTATTATCGCTTATGATAAAGAAGGAAATGCTTACCCGGTCATTGAGAAAGGCAGATTTGTACTTGCCGGGTGTGAGGAATTGAACAAGCCGATGGAATAGGGATTTTTTTCGGAAAATGCGACATTTAAGTTGACGTAGCGACATTTTATTTATACACTGATAATAGCGGTCTGAGACTTCATGGGACCAGCACAAGATTTAGGAGGACTTATCATGGCACAGGTTGGTATTGTAATGGGTTCTGATTCAGATATGCCGGTTATGGCAAAAGCGGCAGATATTCTGGAAGAACTTGGTATTTCTTATGAAATGACGATTATTTCGGCACACAGAGAACCGGATGTATTCTTTGAATATGCCAAATCAGCGGAGCGCAAAGGCTTTAAGGTAATCATTGCAGGAGCAGGTATGGCAGCACATCTTCCAGGTATGTGTGCAGCAATCTTCCCTATGCCGGTAATTGGAATTCCTATGCACACCACATCTTTAGGTGGCAGAGATTCCTTATATTCTATTGTACAGATGCCTTCAGGAATTCCTGTTGCTACTGTAGCAATCAATGGCGGAGCAAATGCCGGACTTCTTGCAGCTAAGATACTGGCTACATCAGACGAGGCACTTCTTGCCAGATTGAAAGAGTATTCTGCAAAGTTAAAATCCCAGGTGGAAGCCAAGGATGCCAAGCTGCAGGAAGTTGGATACAAGAAATACTTAGAGAAATAGGAATGAGATAGAGAAAGGCGGTATATACAAGATGGATTATAAGAAAGCAGGCGTTGATATTGAAGCCGGATACAAATCAGTTGAGTTAATGAAGCAGTATGTGAAGGGAACCATGAGACCGGAAGTATTAGGTGGTCTTGGTGGATTCTCCGGTGCATTTTCCCTGGATGCAGTCAAGAACATGGAGAAACCGGTTCTGTTATCAGGAACAGACGGTGTAGGAACCAAGATCAAGCTTGCATTCCTGCTGGACAAGCATGATACAATCGGTATTGACTGTGTTGCCATGTGTGTAAATGACGTAGCATGTGCAGGTGGCGAACCTTTATTCTTCCTTGATTATATTGCATGTGGTAAGAATTATCCTGAGAAGATCGCAACCATCGTTGCAGGTGTTGCAGAAGGCTGTAAGCAGGCAGGCGCAGCGCTGATCGGTGGTGAGACAGCAGAACATCCTGGTCTTATGCCGGAAGATGAATATGACGTAGCAGGCTTCACTGTTGGCGTTGTAGATGAGAAGGATATGATCACCGGTGCTGACTTAAAGGCAGGCGACACTCTGATCGGTATTGCTTCCAGCGGTGTACACAGCAATGGCTTCTCACTGGTCAGAAAGGTATTTGAGATGACCAAGGAAAGCCTGAATACATATTATGATGAATTGGGTGCTACTCTGGGTGAGACACTTCTTGCACCTACTGTTATCTATGTAAAGGCACTGAAAAGCATCAAGGATGCTGGCGTCCGTGTTAAGGCATGCAGCCACATCACAGGCGGCGGCTTCTATGAGAATGTACCAAGAATGCTTCCGGAAGGCGTACATGCAGTAATTAAGAAGGACAGCTATCAGGTTCCTCCTATCTTTGGTTTAATGCAGAAGAAGGGCAACATTGATGAGCATATGATGTACAATACTTTTAACATGGGTCTTGGTATGGTTCTGGCAGTTGATCCTGCTGATGTAGACAAGACAATGGCTGCAATCAAGGCAGCAGGCGAGACTCCTTATGTAATTGGTGAGACCAAGGCAGGAGAAAAAGGAGTAACATTATGCTAAGAGTCTGTGTATGCGTATCAGGCGGTGGAACGAATCTGCAGGCAATTATGGATGCCATTGATTCAGGTAAGATCACCAATGCAGAGATTGTACGTGTTATCAGTAATAATAAGACAGCATATGCATTAGAGAGGGCTAAGAACCATGGGATTGATGCAGTTGCTGTATCTCCAAAAGATTATGAGACAAGAGAGCTTTTTAACCAGGCTCTCCTAGATACGATAAATGAAGTACAGCCGGATCTTATTGTACTGGCTGGCTTCCTGGTAGTGATTCCCAAGGAAATGATCGCACAGTATCGTAACCGCATTATTAATATTCACCCCTCTTTGATTCCATCCTTCTGCGGTACAGGATATTATGGATTGAAGGTGCATGAAGCAGCGCTGGAGCGTGGTGTGAAAGTAACCGGTGCTACCGTGCATTTCGTGGATGAGGGAACCGATACAGGTCCGATCATTCTGCAAAAGGCAGTATATGTAGAACCGGGAGATACTCCCAAGGTATTGCAGCAGAGAGTCATGGAACAGGCAGAGTGGCAGATACTGCCACAGGCAATCGACATGATCGCCAATGGCAGGCTATAGATGATTGCAGGTTATTGAAAGGTATGGGGATTATAATGAAAGTATTGATCGTAGGAAGTGGCGGAAGAGAACACGCAATTGCAACAAGCGTAGCAAAAAGTCCGAAAGTAGATAAAATATATTGTGCACCCGGTAATGCCGGTATCGGTCAGATTGCAGAGTGCGTGCCTATCGGTGCTATGGAATTTGAAAAGATAGTGGCTTTTGCCAAAGAAAATGCTATTGATCTGACTATCGTAGGAATGGATGATCCACTGGTTGGCGGTCTGGTAGATGCATTGGAAGCAGAAGGACTGCGTGCATTTGGACCTCGTAAGAATGCAGCAATTTTGGAAGGTTCTAAGGCTTTTTCCAAAGACCTGATGAAGAAATACAATATTCCTACTGCAGCATATGAGACATTTGACAATGCACAGGAAGCACTGAATTATCTGGAAACAGCAGATTTTCCTATTGTATTAAAAGCAGACGGACTTGCTCTTGGTAAGGGCGTATTGATCTGCAATACACTGGAAGAGGCAAAAGAGGGCGTTAAGTCCATTATGCTGGATAAGCAGTTCGGTACAGCCGGTAATCGTATGGTCATCGAAGAATTCATGACAGGACGTGAGGTATCTGTATTATCCTATGTAGATGGTAAGACAATCAAGACCATGACCTCTGCCCAGGATCACAAGCGTGCAAAGGACGGAGATCAGGGACTCAATACAGGCGGTATGGGTACTTTCTCACCGAGTCCTTTCTATACAGCAGAGGTAGATGAATTCTGTAAGAAGTATATTTATCAGGCAACTGTAGATGCAATGGCAGCAGAAGGCAGAGAGTTCAAGGGCATTATCTTCTTTGGACTGATGCTGACACCTAAGGGACCAAGAGTATTGGAATACAACGCAAGATTTGGTGATCCTGAAGCACAGGTAGTATTGCCTCGTATGAAGAATGACATCATCGAAGTGATGGAAGCCTGCATTGACGGCACACTGGATCAGGTTGATCTGCAGTTTGAAGATAATGCGGCAGTATGCGTTGTGCTGGCATCAGATGGTTATCCTGTTAAGTATGAGAAGGGTCTGGAGATCAGAGGACTTGAGAACTTTGAGGGCAAGGAAGGTTATTACTGCTTCCATGCAGGTACGAAGCTTGTCGATGGTAAATTTGTGACCAATGGAGGCAGAGTTCTTGGCATCACAGCCAAAGGTGCAACTTTGAAGGAAGCCAGAGCAAATGCCTATGCGGCGACAGAATGGGTAGATTTTGACAATAAATATATGCGTCATGATATTGGTAAGGCAATTGATGAAGCATAGAACAGAAGTTAAGGGAAGTGAGAGAACAGATGAAGTTATTGAGACATAAAGAACATAGAGGCAGCAGAGGCTTCATTCGTGTATTGGCAGCTATGATGTTTTGTTTGGTTTTAAGCATCGCTACAGTATGTTATGCAGATGAAGTATCAGCAACAGTAACAGTTGCCAGTGCAAAGATCCGTGCATCAGCCGATCCAAGCAGCCAGCAGCTGGGAAGTGCCAAGCAGGGTGGTACAGTGTCCATTATCGGACAGACAACGGGAACGGACGGTAAGACTTGGTATCAGGTATTTGTAGATGCGAATACCAAGGGGTTCATCAGAGCAGATTTGGTGAATGTAACAGGAACAGGAACCATCGGTTCTGTTTCATCTGATGCATCAGCATCTGCAAGTACAGCAACAACTACTACAACCGATACGCAGGTCAGCTCAACGGATAAGAAATCAGGTACAGTACAGACCAATAATGTACGTATCAGAAAAGGTGCGTCTACCACAGCTGACGTGGTAGCTACAGCCAACAGAGGCATGGTAGTAACAGTAACAGGTGAAGCAGCAGGCGATGACGGCAAGACCTGGTATCAGATTTCCTTTACTTATAACAGTAAGGAAATCACTGGATTTATTCGTTCAGACCTGGTGACTTTTGATACATTACCGGCAGATACGGCACAGACAACCATCAATGGAACCAGTGAAACAACAGAAGAACCTGCAACAGAGGCGACCACAGAAGAAGTGACAGAATCTGCGACAGAGGAACAGCCACAGGAGCAGGAAAGCAGCAGCTCTTCTAATGATACACAGAACATGATACTGATGAATGTGGAGGATGTTCCCTACATTATGCCTGAGTTCAATCCCATCATTCTGAAGTGGGAAGATCAGGATATCAATGCATACAAGAATGGTGACTTCTACCTTTTCTATGCACAGAAGCAGAATGGAGAAGAAGGCTGGTACGTATTTGACTCTGTGAATAATGTATATGAACGCTATGTATACAGTACAGCAGGAGCAACAGTTCCAGAGACAAGTGCTATGTCAGGTAATATGTTACCGGTTATTATTCTTGCTGTTATCATTGTAATTCTGTTGATCACAATTATTCTGATGTTCATGAAGCTGAGAGAATACACTGGCGAGTATGAAGAATACGAAGACGATGAGGAAGATGACGAGTACGGTGACGAGGAAGAGGCTGAAGAAGAGGAAGAAGAACTTGTAGAAGAACCTGTCAGACGTCCCATGCAGCAGCCAAGAAGACAACCGGCGCAGCAGCCGCGTCCACAGCAACAGCAGCCTGTGAGAAATCAGGAGCCGAGAGAAGAAGGACAGTCGGCAAGACGTCCTCAGCAGCCGGTGAGACGTCCACAGGGTGAAGAGCAGAGAACACAGCAGCAGCCACCAAGACGTCAGGAAGGACAGCCGGCAAGACGTCCTCAACAGCAGGGACAGCCGGTAAGACGCCAGGAAGGTGAACAGCCAGTAAGACGTCAGGCACAGCAGGCTGAGTCAGCAAGACCGGCAGGCAGACAGTCACAGGGTAATCCAAACCGCAGACCTGCCCAGCCAAGACCTGAGAACCAGCCACAGAGAAATGTACAGCAGGGCAGAAAAGCCAAGAATTTCCTGGATTCAGAAGATGATGATATGGAGTTCATTGACATATAATAAATATTCAAAGACAGTGGGAGAGCTTTACCTGAAAAGGTAAAGCTCTTTTATATTTTTTTTACTTGTATACAGTATTTCATTGTGCTAGAATTGTTATAACAGTAGTATGTATAGGCGCTATAAGGCAGTCTATACACAAATTTGCAGATACTGGAAAGGCATGGATGTTAATATGTATATAGAAATTGATTTTAACAGTGATGAGGCTTTGTATCTACAGCTTAGAAATCAGATTATTATCGGAATCGCCACATCTCAGTATCAGGAGGGAGACACGCTCCCATCCGTGAGACAGCTTGCAGATACCATTGGAATTAATATGCATACAGTAAATAAAGCATATTCTGTATTGAAGCAGGAGGGCTTTGTGAAAGTAGACCGCCGTAAGGGCGCTGTCATTTCCGTGGATATTGATAAACTGCAGGCAATTGAGGAACTGAAGAAGGATTTGCAGGTGGTTCTTGCCAAGAGCAGATGTAAGAAGGTATCTAAGCAGGAAGTACATGCACTGATTGATGAGATTTATCAAAATTATGAAGACAATGGAGGCATAGAGTAATGCAGCAATTTACAGATAAAGCCAAGACAGCTTTACAGTTGGCTGCGAAGGCTGCGAAGGATTTACATCAAAGCTATATCGGCAGCGAGCATTTGTTAGTGGGCCTTGTCCGTGAGAAGACGGGTGTGGCAGCTAAAGTACTTCAGGATAATGGAGTAGATGAAATCCAGCTGATCAGCATGATTAAAGATCTGATCGCACCGGAGAGTAATCTGGCTGTGTTGGAGAGGGATGGATATTCACCAAGAGCAGCCCGTATCCTGGAAGACAGTCACAGGCAGGCACAAAGATACGGTAATCAGATGACGGGAACAGAACATATTCTTCTGGCTTTGTTAAGAGAAGGAGAGAATGTAGGACTGCGTCTGCTGAATACGGTAGGAATTAATATACAGAAGTTATATATGGATACTCTGATTGCTATGGGAGAGGATATTTCCCAGCATAAGGAGGATCTGAGAAAACGCAATGCCAAGAAAGCAGGCGGCGCAACTTCAACACTGAATCAGTACAGCCGCGATCTTACCGCATTGGCAAGAGAAGGTAAGCTGGACCCTGTTATTGGAAGAGATACAGAGATCATGCGAGTTGTGCAGATCTTATCCAGAAGAACCAAGAATAATCCCTGCCTGATAGGTGAACCGGGTGTAGGTAAGACTGCAATCGCAGAAGGACTGGCACTCAGAATTGTGAATGGTGAAGTGCCGGATACCGTAAAGAATAAGCGTGTTGTGACTTTGGATTTGTCAGGAATGGTAGCCGGTTCCAAGTATCGTGGAGAATTTGAAGAGAGAATTAAGAAGGTTATCAAAGAAGTAATAGAAGCAGGTAATATTTATCTTTTCCTGGATGAATTGCATACTCTGATCGGCGCCGGTGGTGCAGAAGGAGCAATTGATGCTTCCAATATTCTGAAACCATCTTTATCAAGAGGCGAGATACAGCTGATCGGAGCTACCACAATTTCAGAATATCGTAAATATATCGAGAAGGATGCGGCACTGGAGCGTAGATTCCAGCCGGTTATGGTCGAGGAGCCTTCCCAGGAGGAAGCAATCCGTATCCTCTCAGGTATTGCATATAAATATGAAGAACATCATAAGGTGACTATTTCACCAGAGGCAATTGAAGCTGCAGTAAAGCTTTCAGACAGATATATCAATGACAGGAATCTGCCTGACAAGGCAATTGACCTGATTGATGAGGCATCCGCAGCTCTTCGTTTGAAAAATATGAACATTCCTGAGAATATTAAGGAAATGCAGGATGCAATCAGAAAGTACGATCTTGAGATTGAGGATGCAATTAAGAATGAAGCCTATACAGAGGCTGCTGAACATCGCAGGAATCAGCAGGAACTGATGAAAAAGTATGATAAAGCAGTAAGCCGTTATGAAAAGGCACAGGCACAGAAGAATCTGGTAGTAACAGAGAACGATATTGCAGAGGTAGTGTCCAACTGGACGAAGATTCCAGTGCAGAAGCTGGCTCAGAAAGAGAGCGAGAGACTGTTAAAGCTGGAAAGCATACTGCATAAGCGTGTGGTAGGACAGGAAGAAGCAGTCAGTGCCGTAGCAAGAGCCATGAAGCGAGGCAGAGTGGGATTGCAGGACCCGAACAGACCGATAGGTTCTTTCCTTTTCCTGGGACCGACTGGTGTGGGTAAGACAGAACTATCCAAAGCGCTGGCAGAAGCCATGTTTGGTTCTGAGAATGCGCTGATCAGAGTCGATATGTCAGAATATATGGAGTCTCATTCGGTATCCAAAATGATAGGCTCACCGCCAGGATATGTAGGATTTGAAGAAGGTGGACAGCTCAGCGAGAAAGTACGCCGCAATCCATATTCGGTTGTGCTTTTTGATGAGATTGAGAAGGCACACCCTGATGTATTCAATGTCCTTTTACAGGTACTGGATGATGGACATATCACAGATTCCAAGGGACGTAAGGTAAGCTTTAAGAATACGGTGCTCATTATGACTTCCAACGCAGGTGCACAGAGAATTATTGAACCTAAGAATCTGGGATTTGCGACCAAGACAGATGAGAAGGCTGATTATAATAAGATGAAAGCCAATGTCATGGAGGAAGTAAAGCGTCTGTTCAAACCCGAATTCATCAACCGAATTGATGAAATTATGGTATTCCATCCATTGACAGAGAAGGATATGAAACAGATTATTACACTTCTGTCCAAGAATTTGTGTGATCGTTGTAAGACACAGATGGATATAGACCTGACATTCACCAGTACATTAAAGGATTATCTGGTAAAGAAGTATTCAGACCTCAAGATGGGAGCCAGACCTTTGAAGCGTGCAATCCAGAATGTAGTAGAAGATGAGCTGGCTACAGCGATTCTGGAGGGCAGAGTGAAACGCGGTGATGTGGTTCACGCAGGTATCAAGAATGATAAAATTACTTTTACAGTTAAGGAATCAAAATAGCTCGATGAATTTCAAAAAACTTGTAAAATTCTTGTGGAAAAACTGCAAATTTTATTATATACTGTAACAAAAAACCAAAGTATTTTTTTAGGAGGACGAAAGAAATGGCAGTAGTGGAAGAATTACTACGCTCCGAAAGCAACGGAAATATCAGTTTTGGTAATCATATGCTGAAACAGAAAGCGAAGCTTGAAGATTTTGAGCATGCAGGGGATATTTATAAAGTAAAGACATATGATGCAATGACCAAGCTGGAGAAGAATGGAATGTTTCTATATGAATCAGTTCCTGGTACATCCGTATTTGATTTTGCTGAAAATAGCACAGGAATTGCATTTACAGTAGAAGGAGAAGAGGATGCGCAGATAACAATCGGCCTGGAAGATGACTCCGAATATGAAGTATTTATTGATGATGCCAGTGTAGGCACCATGAAGACTAATCTGGCTGGAAAGATCAATGTCAGCGTAGAATTAGCCGGTATTGGTAAGGCGCAGGTAAAGCTGTTAAAGCGCGGATAAATAAGAATTAATATAAGCCTTCTCGTATGAGGAGGCTTTTTAAAGTTTAAAAGGAGGTATATATGGCAAAAGCCAGGACGGCAACAGTGTTTTTCTGCCAGAACTGCGGGTACGAATCTGCCAAGTGGATGGGGCAGTGTCCTGCATGTAAGCAGTGGAATACACTGGTTGAGGAGAAGGTAAGTGTTACGGGAAGCGGTATGGGGGGAAGTGCGAAGATCACCCCGGCAAAGGATAGACCCAAACCTGTAGCAATCAGTACCATAGATATGAAAGAGGAAGACAGGGTGTCTACAGGACTTGCAGAGCTGGATCGTGTACTGGGAGGCGGCATTATGGCTGGCTCGCTGACTCTGGTGGGCGGCGACCCGGGAATCGGTAAATCTACACTGTTATTGCAGGTATGCAGAAATCTTGTGAATGCGGGACATAAGGTACTCTATATATCCGGTGAGGAATCTCTCAAACAGATCAAGCTTAGAGCAAATCGAATCGGTGAATTTAAAGATACGATGCTTCTGTTGTGTGAGACTAATCTGGAGCTGGTTGAAGATGCCATAAAACAGGCTCAACCGGAAGTAGTAATCATAGATTCCATTCAGACGATGTATCAGGAGTCTGTATCCTCAGCACCGGGCAGTGTTTCTCAGGTCAGAGAAGCAACGAATATCTTTTTACAGCTGGCAAAAGGCATGGGAATCTCCATTTTTATCGTGGGTCATGTAACAAAAGAAGGAACTGTGGCAGGACCACGAGTGCTGGAGCACATGGTAGATACTGTGCTGTATTTTGAGGGTGACAGACATGCTTCCTATCGAATACTGCGAGGCGTAAAGAACAGGTTCGGTTCTACCAATGAAATCGGAGTTTTTGAAATGCGCAAGGATGGACTTGTAGAAGTGGCGAATCCTTCCGAATTCATGTTAAATGGTAAACCGGAAGGCGCCAGTGGTTCTGTAGTAGTGTGCTCCGTAGAGGGAACAAGACCTATTCTGATCGAGATTCAGGCACTGGTGTGCAGAACGAATTTCGGGATTCCAAGACGTCAGACGACAGGAACGGATTTTAACAGGGTGAACCTGCTTATGGCTGTTCTTGAGAAAAGACTGGGAATACAGATCGGTGACTGTGACGCCTATGTGAATATTGCCGGTGGAATGAAGATCAATGAACCGGCAATAGATCTTGGAATCATTATGGCGATTGTATCCAGTTACAAGAATCGCCCGATTGATGAGAAAACAATTGTATTTGGTGAGGTCGGATTAAGCGGTGAAGTCAGGGCTGTCAGTCAGGCACAGCAGCGAGTCCAGGAAGCCAGAAAGCTTGGCTATGAGACAGTAATCATGCCAAAAGTCAGCGCAGAAGGACTGGAAAATATAAAAGGAATCAAAATAATCGGCGTATCCGGCATTGGAGAGGCGATTGACATTATATAATGAAGGAGATTAAGAATCAAAATGGAAAAAATACAGCAAAATTCAGAAATTCAGAACTTAATGAAATTCCTTGATAAAAGTGTAACAAACTATCATGCAGTACAGGAAGTGTGCACACAATTAGACGAACAGGGATTTGTACAATTAAGTGAAAAAGAACTGTGGAGATTAGAAGAGGGTGGGGCATATTATGTGACCAGAAATGACTCATCTGTAATGGCATTTCGAGTGCCTGACTGCACAGTTGAGGAGATTAAGGGTTTTCATATCTATGCAGCACATTCTGATTCTCCGGCTTTTAAGGTTAAGGAACACCCGGAAATGGAGAAAGAAGGGTGCTATGTCAGCATCAACACAGAGAAGTATGGTGGAATGATCCTGAATACCTGGCTGGACAGACCACTTACAATTGCAGGAAGAGTATGTGCGGAAGAGGACGGAGAGATTATAACCTATCCTGTGAAACTGAAGGATAATGCGTGTATGATTCCTAATCTGGCAATCCACATGAATCGTGAGATGAACAATGGTGTGGCATTGAATCCACAGGTTGACATGCTTCCGCTTATCACCATGACAGAGGAAGGACAGGAGAAGTTCTCTCTCAATAAGGCTTTGGCAGAGGCGTTGTCCAGACAGAATGGTGTAACCTACAAAGCAGAAGATATTCTATCTGGAGATCTGTATGTAGTCAACTGTGAAAAGGCAGTACTGGCAGGAGCAGAGGATGAATTTCTCATGACAGGCAGATATGATGACCTGGGATGTGTGTATGGAGGGCTGCAGGCGCTGCTTCAGACAAAGCCTGGTAATTATATAGATATATTGGCAGTATTTGACAATGAAGAGGTGGGCAGCCTGACCAGACAAGGGGCTGATTCTACGTTCCTACCAGACACATTGCACAATATTTCAGACGGATTGAAGGTCAGTAATGCAGTGATGCGAACCTGGATCGCTGACAGTTTTCTACTGAGTGCAGACAATGCACATGCCTGCCATCCCAATCAGTCAGGTAAGGCAGATCCTACCAACAGACCTTATCTCAATCATGGAATTGTATTGAAGTTCCATGGCAGTCAGAAGTACTCCACAGACGCATATTCTGCGGCTTTTGTAAAGAAATTGTGCAAAGAATGTGAAGTACCGGTGCAGACCTATGCGAACCGTTCTGATATAGCTGGTGGATCTACACTGGGTAATCTCGCTATGGCACAGGTATCCATGCCGGCAGCTGATATTGGTCTGCCACAGCTGGCAATGCACTCTGCATATGAGACAGCCGGGGCGAAGGATATTGTATATTTAATTACTTTGACGAATAAATTCTTTGAATAAGTAATGAAAATGGGCTATTTTTGTGCATTTTCACGGTTGTTTTTTTCTTTTTCAATGTTATAATAATGACTTGTGTTTCAAAAATGTTACTAATTTATTAACAGAGTATGGAGGCAAGTAATTATATGTTAAAAAAAGTTGTGGGAGCCATTGCCACGCTATCGTTCATGATAGGTACACTTGGTATGGGATATCCACATGAAGTTGAGAGTCAACAGGAAAATGCGTATCTGGTATACTCAGAAGCAGTCACGAGCCGGATGTCAGAAGAAACACATTCTTCGGCCCAGACAGTATCAAGAGTACAGGCGCAGGGGGCAAGAAGCATTGCAAGATATGCTAAAGAAGAGGCCCGCATACAGGAAGCAGCTATGCCGCTTGTAATGAACAGGATAGAGGCATCCAAGAGGAAAACTTCTCTGACAGAAGAGGAAATACAGCTTCTGCAGAAGGTAGTATCCGCAGAATCAAGGGGAGAAAGCAGCGAGACACAGTACACAGTAGCATGTGTTGTGCTTAACCGTATCGAATCTGATATCTTCCCTGATACACTGGCAGAAGTTATTGTTCAGAGTGGACAGTTTGCCTGTGTAGAGAATGGTGCAGTCTACAGCGCCCCTATTACAGAGAGTGTTGCAGAGGCAGTAAATAAGGCACTGGATAATAATACAGTCGATGAGAATGTATTGTGGTTCCGCAGTGGACATTACCACGGATTCCATAACAGGGCATTCCAGCTAGACAGGATGTATTTTTCACAGATGTAAGCAAAACGGACAGGTTGAAGGACCTGTCCGTTTTCTGTGTTGACGTATGAAGAAGATATTGCTATACTAATGTATATGTATTTAAGAAAGGCAGACATTATGAGTTGTTTTAATGAAGACCGTGCAACATTAAATGAACAGGCAGCGAAGCTGGATATGGCATTACAGACATGTGGATTTGATGCAGTATTACAGGAAGCTTTTGAAGATGGCATGAATCTGGATGAAATCAGCTATGTACTGAATACACATACTGAGAGAACCGTTCGCCGTTATATTGTTCAGGCTCAGTTAAAGAGAGCTGCGAATAAAGATAAATAATGAATGAAAAAGCCCCCCTGTTAATTATGGCAGGGGGGTTACTGGTTTAGTAACTAAATAATATATAAAACAAAAGACCATATTTTAGAATATATTCTTAAATACGGTCTTTTTAAAAATAACAGGGGTAGTAAGAATCGAACTCACGTTGACGGTTTTGGAGACCGCTGTTCTACCGCTGAACTATACCCCTATATCAAATAATTATGTAACTCTTTCTCACTGACGAATGTTATTATAGCATATATATCTTCCAGAATGCAAGTATTATTTCAAATTATTTTAAATTATTCTGTTTCCTATTACAAATTGTTTCTGAATTAAAGAAAGGGGATGAGATACACATTGTTACAGCTTACTTAGTTAGACATTAATTTATCAATGCTTGTGTTTTCCAAGAATCCAGTGTACAATTCGTGTAAGCGGTTACATATCATGGCGGAGAATGATATGAAGAAAAGAGGATGAACATGACACTGCAGGAAATACAGGAAACACTGAAGATTTTGGATTCACTTGATATTGAAGAATGTCTGGGGCTTATGCAGGAGAGAATGCAGCCTAAGCTGACAGACATGGAGATAGAGTTATTACAATCCTGCGGGATGGTAACATCAGAGAATATTTATGCCCGGATGTCAGTGCCGCCTTTTCCAAAATCAGCCATGGATGGCTATGCAGTGTGTGCGGAGGATATAGAGGAAGCATCACATGACACGCCTGTCATTTTGAAAGTACAGGGTGAGATTCTTGCCGGAGATTATAAAGAGTTCCCATATCACAAAAATACAGCAGTCCGTGTGATGACAGGTGCAATGATACCGCAGGGCTACGATGCTGTAGTCAGACAGGAAGATACAGACTATGGGGAAGAACAGGTACAGATATATGCATCAGTAAGACCTTATATGAATTACTGTAAGGCAGGAGAGGATATTCGGAAAGGACAGCTTCTGGCAGCGAAGGACACCAGAATAGAGCCTGTACATATCGGGCTTCTGGCTAGTGTCGGTATAGATAAGGTCAGAGTGTATGAACCTGTAAAGGTTGCCATATTATCTACAGGAACAGAGCTGTGTACCATCGGACAGCCACTCTCAGAGGGCAAGATTTACAACAATATAGCATATCTTCTGGCTGCTGCCATGCAAAAGCAGGGTGTGCAGATCAGTTTCATGGAGACCTGTGCAGATGAAGAAAGTCTTCTTGCACAGAAAATACAGGATGCACTGGAGGTATCAGATCTGTTGATCACCACAGGGGCAGTCAGTGTAGGGAAGAAGGATATTGTACCCGCCGTATTAGGGCAGATAGGAGCGCAGATCCTGTTCCGCCGGGCGAATATACAGCCGGGAACACCTACGACAGCCAGTGTATATCAGGACAAGCTGATTTTGAGTCTGTCCGGTAATCCTTATGCAGCCTATGCCAATTTTGAACTTTATTTCTGGCCATTATTGGCGTCAATGCTGCACAATGCAGCATATGATGTGAAGGTGGATACAGCCATATTACAGAGCGAATACACGAAGGTCAACAAAATGCGAAGGCTGATTCGTGCAAGAGCGCAGGATGGGTATGTGTATCTGCCGGCCCAGGTACATGCTTCCTCAGTCATCAACAATCTGCTGGAATGCAATTGTATGATAGATCTGGAAGCAAACAGGAAAGTTTCAATTGGAGATACGGTGAAGATCCGGTATTTTAAATAAAGATATGAAGAAGATAGCAGTTGGTGTCCTGGCGGGTGGTAAGAGTACCCGCATGGGTGAAAATAAAGCATTATTACAGATAAATGGCAAAAGATTCCTGAATCAGATCTGTGGGGAGCTGGGTGATTTCTCACAGGTCATTATTTCTGCTGCCCGTAAAGGAGATTATGAAGATCTTGGACTGGACGTTGTCTATGATGAACATCAGGATATCGGTCCCATAGAGGGAATCTATCAGGTCTTATCCCATGCACAGGAAGAGTATGTGTTTATCTGTGCTGCGGATATGCCTTTTATTACAAAAGAGCTGGTGGCATACATGACAGAGTTCATCAGCTCTGATTATGACTGCTACTGCATGATGGATGAGGATCACATTCATCCTCTGTGTGCCATCTATTCCGGAAAAATGCTGCCGGTCATCAAAGAGCTGATTGATAAGGGGCAGTATCGCCTGATGAATATACTGCATGCAGGCAGAACCAAATACATCAGGCTGGAGACCTCCTGCTTTGATAAGCGTGTTGTAAAGAATATCAACACAAAGGAAGAGTATGTCCGTCTGGTGCTTCCTGTTGTCTTTTGCGTCAGCGGAGTAAAAGACAGTGGTAAGACAGGGTTGATCGTTAAGCTGATCAATGAATTTATTACGCAGGACTACACAGTTGCCGTAATCAAGCATGATGGTCATGAATACGAGATGGATCACGAAGGAACAGATACCTGGTGTTTTACAAGAGCTGGCGCAAAATGCAGTGCCATTTTTTCTGATACACAATATTCTCTGAATGGACAGGGCAGGACAGATGCAGATACGATCAGACAGATGATTGGCTGCCAGCAGGGGATAGATGTGTATATCATAGAAGGTATGAAATATTCGCCATATCCCAAAGTGGAAGTAGTAAGGCAGGAGATATCCGACAAAAGTGTATGTGATGAGAATTCGTTGATCTGTATAGCAACTGATGTAGTATCCCAGAAAGATGTGAAGTGTCCGGTGTATGACATGGATGATGTTTCCGGGATTTTTTTATGCATTAAAGGATACTTTGGATTAAACTGAAAGGCAAGGTTATTTCATATGAAGCTGATTAGAACAGAAGATGCAGTAGGACAGGTGCTTTGTCATGATATTACGCAGATCATACCGGGAGTGGTCAAGGATGCGGTATTCCGTAAGGGACATATCGTGACGAAAGAGGATATCCCCGTGTTGTTATCTGTAGGAAAGGAACACCTCTACGTGTGGGAGAAGAAGGAGGGAATCCTGCATGAAGATGAGGGCGCTGCGATTCTTAGAGATATCTGTATCAATGAAAATATGTCTGCCTCAGAGCCAAAGGAAGGTAAGATAGAGATAACAGCACAAATAGATGGTCTGTTAAAAGTGCGTACAGAACAGCTTGGCAGGGTCAATGCGCTGGGTGAGATGATGATCGCGACAATCCATGGTAATTTCCCGGTCAGAAAGGGAGATAAAATCGCAGCAACAAGAATCATTCCTCTGGTCATAGAAGAAGAGAAGATGAATCGTGCCAGAGAGGCAGCTGGAGAACAGCCATTACTGGAGATTCTGCCTTTTGCCAAAATGAAAGCAGGCATTGTGACAACCGGCAGTGAGGTGTTCAAGGGCAGAATCCGGGATGCATTTGGACCTGCCATACGTGCCAAGCTGGAGGAATATGCAGTAGAGGTCACAGGACAGAAGATTGTGGATGATAAGCAGGAGGATATCGTGGCTGCGATACAGTCCTATCTGGATATGGATGTGGATCTGGTGTTGTGCACAGGCGGTATGAGTGTTGACCCGGATGACAGAACACCGGGAGCAATCAAGGCAGTAGGTGCGGATATCGTATCCTATGGTGCGCCGGTGCTTCCGGGGGCGATGTTTCTGATTTCGTATTACAATAATGTAAACAACAAGACAATACCTGTATTGGGACTTCCGGGGTGTGTCATGTATGCGAAGCGCACCGTGTTCGATCTGGTTCTGCCAAGAATTCTGGCAGGCGAGAGACTGACACCACAGGATATCAGCACTTATGGAGAAGGAGGCTTGTGTCTGAACTGCGAAGTCTGTCATTTCCCCAATTGTGGTTTTGGGAAATAATGTGAAAGGAAAGATTGTTATGGCAGGGTTTACGCATTTTGATCAGAATGGGAATGCAATTATGGTAGATGTGACAGCGAAGGCAGACACGGAGCGTATTGCAGTTGCTACGGGATATATTCAGGTGAATGAAGAAGTATTTAACGCAATACAGAATCAGACAGCGAAGAAGGGGGATGTGCTGGGAACAGCAAGGATTGCAGGCATTATGGCGGCAAAGAAGACCTCAGATCTGATTCCCATGTGCCACCCACTTATGCTGACCAAGGTCACGGTAGATTTTGAAATGAAAGAAGAGGATCATACCATTCACTGTTATTGTACCACGAAGCTGTGTGGTAAGACTGGCGTTGAAATGGAAGCACTTACAGGTGTGAATGTGGCACTTCTGACCATCTATGATATGTGCAAGGCAATGGATAGAAGCATGGAAATGTCAGGCATTCACTTAGTAGAGAAGATGGGTGGAAAAAGCGGGCATTTCATCAATCGCAAATAAGAGGAGCAATGGATGAAAAAGAAAATAGCAGCAATGATTATGACAGTCGCTTTAGCGGCAGCATCTTTAGCAGGTTGTGGTACACAAAAGGCAGATACAGCACAGGAGACAACCGTTACACTGTTTGCAGCCAAGAGTCTGAATACAGTTATGGAAGAGCTGATTGTTGCATATCAGGAGAAACATCCCAATGTAAAAATTGTAGGAAGCTATGACAGCTCAGGTACACTGATGACACAGATTGAAGAGGGTGCAGCCTGTGATATTTTCTTCTCTGCGGCACAGAAGCAGATGAGTCAGCTTGAACAGGATGGACTGCTGGTGGATGAAACCAGACATAACGTCGTAAATAATCAGGTATGCGTGGTTACCTATAAGGGAAGTAATACAAAAGTGACAGGACTGTCAGATTTATCGGCAGCGTCCAGTCTGGCACTGGCTGATGGCTCTGTCCCGGTAGGTAAATATACAAGACAGGCTCTGGTCAACGCAGGAATCCTGAATGAGGCGGAGGATGTGTCCAAGATCACAACACAGGAAGTCTCCGAAGCACTGGGTGGAATAGAGATCAATGAGTGTGCCAATGTTGGTGCGGTAACCTCTGCTGTAGTAGAAGCAGCCAATGAAGCAGGAACCGTATATTATTCAGATACTTATGGATTTGAAGACAAGCTGGAGATTCTGGAGAAAGTGCCTTATGACCTTACAGGCAATGTCATCTATCCGATTGCACAGGTGGTAAATAAGGAAGCAGATGAATTACAGCAGCAGGCAGCGAAAGAATTTGTGGAATATCTGGTGTCAGAGGATGCCAAGACTGTTTTTGACAAGTACTACTTCGATACAAATGTTGAGGATTAATCTGAAATGAAAGAAATAGGACAATACATAGCGGGGCTGGATTTTAGCCCCCTTCTCATATCATTAAAGACTGGTGTGGTGGCAACGGTATTTTCCTTCTTCCTAGGGATATTCACGGCGCAGAAGGTAGTCCGGGCCAACACCAGGGTAAAAGCCATTGCAGATGGCATTCTGACACTTCCTATGGTACTTCCGCCTACTGTGGCAGGTTTTTTCCTGTTGCTGATATTCAGTCTGAGACGACCTTTTGGTGCATACTTATATGATACTTTTCAGATCAAAGTCGTACAGACCTGGCTGGGATGTGTCCTTGCGGCTACAGTAATTGCTTTTCCGCTGATGTACCGTAATGCCAGGGCGGCATTTGAACAGGTGGATCAGAATCTGATCTATGCGGCACGTACACTGGGTATGTCAGAAACGGCAATCTTCTGGAAAGTACTGATGCCGGCAGCACGACCTGGGATTGTATCCGGTACGATTCTGACATTTGCGAGGGCGCTTGGAGAGTATGGAGCAACCTCCATGCTTGCAGGCAATATCCCAGGCAGGACGAGCACGATTTCACAGAAGATCGCAATGGTCATTCAGGACAGTGATTATGCCACTGCCGGGTTCTGGGCTGCAGTGATCATGATGATAGCCTTTGTGGTCATATATGCAATGAACGTCGTTACAGCGAAATGGACACAACAGTAAAGGAATAGAGAGATAGAGATAAAAACAATGGCATTACAGGTGAAAATCACAAAAAAGCTGGCAAACTTTACGTTGGATGTGGATTTCTCAGTAGAGCAGGAGATTTTTGCCCTGCTGGGGGCTTCAGGGTGTGGTAAGAGTATGACACTTAAATGCATTGCGGGAATTGAACAGCCGGATGAAGGTGTAATCGTGCTGAATGGACGGACCTTATTTGATTCGGCTAGGAAGATTAATCTGCCGCCCCAGAAGAGACAGATAGGGTATATGTTTCAGGATTATGCGCTTTTCCCCAATATGACAGTATTGCAGAATGTCATGGCAGGCATGGGAAGAAGACCATCCAGAGAACAGGCGCAGGAGTATTTAAGACAGTTCCATATTGAAGAGCTGGAACAGCAGTATCCCACCAGATTATCAGGTGGACAGAAGCAGAGAGCTGCCATGGCACGTATGCTGGCTGCCAGACCGGAAGTGATTCTTCTGGATGAACCGTTCTCGGCTTTGGACAGTCACTTGAAATGGACCATGGAGCAGCAGATGAGACAGCTTCTGCAGGAGGTGCATAAGCCTACCCTTCTGGTATCCCATAACAGGGATGAGGTGTACCGGCTCTGCAATGTGGTAAGCTGTGTCAACCGTGGCAAGCTGGAAGTCATCGAGCCGGTTAAGGAGTTCTTCAGAAATCCAAAGACGAAGACAGCAGCCGCTTTATCAGGCTGTAAGAATATAGCAGATGTAGAGCTGGCTTATGAAGAAGGACAGGCTGTGTTGCAGGCTGCGCAATGGGATTATAAATTTGCTTTCACATCATTTCCGACACAGATGTCAGAAAATAAGATGAGCTGGGATGAAGTGGGGGCAATAGGAATCAGGGCACACTATCTGGAACCCATTTATCAGGGACAACAGGTGCAAATGGCAGAGAATGACAATATGCTGGAGCTTGCAGAATACCAGGTAATAGAGGATTCCTTTGAATGGATTGTTCTGTTCCGGGTAAGTGATAAGGGTGACTGGCTTCAGTGGAAGACCCCAAAGCTTCAGGAACAGGAGCTGGAGATTCCATGCCGGTTCAGAATCCGGCAGGAGAATCTGTTATTTCTGAGGAAAGAATAAGCAGTAGAAGGATGGGACAGATACATGCAGGATAGTTTTGGAAGAAAAATAGAATACTTAAGAGTGTCTGTAACAGATAAGTGTAATCTCAGATGCCGCTACTGTATGCCACAGGAAGGCATAACAAGACTGGCGCATGATGATATCCTGCGTCTGGAAGAGTGGGCAAGAATCATCCGAATCATGCAGGAGCTTGGCATCACCAAGGTACGCTTTACCGGGGGTGAGCCTCTTGTCAGAAAGAATCTGATTCAGTTAATCAAGGATGTTCATGCACTGGATGGAATCAGTCAGATTGCCATGACTACAAATGGAATTTTGTTAGGAGAACAGGCAGCTGATTTAAGAGAAGCAGGGCTGACCCATGTTAATATCAGTCTGGATACATTAAATCCTCGGACTTTTGAAGAAATCACCAGAGTAGATGCGCTGAATCAAGTACTTTCTTCCATTGAGAAAGCATTGCAGGCAGGATTACAGGTTAAGATTAACTGTGTGCCTTGTCAGGAATGGAACGGAGAAGATCTGACAGATATTGCAGCGTTGGCGAGACAGTATCCGCTGGATGTCCGTTTCATAGAACTGATGCCGGTAGGCTGTGGCAGCCAATATCATGGCATTTCTTCTGACAGGGTATTGGAGAAGCTGGAACAGCAGTATGGAAGGGCAGTTCCAGTTCAGGCAGACAATGAGAAGGGAGGTCCTGCAAAGTATTATGATTTTACAGGATTTCAGGGCAAGGTTGGAGTAATCAGTGCCATGTCCCATCAGTTCTGTGGAAGCTGTAACCGAATCAGGATGACAGCAGAGGGCAGACTGAAGCTGTGCCTGCACTATCAGGATGGGATAGAGTTAAGACCATTATTAAGAGAAGGCAGGACAGATGATGAGATCAGAGAGGCGATTGTGGAGGCTGTCAGACAAAAGCCCAGAGCACATGATTTCGCACACACGGCAGAGCATACAGATGCAGATCAGAGAAGAATGGTTCAAATTGGGGGGTAGTGTGAAAAAACCATATATGGTAGTTTTTTCACACGGCAAATTTGTGCTTGCAGCACAAAGTTTGCTGGTTATAGAAAGGAGTATAAGAATGGGTAATATTGTAGCAGTATGTATCAGTGAGAAGAAGGGGACAGCGAAGCAGAATGTAGGTACTTGCAGGTTCATAGAGAACTGGGGGCTGGAGAAGGATGCACATGCAGGCAGCTGGCACAGACAGGTCAGTCTGTTATCTTATGATGAAGTAGAGAAGTTCAGACAGAGAGGTGCCAATGTGGCAGACGGCGCATTTGGAGAGAATCTGCTGGTAAAGGGCTTTGATTTCAAAACGTATCCTGTAGGAACGATTTTCAAGTGCAATGATGTAGTGCTGGAGATTACGCAGATTGGTAAGAAATGCCATTCAGAATGTGAAATTTTTCACCAGGTAGGAGACTGCATCATGCCAAGGGAAGGTGTATTTGCCAGAGTGCTTCATGGTGGTGAGATTCATGTAGATGATGAATTGGTGGTATATCCTTTCCGGGCAGGAATCATAACAGCCAGTGATAAGGGAAGCCGTGGAGAGAGAGAAGATCTGAGTGGACCTGCCATTGCGGAGCTGATCGGGCAGCAGGGTTATTATGTATGCAGCAGTAAGATACTGCCGGATGAGGAAGAAGACCTGTATCAGGAAATGGTACGTCTGGCAGACGAAGAGAAGGTGGATGTGATCTTTACAACGGGGGGAACAGGACTTTCGCCAAGAGATAATACCCCGGAGGCAACACTCAGGGCTGCAACTAAGAATGTACCGGGAATTGCAGAGGCAATCCGTGCATACAGCATGCAGATCACACCAAGAGCTATGCTGAGCAGGGCAGTGAGCGTGATGCGTGGTCAGACTCTGATCATCAATTTACCCGGAAGTCCCAAGGCAGTGAAGGAAAGTCTGGAATTTCTTCTTCCATCCCTAGCCCATGGAATCCAGATCATGAAGGGCGAAGCAGGAGAGTGCGCCAGAAAGGGATAGAGGATGAATAAGGAAACCACCAAGAAGATACAGACAGTCATGGTACGAAATGACGGAACCATAACAACACAGTCAGAGGAAATCGTATGTGAGCATTTTCTGGATGTGTATGTGAATGAACAGCTTGTGGCACGACTGGTATGCACGCCTGAATATCTGAAGGAGCTGGTAATTGGAAGACTTCTGACAGAGCGTATCATTGAGCATATCGAAGATATAGACCAGATATATATTTGTGAAGAGAAGCGAAAGGCGAAGGTCTTTTTGAAAGAACAGATACAGGTGAATCTGGAGCCTACACTGAAAGCAGAGCCGACCTGCTGCACCGGGAATCAGATTTACCTGCGCAATACGGCAATAGCTGAAAGTGGTACTTTGCCCAAAACGCAGTGGAAAAAGGAATGGATCTTTGCCCTGGCGGGTGACTTTGCCAGGGGAACCCTGCTGCATAAGAAGACGAAGGGAACCCACAGCTGTTATCTAAGTGTTGCAGGAGAGACAGTATTTGCGGTAGAAGATATTGGAAGACACAATGCATTGGACAAGGTGATAGGATATGCGGCATTGCATCATATCGCTTTTGAAAAATGCATTGTTTTTACATCGGGACGTGTGCCGACAGATATGGTCATGAAAGTAATTGCTGTGGGGATTCCCGTTCTTGTCTCCAAAGCAGTACCCACTGACGCAGCAATAGAGCTGGCGCAGCTTCGTGGGCTGACGCTGATATGCAGGGCGTGGGAAGACAGCTTTGAAATCTATACAGGAGATTGTTAATTAATTATTTTAATTGTTTTTATCCATGTCTTATAGTATGATGGAGTAAAGCGTGAAAGCACTTACATATAAGATATAGGAGGATCTCATGTACTCTGAAAATGTAATTCAAAAGAACGAAATGAATGAAAAAACAACGAAGTTCCTTGATAAGTTCGTGAAGCGTGTCAAGGCAAATCCACCAGGAGTCTGTCCCATTGCGGTGCAGCTGGCTTTTTTACAAAGTGCCAGAAGCCAGACCTGTGGTAAATGTGTTCCCTGTAGGGATGGTCTGGAGCAGGTCGAGAATATGATGCGGCAGATACTGGATGGCAAGGCTGATATGGAGACTTTTGATAATATGGTAGAGTTAGCCCGGATGATCCAGGACACGGCAGACTGTGCGATTGGATATGAGGCGGCTAATATCGTATTACAGAGTGTGGAATTATTTCATGACGAGTATATGAGCCATATTGAAAGCCATAGATGTAAGGAAGAGATCGGACAGAAGGTGCCATGTATCTCCTATTGCCCGGCAAATGTGGACATTCCCGGATATATTGCACTGATCGGAGAACATCGTTATGCAGATGCGATCAATCTGATCAGACATGATAATCCTTTTCCAACCGCATGTGCTTTTATCTGTGAGCATCCCTGTGAAGCAAAATGCAGGAGAGATCTGATTGACAGTCCCGTTAATATCCGTGGATTGAAGAAATTCGCAGTAGACCAGGTGGCAGCAGATCAGGTCAAAGTGCCGGCATGCAATGTTTCTACAGGTAAGAGGGTTGCAATCGTAGGTGGAGGTCCATCCGGCTTAACGACAGCGTATTTCCTGTCTCTGATGGGGCATAAGGTAGTCGTATTTGAAGAGAGAGAACATTTGGGTGGTATGTTAAGATATGGAATCCCCAATTACAGACTGCCTAAGAACAGATTGGATGAGGATATCAATGCCATCCTGTCTACCGGCAATATCGAAGTCAGATATAATACTGCCATTGGTAAGGACATTACCATGGAGCAGCTGCTGGAGGAATATCAGGCTGTATACATAGCAATCGGCGCACAGGCAGGCAAGACTGTAAAGGTAGAAGGTGCCAACAGCAATGGTGTATATTCTGCGGTGGATATGCTGGGAGAGATTGGCAGGGGTAATCTGCCGGATTATACAGGCAAGAGAGTTGTTGTTGTCGGTGGAGGAAATGTTGCTATGGATGCAGCACGTTCTGCAATCCGTTGTCATGCCAAAGAAGTTACGATTATTTACCGTAGAAGACAGGTGGACATGACTGCATTGCCATCTGAGATTCAGGGAGCCATCGAAGAAGGTGTAGAACTGCTTACCTTAAATGCACCTGTAAGAATCGAGGCAGACGAGGCTGGCAATGTGCGTGCCTTTGTGGCACAGCCCCAGATGATCCATGAATATGACCGACAGGGAAGGCCATCTTCTGTCAATGCCAACAAACCCGAGCTGGAGATTCCTTGCGAGATCGTACTGATGGCAATTGGTCAGGACATTGTATCACAGGATTTTGAAAAATACAGTGTAAATCCCAGAAGAAAGACCTTTGAGACCCATGACACAACCAGAGTAAAGGGTTATGAGAAAATATTTGCAGGCGGTGACTGTGTCTTTGGACCTGCAACTGTAATCAAGGCAATCGGAGCAGGCAAGATCGCAGCCTTGAATATTGATGAATACCTGGGATATCACCATAAATATCTGGATGATATCAGGATTCCGGAACCCAGGGAGAATGACAGAACACATTATGGCAGAGTGCATCTGACAGATCGTTCCGCAAGAGATCGTAAGACGAATTTTGAGCCAATTGAGAATGGAATGTCCTTTGATGAAGCCATGCAGGAGTGTGGTAAATGTTTAAGATGTGACCACTTTGGCTGCGGTGTAATAGAAGGAGGACGAGTATAATGGGAGAGACACAGATGACTCATATTACAATAGATGGAAAAGAAATCGAAGCAGATTCCTCCTTAACAATACTGGAGGCGGCACAGAAGGCAGACATCAAGATTCCTACACTTTGCTATTTAAAAGAAGTCAATGAAATCGGCGCCTGCAAGATGTGTGTTGTGGAAGTAGAAGGTAAGAATCATCTGGTTACTTCCTGCAATACGAAGGTTGCAGAGGGAATGCAGATTCATACAAAGTCTGATAAAGTTGTAAAAAGCAGGAAACAGGTATTGAACCTGCTGCTTGCCAATCATGATGTCAGATGCTTCTCATGCAGCAAATCCGGCGACTGCCGCTTACAGGATCTGTCTAATGAGTATGGCATTACCAAGTCATGCTACGAAGGGGATGCAGCGAAGTTCGCTCCCAAGAAGGAGAATCCATTCCTGACATACTATCCTGAGTTATGTATCAACTGCCAGAGATGTGTCAGCACCTGTAATAAGGTGGCATGCAACGGGACATTACACAATGAGAAGATTGGTACCAGAACCCTGATTGATGCTCCATTTGGACCAGACTGGAAAGAAACAGACTGTGAATCCTGCGGTAACTGTGCAAGAGTCTGTCCCACAGGCGCACTGGTTGCCAAGAACAGAAAGAAATATCAGGTAGGTAAGGTGGAGAAGGTACTGACCACATGCCCTCACTGTGCAACAGGCTGTCAGTATTATCTGGTAGTAAAAGACAATGAGATCGTAGATGTAGAACCTGCCAATGGTCCATCCAATCAGAATCTTCTCTGTGTAAAGGGTAGATTTGGTTCCTTTAATTTCGTACATTCACCGGAGAGATTGAAATATCCGCTGATCAAGAATAAAGAAACAGGAGAATTTGAACGTGCTACATGGGATGAGGCATTAGATCTGATTGCATCCAGATTCAAGGAGATCAAGAAGCAGTACGGCTCAGATGCCCTTGCAGGATTTGCCTGTTCCCGTTCTCCTAATGAAGACTGCTATATGCTGCAGAAGATGGTGCGCTGTGCATTTGGTACCAATAATGTGGATAACTGTGCCCGTGTATGCCATTCTGCTACAGTAGCCGGTCTTGCAATGACCCTGGGTTCAGGTGCAATGACCAATCCAATCTCAGATATCACACATGACGTAGATGTCATTATGTTAGTTGGTTCTAACCCGGAAGAAGCACATCCTGTCATTGGTATGCAGATCCGTCAGGCAGTGGAGAGAGGAACCAGACTCATTGTAGTAGACCCCAGAGATATCGGTCTGTCCAGAAGTGCAGATATTCATCTGAAATTAAAGCCCGGAACCAATGTGGCTTTTGCCAACGGTATGATGAATGTGATTATCAACGAAGGCCTTGCAGATGAAGAATTCATCAGAACCAGAACAGAAGGCTTTGAAGAATTAAAGGAAATTGTAAAGGAATATACACCTGAGAAAGTAGCCCGGATCTGCCACATTGATCCGGATCACCTGCGTGAAGCTGCCCTGATGTATGCCAAAGCGAAGAAAGCACCGATCATTTACTGTCTTGGCGTAACAGAGCATTCCACCGGAACAGAGGGCGTTATGTCCATGTCCAACATGGCAATGCTGGTCGGCAAGCTTGGTAAATCAGGATGTGGCGTGAATCCGCTCAGAGGTCAGAATAATGTACAGGGCGCCTGCGATATGGGTGCGTTACCAGGAGATTTTCCCGGATATCAGAAGGTAACAAATCCCGAAGTCGTTGCGAAGTTTGAGCGTGCATGGGGTGTGAAGTTAAGCAATAAACCCGGTGTGCATGCAACAGATGTATTTGGCGCAGCCATCCGCAAGGAAATCCGGGGATTGTTCATATTCGGTGAAGATCCGGTGGTAACAGATGCAGATCAGCATCATATCAGAAAGGCACTGGAAAGTCTGGACTTCTTCGTTGTATCAGACCTGTTCATGACAGAGACTGCACAGTATGCAGATGTAGTGCTTCCAGGAACCAGCTATGCGGAGAAGGAAGGCACATTCAGCAATACAGAGAGGCGAGTACAGCGTGTGCGTAAGGCAGTGCAGCTGGAAGGCGAGATGAGACTGGATACAGACATCTTTATAGATCTGATGAATCGCATGGGCTATCCACAGCCACATCTGACTTCAGAGGAAATCATGGATGAGATTGCTTCTGTGACACCGATATTTGGAGGAATCAGTCATAGAAGGCTGGATAAGGGCGAGAGCATTCAGTGGCCGTGTCCTGATAAGAATCATCCAGGTACACCGATCCTTCATGTCGGCAAGTTCTCCAGAGGATTGGGCTGGTTCTATCCGGCAGAATATGTGCCAAGTGCAGAGCTTCCGGATGAGGAATATCCTTTCATCATGATGACAGGACGTATTCTGTATCATTACAATACGAGAGCCATGACAGGCAAGACTCCCGGACTGATGGAGAAAGAGGGACATTCCTTTATCGAGATCAATACAGAAGATGCTGCAAGGCTTGGTATTGAGAATGGAGAAAAAGTCAGAATATCTTCCAGAAGAGGCAGTATTGAATCCACGGCAAGAGTCGGTGAGAAAGTATCTCCCCATGAGACCTGGATGCCATTCCATTTCCCGGATGGCAATGCCAATGTGCTGACCAATGCAGCTCTGGATAAATATGCGAGAATACCAGAATACAAGGTGTGCGCAATTAAGATAGAAAAGCTTTAAAGATAAGATAGAACAAAGGTGCCGTTTTCCAGTGAAATGGCACCTTTTTTGTGAGATAAATAAACTGAAAACCCGCTCTGTTAATTGACATCAAAACAGGGCATGAAGTATAATAATATTATAATATGCCATCAGTGTGACGTGATGGTGAGTGAAGGGGGGCATATGTCATGCCGGGATTTGACAGAGATGAGTTTTGGCTGAAGGTTCTATCCTATTATCAGACAGCCAGAGAGAATAATTACCTGGTTAAACTGAATGAAGAACAGACGAAGGAATTGAAGGCTTTATATATCGAACAATATATTCCAACGGAGAAGCTGAGCCATTATGATGATGAGAAGCTGATTAAGAAGATGATGACGGCAATTGTATCAATCTATAAGCTTGACAAGGATATAGCCAGCAATTATGGTGAAGTTGTGGAACTGGTGAATTCAGTAGATTATGATGGAAAGTGTCTGTATTTGCATTATGCGAAGATTTCAGAAGTGAAATTACGGAGATTTCAGTTGGGCAGATCACAGAAACAGGTTGCAGAGAAAATGGGATGCAGTGTCTCTACTGTGAAGAATTGTGAGGAATTCTTCTGTGATCTGGACAGGCAGCCTCCTGAACTGGTTGCCAGGCTGGCAAAAGCACTGGAATGTGAACCGGAAGATTTGAAATAAGAAAGAATGAGGGATTGGAAATGGATAAAAAAGAGTTTAGTCCGATAGAGATTGATGCGATTGGAGAAATATCCAATATCTGCCTGGGAAATTCTGCGTCTACATTAAATATGCTGGTACGTGAAAAGATAGATATCACACCGCCCAGAGTAGAAATTATAGAAAAAAGCGAATATATCAAAGAAGTCTCTTCCAAAAGAGTCTTCGTTAAGGTAAACTATGTAGAGGGACTGAGGGGCTGCAGTATTCTGATGCTGGAGGAACAGGATGCCAAGGCAATTGCAGATCTGATGATGGGTGGAGATGGAAAAGGACCTTATGCGCAGATGGAATTGGGAGAGCTGCATATGAGTGCCGTATCAGAAGCCATGAACCAGATGATGGGAGCATCCGCTACTTCACTCAGTATTATGCTGGAGCGTAAGACTGATATTTCAACGCCGGAAGCACAGTTTATGGATGGGGGACAGTATCTGGGTTATGCATTCCCGAATGATGACAAATTCATCAAGGTGGGATTCCGTATGCAGATAGGAGAGTCTATCAGCAGTCCTATTGTACAGTTGTATCCGTATATGCTGGCTAAAGCAATCAGTGATTTGTTCCTGATCAAGAAAGCCAAGGAGAAGGCTGGACAAGGCGAATAAACAACAGGATTTGGCAGGAGATTATGAGAAAGAAAAAGATCAGCGCAAGAGAATGGATCGAAATCATTATGAGTTTCACCAAAAAGATAAAGTATGACCATGTATCCTCTTTTGCGGGGCATGCAGCATTGTTTCTGCTTATGTCACTTTTTCCAATGGTGATGTATTTTATTTCTGTATTTCAATACATATCACTGGATGCCGGTATGGTATTGAATTATGTGAAACAACTGTTACCCGACAGTCTGATACCGCTTTTCAATCAGATTACACAGGAAGCATATAGTGGTTCAACTACAGCAATCCAGTCTTTTTCCATGCTGGTCATGCTTTTTTGTGCTTCCAAGGGTGTGTATGCAGTCATTATAGGAATCAATGCGGTATATGGAATCAGGGAGACCAGAAATTTTGTTATTCTATATGCGATCGCAATAGTTTATGTCCTGATTTTCTTTGGCATAATCGGTCTGATGATGGTATTGATCGTATTTGGTAATAAGTTGTACCATATGGTAATGCATTTTATACCGGCACTGGAGGCGTTTCAATCCGTCTTCTCGGTGGGCAAATATATTGGCATGCTGTTTGTCGTGTTACTCTTTTTCCTGCTGGTATATATGAATGTACCCAATCGTAAATCAAAATGCAGGTATGAATTTGCAGGGGCTTTATTTGCAACGGTGGTATGGCTGGTCTATTCGTGGGCGTTTTCTTACTATATTGATAACTACGCCCATTATTCCATTACGTATGGCAGCCTGGCAACAATCGTTATCTTTATTCTGTGGGTATATGGAACGATGAATATAGTTCTGATAGGGGCAGAGATCAATGTGGTTCTGCGTAAGTTCGCAGAGTATGGTTATAATTACAAACGTGCATACACATATTTCTGTGATGAGTATGAAGGGGACTTGTTACAGGATAGAAAGTAGATAGAGGGGGATATCAGTTATGATGTGTGTATTTTGTGGGAACAGGACAAAATGCTGGAACCAGCTTTCAGATGAACAGCTGGAGACAGAATGGGTAAAATGCGGTTATGATGACTATGTGCTGGATGAAGCGATAGAATTGGAGGATCTGTTGCAGGAGTCAGCCAGACGGGAAGAAGAAAAGCAGGATATGGAATTGGGACGTAATGCGGGATAAAGCATGAACGAATTTATTGTATTACAATTACGTATGAGGACGAGATGTACGCATCTTGATCCTCATATTTTAGTTTAGTCCAGCCATTATCCTGAATCTCTATGATATCGAATTCATACCCTTCTTCTACTGTAGTTAATACCTTTGCCTGATCGCTTGCAGCATCACGGATATTGACCTTGGTAGAGGTCTTGCCCCGGAGTGCAGAGGTGGGCTGTTGTTCGGCAGCAGAAAGAGAATCCCCCACAGTATCCTCTATATCAGCAGAGGTAATGGGCGCAGTAGCTTCTTCAATAACAGTAGCTTCATTCTCGGATATATTGATGTAGTGTGGTCGTCTGATAATCTGCACGCTGAGAAAACAGATTGCTATGATTAAAAGGACGATAACACCTTGTAAAATTCTATTGATCGTACGATTCTTCATATAAACCTCACTATGCATTGTGAAAAAATATATGTACATTATACTGAATCTATATGGAAGAAGCAAGAAATTGTATAGAACGACCAAATTTGTAATATTATTTTAATAAAAATGCAACAAAAATTGGGAGCGTTATTATGTATACATGTTTAGAGCTTGTTTAAAGTGCTGTTTTGTGATAATATATGGGGCGTGAGTATTCATAAAACAAGATGATGCGTCATAATTGAGAGAGTGTAGAAGATATAGGGGAGGAATCTATCTTGGAAAGGGAAAATAAAGACCTGGATAATTTCACAGATTATGTAATCAAATCCGAGGGAACAGAGGGTGCAAATCATATTATATTGCGCTTTAGTCTGCTTTTATATTTTGTATTGCTGGGAGAAACATTTCTCCAGTATACATTTATAGAGAATAATATATGGGAATATGTCTGTTTCTGGGGAATCACAGCAGTAATTATCTGTCAGGTCGTTTTCTTTATACTGTGGAGAAAATCGCAGCTTTATGGAAGAACAACATTACTTCTGTTTACAGTAGTCTTTGTCTACCTCAATGTGATCACGGATGGGAATAACCTGATTCTGTTGCTGCCAGTACCGATTGCAGCATTATGCATGCTGTATATGAGCAGACGTATGATGGTAGAGCTTTATCTGATGTGGGCATTGAACGGAGTATTGAGATTTGTACAGATATGGAACAGCGAAGAGCAGATGAAGCTGCTTCAGGGTTTTGCCTGGGTTGTTATGATATGTATTGTATATGCCGTTGCGGTGTATATGGTCAATGAGTCAATCAGTACACATTACAGGGAAGTCTGTCATGATCTGCATCATGAGAACAGACTGCATACCAAGCTTTATCAGCAGTCAACCGTTGATTCCACAACAGGTATTCTGAATCGTAATGCATATAATAACTACGTGATTGAGTACAAGGAGGGCAACTGTGATTCCATCAGTTGTATTTACATTGATGTGAATGGTCTTCATGAATACAATAATACATATGGTCATCAGGCTGGAGACAAGATGTTAAAGACGGTGGCAGCAGAACTAAAGGAATGCTTTGCAGAGCACAGCCACTATCGAATTGGTGGAGATGAGTTCGTAATTATCTGTGAAAATACAGCATTCAAGTCCATTCTAATGCAGCTGAATCATTTCAGGGAGCAGATGAAGATACATAATATTTATATCGCATCAGGAATGGAATGGCGTGATGAGAATATGAATCTTGCAGACATGATCAAGAAGGCAGATGCCAAGATGTATCGTGACAAGGAGCGTTTCTATAAGGCGTTCCCAAATGCCAGAGAGTGTGGTATGCTCTATCAGAATGCAGTAGAGTAAAAAGTTCAAAAAATGGTTGACATTATATAGTGCCTATGGTAACATATTCTTCGGTGACAGCGATTAATCGCAGGTAACTAGCTGGCGTGGCACAGTCGGTAGCGCGCAACATTGGTAGTGTTGAGGTCACGGGTTCGATTCCCGTCGCTAGCTTTATAAAGTAAAAGGCATAATGGTCGGTAGAATTGAAATAGTTCTACCGATTTTTTATTGTAAAGATATATTTACATAAAAAACAGGAGGCAACCGATTTGGTTGCCTCCTTATTATTATCTACGTGTTATTGTCCACCTGCGGCGGCAGCAGCGGCTGCCTGCTGGGCTTGTTGAGCCTGCATAAGAAGCAGTTGCTGACGTTGTTCTTCGATAACTTCCTGTGCATTAGGAGCAGCGAAGAAAGCACTGTTATGAGGACACATCTGTGTAGGGTCAGTTGTTTCAGTACCAGTTGTGCCATCATCTACAGGAAGACCATTCTCATCCAATGTAGGGATGGAAGTGCTCTGTCCACCATTTGCAATACCGCTGTCCTGTAGACGATCAGGAATACGTTCTACAATAGAGGATTGTTTGAATGGACACTCTTCTGATGCTGTCAGACCTGTGTAGGCACAGATATTGGAAGAATAGTGTACATCACAAGTTTCAGTAGGAACAGTTCCCTCAGCGAAATACTCTGTTACAACGCATCCATCACACACACCGGCAATAGGCAGTCTTCCTGATTTGGAGCATACCTGTGCAGTAACAATACCACTTGCCATAGGGAATGTCTTTTCTGGCAGATTCTCATGGATTCGTGACATAACTGCACGCCAGAGTGTCTTGGAGAGATTTCTCTCTGCTGAAGAGGAAAGGCTTACATTGTTATCATAACCTGTCCATGTAGTAGCAGTGTAGTATGGAGTAAAACCGGAGAACCATACGTCCTTATTATCGGAAGTAGTACCGGTCTTACCGGCGATTGCCATTCCACCAAAATTAACAGAACCACCTGTACCGGAAGTTACAACGTCCTGCATAGCACTGGTTAAGAGCCATGCGGTAGTTTCCTTGATGACAGGAGTCTCGGATGGTGAAGTGTTGTCAATCAGCACGTTGCCATCATGATCTACAATCTTGGTATAAAGTTTTGGTTTAATATATACGCCTTTATTGGCAATGGCTGCATAGGCAGCATTTAATTCCATATTCGTAACACCATCTGTGATACCACCAAGCGCAAGGGGCTGGCCAATATCAGATACTACGGTACCGTCAGCTTCCACACGTCTGTCAACCAGAGTAGTGAAGCCGAAGTTCAGCAGGTAATCAAAACCTAACTGTGGGGTAATCTGCGTCAGCGTCTTGACAGCAACGATGTTAGCTGACTGCACAATACCATAACGCAGTGAGAGAAGTCCACGGTAGCCATTTTTCCACCAGTTGGATACCGGTCTGCCGCTGGCATAATTATAAGGTGCATCATTCTGCACATCTGCCAGTGTAAGACCTGCACTGTCCAGAGCTGGAGCATACGTAGATACTACTTTAAAAGTAGAACCCGGCTGTCTGGTAGTAGTGTAAGCTCTGTTCAGAGTACGGCTTGCTTCCTTCTGTCCACGACCACCTACCATGGCAACGATATAACCGGTAGCCTGATCTTCTATTGTGATAGAAACCTGAGGCTGAGGAGTCAGAGTGATCTTCTCACCCTCTACAGTGTCACCTTCAGACATGACAGCTGCTTTGTAAGCATCAATCGCAGCCTGTGCATCCTCTTTGGACGGGTAGAGCATATTAAAAGAAGAATTTGTCTGCTTAAAATAGGATTTAAACATCTCACTACTGTGGTTTTCTTTTTCACCATTTGCTTTTTTCACGGTAAGGGCATAGTTAAGATACCATTTCGTGTCAGCAGGATAGTTCTCTTCATTGCCGAATACATCATCACAGATAGCCTGAATATCAGGGTCCTGTGTGGTGTAGATACTTAAACCACCACTGTATAAGAGATTATAGGCCTGTGTTTCGTTATAGCCTTTTACTTCCATAAGGTCTTCCAGAACCTGCTCTGTCAGTGCATCTACAAAGTATGTAAAGACTGATTTATCTTCCACTTCTTCATTGACAGTTGCAATACGGCTGTAAACATCATCTGCCATAGCCTCGTCATATTCTGCCTGGGAGATCATACCCTGTTCTTTCATATTGTTAAGTACTTTCTCACGTCGCTCAGCATTTTTGTCAGGATGTGAGATAGGGTTGTACTTGGAAGGATTCTGTGTGATACCGGCAATAACAGCACATTCAGATAATGTAAGCTGATAGGTAGGCTTGTTGAAATAACGCTGTGCAGCAGCCTTAACACCCAGAGTATTCTGACCCAGGTTGATGGAATTCATGTAACATTCCAGAATCTGATCCTTGTCCCATACTTTCTCAAGTTCAAGTGCAAGATACTGTTCCTGAATCTTACGTTTGATACTCTGCATGGTACTTTCATCTGTCCATCCATCGAACACGTTATTCTTCAGCAACTGCTGGGTAATGGTAGATGCACCCTGTGAAAGTCTCCGGTCTTTTATGACCTGGACGCCTGCACGGATAATACCTTTGATATCAATACCATTGTGTTGATAGAAACGTGCATCTTCGATGGCTACAAATGCATTAGCCAGATTCTTTGGAATTTTATCCATGGATTCCCAGCTTCTGTTAGAGTCAGCGGCTACCAGCTTGGTAGATTCATTGCCCTGTGCATCGTAGACAACGGTTGCATATCCCTGGGGGATGATTCCCACATTGGAGATAGAAGGTGCCGAGTACAGAATACCTTTAAAAGCACCAATGCCCAGACATGCGCCGATTATACAAAATGCAAGTAATGCAATTAGAATCAGTTTCAAAGCAGCAACACAACACATCTTTTTTAGCTTTACTGATTTTGAAGTCAGGGATTTTTGAATCTTAGTGATTCCCTTTTTCCCATAATTCATAGTGTCACCTCCGCGTATGTAAAACTAGTCATCATATAACCATTCTATTTATTATAGCAAATTACAAAGCCTAAATAAAGGCTTTTTTGCATCAGATGTAGAGACACTTATAGTATAGACATCTGTTTTACATTTTAATCCGCTTTTGATATACTAATTAGACAGGTATGTGCAGAAATGAGGATAAGAATGGAAAATAAACAGGAATATGAGCAGTATCGTATGCTATCTAAGGGAGCGCAGGCAGAACTGGTGGAGAAGAAATCCAGATTTATTGCTACAATACGCCCTGTATCTTCGGAGGAAGAGGCAGTTGCTTTTATTGAAGAAATGAAGAAGAAATATTATGATGCCAGACATAACTGTTCGGCTTTTGTCATTGGAAGCAAAGGAGAACTGACCAGGAGCAGTGATGATGGCGAACCAAGTGGAACTGCCGGCAGACCCATGCTGGAGGTATTGACAGGAAGTGGAATACGAAATATTGCTGCGGTCGTGACCAGATATTTTGGAGGAGTACTGCTTGGAACCGGTGGATTAGTGCGGGCTTACTCCGGTGCTGTGAAAATGGCATTGGAACAGTGCGAGACGATCACGCGCCGGTATGGAGTGCAGATGCTGATTAAGACGGACTATAACGGAGTAGGTAAAATACAGTATCTGCTTGGAAGCAAAGATGTGGTAATACAGGATTCAGTGTATGCCGCAGATGTACAGATGACCGTTCTGGTTCCCATAGAGGAATATGACAGACTGTGCAAGGAACTCGTCGAGGCTACAAATGGCAGAGTTGGGTTGGAAGAGGTAGAGAAGCTGTATTATGATGCATGAATCAATGTATAGTGGAATAACAGAACAACTTTTGTTTGCAAATACAAAATATGAAAGACTACAGTCTTTGAAACATATTATAATGGTATATTTCAAAATATATGGGCATATGATGAGCATAATGAGGGGCATTTGTTTGAAACTCTGGAGTGCTATTTTAAGAATAACTGTGATAAATTGAAAACAGCAGAGGAACTTTATATACATGAAAACACATTGAGATACAGACTGCATCAGATAGAGGATGTAATGGACTGTGATTTGAAGAATGTAAATACAATAACGGATATAGTTACTGCACTGAAAGTACGGAGAATGCTTCAGATTCTTGATAAAGTATGATTGTAGATTTCTACAACGAGATAGGGATTCCTTGTTGCTGATAACATTGACTATAGTAAGTTACATGATTATAATTTCAGGTAAATAAAGCAAAGGCGCTTGATTGAAGAATTAATTCATTCGAGCGCCTTTTTGTATTTCTGTACGAAGAAGGAGAGATAATTATGAAACTTACGTATGAAGCAAGCTTAGAACATTTTTTAGACACATAAGGAGGATAAAGATATGGAATTTGTCAGAGTTGAGGTTATAACAGCTGCTACAAAATTAAATGGATTTAAGAAGGCAATTGCCAAACTGTTAAGGAAACAATCGGAGTTGGTGTAAACGAAAAAGCAGCCTTGAGTTCTGATAAAAACTGCCCTTTCGTTTACATCAATTTCGATTTTACC
>MNTL01000046.1 GCA_001916965.1 Roseburia sp. CAG:10041_57
ATAGAGCTGTCCCAGTTTCATCATCTCGGTACAAGTCAGATACATACCTCCGCCGCCATTCGGATGTCCCTGTGGATCATGCTCCCAGAGCGGCCATCCCATATCAAGGGGCTGGAATACCTTCTCATACAGATACTCTCCCATCCGCTTGCCAACGGCCCGTTCTACCATATGAGCAGCCAGAATACTGTCGGCAGAGGAATAGCAGAATGCACTGCCTGGCTCCACAGGAACCGGCTGTGCCATCATATATTTCTCATAATCCGGTGCGCCGACGCCCGGACGTCTGTCCGCATTCATCAGAAGTGCCTTACCAAAGCCACTGGACATGCAGAGCAGATGTTTCAACTGAATCTTCTCCAGATTTGGATCCGGATTTGAAGGAAGTTTATCTTTAAACACTTCCGCCACATGATCTTCCAGGCTTAGTTTTCCCTCTTCCATTGCGAGTCCAACTGCTGTTACCGTAAAACTCTTGGTATGTGAATAAATATTTCTCGGTGCATTTGCTGCGTAGTGCATCTCACAGAGTACCTTGTTCTCATCTCCGACACTGATAGCTTCCAGCGGCAGATTGTGGCTGCTGGCATAACGATGAAATTCCAAAAACTTCTCTTCCAGTAACATAATACCTCTATCCTTTCCGGCAAATCTCTGATGTCAGTCCGATATAACCGATGCGACGTGTCGCAAGGTTAAAACCAATCTATCTGACATCTCCAATCTGGTTCTATTATCTCATACACATCTCTGCATCTGTCGGCAGTGGCATCAGCGGTGCGGACGGCAGGGTCTGATACCAATAAGCAACACTGGTGTAATCATCGTAACGCGGTCCGGTCCAGCCCATGTTGTCGAGTGTCATACGAAACTTATTCTCAAAACGGATTGTGTCCGTTATAGAATTCCCGGTTGTCTCCATAGATTGCATACATGCCGGTATATAAGCCGCTGAAGGTCTGATAGCTCTTGATGATGATGTCATTTCCAAATCCATAGGAACCGCCGAAGTAGTCTTCAGTTCCGGTATAGTGGATAGACGGATACGGATCATCGTCCAGATACATGCGGGCTTCGCCTTCTACCCAACAGGAATTGTTGCCATTCATACCAGTTGCCAGAGTCACACCGACAAATTGTCCCCTGCCTTCGATTCCGTCAACGATTGTGTAGGTACGACCCTTCTGAACCGGGTGCTCTTGGCGATAGGTGGCATGGAAATAACCAGCCTCCGCCGGAATCTCCTGATAAGCTCCGGTGATAATATAAAAGAGCTCTTCATCCTTGTCACCACGGTTTTCCATCGTGATCCGAGCTCTCTTATGGAACGGCATCTCAAAATAGCTGTTATAGCCGCGACCAGGAGCTACCAGCATCATGGCAGAATTCAACACCGGATATTTGCCATCCCGGTCCACGAAATTTTCATCATAGGCACATCCGAAGAATGCAGAGAGCGGAGCTTCCACAGACGGATATTCCTGATCATCCCAATACATACGGATGATAAAATGGTGCCCGACATATCCGGTAAACCACATATGCTGGATCACACCCGGTCCTGCAGCATCTACCAGAGTTACGGTTTCCCCTGCAGGAATCGTCACGGTCGGACGAAGCTTGGTGCAGTCACCGCCCTGGGAACCACCTGCGCGTACACCGGTTGGATTCTCTGCGGAAAATGCAAATCCTCTCTGATCAAACCTGGATCATCTGAAATTATTGCTTACTACGCTATCGCGTTTCTCTATTCACTATAACATTTATCTCCCATGAAGTGTCGGAATTACAGAATCATTCCGTCTGCGCCTTCTCATTTTCTTCCCGGATAATCTCCTTTCTGGCGTTCTGTACACGCGCATTGCCAGTAACCACAGCCTTGTCCTCAACCTTCACATTCTTACGAAATAAATCTTATATGGCAGCCTCTTTTTATACAGACGCACAAAAAACAATTTTATTTTCCTATCAGCACCTGCTTTCCCTGAAAAGCAAATCCATATGCGCGAATTTGATCTGGCCGAAATCCTCTGGCAAGTAACTGCGCATCATATTGTTTATGACGAATCTGTTCTAACGCACTGTTCACAGTCGCATTCAAATCAGCCTCCGACTCCGGATCAATCACTTTAAATTCCAGAATAATTGCATCCGACTGACCAATTTCAACAGGCTCAAGCATAATATCATAACGCCCAAATCCACTTTCACGATTGGAGGTAATATGGTATTTATCCTGCAGATCTACCATCAGTCCAAGAACAAACCCATGGTAAAAACGTTCCGGTTCTGCCGAAGCAGAAGGTCCCTTTCCCGTATCAAAGAAACTGAACGTTTCTAAGGCTATCCTGTTAATATAATGATTCATTGCCCGAACATCATCCGCAAGCAGTGCCTTAACAAATGCATTATAATTTGGAGTATATTTCTTAAACCAGCCA
>MNTL01000013.1:0-581 GCA_001916965.1 Roseburia sp. CAG:10041_57
CTGTAAAGATGGATAAGCATCGAGCATAGACTGTCTTGCTTCTCTTCTGTCATCTTCTACAAGTTCTCCGGCTACACGAAGCCACTCGCCATTTTTAAATGTACAGATTTCTACCTTCGGGTTTGCGTGAATCTGCTTTGAAACATCCTTTACCTTTCCAGTCTGAATATACAGCTTCCCTTCAAAAATGTGTGCTGTTCCAAAAGGTCTTACCCTTGGCTGATCACCTTCTACTGTTGCCAAATAATATGTCTCTGCTTCTTTTAAAAATTGTACTACTCGTTCCATGATGTAATCCTCCTGATAGTTACTTAAATAAATCCATAATGCCAAAGCTCGTCTTCTTATAAACCTTATTGTAAGCTGCTTTCTTTGGATTCTTAATCCATCCTATACTTTTTCTTTCCTTCATAACGACAACATCATATTATTCAGAAAACCCAATTATATTTCTAGCAATAAACCCTTAAAATCATCAAATCTTACAATAAAATCTTCAAATGTCTTTTTATTCTCAAGAAATTTATATAACTTCAAAAACTGTCCATTAAAATAATAATGCTTAGGATGCAAAGTTACTT
>MNTL01000013.1:738-10983 GCA_001916965.1 Roseburia sp. CAG:10041_57
TAAATGGACATATTCATGAATCAATGATGAAATAAAATTCACACAATCTTGTTTTCTCACAAGAACAACTATGTTTCCATTTGAATTTTCATATAACAGCCCCATTGCCTGGTCTATAAATTCTTTTCTTTCAAAATAGTACTCAGTATCATCACTTTTTACATACTCTGAAATATCAGTAACATTTATCTCATAATTATCATATAATTCAAGTTTGCATTTTTCACAAAACCCCTTGATAATCTCTTTCAAATCTACCATTTAATTCACTCTTCTCAAAAATCTATTATGCTTATATGCCGGAGTTTTCTTTTTGCAATAAAATCCTTTGTATTTTGTCTGATTGTGTCCTACCCTTTTTCATTTATGTAATCAATATCTTTCTGCTTCAGATGAAAACTGCTTCGGAACTTGGAATTATCTAGTCGCTAAAATAACTGGCTGTACCATTCATCATTAGTCATTAAAACTTCACTACTTCTTTTAAAAAAATTCCTCTTGCAATAAATCATCGACATCAATATCCGTATCTGTTGAAACAATCAAATTATCTATATACTCGTCAAACGAATCTGTGACTAAAATATCCCATAATCCATATGCCTTAAGTTTCTCAGCAATTTTACTTACCGGGATTCTTGTAGCAAATGTTTCGTTCAATTGTGCTGTCAATGATTGAACCGTCATTTTCCCACATTTATCTACAATCCATTTACATATTGAACCCAAATTGAGTTTACAATCTTTATCAGCTCTTGTACACGAACTGTAAGTAGAATCATCAAACTCAACCATTGGTTGGGAGAGGTATAGTGTTTGATTAATTCATGCAAGTGCGTACTTTTGTACTAACCAGAAGTTCATAAATTTTCAGGTTTTTTATCAAAACAATTTTTCCGCATCAATATATCTTAATCAACATTTAATGCCTCTATTGCCTTAGCAAGCCCATTCGGATTATCGATATTAACCTCATGTCCTGAATTTTCAATCGTGCTGAATTTTGCTCTTGATAATTTTTCAGCAATCTTTATAGCCGCTTTTTTATTTACATTATCCTTTTCGCCACAAAGAACAAGTACAGGACAAGAAACATTTTCAAGACCGTTTGTAAAATCCATATCAGCCATAGAATTGGTAAGGGTAATAAAGTCCTTTTTTGTTAGTCCAATATCTTCGAACTGACTTTTTGGCATAAATTTAAATAATACATTCTGCACTTTGAGCAGAAATTTCGGCATATTATACTGCGGCGCAATAAGTATAAGCGACTTTACTCGCTGCGGAAAGTCGATAGCATAATTCAATGCCAGAACTGCACCAAGAGAAAGACCGCACAAGTTTAATGGCTCGGCAAAATTATTGCAGTAATTGCAAAAAGCGGTATACATATTACTGTAATAACAGTTTCCTTCGGTAAAAAAATTACTTAATTCTGGACAGACTGTTTCAGTATTGTCAGGTAAAAATGATATTGTTTTATCCCAGCTTGAAGCGTTTTGACCCATTCCGTGTAAAAGTATGTATTTCATTTGTCACCTCTTCTATATGGTATATTATTTCAAATTTCTTTTCCTATTTTACCATGCATATCTTTGATATTCCACTTATATTTGGGGGATGATTTTTTTAAGGCGGACTACCAATTATTAGCAATCCGCCTATAGAATTACCACAATTCCAAACTGTCCTCTGCATCAATCCACATCTGCATAGTCCCATCAAGATAAAGTCTTGTATATTCAAGCGGATTATCTATCGCCAAAGCATTCAAGGCACACTCTGAATTAGGTGTTGTCTTTAATCCTTCCTCTGCCTTTGCACAACCAATCCTCTTTTCTGTAAAATTCTTAAAGCATTTCAAGCAGTTCACACAGTCCGTTCATATTATGCTATAATGTGTTATGTGATTTTGCTTCCCTTATTTTTTCCCTTACGAGGATTCGTAAAGCCTTGTGAAACGATATAACACAAGGGAATACATAAGGGAAAGCTAACTGACAGAAAAGTTAGTGTTTATAAGGGTTATCGGGGAATTTATTAATAAAATATAACAGCTAATGAAACCCTTAAATTATGTGCTTGCACAATCGGGATTTGCCGATTTGGTAAATTCAAAGTTGTATCGTGGAGGAAAATATGTATCATGCAAAGAATTGTTATGTGAAGATTGATAATACAGAGATGGAATATGTTACATTTGGAAATGGAACACAGCCGTTTATCATAATACCAGGATTGGGAGATGCACTTAAAACAGTAAGAGGAACTGCAGTTCCATTTTCGTATATGTATCGTACTTACGCTAAATATTTTAAAGTTTATTTGTTCAGTAGAAAGAATATGATTCCAAAGGATTATGCAATAGCGGACATGGCAGATGACCAGGCAAAAGTCTTGAAAACACTGGGAATTTCAGATGCATGTGTCATGGGTATATCACAGGGTGGAATGATATCTATGCATCTTGCAGCAAAATATCCAGAGCTTGTAACCAAGTTGGTTCTTGCTAATACGGCACCATATGCAAATGATGTCATTAAAACGGTTGTTGGTACATGGATTGATATGGCCAAGCAAGGTGATTTTAAAGATATATTTATTGATACTGCTGAGAAAACATACTCTGAACAGAAATTAAAAACATACCGACGATTTTATGGAATATTATCAAAAACGAGTGAACCAAAGAGTTTAGAAAGGTTTATTATACAGGGAAATGCTTGTATGGCACATGATGCACGGCCCTGGCTTGGAAAGATTCAAGTACCAACCCTTATTGTTGGCGGAGAGCGGGATTATATTGTCGGAAATAAGGCAGCATATGAGATTGCTGAGAATATTTCTGATTGCAAGCTTAAAATCTATGAAAAATATGGTCATGGTGCTTTTGAAGAAGCAAAAGATTTTAATGATTTAGTTTTGAAATTTCTTGTCTGAAAAAGTGAACATAACGATAATTTATATTCTTTTTTAGAACTTCCTTTTATTACCAGTACATTATTTTCGTGCTTGTCTGGCTTTTCCTCAATTGTGCCTGCAAATAAATGCAGATTGTGAAAACGTTCTTCATTAAACTCAACTGACAGATTCGCCGGATGATCCAGTATGAAGCTGACACGTTTAGGCTCTATCTATATGGAATTCAACAATCCCCTGATTCCTTCTCTAGCGTAAATTTCTTTATAATATGCCACTTCATCCTTGATGAGTTCATCAATCACCTGCATGCCCAGAAGCTCTACCGGTGCTTTGTCATCTGTCAGGATATAATCACCGCTCACATACTCTGTGCTGTTTGCAGCAACAACATTCATCATGTTCTGAAACTCTGCATTTTCCATTTTACCGGCATGCTCTGTAAGCGCATTGATGATGTTGGCATTATCTGAGGCAAACAACTCTCTGTTCGTAGAGCCAGCCACATCCACTGTATACACGGTATTGAATACACTACCGATTGTGTCTGAAAGATACTGATTGATGTTGCCTTCTTTGCTGCCGCGCATGTTCATATTAACGACCATGACGCCACCATCATTGAGGTGCTGCTTCACAAGTGTGAAGAACTCTGTAGATGACATCTGAAAAGGAATCGTGATATCCTGATATGCATCAACCATGATCACATCATACTTCTGGTCGGAAGAATTGAGAAAAGCCCTGCCATCATAGGTTGTGACCTGAATATCCTCCGGCAGTGAAAAATACTGTCTGGAAAGCTGTGTGATCTTCTCATCAATTTCCACACCCTCAACATTCATATCACCAAGATATTTTCTGCACTGTGTTGCATAAGTTCCTGTACCCATTCCAAGAATCAGCACATCCATATCGGAGATATCTTTATCCTCTACCATCAGCGGTGCTGCCATGGCGTAGTCGTAATACATTCCCGTCAATCTGTCCTGCTTCATATAGACAGACTGCACGCCGAATAATACATTCGTGGATAATATGACTTCTCTGTCATCCTCTGATACCTGTAAATAATTGTAGACAGATTCACTTTCATAAGTCAGATCCTTTTCCCAAAATGCAAAAGAATCTGAATATCCGAGTCCACAGCAAATTACAAAGATTACCGCTGATACTACGATTTTCTTTGTACCTGTATGCACGCTGATAAAATATACTGCTGAAAGTACAAGCAGAATACCTGCAAAAATCAGGAAAGTTATAGAAGTTCCCACTGCCGGTATTGTCACAAAGGTAGGAACAAATGTACCAATAATGCTGCCAATGGTGTTAAATGCACCCAACGTACCTACTGTTTTTCCATTGTCATCCAGATTATCTACTGAGAATTTTACCAGAGACGGTGTGACCGTTCCCAGTAAGAACAGCGGGAATACAAAGATTACCATGCATGCGCAAAAGGCAGCAATGATCAGGAAATTGTTGCTTACTGTAAAAACGAGCAGTGCCGATATTCCAAGGATAATGTACTTACCCACAACAGGAATCAATGCGATCCAGATCGCAGCAATTATGATTCTTCCATATAACTTGTCCGGGTCCTGGAACTTATCTGCGGTCTTACCACCATATATATTACCTAACGCCATCGCGATCATAATAGTTCCTATAATAATAGTCCATACGATCTGTGATGAACTGAAATACGGAGCCAACAGCCTGCTCGCTCCCAGCTCTACCGCCATGACAGACATTCCCGCAAAGAATTCTGTCAGATATAAAAACAGATTATTTTTCATAACACCTCTATTTTCTCTTGCCATACCTTTTCTCCTCATTTATGAATTAAGAATTATTTTTTATAATAACATTGAAGTAAGGTTTAGTGTCAATACGTTATTGTGCTTTTTTACGATATTCCGTTGGAGTCAATTTATAATATTTTTTAAAAGCCTTGCAAAAGTAATCCACACTGTCAAATCCGGTGTCTTTTGAAATAACTGTTACTTTCTTCTCTGTCGATGCAAGAAGCTTGGCTGCCTCCTGGAGGCGGTAATTAACAAGATATGTCACCGGAGATATACCTAAATATCTTTGAAAAAGGTTAAGTGCAGTACTCTTACTTACTTTTGCCTGATCTGCAATATCACTTAATGAAATATTATATGCAGACTTCTGATGAATGTATTGCATCATCAACTGAAGCCTTGCCTGTGAGGAAGCAGAATAATTTTCTTTTTTCCCCATATGCTCAATATCCGTATTCTGATATAATATATGCCATATTTTCTGTATCAGATATGAATTGACAAGTTCAACATCCGATGCCTTTTCCTGCGCTGCCATCATTTCACGCATAAGTGATAAAACTTCCGCCTGCCACGGAATATCCTGTGAAAAAATCTGGTAATCCATTGGTGATGCCATGATTGGCAATACATATTTCTGATAGATCAGGCTATCCTGTGCTGCAATAAAATACGGCATCAGGACAAAATTCGGAACAATTGCATTTCCCTGTGAGAAATAACGATGCAGTATTTTAGAATTAATGAACACTCCCTGACCTTCTGACAGGGCAAACTGTTTGTCACTGATTCCAAAATAAACTGTTCCAGTCTCTACATATACAAACTCAAACTCTGTATGCCAATGCCACTCTATACAATGGAAATCAAATAATTCCAGATTATCATAGTAAAAATGAAAAGGATACTCCTTACTTCCATGTTGTATGGTTTCCATCATATTCTCATCAGTCAGAATTTTATTATAAGTTGTATTATAATTCATGAAAATCCTCCATATGGATAGTTTTGGGATATTATACAATAAATATCGTATATTCTCCAGTGAATGCAGTCATAAAATGCGATATTATATGAAAAAAATCAAAATCAGGAGAATACAGACATGAAAAACAACTACAAGAAAACTCTAATAGCCTGTTATCTTGGATTTATTACACAGGCTATCTCAGCAAATTTTGCCCCTTTATTATTTTTAACATTTCACAGAACCTATCAGATATCGCTTGGTAAAATTGCTTTTATTTCCACAGCATTCTTTTTTACACAGCTTCTTGTGGATTTGTTCTGTGCGAAATATGTTGATAAGATTGGTTATCGAAGAAGTGTAGTAGCATCTGAGATTTTGTCAGCAGTCGGTCTGATTGGTCTTGCTTTTTTACCTGATTTGCTGAATCACGCCTACGTGGGAATCCTGATCAGTGTCATTATATATGCTATGGGCAGCGGATTAATCGAAGTTCTGGTAAGTCCTATCGTAGAGGCATGTCCTTTTGACAACAAAGAAAGTGTCATGAGCCTGCTCCATTCTTTTTACTGTTGGGGAGCCGTTGCAGTCATTCTGTTTTCAACTGCTTTCTTTACAATATTTGGAATAAACAACTGGCGGATTCTTGCATGCATCTGGGCATTAATTCCTATATGCAATGTATTCAATTTTCTTACCTGCCCGATAGAATCCCTGACAGAGGATGGACAAGGTCTCAGCATCCGTCAATTATGCAATATACCTATCTTCTGGGTTGCTCTCGTGCTGATGGTATGCGCGGGTGCAAGCGAGATTTCTATGGCGCAATGGGCATCTGCCTATACAGAATCCGCATTAGGTCTGTCTAAAAGCATCGGAGATATTGCTGGTCCTTCTCTCTTTGCAGTTACAATGGGCATAAGCCGTTCCTTCTATGGCAAATATGGTGAAAAAATTGACCTTATGAAATTCATGACCGCCTCCGGTATCCTGTGCCTGATCTGCTATTTGCTGGCTGCCCTTGGTCCCTACCCAATCCTCGGTCTGATTGGCTGTATCATGTGTGGCTTTTCCGTTGGTATTATGTGGCCAGGTACTATCAGCATTGCTTCCAGTAAGATTCCCATGGGCGGCACTGCCATGTTTGCACTGCTTGCCATGGCAGGAGACATGGGAGGTTCTATCGGTCCCTGTGTCGTTGGATTCGTAACTCAAAATGCAGGCGATAATCTAAAAGCCGGCATGCTCGCAGGCTGCATCTTCCCAGTGATCTTAGTTTTATCTGTATGTCTGCTGAAATATAAAAAATCAAAATAATATGGATGGAAAAAAATGGATTTTCATTGGTTAAACAAAAGTGAACTAAAAACAGACGGTAATATAAAATCAAAAACATTATGGAGAAACTATTATGGATGAGAAATGGAATGAATTGTATTGCGCAGCCAAAAAGGTCTTAAATCCACGGGAGGTATCAAAAATCATTGAAGCAGGTGGTGTTGCCGCTGCTATCGAGTCCGCATCAGGCAAAATTTATGTTGGAGTCTGCATAGATACCGCCTGTACTTTAGGAGTGTGTGCTGAACGTAATGCTATTTTCAACATGATTACCAATGGCGAAGATGCTATAAAACGGGTTATTGCTATTAACAGTGATGGTAACGCAATTCCACCATGTGGCGCCTGTCGTGAATTCATGACACAGTTAATGCCTGAGACATACAGAAATGTTGAAATCTTGATGGATTATGAAAAAGGCAAAATAATAACTCTTGGAGAACTAACACCAGAATGGTGGATATAACTATCGTTGCATAAAGGAGAAACGAATGAAATTACTTGTCATAGATATCCAAAAAGGAATAACAGATAACCGACTTTTTAATTTTGAAGTATTTATTGATAATACTACAAGAATCATAAATGCAGCCAGGGATAATCAAATAGAGGTTATCTATTTTCAACATGATGATGGACCAGGAACGGGGTTTTCGATCGGTGACGAAGACTTTGAAATTGCAGAACAAGTGATTCCAAAGGATACGGAAAAGATATTTATTAAAAATATCAATAGTTGTTTTGGAAATAAGGATTTTGCTGATTATGTTAAAGATGATAATACATTAATGATAGTCGGACTACAGACAAATTTCTGTATAGACGCAACTGTGAAATCTGCTTTTGAAAGAGGTTATAAAGTTATTGTTCCACAAGGGGCAAATTCAACGTTTGACAACGATTATATGACTGGAGAAATGACCTGTAAATATTACAATGATATGATGTGGCCAAATAGATTTGCTACATGTGTATCTGTTGATGAAGCAATTAAATTGATGGAAAGTTAAATTGGCATTTGATAGATTCAAACTTTGCCTTGGAGAAGCACTCATGAATATAGTATTAAACAGGTGTATTAAAGTAATTATCATTATCATAGTGATTTTAATGTTGTTTTTGGCTATCTCATTTATTCGGCATAAGATCTGCTTATCAAATGAGAAAGACTTATTGACTCCTTTAAGAGAATTGGTAGAAGTTGATGGTCACAATATGAGCATATATGTTGAAGGTGAAGGTAATCACACGCTTGTATTTTTATCAGGTGGTGGAACATGCTCACCAATTTTGGATTTTAAGTCGTTATATTCTTTATTGAGTGATGATTACAGAATTGTCGTGGTAGAAAAATTTGGATATGGGTTCAGTGATATTGTAGATAGTGACAGAGATATAGATACAGTTTTAAGACAAACCAGAACAGCACTTGATAAAGCCGGAATAAATGGTCCGTATGTCCTTTGTCCACATTCAATGTCGGGAATAGAAGCTTTATATTGGGCACAGCAGTATCCAGATGAAGTAGAAGCTATTATCGGGTTAGATATGGCAGTTCCAGAATATTATGAAGAAATGAAAATTAACATTCCTGTGATGAAATTGGGACAATATGCTGCAGCGTTAGGAGTTACAAGATGGATTCCAGGTATCTCGGAGAGTTACGCTATTAAATATGGAACATTAACTGATAATGAAAAAGATATATACAGGGCTGTTTTTTATAACAGAACAGCAACGGTAACGATGATTAATGAAGCCAAAAAAATAAAAGAGAATGCCAGCATTGTAAAAGCATATGGTGTTCCGCAAGTACCAATGCTATTATTTATTTCCAATGGTTCAGGTGGCACAGGCTTTGATGAGAAAACATGGAGAAATATTCCTAAAGAATATATTTCAAAATCAGATAATGCCATATTCATTGAATTGGACTGCCCGCATTATGTACATGATTATATGTATGAAAAGATATGTATCGAAATAAGGAACTTTCTTAATTAAATTGCAGTTTAAGGAAGAAGTTCTGGGGACGGCGGTTTAGCTCGCCCATTAAAGTATGTGGCAGAGAAGCTTGGATATTTCGTTCGAAGACACGTTTCCACTCCGCTGCTCCATGTAACGGACGCTGCCGACAACTCGCAGAGGGGCTTCTTACGAAACATTCCAAGTTTCTCTGGGACGTTACATATAAAGGGCGAGCTGCACCGCTGTGTATTAAAAGTTTCCATGTCTAATCTTTATTTCAGGATTTCTTAGACTTTTTATATGCCTGTTTGTTTTCATACATATAATAATCTGCCTTATCTAATAGCATCTGTATTGTACACTCACTATCTCTGTCTTTTTCCCTGCTTAGTTGCTTTAATATATCCTCAATTTCCGTTTTGCTTGTATTGTAGATAACTACCATAAATTCATCTCCGCCATATCTTCCAACAAAATCTTTTTGTGGAATTACATTGCGTAAAAGCCTGGCAAAGTTCAATATAAGCTGATCTCCCATTAAATGTCCCTTTGTATCATTAATAATCTTAAGATTATTTAAATCAAACATTATGCACGCCGTATGCTTTCCAACTGTTTCCTTATTGTTAAGAAGCTCTTCACAGGCGCTTTTATTTGGCAATCCCGTATGGGTATCTGTATATGCTCTTTGTTCTAACAGCTTATTTAATACGGCCATTTTCATGGCTGCTAAGGTCTGTATAACAATCAATATCACAAGACATAGCATGTCAAATACTGACAACAGCTCTAAGGTACGGATTTTAATAGCTATCCTTTCTGAATAGTTTTCCGAGGCAATTGCTATCGTAATCTGTTTTTCAGCGTACATAAAATCTCCATTTTGTCATTTTATTTGTTTTGTTAAAATTTATTAGCATTCTCCATTATTGTCAAGTGTAGATGTCAGATTTTATATTCAAAATAAAAAGGCTGCTACTCACTAAAAAATAACAGCCTTTCTTACTATATCAGCCTTTTGGAATTTGACCATCGACATACAGAATATGATTAATTAACCACTCTGTGAGATATTTTAAAATTCCCATAAGCTGTTCATCTTGATCTTTCACCTCATCATTGTGGTGTTCCATAAATTCATCAAGCTTATGTATAAATTCCTGATGTTGAACTTTCTGTGTAAATATCTTCTTATAATTAATAGATTCCATATACTGCTCTTCATCACTAAAGTGTTTTACTGTA
>MNTL01000014.1 GCA_001916965.1 Roseburia sp. CAG:10041_57
AACGTAGGCGTAGCGGGCTACGCTGAGGATTTTTGGCATGTGCTATCGGGAAAATAGGCAAGTAATATGGTTTAGTTAATTTAAAAACGCTATACTAGGCATCTGATCTGGAATATGCATTCTTCATCAAATTACTTAATTCATATAATACTTTATCCAATGTAGACGCAGTCTCGGCTTTAAGCATATCAGCCAGAGCCTGGTTTGCCTTTTGTTTAAGCTCCAGTCTCTTGTCTGCATCACTCTCTTTTGCAAGAGAGGCATCACACAGTCCGATCAGCTCATGCGCCCTGGACATCACATGCTCCTGATAACGCTCAATATGGAAGATGGATTTTCTGTAGGAAGCATCTGCCATTGCCGCAATCAGTCTGCTTGACCAGTAGAAATTATCCGTAGATACCTCTCCTGTGGTATTGCCAAGATATTCTGGTATCTCATTCACATCTGCATAGAATGGAACCAGTACATTGAATGCATTGGATGCAAAAGCCACCCATTCAATAATACTGCTGTCTTTTGGCTGATCCGGTCTGATCTGGATCACTGCCACGAAATCATTTCGGTTAATACCAATAGAGCGGAAAGCTCCACTCATGGACTTATCACCATATGGCGCATAGGGATCGTAGGGTGTTCCTTGGTAATGGGAAGACAATACATATTTTACGTCCTCTACCGTAATCTTTTTCTCAGGTGTCATGCACCACGGAAGATCATCAGAATAAGGTGTATACTCGGATACAGATCCATCCCATTTCTTCGTATGAGGGTTCAGATACCGCAGCATGAACCATGCGCGAGGTGTATTGTATACATGATCTGAATCATCATGACTGCCAAATGCATCTCTTGGATTCAGCTTTCCATCCATTGACAGATCCAGATGGTTCTTTGCAATAAATTCCTTCATATCGGCAGAACACATATAGTCCTTCTGTGTAGTAAGTGCATCCTCCAGATCAAAGGCATCAATTCCAAGCTGGTTTGGCATAACCACATAGACATCATCCGGTACTCTTCTGGCGATCCAGTGATGACCACCTATTGTCTCCAGCCACCAGATCTCATCTGCATCCTGAAAAGCAATACCATTCATTTCATATGTACCATACTGCTCCAGAAGGCTTCCCAGTCTCTTCACACCTTCTCTGGCACTGTGAATATAAGGAAGTACGATGTATACGATATCTTCCTCACCAATTCCGCCTGCAACCTCCTCTTTGCCATCTGCTGCAGGCTGATATACCACTAACGGGTCTGCGCCCAGCACTCGTGGATTAGAAGTAATGGTTTCTGTTGCTGTCATGGCAACATTGGCTGCGTTTACGCCGCTTGCAGCCCATACCCCCTCACCTTTCACGGCATTGGGAACACATGTATATTTCATAGGATCTGATGGCAGCTCAATCTCTACATGAGAAAGCTCTGATCTGTATTTGATGGGCTGCTCCTGTGGCTGCACGACAACCACCTTCTTCGCTGTAAAATGTCCTGATGCTGAATCATCATTACGTGCAATCATGGTAGAACCGTCATAGGACGCCTTCTTACCAACCAAAATCGTAGTACAAGCCATTACTTACTCCTCCTTTATGTACACTCTATTCCTTATCCTACAGTAACTATTCCACATAGCTACTAATATAATTTCAGTCCGCTTCTTACCGGTTCACAGGTAAGATCCACACCCAGTCTCTTGAAAGTCTTGGAATCAGCTTCTGAAAGCATAACAGAAGTGTGCACCTGACAACCCCTCAGCTTTGGAATCTGTTCCATAGCACGCTTGGCATTCTCGCTGCTGACAGAAGTAAGTGCCAGTGCGATCAATACCTCATCACTATGCAGTCTTGGGTTCTTACCCCCCAGGAAATTAACCTTCAGCGCCTGAATCGGTTCAATTGCTTCCGGCTTGATCAGCTTCTCATCATGCTCGATTCCAGCCAGATATTTTAATGCATTCAACAGAAGTGCTGCTGATGCTCCCAGAAAATCCGTTGTCTTAGACGTGATGATTGTACCGTCTTCCAGTTCAATGGCTGCACATGCCACACCAAGCTCTTCTGCCCTTTTCTTCGCAGCTACTGTAACCTTACGATCATCTGTCGTAATCTTTGCCTGTTTCATCAGAAGCTCTATCTTATAGACTTCATTCTCAGAAGCCTCTTCCTTGGCAACTTTGTTTATAGCGGTATAATATCTGCGGATAATCTCCATCTTGGAGGCTTCACAGCAGGCTTCATCATCAAAAATACAGTTACCAGCCATATTGACACCCATGTCAGTTGGTGATTTGTAGTATGTGTTCTCACCATAGATGCCTTCAAAGATGGCATTTAACACAGGGTAAATCTCGATATCTCTGTTATAATTAACAGTAGTCTCACCATAGGCTTCCAAATGGAACGGGTCGATCATATTGATATCATTCAGATCTGCTGTTGCTGCTTCATAAGCCAGATTTACAGGATGTTTCAGAGGAATATTCCAGATAGGGAATGTCTCGAACTTCGCATATCCAGCCTTAATACCTCGCAGATTCTCATGATATAACTGTGACAGACAGGTCGCCATCTTACCGCTGCCCGGTCCCGGTGCCGTAATGACTACCAATGGCCTGGTCGTCTCAATATAATCATTCTTGCCAAAGCCGCTCTCACTTACGATCAATGGAATATTGGAAGGATATCCCTCAATAATATAATGCTGATATACCTTAATATTCTTCTTCTCAAGTCTTTCCCTGAACTGGACTGCACCACTCTGTCCTGCAAACTGCGTAATGACAACGCTGCCTACATAGAGTCCTTTCTTCTCAAACTCACTGATCAGACGCAATACATCCACATCATATGTGATGCCAAGGTCTCCCCTGACTTTGTTCTTTTCAATATCTGCCGCACTGATTACAATGACAATCTCTGCTACATCAGAAAGCTGCATCAGCATCTGTAATTTACTGTCCGGCTGAAATCCCGGCAAAACTCTGGATGCATGGTAATCATCAAACAGTTTACCACCAAATTCCAGATATAACTTATCACCAAACTGACTGATCCGCTCCTTAATATGCTCTGACTGAATCTTCAGATACTTGTCATTATCAAAACCTATTCTCATGTGTGTTTCCTCTCACTTACCACTACTATATTGGTTAAAATTCTACGTTATATTGTAGCATAAGAAGCACCACATGGTAAAATAGATTTATAAAATTTTTTTACCATTGTTCTCCAGGGTATTTCATGCCCCAGTCCTTGCGAAGCTTTGTCATAATATCCATAACATCTTTGGAATACTGTAGCTGCATATTGGAAGCATCCCCGCTTCTTACCGCCTGCTCCATGTCCATCATTTCATAATAAAGGGCATTGGCGGTCTCACCGCTCTCTATCTCGGTTCTTTCTCCACTCTCAGCATCTACGATCACTGCCTTATCAGCTCTTGGATATTCCATGATCTCGATATAGCCCTTCTCACAGCTTATCATTGCTCTCTTTGGCTGTTTGGAATGCATGGAAAGGGCAACCGTTGCCATCTGTTCCTGTTCATTCTTTAACAGGATGGTCGCCTGCTCGTCAGAACCTGTAGGAGATGCTTTCCACTGACTGACAATATCTTCCGGCTTCTCTTCCATGAAGCTTCTGACGATAGAAAGGGCATACACCCCGATATCAAGCATGGCTCCTCCTGCCAGATTCATATTAAAGAAACGGTTCGACATATTATATTCCTTAAAGCTGCCAAAATTCATGGTTATAATCTGCACTTTACCTAATTGCCCACTCTGTACGATCTCCCAGAGCTTTTTATAAATTGGCATATGCCATATAGTCATGGCTTCAGCAAGGACCAGCTTCTTCTCTGCGGCAAGTGCTATCATCTCATCCAGCTCCCTGCTGTTTAGTGTAATGGATTTTTCCACCAGGATATGCTTGCCATGCTCCAGAGCCTTTTTCATAAATTCATAATGGGTATTATGCGGGCTTGTAATATAAATAATATCTACCGCCTCATCTTCAAATACCTCATCAATCTGATCATATACCTTCTGCACACCATATCTTTCGGCAAAATCCAAAGCTTTTTGATGTGTACGATTGGCTACTGCATACAGCCTTTTATTCATTTTAACAAGTGCCTGTGCCATTTCATTGGCAATCACGCCGGTTCCAAGCACTGCCCAGTTTAAATCTCTGTTCTTATCCATACTCATTACCTGCCTTTCCAGTAATTTTCACACACCATTACTATAACGGATTTTAAACAAAATTCCTATAGTGTTTCTTTTTAGTACTTGTAATATTCCTGTATTTCATGTCATAATAAGAGCAATAAACTTTAACATTGCAATGAGATAAAGTGCTGTATGCAAAACAGCCAGCAGAAAGGTACGGTAAAAATGGCAGAAAAAATCGCAAGCATCAACCAAGTGGTCAACGGCTTCATCTGGGGTGTCCCCGCTATGATATGTATTATCGGCGTAGGTCTTCTCTTGTCTGTCCGCACAAGATTCATTCAGATTCGCAAATTTGGCGTCGCCATGAAAAATACAGTTGGCAAAATTTTTGATAAAACGCAGGCAAAAGACGGCTCCATGAGTCCTTTTCAGGCGGTCTGTACTGCCCTTGCCGGAACAGTAGGAACCGGTAATATCGCAGGTGTTGCCGGTGCGATTGCCCTTGGTGGACCGGGTGCAATCTTCTGGATGTGGTGCTCCGCATTCCTTGGCATGTGTACGAAATTCTCAGAAGTCACACTGGCAATCCATTTCCGCGAGAAGAACTCCAATGGAGAGTATGTAGGCGGTCCCATGTACTACATCAAAAACGGACTATCTAAAAAGTGGTATTTTCTGGCGTTTCTCTATGCAGTATTCGGTGTGCTGACTGTATTCGGTACAGGCAACGCCACACAGGTAAACACCATCGTTGCTTCCATCAATTCTGCCCTGATGAGCTTCCATATCATTGATGGAACCAATGACAAAGCGAACCTGATCTTCGGCATCTTTATTGCCGCGCTTGTAGCAATGGTACTGTTAGGTGGCATCAAACGAATCGGTCAGGTCACAGAGAAACTGGTTCCTTTTATGGCAGTATTATATGTGATTCTGGCTCTGGGCGTTATTATCATGAACATTGAACATGTACCCGCTGTATTCAGCGGTGCTTTCTCCCCAAGAGCAGCCACCGGCGGCGTGATCGGCTCCATGTTCCTGAGTATGAAGAAGGGTGTCTCCCGCGGTATCTTCTCCAATGAAGCCGGACTCGGTACAGGCTCCATTGCCCATGCATGTGCGGATACTGATAACGCTGTACATCAGGGAATGTTCGGTATCTTTGAAGTATTCATGGATACTATTATCATCTGTAATTTGACCGGTCTGGTCATTCTTCTGGCTGCACCAGGTATTACTTACGGACAGGCTGCCGGTGCTGAACTGACCATCTCCGGCTTTACTTCTACTTATGGAAGCTGGGTATCTATCTTTACCGCTGTCGCCATGTGCTGCTTTGCTTTCAGTACGATTATTGGCTGGGGCTTATACGGCTCCCGTTGTATTGAATTTCTGGGCGGTGAGAAATTAGTCAGACCATTCCTTGTAATCTATTCCTTTGTCTCCATAGTAGGTGCTACAATCAATCTCGGACTCCTGTGGGATATTGCAGACACCTTCAATGGCTTGATGGCTGTTCCCAACCTGATTGCCCTGCTTATGCTCTCCGGTCAGGTCAAGAAACTTGCCATTGAAGTAGATCAGGCGCAAAAAGATGGAACAATATAGTTCATAGCAAAAGACCGCATTGCAGTATATCACTGACAATGCGGTTCTGTTTTTAGCATATGTCTACCAGCATTTCTTACATCTTCCGTATCCCTGACGCTCTGCTTCTGCAATCGTCACCTGTCTTGCATTATTCGGATTCATTCTGCCACAGTTATTAATACTGTGATACTTGGAACCTGTAGCCGACAGCCAGCACATAGCTGTACTGCTGCTGTTATTGGAAGCCTGTGCGCTTGTATCTGCCTGTCTCGATGAAGTATCTTCACTTATGACATCCAACCCGTCATCCAGAGAAATATCAGTAGAATAAAGGATCGGCTGTCCCGAATAGAACAAACTGTACATAGCCAGATATGCCATATTCGTCGTATCTTCATCTGTTCCTGCAAACCCTATATAGGTTCCGTCCGATGCTGACAGAAAACCATACACAATCTTGCTGACTGCCTCGTTCGCACTGGAAATATAACTATAATGGATCATCAGTGCATACTGCATTGCAGCAATCAATGTATCCCCATCTTCACTTGCTGCCACTTCTGTCAACAATGATGTGAAAGGTGCTGTCATTTCCGCATATGCCAATGTGCTGCTAAAAGGCGCTATATACATTTCATCTATTGAAATGTATTCGTAATTAATATAATTGTCCGATGCCCATGAGGCAAAAGCCTGTGTAGCCAGCGCATTCAACACACCGCCTGTTGCTTCATCATAGGCTCCCAGATTCATGACAACAGGATACTGTGCCTGCGCAGACAGCTGATCTAATACAGCAATATCACTCGCGGCAGCCTTAGCCTGAATAGGACTTCCAAAAACAGAGCAGACAGCAACTGCCATGATGGTCAACAAAGTTACCAAACGATTCTTTCTCTTACTATTCATATTCTACCTCCTGCAAAAAAGCAAAAAGGGACACCTTCTCAGTGTCCCTTACCCCTTACAAACATTGTACTACGCTACAGTCTACCCTGTCAATTGCCAGTTATCCCAACTCTGCTGCCAGCTTATCCAGCTCTGCCCTGTTCTGTGCATTCATTGCTGATTTGATCGTTATATTCGTATCTGTGAAAGCAATATCCTTACTCTTTTCAAACATTCCCCTGATTAATTTGGCTGCCATGGGCGCCCAGGTTCCATTCTCTATCACTGCCACCCTGCGGTTCTGATAACTACGCTCTGTCAACCCCTCAATGTAAGCCCGCATACATGGGAATAAATCTCCATTATATGTGATTCCTGCCAGTACCAGCTTATCATAACGGAAAGCATCTGCAATCGCAGCAGCTTTATCACATCTTGCCAGATCATACAATACTGTCTTTTGACCACTCTTGGATAATTTATCTGCCAGATATTGTGCTGCCTTTTTCGTATTGCCATAGACAGACGCATAAGCAATCACAACACCTGACTCTTCGGGCTGATAAGACGACCATTTATCGTATTTCTCCAGATAGAATCCAAGATTGTCCTTTAATACAGGACCATGAAGAGAACAAATCGTCTGAATATCCAGTGTTGACGCCTTTTTCAGAACAGCCTGCACCTGCGCTCCATACTTACCAACGATGCCGATATAATAACGTCTGGCTTCATCCACCCAGTCTTCCTCAACATCCAGCGCACCAAATTTACCAAATCCATCTGCTGCAAAAAGAATCTTCTCTGACGCTTCATATGTCATCATAACCTCCGGCCAGTGTACCATAGGTGCATATACAAAATGTAACGTATGACTTCCAAGCTCCAGTGTTCCACTGTTTGCTGCTATGATTCTCTTCTCAGCAGCAATTTCTATCTCCGGGAAAAACTGCTCCATATACTTAAAGCCCATTGCAGTCGAGACAACTACCGTCTCAGGATATCTCTGCAAGAAAGCAGGAATGCTTGCTGAATGGTCTGGCTCCATATGCTGAATTACCAGATAATCCGGCTTTCTTCCTGCAAGCACCTGCTCCACATTTTGCAGCCATTCTTCCGCAAAAGCACCATCCACAGTATCCATGACTGCTATTTTCTCATCCAGAATTATGTAGGAATTGTATGCCATTCCATTCGGAACCTGATACTGCCCCTCGAATAAATCCACCTGATGATCGTTAACACCTACGTATTTTATATTGTTCGTGATTTCCATATGTATCCCCTTCCGTTCTGATTGTTTTATATTTATTGCACTTCTTTCCATATTAAATATCGGATAACTCAGGCATATCTATAACAGCCTCTCCTGCTCAATTGTCATACCAGTCCTAAGAATCTCAGCTTTCAATCCCGTCAGCAACCCTGCTTCTTTTCTCTCAAGTTTTTCTCTTGCAGAATCCTTCATTGGTATTCCTGCTCCATTTGCCAAGGCTTCCTCAAAATCTTTTACATCCATTCTGTATGGTTTAGGGTCTGGAAATACCTTTTCCTTTATAAACTGAAAAATACTGATCCCTCCAAAATCCATATCTCCCCAATGATAAAATTCACAATCTTTTGGCACAATCATGCACAATTGCTTTAGGAACCTTACTTCTTTGGGCGTCAGATAACCGTGGCAAAAAATATAAAGCACATCTTCCTCATATGGCATACTCTCGTAATTTGCCTTATTCTCAATGGTCATAATTCTTCTACAACCGGATATTGCAAACGGTCTGGAATGTTCCAATGTTTGTGTATTGATTTCCCTAATAATAGTCTGTATATCTTTTTCAGCTGTAATGACATGTTCATTTAATACCTCTGAAAAGTCCTTATCACGCCACCATCTGCACATTGCTTCCTCGCCAAATTCATTACAGTTTGGCTTTGTCTGATGCCTCCTAAGTGTTTCTTCAAATGGCAAATCAAAATAATACGCAAATATATTTGTGCCATACAATTAAACTGCCAGCTCAAATAGCGGCTTATACCAGTCTGCGTACATAATCCCTTCTAATATCACAATCTTACAGTATTTTCTACCATATGTCAAAAGTTCTTTCATCAAAGGTAAGGCTTCTGTATTCTCCCCGTCTTTCACTCTCAGCATGTCTCTTCTGATTACGTCCTGTGAGATGAGCATTGTGTTTCTGCCCAAACTCTTCTGTAATTCTTTCGCAATCGTTGTCTTACCACACCTGAATTACCTCTAAGTACTATCAATTTTGCCATAATGCCCCCGATTGTTCTTATCTATCTAAAGCTTTTTCTTCTGCTTCTCTTATTATTCTGCCTGAATTTATTGCTGCCTGCACTGCCTGGAAATTATCTTCCAGATCCGCTGCCCCATCCAGAACAATCTGCTTACAGTGCAATAATTTCTGTCATTCATCATGCTTCGCCTTACTTCTCATTTCAACGCTGCCAGTGTCATATGCTCTCACCCATTCCATAAATTTCATATGAGTTGTGTACATATCGCCGTCTGGCAGAATTCGATCGCCAAACTTCTGCTTTTCTCTCTTTTCTAGTCTCTCAATCCTGATTGAGATTTCACCTGTTTTAGGGAATTTAATAACTGTTATATTTTGTTATTAAATTCTCTGCAAACCCTTGAAAACACTGGATTTATCGCAGGTGAG
>MNTL01000015.1 GCA_001916965.1 Roseburia sp. CAG:10041_57
CATCAGCAGTATTACCGTCTGCCCGAAAGCGGACCAATAACTGCCCGTATCCTGCACGACCAGCCCCGTAACGCAAACGGCCGAGGTCGATGTGAACAGTGCCTCGTGAAACGGCGTAACAACTCCGGCAGTCGATGACAACGGCAACATCAATATCAGTGCTCCGAGCAAAATAACCCCGGCAAAGCCCAAAACAATCAGCTTAAAGGATGACAGTCGCTTTTTTTTATGTGTAATTTCAGGCATATATACTTCTCCTGTTTTTGTTTGTTTACAAAGAGTATATTATGAAATATAGAAAAACGGTGTAATGATCCGGTGTGCTGTATTAAGATTGCATTAAGGCGCTCATTCATATTTTTTGATTCACCGGAAAACAGTTGATCTTCTGCCATAGCAATGCAAACACAGAAACGGGAAGCCATTATAAATCCTGGCTTCCCGTGCTTTGCCTGTTATTTTATCTTGTATACTTTCACTCCATGTGCCGGTACGACTGCCTTCACTTCATTTCCTGTAATCTGTGCATCCGTCTTATCCCACAATTCATGCAATGTATAAGTCTTATCTGCTTCTAATTCCTCCAATGATACAGTCATGGTCTGCTCTTCATCACCTAAGTTAAACAAAGCGACATGTGTGTCATTATTTTCACTGTTTACATTAATCCATACTGCTTCAGTCTCTGTACGTCTAAGCTGCTTGCCTTTGCAATGCTCGCCCATCAATGCCAGCAGTTCTTCATTTGTAAGCAAAGACAATGTCCAATCATCCATCTTCGTCAATTCTGCACCGATCATCAGTGGAGAGCGGAACATACACCACAAGGTCATCAATGTCTTTTGCTCATCCTTAGTGAAGCGAGTCTGCCATTCACCATTTCCGAAGCCACCGCCCAAAGTACCGACTGGCAGCATATCACAGTCAGGGAAGCATCCCTGTCTTACATGATCCTGCCACATCTCACAGCGCCAGAACATATTCTTTAACAGCTTCCAGTCGTCCCACAGATCATCTGTGATACGCCACATATTCGCATATTCGCAGTACTGCCATGCAAGGTCAATATGAGCCGGGCCCGGAGATAAACTAAGTACAATATCTCTTCCACTCTTTAAGATAGCTTCATGTAACATTCTTGTCTCATGCCAGCCATTAAAATATTCTTCACGGTATAATCTGCTGTCACAGATATCGTCACATTTGATGAAATCTACGCCCCACTGCGCATACATGGCAATCAATGAGTCATAATATGCCTGTCCTTGTGGCGTATTCTTCACTCCATACATATCCGGATTCCAGATACAGATAGAGTTTGCATCTGCGATCTCGTTTGCAATCGCTGTTGTACCCAATACTGCACAATGCTGCTCTGCTGCCTTTCTTGGAATACCTCTCATGATGTGAATACCAAATTTAAGTCCCAGACTGTGGATATATTCTGCCAGCTTGGTAAAGCCTGTTCCATCAGCAGATGACGGGAATCTCTTAGGGCTTGGCTGGAATCTGGAATACTCATCCATTTCATCATCCCCAAAAGGAATATACTGGTACTTATCTCTCTGTGTGCCTGCGTCATTGGAATACCATTCAATATCAATGACAACATACTCCCAGCCATATTTCTTCAGATGCTTCGCCATATACTCGGCATTGGCACGAATCTGTGCTTCATTGACAGTCGTGTCATAATAATCATAACTGTTCCACCCCATAGGTGGTGTCACTGCAAAATTGTTCTTGTTCATATATAACCTCCTTGAATCTTTTTTGATTCTTTTCTTTCCTTCTCATTCTAATTGTAATATGATAGATATAAGGTTTCAAGAATACTTCTTTGATATGGAGGGTAATTTTTTGATGCAGTATCATTACGGGAATTATGGTTTTATCCAACATGAACAAATGGAAGAGCTGCCGCTTATTCTGTTAGACACGGGGATTGAGAAAAGAACAGATATTTCTTACCATTACGATAACAGCCACCGTCTATCTTACGGTGGCTATCTGATCCAGTATACCCTGAAGGGCTGTGGTATCTATGAAGAAAATGGGCAAAAGACATTATTACAGCCTGGTATGGGCTTTTTCGTACAAATGCCGCAAAACAGCAGCTACTATCTGCCACAGTCTCCTGAAAATCAGGAATGGGAATTCTTCTATCTGCATTTTAATGGCAGTGCCGCCAAAGCATTCTGGAACACCTGTCAGACACAGGCTGGCTCCGTCTTTACCCTTCCCCTGGACAGCTCCCCTATTCTGCTGTATTTTCAGTTCTTTGAAAATTACAGAAGGAATGGAAGTCTTGCCTTATATGAAAGCAGTGAATTTTTATATCGTTTTCTGGCGCAGCTTCTTCGGGAATTAGAGACTCCACGCTTAAATGAATCCCACCTGATCGTACAGGCAATGCAATACATCAGGCAACATTTCGCCACTCTGGAAAGCATCAGTCAGGTTGCTGATGTCTGCAATATTTCACACGAACATCTGACCCGCTGCTTTCGCAAAGAAACAGGGCAGACTCCTTTGCAGTATCTGACGAAACTGCGCATTGAGCATGCCCTGTCCCTTTTATTAAATACCTCTGATTCCATAGAACAAATCGCTATGAACTGTGGTTTTCAGAATGGCAACTACTTTGCAAAAGTCTTTCGCAAATATATGCAGTGTACTCCTGAGGAATACCGCAGACGTAATGGCTGATCAGAGCCTGATCCACACGCTCATTTCACCTTCGCCACGATTATTCCATGCATAATAAGGTACAAATACAGCCTGCACCGGTGTATCTTTGACAGTATGATACTCTGTATAAAGGCTGTCCTCTTCCTGTCCGTATGCCTCTTCACGGAGAGCCGGCACTTTCAGGATTGTCATTGGATGTCCCATTTCTTCATTGACTGCCAATTCCACGTTCCATCCATCTTTGCCCTGCAATCTATCCATGTCTACATGCAGCAGATGCAGGTCTTTGCCATTATCAATTTCTTCCATACAGTAAGTAACAGGACCTCTTGTAAAGGCTACCTTGCCGATATCCTCGCGTACTCTGCTGTCTGCCATGACCATATGTACCGGCATTGGGAAGTTGAATGTTACGCTGTCCCCATCCTTCCAGGTACCTGTCAGATATACATAGCCCTTCTCCTGTGTTCTCTCTACATCTGCTGTCGTAGTGATCTCTGCTTTTGCAGCATTACTCCAGCCTGGAATACGGAACGCCAGTGTACATGTGACAGGTGTGTCAGTTTTGATTGTTGCCTGTGCTTCACCAGACCAGGGCATTTTGCTTGTCATGTTCAATGTAAAAGCATCCCCGTTCACAGTCTTTTTCACTTCACTGCCCATATATAAATGTGTCCACAGGGTATCCTCGTTCTCTGTATAGGCATAGCTTGCCACAGAGCTTACAATTCTTGCAATATTAGGAGGGCAGCATGCACAGCCAAACCACTTCTGGCGCACTGATTTTACATGCATCTTGCGCTGATCCTTATGGCATGCCTCCGGCAGAACCTCCAGCGGATTGACATAGAAGAAGCTCTTGCCATCCAGTGCCATGCCACTCAGTACTGTATTGTACAGGGACTGCTCCAGCACATCTCCATAATGACTGTCAGCCTCTATCTCCAGCATTCTCCTTGCAAAGAAAGCCAGACCGATTGCAGCACAAGTCTCTGAATAAGCAGTGTCATTTGGCAGATCAAACGGGAAGGAGAATGCCTCGCCCATATGAGTCGCACCAATACCACCTGTTACATACATCTTATCTCTGGTAACGCTCTTCCACAGACGTTTACATGCCGCATACATTTCTTCATCATTGGTCAATCGCGCCACATCTGCCATGCCAGAATAGAGATAGACAGCACGAACTGAATGTCCTAAAGCTTCATCCTGTGACTGAACTCTTGCATGTGCCTGATAATAAGAATAACTGAGTGGACTCATATCCGGCTTAAAAGGCTTACCCTCTGCCTTCGCTCTGGCTTCATCCTCTAAACGGAAGTATTTCGGCTCTGTTCCTCTCTGATTCAGGAAAAAGCTGCTCAGTTTCAGATATTTCTCTTCGCCAGTTACCTGATACAGACGGACAAGTGCCATCTCTGCGATTTCATGTCCCGGATACCCTTTGCACTTGCCCTCTTCCGGTCCAAAATAACTGTCTACATAATCAGCGAAACGGCAGGCAGCCTTTAAAAGCTTATCCTTGCCTGTGGCTTCATAGTAAGCCACTGCACCCTCTACAAGATGTCCCAGACAATACAGCTCATGGTGATCCTTCAGATTGGTAAAGGACTGATCCATACCATTGATAATATAATAAGTGTCCAGATATCCATTCTCAAGCTGCGCCGCACACACAATATCAATAGCTTCATCTGCTGTTGCCTCCAGCTTCTCATCTGGATGCTGTGTCAGAGAATAAGCAACTGCTTCGATCCATTTGGAGAAATCCGTATCCTGAAAAACGAAGCCATAGAATTTGTCATCATCCGGGTGTTTCGGATCATCCGGCAAAGCTTCAAATCCTCTGAAGGTATAAGTCGGTGCTGTATAAGCGCTCCCCTTTGCCTTTTTCTCCTTCATCATATTGCCAGCCACGCGGAAGTTATGCATACAATAGCTGGGGGCAGCTCCTTCTACACGGTCATTAAGTGCCTCCCACTGATATGGGATAACTTCGGTTCTGACCAGCTCCTGCTCCCGATGCCAGAATGCATCCGTTACCTTCATATTCTTTAAGTCTACCGGTCTGCTGAAATACCTCTCATTCATTTGTCTAAATACCCCTTTCTAACGAATCATCTATATTCGGTGTCGTTTTGTAACCTGTCTTTCAAAGTAATTTTACCATACAACATTTATATGTAAAGCTATATTCGATTGAAAAGGTGTCGAAAAGTAAGGTGTTTACATTTCTTCAAATGCTACCTTAATGTTGGCATTGCTGGTATGAACTGACAGGCGTTTCGCAGCCGAATCACTCTGATTCCATTTGGATGGCAGAGAATTCTTACCATTGCTGGTTCCACTTTCAATTGCATACTCTGTACCCTTGCCACGTAAAGTACCCTTGATAGATGCATTGCTTGTCTTTAGCTGAATGTCTTTCGCATCAATCTCTTCAAAATGGATAGAACCATTTGTTGTATGTGCAACAAGCTTTTCATCTGCCTGTACATCCTTCAATCTTAAAGCTCCATTGGTAGATTCCATACATATCGTCTGCACTTTTGTATCTTCGCATTTCACTGAAGCATTGCTGCTGATCAGCTCTACGTGGCTGGCTCTTACATCATTACAGGTAATTCCACCATTTGTCGTATGTGCTTTGACCATCTCCGGCTTTGATATTTCTGAAATACGGATACCACCATTTGTCGTAGATAATTCTGCCTGCATAACGGATTCCGGTATCTGGACTTTGATTGTAGAATCCACCCTTGAAAAACCGCCAAAGAAATGCATCCGTCTTTTACTTCTGTGTGAAAAGAAGAACATGCCCTCCTTCTCATAGCAGACAATTTCATCTATTTCATCTTTTTCACAATGGACATGCACCCGTCCATCTTCTGATGGTTCCAGTGCAATTCCTCTATCTCTGGCTGATATCACAGCATGGGCAACAGGCTGACTGGATGTATAGTCATCCGATGAATCGCAGACAACGCTGACCTCTGCTTTTCTTTCTTCCTTATATTCCTTCTTCAGGCTGAATGCTATATTCTCAGGGGATTCCAGTCTGGAGATTACTTCCTCTTCATCCAGTCCTGCCTCTACACCATCACAAATCAGTTCCTCATAATACTGTCTGATCTCTTCCCGTTCCTCTTTCGTATAATCAGGTATATTCTCAAATAATGTGTTCAGAAACTCTTCTCTCTTCATTCTGCTCCTACCTTTCTGTATCCTGTCCCTCACTGTTAAAATTCTTTCCGACAAATGCGTAGATCTGCTTCATCTCATCCCATTCATCCAAGAAATCCTGTATCTTCTGCACTCCCGTATCTGTGATCTGGAAATATTTTCTGGTTCGTCCATTATGCTCCATAGAATACGTCGTCACATATCCCCCCGACTCCAGTCGCCGCAGAATGGGATACATTGTTGAATCTGTTACCTCGATGCAATCTGAAACATCCTGTATGATCTGGTAGCCATACGAAGGACCTCTCTTTAAGACCGAAAGGACGCATACCTCCAATACACCTTTCTTCCTCTGTGTGTCCATGTTTATCACCTCCTATTTGAATACTGTGTAATGTATAGTATGTATTGTATACTATGTATTGCATAGTTTCAATAGCGTTTATTTATTTGCATACAAAAAGAGTGCTAATCTGTTTAAGACTCGCACCCTTTTGATATTATCTTATATTAATTTACATTTCTTTTTTTCCAAAAGGCTTTAAATAATTCTTTTTTAATGTTCGTTCATTTTCAAAAAAATAAATTTCAGATTTTGATAATAAATGCCGATTTGCTTTCAATTCTGTAAGTTTTAATGTACAAATCAAATCAGCTACTTGAAAAAGCCTATAATCTGCTGGAATTACTTTTTTAAATTCCACATTCTCCAATAATGCATTAAATACTGAAGAGAGAATTCTGGTAACTTCCACTTGTCCATTCTACAAATATGCTTAATTCTTTCATCGTACCTCTCTTATATTTATTACATATAAAAAGGCGGGTGTCTTACCCGCCGATTGGTGGACCCGGGTCTTACGACCAGCCCATACATTGTAACTCGTTACAATGATATTATATACTATATATATCATAAATATTGATATTTTTCAAGACTTTTTCTTTGGAGTCCATCCTTGAAAGTTTGTCATCTTTACATAGCTCTGATAATTTCCCTGGCTAAACTTTCTGGTATCACCTGTGCATATTGCTCATTATCAAATACCTTTATTTTTCCAATTCCCTCTTGGAACACAAAACGAAGATTTCCATTTTTAGCCTTCTTATCTGTGTATAATTTTTTGACAAGCGTCTCTCTGTCAATATAATCAGGTATTGCCGTTGGAAGCTTTGCCCTGCTTAAAATATTTTGCATTAAAGCTACATCTTCATCTGAACAATATCCCAATTTTTTTGCCATTTTAACCTCAGCCATAAGACCTATAGCCAATGCTTGTCCATGTAAGAGTCTATATCCACTTACCGTCTCGATTGCTCTTCCTACTGTATGTCCAAGATTAAGTATTTCTCTCATACCACTTTCCCGCTCGTCTTGCATCACAACTTCACACTTAATTTTACAATTCATTTCTGCTATATGTTCGCATACTGTTTCATCCACAGCCAAAATCGCATCCATATTATCAGAAATATAATGGAAGAATTCTCTATCTGCAATACATGCATGCTTAATAGTTTCTGCCAATCCACTGGAAATCTGCGCCTTAGGGAGCGTTTTCCATGTAGCAATGTCCAGATATACCTTCTCCGGCTGGTTAAATATACCAATCAAGTTGGTAGCAAGTGGAGTATCTACTGCTGTTTTTCCTCCCACTGAAGCATCTGCCGCTGCCAGTAATGTTGTAACATAATTAATAAATGGTACTCCTCTTCCAAATGTACCGGCTACAAAACCTGCCAAATCAGTTACCACTCCACCTCCAACTGCAATAATACAGCAATCTCTTCTGTAGCCTAATTCCAACATAGTATCTTCAACGTATTCTTTTGTTGCACGCGTCTTGCTCTTTTCTCCGGCGGGAAATGAAATTATATTTGCAGCGTATCCATTATCCTGTAATAATGAGTTCAATTTTTGTGCATATAAATCTTTAACCGTATCATCTGTTATCACCGCAAACTTACGTATATCTCCGACCAGACCATTTTGTAAATCTTCAATTAATTTATCAAATAACTCATACCCTATTTCAATATCGTAACTATCATCTATTATCTTCTTTAAATTAACTCGAAATGAGCCCATATAATTCTCCTTTGTATTATTTTGACTTATTTATAACAGATCACGCTTCCATCTTCATCAAACTGATGCTGTTTTCCTATTCCTCCAAACCATTTATATGGTTTGTCACTCTCCGTCTTTCCTTCTGCAATTTCCTTTGCACCCTGCAGCATTTTATTCATAAGCGAAATATCATCTGTACCTCTGGCATGACCATGGAGAATAACATCTGCCTTATCCGTCAGATACATAACTTTCTCAAGATTATTAACTAACTCAGTCATGGAAGAGCTTTCTTCCAACTGCATCCAGAGATGATGATTAATACTGTCACCAGTAAACAAAATCCTGTCTTCCTTTAACAGCAGCAGAATACCACCCGGAGTATGACCAGGCAGTTCAATTACTTCCAAATGAAGCCCTCCCAGGTCAATTACATCTCCACCCCTGATTGCCTCAAAGGGTGGCATTTTTAGTCCTCTCTTATTACATTCCTCGACAAACTCTGGGAACTTCATGTGTTCCTTGGCAATTGGCAAATCTGCAGGATGCAGATAAGCCCGGTCAAAATACACGTTTCCGTAGATATGATCACAATGTCCATGGGTATTTACAACCAGAACCGGTAAATCCGTAACTGATTTTACAACAGCATGCACATCTTCATACCCCATCATTGTATCAATGACAAGAGCTTTCTCATTACCAACTGGAATTGAGATTTCACCTGTTTTAAGAGATTTAATAACTGTTATATTTTGTTATTAAATTCTCCACAAGCCCTTGAAAACACTGGATTTATCGCAGGTGA
>MNTL01000016.1 GCA_001916965.1 Roseburia sp. CAG:10041_57
ATAGGAGTATCATCATATAAGTTTCCTCATGGATAGCCCTGCAGCCATCCATTCTAAGTGAGCAAGTAAATTTATTCTTGCACATTATGGGTATTCGTTACAGCGTCTGCTTGTTTCAAATTATACCACAAGAATGTTGCGCAGGAAAGTGGCAACCCATTAACAAGGTATGAATCAAAAATAATCAAAAATAATTTCAAAAAAGTTTGTCCCTTTTTTTGATCTTGACCGTTATATGAGTAAAAGGACACGACAGGAGGTGAAATAAGCGATGACACAGGTTACTACTCTGCATAGGATTATGCGCGGGGCTGCTTATTTCTCCTGCCCACTATGGAGGCTGCGACTTAAAATCAGCAGGATAGGCGCATAGTTTATACATGAAATATTGCTATGCGCATATTTAGGAAAGACAAAGCAGGATGTTTTCAGATAATTAAGTGAAAGGAGACTTATAATGAAAGAAAAAGATATTAAGTGTTTTGCTTGCTTCTTTATTATTGCTTTCGACAAGTGCCACCGCTTTTGCTATGGAAACTGAGACTAATGCAGATAATTGGTTGGTCAGTGCGAATCAGCATCAAATCATTCATAACGCTAAGATTGCTGCAGAAACAGGTCAAAATGTTACTCTGACAACAAAGATTCTGTCGGATCTAAGTGATAATCATTTTGAACTTGTCGAAGTGGGTGATACAGGATATATGATTTTCGACCCACAATCAGGCAAGTATTTGGAAGAAGCATTAGATTCGCCTTCTCCATATTTGGGACTTTCAGAAAACTTATACTACTTTGGACCCCTTAACTATTATCAACTGTCGGGTGATAAATTTGTTCACACAGTAATTCATAACGAATACGATATGTCTTTTGCTGAATGCCGTTCTTTACAATCTGCATTTGATACGGCATTACAAAACTCTCGTACACAGAAAGATACAGAAGTATTAGCCCTTATGCAAACGAATCTAAATTCGAGGGCAAGTGTTAATAGACTGCAATCTCATTTTTCAGCACGTGCAACAAATAAGTATATTCCAAACTACAAATATATCAAAAATGCAATTTATCCTGCAAACGAGAATAACACCTGTGGATATACAGCAGCGTGTTTGATTTTGAATTACTGGCATAAAGTTAAGGGAAATGTCATTGACAGTTCATTCCTTGATTCTAATGGTAATTTAAAAACTACTGGAAACACTTTGCAAGACAAGTTACTCTCTTATGGAAAATCGAATTCCTCTTGGGGATTAACTATTCGAGATGTCTTAATCGACTATTGCAATGAGTATGGAGTTGCGGCAACTTCAACATACTATGTAACAAATTTCGATATTTTTGCAGAAGTTGGTCGAAACCGTCCAGTAATTGTATTCGGATATTTTCCTGATTCTCCTGGGCAAGTTCAAAGTCGTGGAAAAGTATTTCATGCAGTTACCGCTTATGGAACATCAACAAGCGGGCTTGTTACTAAACTAATTGTCCATTACGGATGGTCTGGTTACAGTCACGTCACATTAGACGGTGGTTTAGTCGGTTCAAGTACACAGTTTGTATTAAATTAAAAAAGGAAGTTAAGTATGAAGAAAGTCTTTACATTTTTTCTCGCAATGGCAATTATATTTGGAATTTCTGGTTGTGGAAAGAAAGAATATATTGTTTTTCCTTTTTCTGCATCAGATGTTGTGAAAATTGAAACGTACTATTCTAACTCAGAGGCAGACACCAAGGAAAAAACGCTAACAGAAGAAGCGGATATTGACTACCTATATACGTTTTTTTCTGAGCTGCCTGTGAAAGATGCAAATTCAGATTCTACTAACGACGGTAGTACAATAAAATTCGTGTTTGATCTTTCAGATGGGACGAATTACGAACTTGTTTACATTGGTATTGCAACAAAAAAGGGATACCTACAATCTGAAACTTCTGATTTTTATTATTTTACATCTTCTGACATCATTGGTGTTTGGGCAAACTTATCTAAGATGCGGCTTGACTTTTAACAATCCCTACGATTGGAAACAGCTTAGCACAAAAAACGCGGGGCGCAGCAGTCATCATCGGCTGCCGCGCCCGCGTCATCTTTTACTCTGCGTCTGAAAGCGTCATGGTGAACTGCGCTTCCTCAAATGCTGCGTCGGTTATGTTTTGCAGTTTATGGATCGTCTGCTCTGCCAGCGGACGCATAGCTGCGTCCATATCCGGCAGTGCGTCGGAAATCGCCGCAATCGTTCTGCGGCAGTCGTGCTTGTGGTAAATGCAGATGGTTGATTGAATACGTTCTTTTACTTCTGATGCGGAAACACCTTGTTGATGTGCAATCGCTTTAAACACCTGTTTTGTATCACGTTTTTTGATACCAAATATCTAACCACAATCTTTTTGACTAAATTATTTCCATTTGGTAATACCCCAAAAACGTGAACAGAAAAAGACGCTAATGTATATACTATTCTAATTACTAACTAGGATGGGATTGATGATGCCCATATATATTATGTGAATAGGAAAGAGTATGTTGATTGGGCAGTTAAGGTGCTTACAGTCGTTCGAAGCGTATGGAGCACGTTTTCAGGTGAAGGAGCGAGCGAATGGAGAGAATCGGTTCACAAAGAATTTATAAAAACAGGAATAACTCCTAAAGATTATTTTTATGCTGGGTATGTGAGTATAGTCCTGATAGCAGTATTTATGGTTATGGGAAAGATTGCAGTGAAACGATATGTGCAATAGCAAAATGTATTAAAAATAGGTATTGATATATAATTTTGTAGACGAACATGGAATATTACAAATATAGAGTAATGGTTAAAATTTTGGATGAAAATGCCGAAATATAATAAAAAATAGGAAAATATACAAAAAATAATCCAACCAAATGAAAGAAGTATGTCAAATTTGTGTGTGGAAGGGGATGAGCATATGTTCAGAATTGCTATATGTGATGATGAAAGACAATTTAGAAAACGCATTCATGATATTTTAATAGAATATATGAATGAAAATGATATATTATACGAAATTGATGAATTTGAATCAGGAAAGGATTTTATAAGTTTAGGTATCAATCTAGCAAAGTATGATATTGTTTTTCTGGATGTAAATATGGATGAACTGGATGGAATGGAAACTGCGCAGAAAATAAGAAAAGTCAGCAATGATGTTTTTATAGTTTTTGTTACAGCATTTATTACATGTGCCCCTCAAGGATACAGCGTAGGAGCTATAAGATATATTTTGAAAAATAATGTAAATTTTCCGGAACTAATATTTGAGTGTATGGATGCAATCAGCTTGAATATGAATTATGTAGCCCAAAAGAAGAAATTTAACTTTAATGAGGGTACAAAGATTGTAGCATTAGAGCGTTTGTTATACATAGAGAGCAGATTGCATAAACTTGAGTTTTACATTATGGAGGACAAGTTAAAAAAATATTCAATATATGGCAAACTAGATGAGCTGGAAAAAGAGTTGCAAGGTAATGATTTTATCCGGATACATCAAAGTTATCTGGTTAATATGAAGCATATTGAGAAAGTCAGCCGGTATGAGGCGTTATTGAACAATGGTATTAAGTTGGAAATTCCAAAAGCACGATATAAATTTGTTGAAGAAACATTTGTTTCGTATAAAGGAGAATTGTAGATGCTGATTAGTTACATTCAAAGTATTATGATGATAATATTGGAGGTAATATGCTGCAAAATATTTTTTGAAAGTTTTGCTGAAAAGAGATCAAAAAATAATTATAGAAATTATAGTATTATTTTAGGAATTGTGGTATGTGAATATGTAATAGCTTCATTATTTTATGATAAGTTTATCTTGAAACAAATATTGGCTATAGTTGCTGTTGCGGTGTTTATGTGCTTTTATTTTAAAATTCATTTCGGAAAAGCAATAATCTTATCATTATTATTTCAGGCATTGCTGCTTTCTGTAGACTATTTTACACTATGGTTAAATGTTTCTCTTTTTGATAGTATAGCAGAAATTAGCAGGTTGCATTTTGTAGGTGGAAGTTTAATAACGGTTTTGGGAAAAATAATTCTTTTCCTAGTTGTTTTGCTTATCAGGAAGAAAGTAGGAGGGGAGTCCTCGGATGTTTTAAGAAGTACAGATTGGCTTCGATTTATTTTTTTCCCAGTTTTTACAATCTTCACAGTTATTGCATTGATCATGACATCTGGAAACATTGAGAATCAAAAGCAGGAAAATGTATTCTTGGTTATAGCATTGTGTTTAGCAGGGATGAATATAGTTGTGTTCTATATGATAAATGATATATTAAAACGTGAAATTAAGATTCGTGAAAATGAAGTGTTTCAACTGAAAGCACGAAATCAGACAGACATGTACCGTTCTATTTCAGAAAATTTTGTTAAACAACGGAAAAAAACACATGAATATAAGAACCAGATTATGTGCATTGAGTCTTTGATAGAGATGGAAAATTATGATGAACTAAAGGATTATGTGAAAAGTATAAGCGGAAATTTGAGTACAGAGTTAGATTATATTAAAACAAATAATGTGATTATTGATGCTATATTAAATAGCAAATATAAGGAAACATTGGATAAAGGCATTGTATTTATCTTTCAAATCAATGATCTATCAGGAATTAAAATGTGTGATGAGGATATTGTTGTTATATTATCGAATCTTTTGAATAATGCAATAGAGGCTTGTGAAAAGTGCTCAGGCAAAAAATTTATGAAAATGAAACTGGTTAAAGAGAAAGACAACATTATTATATCTGTAAAGAATACATATGATGGTAAACTTAATATTAAAGATGGAGAAATACAGACCTCAAAGAAATATGAAATGGATGAGCATGGGGTTGGAATAAAAAATATAATTGAGGTTATAACAAAATATCAAGGCTCTTATGCTATACGAAATGATAATAATGAGTTCTACTTCTCAGTTATATTGCCAAACTAAGATGAACCTTAAAAAAGTGATTTGCTGCAAGCAAATCACTTTTTTTTGTCATTTTCTGCAAAAAAAGGTCACTTTCTGCAATGGATATTGTTTTGTAAACAGATAAAGTTATACTTAATTTGGCAGGAGGCATAACTATGATTGAAAAAATAGCTGATGATTTAATTGGTCAGATGACTGAAGCAAGGTTAATTGACAAAGAGATGGAAGCAAGATATGTTTATGTTTTTATCTGTTGGATAGAGAAATTTATTACTGTTGGCAGTATTATCGTAATCAGTTTGATGTTTCACAAGCTGCTCCCAACTATATTTTTTCTTGTGTTTTTTTTAGAATTAAGAAAGAGAACTGGCGGATATCATCTGGACAAGTTTTATAGATGTTATTTAGCATCCATTGTTTCTTATTTAGTTATCGTGATTATAAGTGAAAAATTGTCAGAACATCCACAATGGTTATTTGCAATAGTACTACTTGCTATAACAGGGATAGGATTGATTGGTACAGCGAATCATCCTAATATGCACATGACATCAGATGAATTGATGGAATCGAAAAAATCTGCGAGGACTATTGTTTTACTTGAGGGGTGCATAATACTTGGCTGTGTTCTGTTAGATGCAGATATGGTTTACGTTAGTTATATGGCAATAGCTGTTATATTATGTGCAGCTTTGCTGTGTATAGCAAAAATTTTTAAACAGGAGGTGAAAGAATGAAGAAGGTTAATAAGAAAGTGTTGAAGGTTGTAGAACATGTCATGAGAAATGAAGCTGTATATGGAATAGATAGATTCCCACCTGCATGCATGGGAATATTTCATCAGCCGAAACGTCCGATTATCCAGAAGAAAAGTGAAAGATAGTTAACTGGCGTGTTTTACTATTATATCTGTAGCCATAGATGCTATAGGAACTTAATTGTTTATTCCAAGATGACAAGTATAAAAAGGAGGTACTGATATGTTAAAATAAATTAAGAAAGTTATTGCATTTGCATTAGCATTGACTATGTTAATGGGTATGGGAACAATGGTGTCAGCAGCAGAAAAGGAGAGTAGTATTCCTGAATATTCTGAAACCAATGATGGTGGAATGACGGTGAATATTGCAGGAGATCAGGAAGGAACAATAGTTGAAGGCAGTGGTAATGAGGAAGGGATTAATCCGCTATGGTGGCCTGGAGATGGACCGGCTCCGCAGGTGACAAGCATTTCACTTTATAAATATGGCTGGCTTACAAATGGAAATTTTGGCGTTACGATCAAGGTATATGGATATGGCAGCGATACTACAACATTTGATGGAAGAAGTATTTCGTGGATACATCAGGAGCCATTTATTATATCTGGTACAGGCGCAGATGGCTTCTATTATACATATGATTGTGGTCCGATTACGCAAGCGGGAAGTTATAGATTTAATACAACTTTCAGGTCAACAAACTTCCCTAATACTACACGTTCCTTTTCAACGGTATTCACGTTTAGTGCAAACTAATATATGTTAATTCATATAAATAACATATTATAATGCGAATGGAGGTGGTTAAATGCGTATTGGTTCGGGAGTGCAGAGTGTATCTGAATTATTTGGAAAGCGACAAAACAATAGCAAAACATCTGTTAACGGAAATGAGGCATTTCCTCAGACATCAATGAAAGTGTATTTAAAGACGGATGATATGTTGTTTTCAGGCGGAAATGGAACCGGTCTTTCGTTTTATATTAAGTATGCAGAAGAGTCAACAGATGATAATCCTGTAGTGATAGCCAAAGGGATTGATGAAAATGGAAAAGAATTTGAAGAAAAGATTAATATTAACGATATTGATTTGAGAAATGCTTCTTATGTCGAAATGAGTGCTTTGGAGGCATATTATGATGTTGATAGGGGTAATAGTCTCAGCTCTTTTCCACAAGAAACTGGTCACATGGGATTAAATGAAAGATGTGACCTTATATCCAGCTTTGAAAAGGTTATTCAGGATATGAACAAATTAGGAAAGTATGATTTGCAGATGTTTTATATGCGAAATATGAATACTTATCTAAATCTGGAAAGACAGAAAAAAGCATAAAGTTGTTTATAGATTCCTGTTGGAATGAAAATTTATACGATGTTAATTTGAAAGGAGATTTTAAAATGAAGAAAGTAAAAAGTTTAAAGGCGTTGGTGTTGAGTTTGATGTTATGTTTGGCAATGGGAACAACTGCGTTTGCAAGTGAAGTATCCACTCAGGGACAGGCTGCCCCTAATGCAAATAAGGCAGTAGAAGTAAGCGATTGTGGCGATTTGGACGTAGTACCTGCTTATGATGACGCCGTTGCTCTTGCAGATACGATTCAGTATGATGCAAATAGAACCATTACAAGAAGCAATTCCAGAAGCGGTGTATTCAACGGAAATTATTATTACACCATTAATAACTCAAGCGTTACAAAGTTGTGCTTAAATGTTTATATGCCTAATGAAAGTGGAACAGATTATCTTCAGGGAACAATTACTCTTGTAGGAAATGACGGAACAAGTGCACCGGTACAAATTGCTAACTATTCAGGAGATTCATGGACACTGACATTTACAGGTGTTAAGGTAGGCGTTAGATACCATTTCCATTATGAGTTGTATTCTGTTGGGTCTTCGCAGGTAGGCTATATTGCTTCTGCTGCTTATGCACAATAATAGCTGCTTGAATATGGGATATTAAGCAAGCGCAACAGAATATTTTCATTGTATGTTGCATTTTATAGCAATCTGGCATAAAGTGCAACATACTATAATAAGAAAATTAGATTATATTGCTGCTGGAGGGATTATAAATATGGTAAATATGGTAAATACCGCTGTAAATAACAATATTTACGCAGGAAGAAAATCAGGTTCAAAATATAACCAATCAAAGGCTTTTCAACAAAAGGAAGTGTTAGAGACACCGGATGTTGCAGCAGTTAACAAATATGCAAATGTTCAAGAAATTTATGAGGCACTAAAGTGTAACGTGTCATGTAGAGGATATGAACAGGGGCAGGATGAAATTGCTGAGAAAGAAATTCAAAATGATGAACCAGAAATAAGCAATGATTCCAGTGAAAAAATGACAGTATGGTATCAGGGTGTTCCTTTGGAAGAGTGGGCATTAACTGATCCTAAATACACGGATTCAGAAACGGGAATTTCATGGTATATTAGAGATGGAAAATATCCGTATATGGTAGGTGAGGATGCAGAAAAGTTCCGAAAACTTTGTGAAGAATCCGGGGAGTTTGCGCTAAAGAAATTTGCGGAAATGACGGGATTAATACAGAAATTAGATGACAATACAGTAGCGTATGTGGGTGATAACGGAATTGCAGTTAAATCTAAAGATGGGAAAGAGATGTTTGTGGACACATCAGGCTTATCATATGATATTGTTATGGATATGTTCAGAAATTTGCCTAGAAATGGGAATTTTTTCAGCAATAAGTATTGGTCAGACAATATACAGAAAGCACAGGCTCGGAGCTGATGATTGACAGAAGAATCATATGATTTCATCATTAATTTGGCAGGCAATAATATTCAAATTATTGCCTGCTAAATTTTTACCAAAATTCTTCTAATACCGTTTTTAGACTAGGAAATATTGTTGAAAGCGTACTCTCAATATATTCTTTAGAGCAGAACTGTAGCTTTGAAATAGTATCAATGCTGTGTTTTTTACTTGATTTCTGAGTAATTTTTGTTCTGTTGGTCATTTTCTGCAAAAACAGGTCACTTTCTGCATAGGATATTTTCTTTTGCTTTGATTCCTGCTATTCTTAGAATATACAACAGATTGCTCTATATGGCACATTGAATACTGAGGAAAGGAGAAGTAAATATAATTATGAATATGCTTATAGAATGATCTGCATATAACGACAAAATGATATTAAAATAGGGGGTGATTTTGATGAAAGATTTTCATTTGAAGATTTTAGCTATAATAATGATAATTTTTGGCATATTTGGTTTAAGTACGCTTCCGTTTCTTTCCATTATTGTCCAATATATTGACTCAATAACTGGATTTAGTTCAGGAAATGGATATCTTACCAATAACATGGATTATCTTTTTAAAAGTCCTCTTATTTATATTGGTGGCTTTTTTGTTTTTAGTATCATTTTGGCAATTATTTATCTGGTTTATAGTTTTTTTAAAGCAAAGCGGGGGTGACTTCTAATGAAAAAAATAATTAGTATGGTTTTAAGTTTTATATTGATTTTGGGGTGCTCGACAACAGCGTTTGCTGCGGAGACTCATAACTATGACACTGAAAATTTGCCTCATGATGGAGCTGATTATTTTGAAACGGAAATTAAAGCTGATGAGGAAAATGAAGAACGCATTTCTGATTTTGTTACCGTATATGGTTATCAATATACCAAAGGTAGTTTAAAAAGTGGTGCATGGAGAAATGGCACGAGTGGTGGTAGTTCTACATCTAGCGCAAAATTATCATTGAATTACACTCAAGATACTTCTTATAATATTTCCTTTAAAGCTTCAGTTTCCGGTGGATATACAAATGGTGGAACTATAGGAAGTGAGTTGGGTGTTACACTAG
>MNTL01000001.1 GCA_001916965.1 Roseburia sp. CAG:10041_57
ACAATGCTTGTGATACCCGCCTTTAAGGCGTGTATGCAATCAGCCCTTATTAGGGCTAATATTAAACCACCAGTTGAACTGGTGGTTGCTAACTTAGAGAACCATATCATAAATAATAACTATTCAGAACCTTATGATTTCATAAGGTTCTGAATAGTTATATGTATTAAAGGAGGTATTTATATATGAGGATGTATGATCTGATTATGAAGAAACGAAATGGGGAAGTACTGGATGAAAAGGAAATCCAGTATATGATTAACGGATATACAAAGGGTGAAATCCCGGATTATCAGATGTCAGCTATGACAATGGCAATTTATTTCCAAGGTATGAATGAGCAGGAGACTCTTGCATTGACCATGGCTATGGCGCATAGCGGAGATATGCTGGATTTAAGCGATATCCATGGAGTGAAGGTAGACAAGCATTCTACCGGTGGAGTAGGTGATAAGACTTCTCTTGCATTGACGCCTATGGTTGCAGCTCTTGGAATCCCGGTTGCCAAGATGAGTGGACGAGGTCTTGGACATACAGGTGGAACAATTGACAAGCTGGAGAGCTTTACAGGCTTTTCCACTGCTATTTCTGAAGAACAATTCAAAGAAAATGTGAACCGTATCGGAATTGCCATTATGGGGCAGACAGCAGACCTTGCGCCGGCGGATAAGAAGCTGTATGCGTTACGTGATGTAACGGCAACTGTTGATAACATGTCCCTGATCGCATCCTCTATTATGAGTAAGAAACTGGCAGCGGGAGCAGATGCTATCGTATTGGATGTTAAGACTGGCAGTGGAGCTTTCATGAAAAAGGAAGAGGATGCAGCAGCACTTGCCAAAGAGATGGTTAAGCTTGGAAAAGGCGCTGGCAGAAAGACATTTGCAGTCATATCAGATATGGATCAGCCACTTGGTTTTGCCGTAGGTAATGCACTTGAAGTAAAAGAAGCTATTGATACCTTGAACGGAAAAGGACCTGAGGATTTTGTGGAATTATGTATGACACTTGGTTCTCAGATGATTCTGGCAGCCGGCAAGGCAGAATCAACGGAACAGGCAAGAGAGATGCTGCAGGGAGTAATACAGGATGGAAGTGCACTGCGCAAACTGGCAGAATTTATTCATGCCCAGGGAGGAGATGAGAAGCTGGTATATCATCCTGAAAAGTTACCGGTGGCTTCTATGATAGAAGAAATCCCTGCACCGCAGGATGGCTATATTCAACATATTGTATGTGATGAAATAGGTATGTGTTCATTGATCCTTGGCGGTGGACGTGAGACTAAGGAAAGTGAAATAGACCTGTCTGTAGGTCTTGTGCTTCATAAAAAGGTTGGGGATCAGGTTATAAAAGGGGAATCATTGGCGACAATTCATGGTAATTCCCGTGAAAAGATCGAAGCTGCAAAAGAAAGATTCCTGAATGCCTATACATTCAGTACCACTCCTGTAGAGAAGAAAAAGCTGATAAAAGGTATTATTTCCTAATATAGAACATAGGATAAAGTGTGGAGTAATCCGCACTTTATTTTATTTTTGGACGGTGGTGTCTTATGTGGAAACAGGAATTCGTGGATGCAAAAGAACGTTTTGCTGAGGCTTTTATGCTGCCCAAAGATCTGGTTATGAATGCTACTTTATTTCATATGATAGGAGAACGGGATATTTATCTGGAAAATTATAAAGGTATTCTGTCTTATACTTGCCATGAAATTATTGTAAAAGGACATGATTGCAAATACAGCATATGTGGGGACTGCCTTTCTATTGTATATTTTTCCAATGAAGATATGAAGATTTCGGGACGGATTGAGGAAGTAAAAGTTTCGAGGTGACTGCCTTGCAGAATAAATGGATGCGTTATCTGGATGGATATATAGATATCAGATTATATGGGGATTATGTGGAACGTTTATTCAATATGTGTCGTTCCCATGGGATAGAACTGTGGGATATTAAACGGGATGAAACGTCTTTTTGCTGTAGTATGGCAGCGGAAGACTTTAGCAGAATGCATCCGTTAATGCGTAAAACAGGCACGAAAGTAAAAGTGCTCCATAAGAATGGGCTTTTATTTTATATTCCTTTTCTAAAAAAAAGGATTCTTTTTTTTATAGGCATATTTGCCTGTCTTTTTATGCTTAACTGGGTGACACAGTACATATGGGCGATTGAATATGTAGGTAATATGCAGATAAGTGATGATGAATTAACGGATTTTCTAAGAGAAGAAGGAATTCATTATGGAATGACTAAGGCATCTTTAAATTGTGAAGAGAAAGAAAAGCAGTTAAGGGCTGCATTTCCTGTCGTAACATGGACTTCGATTTACTTTGAGGGAACCAAATTATATGTGGAAGTGAAGGAGAACGAGAAAGTAACAAGCGGACATCAGCAGCCGCAGGGAATGGATATTGTGGCGTCAGAAGACGGAGTTATATCTTCAATCATTACGAGAAATGGTATTCCACAGGTAAAAGCTGGAGATACTGTGGAAAAGGGACAAATCCTGGTATCTGGTGCAGTTCCGGTGTATGATGACGGGCAGAATATAGTGAAATACCAGATCTATGAAGCCGATGCAGATATTACAATTCTGACAAAGACTCATTTTCATGATCAGGTGAAAGAAATTTATCCGGTGATGATTTATGACAGGAATAGCAGGAAAGGCTATTTCCTGGATATTCTCGGATGGTATATAGAAAGCCCCATGTTTATGGATAGTCAGCGAAGCTATGAGTCAGTATATGATAAGAGGCAGGTATCCATACTGGGAGAAATATATTTGCCGGTATTTTATGGAGTAGTCGATAAGAAACCATATCATATTCAGTATTGCAATTACGAACAGGAACAGATGCAGAATACTCTGACAGGGGCTTTTGAAAAATTTATTTTATGTTTACAAGAAAAAGGGGTACAAATTATTGAAAAAGATGTTAAAATGATTAAGAATAGGAATGGTATGGAGATTAATGCAGACCTTCTTGTTATAAAGCCTACAGGAGAGAAAACTGTATTACAGCAGGAAAATAGGCAGGAGGAGTAGATTTTGGAAGAATTTCATATTGGATTACAAATACCTACCGAACATATGCAGAATATATTCGGTAATTATGATTCATACATTAGACAGATAGAGGATGATCTACAGGTCGTGATCACAGATCGCAATGGAGAAGTGAGAATTGCCGGTGAGGAAGGTAACGTGAACAAGGCAGTAAAACTTCTGCAGGATCTGATAGAATTATCCAAAAGGGGTAATCAGATACAGGAACAGAATGTGTCTTATGCATTGGAACTGTCGAAAGAGGGAGAAGAAGACTCCATTCTTGAGATTGATGCAGACTGCATCTGCCATACAATTACAGGCAAGCCAATCAAACCAAAGACCATGGGGCAGAAGAAATATATTGATGCAATCAGGGATAAAATGATTGTATTTGGTCTTGGACCGGCTGGAACCGGTAAGACATATCTGGCGATGGCAATGGCAATTACGGCATTTAAGAATCATCAGGTCGAACGTATTATTCTGACACGTCCGGCGATAGAGGCAGGCGAGAAGCTGGGCTTTCTTCCAGGCGACCTGCAAAGTAAAGTAGATCCGTATCTGCGTCCGTTGTATGATGCCTTATATCAGATCATGGGAGCAGACAATTTTCAGAAGAATATGGAAAAGGGGCTGATAGAAGTAGCACCTTTGGCATATATGCGAGGAAGAACGCTGGACAATGCCTATATTATTCTGGATGAAGCGCAGAATACGACACCGGCACAGATGAAGATGTTCCTGACTCGAATCGGTTTCGGTTCCAAAGTCATTATTACCGGTGATGCCTCTCAGAAGGATCTGGCAGTGGGAACACAGTCCGGGCTGGATGTGGCACAGAAAGTATTGGGAAAAATCAGCGATATTGCGTTTATTCAGATGACAAGCCGTGATGTTGTAAGACATCCGCTTGTACAGAAAATTGTAAAAGCATATGAAACATACGAAGCAAATGAAGTGAAACATCAGAATCAGAATAAAGAGAAACGAAAGAATACAGGGAGTTTCTATGCGAGAAAACCAAAATAGGAGTTAGACCATGAGAAAAGAAGAAGCAAAGTGGCAGAAGGTATTATGGATTGTATTCATGCTCCTTTTTTCAATCACAGCTACAGCGGTGGCTGCCTATATCTATGGTAATTCTCTGAGAGATATCTGTCTTCTGCTGATTGTAGTAACAGCAGGATGTGCAGGTGTGGTATTTGCACTGATTCAGTCGGATATCTGCGGGGTTCTGCATTATGATAATGGTGCTCATTATGTACGGTTTGTTGTTACTTTTATGATTGGTATTACAGCCGGCTGTTTATTGCCAATGCTCCCGGACAGTGGATGGGCATTTCCTGCAATTGCACTGGCATTAACGTTGTTTGCTAATACAGCCACAGGGTTAATGGCATATGCAGTAATTCTTGGGATCTGCATCTATTTTTCAAACGGAAGTGTATTGATTTTTCTGATGTATTTTCTCATAGGCTGTCTGTTTGCCATTCTGTTTGAACGTCTGGATGAAGATTACAAGACAGGTGTCCCAATCTTTGTGGCGATGATGATTTATTCAGTCATTATGCTGGCAAGAATTGTATTCAGAAGCTATGGAACCATAGAATTTGAAGCTTTTATGATTCCTGTAATCAATCTTTTTATTACATTTCTTTTTGTACTTGCTGTTTTGAGATTCTACTGTGCAGTTGTGATAGACAGGGAGAAGGGACGTTTTCTTGAGATTAACGATCAGGAATTTGAATTGTTGAGTAAGTATAAAGGAGAGAATCCGCAGCTGTATTATAATGCGATTCATACGGCGTATTTTGCTGAAAAGGCGGCAAGATTATTTCACATGGATGTGGATGTGGCAAAGAATGGTGGTTATTATCATAAGATTATTGCCAATGAATGTAAAAAAGAAGATAAATCACTGGAAGAGATATGCAGACTTTATCGGTTCCCTGATAAGGCAGTAAAGCTTTTACAGGAATATAATTATAAATCCGAATTTATCGTTATGAAGGAAACAGCAGTTGTCTATCTGGCAGATGCTGTGGTATCTTCTATCATGTATCTGCTTGAAAAGGATGAGAATAAGGAAGTTGATTTCGTACAGCTTGCTACAGCAGTATTGAAACGTAAAATAGACAGTGGCGTATTGAACCACAGCAATATTTCCGTATCAGAGTTATGCGGTATGGAGAAATTATTTACAGGAGAGAAATTGTATTATGACTTTTTGCGTAGAAAATGAAACTGAAAAGGAATTACCGTTTGATGTAGAAGAGATTGCAGGAAAGGTAATGGAAGCAGCTCTGGAACAGGAAGGTTGTCCATACGAGGCATCCATAGAACTTCTTTTAACAGATAATGAGGGAATTCATGCTATGAACAGAGAATTTCGCAATATTGACCGTCCTACAGATGTGTTGTCTTTTCCTAATGTTGATTATGAAGCTCCGGCAGATTTTGAAGGAATAGAGGATTCTGTGGAAGATTATTTTGATCCGGAGACAGGGGAACTGTGTCTGGGCGATATTGTAATTTCGATTGACAAGGTATATGAACAGGCGCAGGAATATGGACATGCACCTTTGAGAGAATTTGCGTTTCTGGTAGCACATAGTATGTTACATTTATTGGGGTACGATCATATGGAACCTGATGAGGCTGAGGTTATGGAAGCAAAGCAGGAAGAGATTCTGACGAAACTGGGGATTACAAGATAATACGATTCATAAGACAACGCGGAGGAGTATATGAGGAAGAAATCGAATTTTATCGTACAGGGAGGAATACTTGCAGCAGCAGGTATTTTGTCACGAATCATAGGAATTGCAAGACGTTTTCCAATGGAACATATTATTGGGGATGTGGGAAACGGATACTATTCGGCAGCGTATGAAGTGTATGCAATGATGCTGATCATATCCTGCTACAGTCTGCCACTGGCAGTTTCCAAGGTGGTTTCTGCCAAGATTGGAAAGAGACAATACCGAAATGCAAACAGGGCTTTCCAGTGTGCTATGGCTTTTGCAGTGGCAGCAGGCGGATTGACATTTCTGATTGTAGAAGTATTTGGAGATGTTCTGGCAACGAATTTTATGCTAGAGCCTATGAGTGCAATGGCATTAAAGGTGCTGGGACCTGCTCTTTTAATTGTTTCCATTATGGGAGTATTCCGTGGATATTTTCAGGGACTTGGAACCATGATGCCCACTGCCGTATCACAGATTATTGAGCAGATTTTTGTATTGATTGCCAGTATAGCGGGTGCTTATGTGCTGTATCACAGGGGAGAAAAAGTAGGTGCATTGCTTCATAATGAGAATTATGCGCCTTCTTATGGTGCAGCAGGTGCGTCCTTGGGACCGGTAGTTGGTTCCCTGATTGGTCTGATATTCCTGCTGCTGGTATATTTCTCTTATCGAGGCAGATTCAAGGCACAGGTGAAGAGAGATACCAGTGGTACAGTAGATAGTTACAGTACTATATTCCGTTTGATCGTATTGACAATTCTTCCAGTGCTTTTAAGTACTACCGTATATAATATCAGTAATGTCATTGATATCCGTATTTATAACAGTGTCATGATCCAGAAGGGAATGGAAGATGTAAAGGCATATAACTGGGGTGTATATTCTGGTAAATACAGAGTACTTGTAAATGTACCGATTGCCCTTGCCAATGCCATGTGTTCCTCTATTGTGCCGGTTCTGACCGGGTTGGTCGTCAGAGAAGAGTATAGACAGGCAAAAGAGAAGATCAGCCAGGCAATGCGTTTTACCATGATCGTGGCAATTCCAAGTACAATTGGTATGTCTGTACTTGCAAGACCGATTATTACCATGTTGTTCCGTGGAGAGATAGATCTGGCAGTAAGCTTATTACATGTTGGTTCTATATCCATTATTTTCTATACCATGTCAACTCTGACCAATGGTGTATTACAGGGTATTAACAAAATGAAAATACCTGTAAGAAATGCATGTATTGCACTGGTAATTCATATTGTATTTTTATATGCAGCGTTGGAAATGGATATGGGAATCCAGGCGGTTGTATATGCTAATATTTTATTTGCAGTAATCGTATGTATTTTGAATCATCTGGCTATTCGCAAATATATTCGTTATCGCCAGGAGTTTATCAGAACGTTTGCAATACCCCTTGCATCTTCTGCAATTATGGGTGTAGTTGTTGGACTGATTTACTGGCTGCTTAGTAAGGCGCTTTCAGGCATGGGTAAAGCTTTATCAAGTTTCCTTATTGTAATGATATGCATTGTGATAGGTGCTGTTGTGTACTTTATGGCTATGCTGTTTCTCAAGGGAATCACGAAAGATGATCTTATGAAAATGCCTGGTGGCAGAACGGTATACACAATTGCTGCGAAGTGTCATCTGATGTAGAAAAAACGAACATGTATAAAAAACAGAGAATAAGCTGATACTATATCAAAATGCCATATTTGAAACGGAGGCTGATGATGAGGCAGGGATATAAGATTAGCTTATTTTTTGCATGTATAGCTGTGCTGGTGCTGATAGCACTTATTTTATTGAAAAGACATGCATTATATCAATCAGAAGAAGTTCCTTTTATAGAGGAGATTCAGGAAGAACAGGATGATATCACGCAGGTGCAGAATACAGACATAAGGATTACGTGCGATACGATATGCATGTATGAGGACTTCGATAAGAAAGATGGAACAGTATCTTATGAAGAAGTGAGAATGCCTGGCAAATATATAGGAATGAACAGAGTGGAAATGGAGAAGGCATTATGGGATGACAGCCGCGTTCTGAGTCTTGAGGACAAGGAAAGAGGATTTGAATCACAGCATCTGGAACTTTTCTCCAAAGAAAGAGTAAAGATTGTACGTATTTATGATACAACTCCGGAAGTAAGCGGTTACTATATCATGGCAGTTGATCATGAAATATGGATTTATCAGGGAGACAGAACTACTGTGTATTTTAAGACTGACCTGCAGTTAGAACAGTTGCCGCAACAGGTTCAGAAGGAAATCATGCAGGGCAAATATATAGATTCAGAACTTGCACTATATCATTTTCTGGAATCATACAGCAGTTAAAGGAAGGAAAAGGAAATATGCCGCTTAAAGTAGTAGTTATAGGAGGCGGAGCCAGTGGATTGGCTGCAGCCATTACCGCAGCATGGGGCGGAGCAGAAGTTATCATATTAGAGCATAAGGACAGAGTTGGTAAGAAAATCCTGATGACAGGAAATGGAAAGTGTAATTTGACCAATGTAAGCGATTATCATGGAAAATACTATGGAGAAGATGTTGAGAGGATTTACAGTTTCCTTGATAGATTTTCACCACAGGATACAATAGCTTTTTTCAGACAAATGGGACTATATACGAAAGAGAAAAGAGATGGCGGCATCTATCCGGTGTCTGAACAGGCGACGGCTGTATTGGATGTACTTCGAAGCACTTGCATACATCTGGGAGTTAAAGTCTTCACAGAATGTGAGCCGGTCAGCATTAAGCAGGGAATGGTATATTATCTGGAGCAAAAGACACAGAAGAAACAGATTCACTTTGATAAGCTGATACTGGCAGCGGGAGGAACGGCTGCCCCTGTATCCGGTTCAGATGGAAGTGGATACAATCTTGCGAAAACGTTAGGACATCATCTGATCAAGCCACTTCCTGCGCTTGTACAATTACGATGCGAAGGTAATTATTTTAAAGCCTTGTCAGGCGTAAGGGCACAGGCTGGACTTACCTTGTACATAGATCACAAGATTGCAGCAACAGAAGAGGGCGAGCTGCAGCTGACGGATTATGGAATATCGGGAATTCCTGTATTCCAGTTTAGCAGAATTGTTGCCAGAGCATTGTCAGAACAAAAGCAGTGTCAGGTGAAGATAGATTTCCTGCCTTTTTTTCAACAGGTTGATATGGAGAAAATCAAAGAGAGTATATCAAAGGTTGCATACAAGACTGTAGAAGAGTTTCTGAGTGGAATGGCTCATAAGAAAATAGCCTCCCTGATCTGTAAGCAGGCTCAGATAAAACCGGATGTCAGAGTAGGGGAATTACCTGCAAAGAAAGTAATGTCCTGCGTGGAAGCGTTAAGGAAATTTACGGTAACGGTTAAGGCTGCTAATCCTTTTGAAAATGCACAGGTATGCAGCGGAGGTATCCCTCTGAAAGAAGTGACAGATCAGTTGGAATCCATTTACTGTAAGAACATATATATAACAGGTGAAATACTGGACTGCGATGGAATCTGTGGAGGATATAATCTGCAATGGGCATGGGCAACAGGAGTGCTGGCAGGAAGAGCCGTAGTACAGTAATAGAGAGGAACTTTATATGATCGCGATAAATCAGGTAAAATCAGAAATACCATGGAATGGTCACAGATTGCAGATTCGGGATATGATAGATTCAGAGGAAGTATTGCGTAAGAAGGCAGCAGCAGTGTTACATATAGATGCAGTACAGATTCGGAAAGTGGAAATCATAAAGCATTCTCTGGATGCACGTAAGAAGCCGCAGATATGGCAGGTGTATACACTGGGTGTTACATTACTGCATGAAGACATGGAAGCCAAAATTGTGAAAAAGTGCAAAAACAACAATGTGACACTTGTGTCAGGTCAGGCTTATACATTCCCTGACAGTGGAAGTATCAGAATGAATCACAGACCGGTAATCATTGGAATGGGACCGGCAGGACTATTCTGTGCCTATATGCTTGCAAAACATGGCTATCGTCCAATTGTTCTGGAACGTGGATATGACGTGGAAACGCGAACAAAAGCAGTAGAAGAATACTGGCAAAATGGAATCCTGCAGCCAGAATCCAATGTACAGTTTGGAGAAGGCGGAGCCGGAACCTTCTCAGATGGCAAATTAAATACACTGGTAAAGGACAAGTACGGACGAAGCAAAGAAGTCATGAAGATTTTTGTGCAGGCGGGAGCACCCGAAGAGATTTTGTATGAAAGCAAGCCGCATATCGGAACAGATATTTTAAAGAAAGTAGTAACCAATATGCGGCAGGAGATCATACGTAATGGTGGTGAAGTGCATTTTGGAAGCAAAGTAACAGGAATTGAGACACAGAACAAGAAAATAACAGGCGTTATTGTAAATAATTCTGAAAGAATAGAGACAGATCAGGTAGTACTTGCGATTGGACACAGTGCAAGAGATACTTTTGCATATCTTATGAAAGAACAGATTCCTATGGAAGCCAAGTCTTTTGCTGTGGGTATGCGTGTAGAACATTCACAGAAGCTGATTAATGAGTCAATGTATGGAACCGAACATGGTATGGAATTACCTGCTGCACCATATAAGCTGACAGCCAGAACCAGTGTGGACAGAGGCGTGTATTCCTTCTGCATGTGCCCTGGAGGCTATGTGGTGAATGCTTCCAGTGAACCGGGCAGAATAGCAGTCAATGGGATGAGTTATTCAGACAGAGCCAGTCATAATGCCAACAGTGCTATTATCGTAACCGTAACACCGCAGGATTTTCCTGGAGATGGACCTCTGGCTGGTGTGGAATTCCAACGCCAATTAGAAGAAAAGGCATACAATGCAGGCAAAGGCAAAGTTCCTGTGCAGTATTATGAAGATTTCAAAGAAAACAGAAGTTCCGAACCAGAAGAAAACAGAATAAAGCCTTGTATCAAAGGGCAATATGAGTACGCCAGTCTGCGTGGGATTTTCCCAGAGGAATGTGAAAAGGCATTTATAGAAGGAATGGAGCATTTTGATCATATTATTCCAGAATTTGCAGGAAAAGATGTCATACTGGCTGGCGTGGAGAGCAGAACCTCTTCCCCGGTACGCATACACAGAAATGAAGCGCTTCAGAGTCCGGGATTATCGGGGCTGTATCCATGTGGAGAAGGCGCGGGCTACGCAGGCGGCATTACTTCAGCGGCTATGGATGGAATGTATGTGGCAGAACAGATTGCCAGCTGCTATTCCCCTATTGCATAATCAAAAAACATGCTTTACAATAGGGAACATGAGTGTGCGATGATACGGAGGCATAAAATGGACGAGTTACGCAGTAAATTGAAAGATAAAAAGAGAGTCGTTGTGAAGATTGGTTCATCTTCTTTGCAGCACCCGGAGACAGGAGATCTTGATTATATAAAGATGGATATACTGGTTCGCGAATTGTGTAATATTCGCAATCAGGGCAAGGATGTTATTCTGGTAACATCGGGAGCGATTGCCTGTGGCAGAAGGGCTGTTCATATTTCAAAGCCCGCTACGATTGCAGAGAAACAGGCATGCGCAGCAATAGGACAGGCAAGACTGATGACAACGTATCAGCGTATTTTCTCTGAATATGGACATCTTGCAGCGCAGATTCTGATGACAAGGAATACAATCGTAGCTGACTTGAACAGATATAATGCACATAATACATTCAGTGAACTGATGAATATGGGAGTCATTCCCATTGTAAACGAGAATGATACAATCTCTACATTTGAAATTGAGGATGTCATTGGGGATAATGATACGTTATCTGCGATTGTAACTGCTTTAACAGGCGCAGACCTGCTGATCCTGTTATCTGATATAGATGGTCTGTATACAGATGACCCACATAAGAACCCTGATGCAAAATTCATAGACAGAGTAGATAGTCTTACTGATGAATTACTCAGCATGGGAAAAGGAACTACAGGAAGTGATATTGGAACAGGTGGAATGGAGACCAAGCTGACTGCCGCCAAGATTGCAACTTATTCAGGGGCTGATATGGTCATTGCCAATGGTAAGGATGTAAGAGTCATTCACCGTATTATGGAAGGCAGAAGTTACGGTACGATATTTAAGGCAAATAAAAACGAGGCGTTTAATTTTGCACAGTTCGTAGATAATTTGCATAAATAAGAAACAGTTGAAAGGCATGGTTTGATAATTATGAATATGCAGGAGAAAATAGACCGGATTAATGCATTGTATCATAAATCCAAGGCAGAGGGGCTGACGGATGAAGAGAAGGCAGAACAGGCAAAGCTGAGAGCTGAATATGTTGCCAGTGTCAGAAATAATTTAAGAAGCCAGCTGGATAACATATCCATACAGGAACCGGATGGCAGTGTAGTAAATCTGGGAGACAAATACGGCAAAAAAGGACACTAGGATGAAGGCAAAGCAGGAAGTCAGAAAAGAAATTTTATCATACAGAAACCAGATGACTCATGATGAGGTAATGGACAGAAGCAGGCAGATCATTCAAAGAGTGCTGAAGACACCGGAGTATGAAGAAGCGGACAATGTTTTGCTGTATGCAGACTATTGTCATGAAGTTATGACCAGAGAACTTTTTGAAGATGCGATACTTAGAAAGAAAAGGGTATATTTCCCCAAATCTTATGGAGAAGACTGCCATATGGAATTCTATCAGGTAATCTCGGTAAAGCAGCTGGAAGCCGGATATAAAGGAATCAGAGAACCGGCAGCGGATGAATCACTGCGATACAGATTCAGAACACAGGAAGACACGTTGATGATTCTTCCAGGAGTGGCATTTGGAACAGATGGGTACCGTATCGGGTATGGTAAGGGCTTTTATGACCGTTACCTGCAGGATAAGGCGCAGATTACCAGAATGGGACTGGCTTTTTCCAATCAGATTACAGAACCCTTCATACATGAAGAACATGACAGAAAAATGGACAAGATTGTAACAGAAGAGATTATTTATTCATTTCTGAGAATATAGAGGAAGGAAAAACATGAACAAAATTAAAGCATCATATGAAATACTGACCCCAATATCTGAAGGTGGCATAAAAGAATTACAACACATTGAAAAAATAGGACGTGTATGCTATAAAAGCGAGGATTATATTACAGAAGATGGGGAATCTGCCAGGAAATTTGTTGCCATGCTGATTCGTAACGGTCATGAAGCAATGATTGAACATTCATTCCTTTCCGTAAAGTTTACAGTTGACAGAGGTGTCAGCCATGAGCTGGTACGCCACAGAATCGCTTCCTTTGCACAGGAAAGTACCCGTTACTGTAATTATGCAAAGGATAAGTTCGGAGCAGAATGTGCATTCATAGATCTGGAACCGGGCATTATGCTGGACAACAAGATGAAGAAAATGTCAGGTGAAGAGATTGCACTGGTTATGGCTGAGTGGACAAGTGCCATGGAGGATGCAGAACGTCACTATATGAGGCTTCTGGAACTGGGAGCGACACCGCAGATTGCAAGAGCTGTATTGCCTAACAGTACCAAGACAGAGATCACAGTATCTGCTAATTATCGTGAGTGGCGTAATTTCTTTAAGCTTCGTGTACCGGCAGATGTTCATCCTCAAATGAGAGAAGTGACCATTCCTTTGTTAAAAGAATTAAAGGGAATGATCCCTGTTATTTTTGATGATATAGAGTGCTAGAGTAGAGATAATGCAGAAGGAGGAGATTGAGAGATGACAATTCGAGAGAAAGCTGCCATGATGAAACTGGACAGCTCTAAAATGGCTTCAACTGATATTGCAGTGAGAAATGCTGCATTAGAAAAGATAGCAGAATCACTGCTTGCAGGCAAAGAACGTATATTTGAGGCAAATGCAAAAGATATGGAGCGTGCCCAGGCAGACAATATTTTGCCTGCGGTAATTAAACGCTTGAAATTCAGTGAAGCAAAGCTTTCAGATGCAATAGCAGGAATTCATAATCTCATTGCACTCCCGGATCCTCTTTTTCGGATTCAGTTGAAGAGACAACTGGATGAAGGTCTGACACTTGTCAGGGAGACTTGCCCAATCGGTGTAATAGGTGTTATTTTTGAAGCAAGACCGGATGCTATGGTACAGATTGCTTCTTTATGTATCAAGAGTGGCAATTGTGCAATCCTTAAAGGCGGAAGTGAGACCAGGGAGACGAACAAGCTTCTTTTTGAATTAATTTATGAAGCTGCATTATCCAGTGGACTTCCGCAGGGGTGTTTATTTCAGGCTGAACAAAGAGATGAGATTGCAGAGCTTCTGGCATGCCATGAGTCTGTAGATCTTTTGATTCCCAGAGGCTCCAATGCATTTGTTCAATACATTATGAATAACACGAAGATTCCTGTATTAGGACACGCAGATGGAATCTGTCATATTTATGTGGATAAGGATTTTGACCTGGAGAAAGCAATCCCGGTGATTATTGATGCCAAGACACAGTATACGGCTGCATGTAATGCCGTAGAAACCCTGCTGGTACATCAGGATGCCTTGGAGAAGCTGATGCCGCCACTACAGAAGGCTTTTGAAGAGTATAAGATATCTTTGCGTGCTACAAGTGATATTGCAGACAGATACGGCAGTGAGTTGGCTACAGAAGAGGATTTCAGTACAGAATATCTGGATCTGATTATTTCAGCAAAGACAGTTGAGAACATAGATGAAGCAATATGGCACATTAATAAATATGGTTCACATCATACGGACTGCATTATCACAGAGGATAATAAGGCAGCAGAATACTTTATGCGGATGGTAGATTCTGCGGGGGTATATCAGAATTGCTCAACACGCTTTGCAGATGGATTCCGATATGGATTCGGAGCAGAGGTTGGAATCAGTACAGGCAAGATACATGCCAGAGGACCGGTTGGATTAGAAGGGCTTGTTACATACAAATATAAGCTGTTTGGTAATGGACAGATTGTAGGAGACTATGCAAGTGGCAGGAAGTCATTTCACTTTAAAGACTTGAAATAGAAATATGGGGAACGCATTCATATGCACAAGACATGGGATGCGTTCTTTTTATGCATAAATTTTAAAAGATGGTACAAAATTGTAAGAAAATGTGATACCATAGAAATAGGAAAAATTGACTATAACTTTATGTAAATCAGGTGGGTTATGAATATCAAAGTTCAGTTATGTGGAATTGTACTACTATTGATAGGATTTTTGTTGTATTATCCGAAGAAAAAACTGCAGACATCTTCAAAGCGTGCTTTTGTGTGGTTTTATTTTATTACACTCTGCTGTGTTATTCTGGATATTGTGTCAATTGTTGTAATTGAAAATGCAGCGTACTTGCCCGTAGTATTTGTAAAATTTATATGTAAGAGTTATCTGATCAGCCTGGTTGCAACTGCATTATGCAGTATTATATATATAGGTGTTGATATTGTATTTTATAAAAACTCCTTCAGACGGGCTGAGATTGTATGTGGAATTCTGGCGCTTGCTATCAGTATATGTATTATGGCACTGCCTTTGGATATTTTCTTTGATTCTGAGACTCATGTTGTATATACATATGGACCGGCGGCGATGATGACTTATCTGGGAACAGTGGGAATTATCCTTACGTGCTGCTATTTGTTGGTAAAATATAAAGGTTATATTCAGAAGAGACGGCATAGTGCGATGCTTTTGTGGATGTTGATATGGTATGCTTCTGCATTGATCCAGTTCCTGAATCCTCAATTCCTTGTAGTTGGATTTGGCAGCTGCCTTGGGGTTGTGATCATTTATCTCCAGTATGAGAATCCGGAGATCAATATGGACCGTGAAAGCGGAATGTTCAACCAGACTGCAATCTACCAGCTTATTCGGCAGATTTATTATGAGAAATCGTCATATGCAGTATTTACTTTTATTAATGACCATCGTTTTGCCAGAGACTATATTCAGCTGACAATGCCGGGATTGATTAATGCGCTGCTTCATGTAAAAAATGCGTGTGTATTTAAAACAGCGGATGATGAAATTGTCATGATGATCCCGAATCATGATGTGCAGGAGTTTAGCACTGCAATGGTGGAAAAACTGACTACCAATGAACTAGGGCAGCATGATGAGAATGATAATTTGAAAGTCCTGTTTATGAACGATTGCCTTCTTGCACCTAAACCTGAAGATTTTTTTGCAATACTCCGCTATTGCAGAAGAAAGAAGATAACGCAGTCTGTACGGCAATTCATTGATATCAATGAATCTGTTATGAATGAGATGCTGGATGAAAATAAATTATTTAAAACCATAGAGGAAGCAATCAACAACAATCGGATAGAAGTATATTACCAGCCGATTTATTCTACCAACAATAAAAAATTTGTCAGTGCCGAGGCACTAGTCCGGATGTTTGATGCGGATGGTAAAATGCTTCCGGTATATGACGCTATAAAGGCATCTGAAGACAGTGGACAGATACACCGAATCGGTGAGATTGTATTTGAAAAGGTGTGCCAGATGATAAAGGAACAGCATATTGAGGAATATGGTATAGAGTATGTTGAAATCAATCTTTCCATGGTGCAATGTTCAGATGAGAAGCTTGCAGAACGATATATCCGTATCATGGAGGAATACAATATTAACCCCAAGTTTATTAATCTGGAAATTACCGAGTCAGCAACAGTAGAGATGAAAAAGACTCTGCTGGCTAACATGAAGAAGCTGATTCAATATGGAATCACGTTCTCTCTGGATGATTTTGGAACAGGGCAGTCTAATTTGAACTACATTGTAGAAATGCCGGTCCAGATTGTAAAGTTTGATAGAGAAATGACGAAGTCATATTTTGAAAGCCACAAGGGTCGTTTTGTCATGAATGCTGCCATGCATATGATTCAGGGCATGAAACTTCATATTGTATCTGAAGGTATCGAAACAAAGGAACAGCTTGAGACTATGGAAGAATTGGGAATAGAGTATATTCAGGGATTCTATTTTTCCAAACCGCTGCCGTTATTAGAGTTCATTGAGTTCATAAGCCATCAGAAGGAAGACAGCCAGCAGGAAAGCCTGGTAATGTAGAAAAGAGGGAATGATATGTTTAAATTTGTGAATAAGAAGAACAGAACAGTAGCTGCATTTTTGCTTGTGTGCTGCATTACGGTAAGTATGCTGTATTCAACACCTGCTTATGCGTTAGAAGTGACACAGACAGATGTAAAAATGTATACGACATCAGGTACACCTGTGTATGCCGCACCTGATCTGAATTCTACGATTGTGGTATATCTGGAGAGATTTGTGAATGTGACTGTAACAGGAATTACAGATAATGGGTTTTATCGTGTGAATCTCAATGGAGATTATTATATACCGGGACCGTATCTGATCAGTTCCGTGCAGCCTGATAAGACAGAGAAACAGAAATCACTGGATAACCTTGACAAGTTTACCAAGGCTTATCAGAATCAGCTTGAACTAATGAAGGGTTACAGCAGTGCTTTTGCACTTTTGGATGTTACAGGTGATGGTATTCCGGAGCTTTTTGATCTGAGTGGACAGGAAATCTATACATATTATGAAGAACGTGCAGTTATGATGTATTATTCAGAATATCCACTTACTTTCTATTATGATAAGAAGAATAACAAGCTGCTTGGAAAATATACATGGAACAGTAAAGAAATATGGGAAGTATATTATGTAGATAAATCACTTCTTCCATGGGGACAGATTAAGTGCAATTCTACAGATGCATCAGCTTACAAGTCAAATGCAGAAGCTGTTTCCAGATCTTATACGAATGATGATGAGACAAGAGCAGATATGTATAACATTTTGAAGAAAATTCTGTCTTTGTAGTGCGTGCTCATTGACCCTTGCAAGTTTGTATAAAATAATATATAATCAGCAAAGGTGTGTTCTGCGAAGATACGCAGATGCAGGAAAGGCATGGTTATTAGAATGAAGCACGAAGAACTGGAACAGATATTAAATGATATAGATCTGACAAAAGAGGCTCCTGCACAGGAACCACAGCGTCAGTATTATTATATGAAGAGGGCAAGACAGATCGTAGCACAGCAGGAGGAAGTACTGGGACACAGACCGACAGCGTGCGCGGTGACATTTGGCTGTCAGATGAATGCTAAGGACAGCGAGAAACTGATCGGTATTCTGGAGACAATCGGCTACGAAATGATTGAAGATGAGTCCGCTGATCTGGTATTTTACAATACATGTACAGTGCGCGATAATGCAAATCAGCGTGTATATGGCAGACTTGGTTTCCTCAATACCATGAAAAAGAAGAATCCTCATAAGATTATCGCTTTGTGTGGCTGTATGATGCAGGAGACAACGGTAATTGAGAAAATCAAGAAGAGTTATTCTTTTGTTGATCTGATCTTTGGAACTCATAATATTTATAAATTTGCAGAGCTTCTGGTTGCGGTATATAACAGTGACCGTATGGTAATTGATATATGGAAGGATACTGATAAGATTGTAGAGGATCTTCCGGCAGAACGTAAGTATTCGTTTAAAGCAGGTGTGAATATTATGTATGGATGTAATAATTTCTGCACATACTGCATTGTTCCCTATGTAAGGGGACGGGAGAGAAGCCGTAATCCCAAGGATATTATCAGAGAGATTGAACAACTGGTATCAGAGGGCGTAGTTGAAGTCATGCTTTTGGGACAGAATGTGAATTCTTATGGCAAGACTCTGGAAGAGCCTATGACTTTTGCAGAGCTTCTGAGGGAAGTAGAGAAGATAGAAGGATTACAGAGAATCCGTTTTATGACTTCACATCCCAAGGATTTGTCAGATGATCTGATTCAGGTGATGAAAGAATCCAAGAAAATATGCCGTCATTTGCATTTGCCGCTACAGGCTGGCTCTTCCAGAATTCTACAGGCAATGAACAGACGTTATACAAAGGAACAGTATCTTGCCCTGGCTAAGAAGATTCGCCAGGAGATTCCAGACATTTCCCTGACAACAGATCTGATTGTTGGTTTCCCTGGGGAAACTGCTGCGGATGTGGATGAGACAATAGAAGTGGTAAAAGAGGTACAGTATGATAATGCCTTTACTTTTATCTATTCCAAGAGAACAGGTACACCTGCTGCCGCAATGGAGAATCCGGTGTCAGAACAGGAGATCAAGGATAACTTTGACAGATTACTCAAGGTAGTGCAGGATACAGCAAGAGAACGTGTGGGAAGATTGCAGGGACAGACTATGGAAGCATTGGTGGAAGAAGTAAATGAACAGGATGCTTCTCTTCTGACAGGTCGTTTGTCTAATAATACAATCGTACATTTTCCAGGAGATTCCAGCCTGATTGGTTCTATCGTGAAAGTGAACCTGAAAGAATGTCATGGATTCTATTATATAGGTGAAATGGTAATATAATTAATATACTACAATCAAAATATACAATGCCACGTTGGAAAAACGTGGCATTGTTGTCGTTTTAACTAATCTTATGATTTACCCTTGAAATCTGCGTTTTTTAGGCATATGATGAAAAAAGGTTTTTACAAAATTTTTAGAAATACATAAGAAACTGTTTATAAAACAGTCGAAGGGAGACATATGGAAAAATTAAAGCCGAAGCTGTTCTCTGTCATGAAGACATATACCAAGGAACAGTTCGTAAAAGACGTTGTAGCAGGTATTATTGTAGCGATTATAGCATTGCCCTTGTCCATTGCACTTGCACTGGCGTCTGGTGTAGGTCCTGAACAGGGTATATATACAGCGATTGTAGCGGGATTTCTGATTTCATTTCTTGGTGGAAGCCGCGTACAGATCGCAGGACCAACTGCTGCTTTTGCAACAATCGTAGCAGGAATCGTAGCAGAGAAAGGCATGGATGGTCTGGTGCTGGCAACTGTTCTGGCAGGTATTATCCTTGTAGTTATGGGATTCCTGCGTCTGGGTAATCTGATTAAGTATATTCCATATACAATTACGACAGGATTTACAGCAGGTATTGCAGTTACAATTGCAATCGGGCAGATCAAGGACTTTCTTGGACTTACTTATCCTGAAGGGACTGTTACTATCGAAACAATGCAGAAGGCCAAGGCAGTTATTGCCAATATTACGACAATTAACTGGCAGGCTTTGTTGGTAGGTGCAGTGTGCCTTGCAATCCTTATTGTATGGCCTTATATTAATAAGACAATCCCAGGTTCCTTGATTGCAGTTATAGTTGGAATTCTGATGGTGAAGCTTCTGCATGTGCAGGTGAATACGATTGGTGATCTGTATGAAATCAGCAATAAGCTTCCGGTTCCACATGTTCCTGTCTTTACGCTTACCGATGTGGGTGAGATTTTACCTGATGCATTTACCATTGCGATTCTTGCAGCTATCGAGTCATTGTTATCCTGCGTAGTAGCAGACAGTATGATCAACTCTAAGCATCGTTCCAATATGGAACTGATCGCGCAGGGCGTTGGTAATATCGGTTCCGCATTATTTGGAGGTATTCCTGCAACTGGTGCAATTGCGAGAACAGCAGCTAATATTAAAAATGGTGGACGCACACCTATTGCAGGTATGGTACATTCTATTACTCTGGTACTGATTCTTGTAGTATTAATGCCCTATGCAGCATTAATCCCCATGCCATGTATTGCAGCAATTCTGTTCATGGTAGCTTATAATATGTGCGGATGGCGTACCTTCGTTGGATTGTGCAAATCCGCTCCAAAGAGTGACATTATTGTTCTTGTGCTGACTTTTGCACTGACAGTTATTTTTGATCTGGTAGTAGCTATTGAGGTAGGCATTTTACTGGCAGCTATTCTCTTTATGAAGAGAATGAGCGATGTAACAGAAGTGGAGGGTTGGAAATATCTGGATGAAGAGGATGATCCGGATAGTATTGCCCTGAGGGCAGTTCCTGATCATACACTGGTGTATGAAGTGTCTGGCCCTATGTTCTTTGGCGCAGCAGATAAGATTCTTAAAATCTCTGTAAAAGAGGACACACAGTTCCTTATTATTCGTATGAGAAGTGTAAATGCCATTGATGCAACAGCAATGCATTATCTGGAACAGTTATATGAAAGCTTCCATGCAAAAGGCATCCAGATCATTCTGTCCCATGTAAATGAACAGCCTCGTTCTGTTATGGACAAAGCTGGATTTACAGAGAAGATCGGAGAGGAAAACTTCTGTATTCATATTGATGAAGCTCTGGAGAGAGCGCACATTCTGGCAGATGTACAGGATAGACTGGATACAAAGGCTTTTTAAGATAAGTTAGTTACAGCAAACTAAATTTCATTTATGTAAATAATGGACTTTGAAAAATTCCATGAATGTGTTAGAATATGGAATAGGCAGAGACGGGCAAAACAATGTGCTTTTGCCCGTTTTTCATGTAATAGGCAAGAATTCTTTATTATGTAAAATTATATACAGAAAGGCTTAGGTAGAATATGGCTGGATTAACACCGATGATGCAACAGTATATGGAGACGAAGAAACAGTACAAAGATTGCATTTTATTTTACAGACTCGGTGATTTTTATGAGATGTTTTTTGAGGATGCAATAACAGCATCCAGAGAATTGGAGATTACTTTGACAGGAAAGGACTGCGGACTGGAAGAAAGAGCTCCTATGTGTGGGATTCCTTTTCATGCAGTGGATGGATATCTGAACAGACTGGTATCCAAGGGATATAAGGTGGCTATCTGTGAACAGGTAGAAGACCCCAAGCTTGCCAAGGGAATCGTGAAACGTGAAGTAATTCGTATCGTAACACCAGGCACGAACCTGAACACACAGGCATTGGAGGAATCCAAGAACAATTATCTGATGTGCATTGCCTGCTTCCAGAATAGAATCGGAGTGTCCATTGTAGATGTAACAACGGGTGATTTTTATATGACAGAAGTAGAAGGACTTGCCAAACTTCAGGATGAGATCTACAAATATATGCCAACAGAAATCATATGCAATGATGCATTTGTGATGAGCGGATATGATATTGAGGACTTAAAGGGCAGACTTGGTATGGCTGTCTACACATTGGAACCCTGGTATTTTGATGATGATGGATGCCGCAAGTGCCTGATGAATCATTTTAAGGTCAATACACTGGCTGGGCTTGGATTGGAAGATTTCCCATCCGGCATGATTTCCGCAGGAGCTGCCATGCAGTATCTTCTGGAGACGCAAAAGACTGATCTGACACATATTAATCATATCATTCCTTATCTGGCAAGCAGATTCATGCTGCTGGACAGCTCTACCAGACGTAACCTGGAGCTGACAGAGACACTTCGTGAAAAGCAGAAAAAGGGCTCATTATTATGGGTATTGGATAAAACCAAAACTGCAATGGGAGCAAGGAGACTCAGAAGTGATATTGAACAGCCCCTGATTAATATAGATGATATCAATGCCAGGTTGGATGCTGTGGAACAGCTTTGTAAGAATACAGTCTCCAGAGATGAGATCAGAGAATATCTGAATCCAATTTATGATATGGAGAGACTACTTGGTAAGGTAAGCTATAAATCAGCCAACCCCAGAGACTTGCTGGCTTTTGCCAATTCTATGGAGATGCTGCCACACATTAAGACAGTATTAAAGGAATTTGATTGCAAGCTCTTATCTGAAATTGAGCAGGAAATGGATGGTCTGGAAGACTTGTATCATTTGATCAAAGATGCCATCTGCGATGATCCGCCAGTGATGATCCGTGAAGGAGGAATGATCCGGACAGGCTTTGATAAAGACATTGATATGTTAAGGACTGCGAAGACAGAAGGTAAGACTTGGCTTGCCAAGCTGGAAGAGGAAGACAGAGAACGAACCGGCATTAAGAATCTGAAGATCAAATATAACAAGGTATTTGGCTATTATTTTGAAGTTACGAATTCTTATAAAGATATGGTGCCGGATGACTATATCCGTAAGCAGACTCTGGTCAATGCAGAAAGATATATGACTCCCAAACTTAAAGAATTGGAAGATACGATTCTGAATGCCGAGGATAAATTAAATACGCTGGAATATGATGTCTTTTGCAAGGTAAGAGATGACATTGCCAAAGAACTTGAAAGAATCCAGAAGACAGCCAAGGCTGTGGCAAGACTGGATGTCTTTGCTTCCCTGTCTGTCGTAGCAGAACAGAATCATTATGTCAGACCGGTTCTGAATGAAAAAGGCGTAATTGATATCAAGGATGGCAGACATCCTGTAGTAGAGAAGATGATCGACCATGATATGTTCGTGGCAAATGATACATATTTGAATAATTCCAATCACTGTATTGCAGTCATTACCGGACCTAATATGGCTGGTAAGTCAACTTATATGCGACAGTCAGCACTTATTGTACTTATGGCACAGCTGGGCAGCTTCGTCCCTGCCAAGAGCGCCAACATTGGAATTGTGGACAGAATCTTCACACGTGTAGGTGCTTCTGATGATCTGGCAAGTGGTCAGAGTACATTTATGGTAGAAATGAATGAGGTAGCCAACATATTAAGAAATGCAACTTCCAAGAGTCTGTTGGTGTTGGATGAAATCGGAAGAGGTACTTCGACCTTTGATGGTCTGAGTATTGCCTGGGCAGTTATCGAGCATATCAGTAATAAGAAACTGTTAGGTGCCAAGACCTTGTTCGCAACACATTACCATGAATTGACAGAACTGGAAGGCAAGATGAACAATGTCAACAATTACTGCATAGCGGTAAAGGAAAAAGGCGATGATATTGTATTCCTCAGAAAGATTATCAAGGGTGGAGCAGATCGAAGCTATGGTATTCAGGTAGCGAAGCTTGCCGGCGTTCCAGATATGGTAATAGACCGCGCCAAGGAAATTGCAGAACAGTTAAGTGATAATGATATTACTGAGAAAGTACAGAGTATTGCAGTAGATACCAAGGGAGATAAGCGTAAATCCAAACCGGTACATTATGATGATGTAACGATGGGACAGATGACGTTGTCTGATACAGTCAAAGATGAAGACATTATTCAGGAATTGAAAGAGATAGACATTACGAATCTGACACCGATGGATGCTATGAATACCCTGTATCGTCTGCAAAACAAGCTCAATAACAGATGGTCCGTGTAAGTAGTGTGAAAAAACCATATATGGAAGTTTTTTCACACACGAGATTTGTGTCTACGTACACTTGACACAAACTCGATATGCGCAAAGAACGTGCGCAGAAATGAGGGAGAGTATGGCAAAGATTCATGTATTGGATAATGGTACAATAGATAAGATTGCAGCGGGTGAAGTAGTAGAGCGCCCTGCAAGTGTAATTAAGGAACTGGTGGAAAATGCCATTGACGCCGGAGCTACTGCGGTGACAGTGGAGATCAAGGAAGGCGGCATTGAATTTATCAGAGTAACGGATAATGGCGCAGGTATTGAGAAGTCAGAAGTAAGAAATGCTTTTATGCGTCATGCAACCAGTAAAATAACACAGGTATCTGATCTGTTGAAATTACATAGTCTGGGATTTAGAGGTGAAGCGCTTTCCAGTATCGCAGCAGTATCCAAGGTAGAGCTGATTACCAAGACCAAAGAAGATATGACAGGAATCAGGTATTGCCTGGAAGGAGCACAGGAAGTCTCCTATGAAGAAATCGGAGCGCCGGAAGGAACAACATTTATTGTAAGAAATCTGTTCTTTAATACGCCGGTCAGAAGAAAATTTCTCAAAACTGCTATGACAGAGGGCAGCTATGTAACTGATCTGTTGGAACATCTGGCATTGTCAAGACCTGATATCTCGATAAAATATGTACTGAATGGACAGACGAAATTCTTTACCAATGGGGACGGTGATCTGAAAGCAATTATTTACCGTATCTATGGAAGAGATATCGCCAATGAAATGATTCCTTTTCAGACAGTGGAAGAAGATCTGGTATTAGAAGGATTTCTTGGTAAGCCGGTGTTAAATCGTGCCAACAGGAACTTTGAGAATTACTTTGTAAACAGCCGCTATATCAGAAATAAGCTGGTGTCCAAGGCAATAGAAGAGGGATATCAGTCCTATATGATGCAGCATCGTTATCCGTTTTGTGTGATACATATTACGGTGCCACCTGAAAACGTAGACGTAAATGTTCATCCGAATAAGATGGAAGTGCGTTTTGCCAATCAGAATGCAGTATATCAGAAGATTGCTTCCAATATTGCACAGTTTCTGGCTAATCAGGAGATGATACCGGAGGCTGCACCTGGAAAAGACAAAGCACTGAAACCGGAAGCAGAACCTAAAGTACAGGCACCGGAGCCTTTTGAAAAAGAAAGAATCCAGAATAATCTGCTGAGAGAAGAAAGCAGCTATAATCATGAAGGCAAAGCATCAAAACATGAGGAAGTCGGACAGTTCCTTTATAATAATAAAGTAGCTTATTATAACAAAGAAGAAGCTGCACCACAGAAGGAACAGGTGGTTTCGCCCAAAGAGCAGGATGATTTCTTTGTGGATAACAGAGTAAAAGAAGAACCAAAACCGGATATGAATTCACTGCTTCACAAGATACTGGGAACAGATAAGCCTTCTGAACCTTCTAATCTTGGGGTGATTAAGGCTAAAGAACAGATTATCATCGAGAAACCGGAACAGCTGAATTTCTTTGATGAGAAGATTCTGACCAGGGAAGCAAAACAGGAATACCGTATTGTCGGACAGGTATTTGACACATACTGGATTATAGAGTATCGTGATAAGATGCTGATGATCGATCAGCATGCAGCCCATGAGAAGGTTAAGTATGAACAGATACTCAAGAGAGTGGCAAGTCAGGATACTCTCACGCAGACCCTGACACCGCCTATTATTATCAGCGTAACGGCAAAAGAAGCAGATGTTCTTCACAATTATGGAAAATATTTTGCCGAGCTTGGATTTGAGATCGAAGACTTTGGAATGAATGCATACGCAATCAGAGGTGTTCCCTATGATCTGTTCAGTTATGATATGAAAGAGCTTTTTGAAGAAATTCTGACAGAACTGTCAGAAAGTCCGGTAAAGGGTGTTCCACAGATCATCCGGGAGAAGATTGCTTCCATGGCATGTAAGGCTGCGGTCAAGGGAAATAATTCCCTGACTTATGAGGAAGCGGATAAGCTGATTGAACAGCTTCTGGAACTGGATAATCCGTATAATTGTCCTCATGGACGACCAACGATCATTACCATGTCCAAGTATGAAATCGAAAAGAAATTTAAAAGGATTGTGTAATCATGGAGAAACAACCGTTAGTGGTACTGACAGGTCCTACGGCAGCGGGGAAAACCAAACTGTCAATAGAGCTTGCCAGGGCAATAAATGGCGAGATCATATCTGCTGATTCCATGCAGGTATATCGTCATATGGATATTGGCTCTGCCAAGATCAGACCGGAAGAAATGGAAGGAATTCCTCATTATCTGGTAGACATACTGGAACCGACACAGGATTTTAATGTTGTGCTTTTTCAGAAATATGCAAAAGATGCCATGGCGCAGATCTATGCCAAAGGCAAGATACCGATTCTGGTAGGAGGAACGGGATTCTATATTCAGTCTGTACTTTATGATATTGATTTTACGCAAAATGATGAAGATACACAATTGCGTGAAGAATTAGAGCAGATAGCAGGGCAAAAGGGAGCAGAATATCTGCATCAGATGTTAAGAGAATGTGATCCGAAATCTGCTGAAATGATTCATGCCAATAATGTAAAGCGTGTGATTCGGGCAATCGAATTCTACAGACAGACCGGACAGAGGATATCAGAACATAATGAGCAGGAGAGGGAGAAGACATCAGCTTATGATTCCCGTTATTTTGTTCTGACAGATGAGCGCGGGAAGCTGTATGCCAACATAGATAAAAGAGTAGATCAGATGCTGGAAGACGGACTGGTTGAAGAAGTGCGTAAGCTCATGGAAATGGGATGTAAACGGGAATCTACCGCTATGCAGGGACTTGGATATAAAGAGATCATTGCTTATCTGCTTGGCGAGAACACGCTGGATGAGGCTGTTTATCTCATCAAAAGAGATACGAGGCATTTTGCCAAAAGGCAATTGACCTGGTTTCGAAGAGAACGGGATGTCATCTGGATTGAAAAAGACAAATTTGCATACGATAATAATCAAATACTGAAATATATGATAAATGAGTGCAATGCAGGAGAAGAAGGATAAAGAAATGATAAGTAATACAACAACAGAAAAAATGTATCAGGATCTTGGTATTTCCAGGGAAGTATATTCCTTTTGCCAGGAGATATTAACAGGACTGGAACCAAGATTTAAGGAAATTGATGAGAACGCAGAGTACAATCAGTTAAAAGTAATCAAGGCTATGCAGGACAATAAGGTGAGTGAGGCATGCTTACTGGGAACTACAGGATATGGCTATAATGATCTGGGAAGAGAGACACTGGAAGCAGTATATGCTTCTATTTTCCATACAGAAGATGCACTGGTGCGTCCACAGATTACCTGCGGTACTCATGCACTGGCACTGGCATTGATGAGTAACCTGCGTCCGGGTGATGAATTGCTCTCTCCTGTAGGTAAGCCATATGATACCCTGGAGGAAGTAATCGGTATCAGACCGTCTAAAGGTTCTTTGAAAGAATATGGCATCAGCTACAGACAGGTGGATCTGCTGGAAGACGGAAGCTTTGACTATGAGAATATCAGAAAAGCAATCAATGATAAGATCAGACTTGTAACAATCCAGCGTTCTAAGGGCTATCAGACAAGACCAACACTTTCTGTAGCAAGAATCGGCGAACTGATTGCCTTCATAAAAGATATTAAGCCGGATGTAATCTGCATGGTAGATAACTGCTATGGTGAATTTGTAGAGCGTGTAGAGCCGTCAGACGTAGGTGCAGATATGGTAGTTGGTTCCCTGATCAAGAATCCGGGCGGTGGACTTGCTCCGATAGGCGGTTATATTGCAGGTAAGAAGGAATGTGTGGAGAATGCAGCATTCAGACTGACTTCACCTGGACTTGGCAAGGAAGTAGGTGCTTCACTGGGAGTATTGAGAGATTTTTATCACGGACTGTTTCTTGCTCCTACAGTCACAGCCAGCGCATTAAAAGGTGCAATTCTGGCAGCGAATATCTACGAGCGTCTGGGATTTCATGTAGTTCCTAATGGCAGCGAGTCCAGACACGATATTATTCAGGCAGTAGAGTTTGGAACACCGGAGGGTGTGATTGCCTTTTGCAAGGGAATCCAGGCAGCAGCCCCTGTTGACAGCTTTGTAACGCCGGAACCATGGGATATGCCGGGATATGACAGTCAGGTTATTATGGCAGCAGGAGCATTTGTGTCCGGTTCTTCCATCGAGCTGAGTGCGGATGGACCGATTAAACCTCCTTATGCTGTTTATTTCCAGGGTGGATTGACAGCTCCGCATGCAATATTTGGTATTATGAAGACCTTACAGTATATTGTAGATGAGGGTCTTGCAAAACTGTAATTATACTGAAAAAGACAAATTCTGCCATATGCAGGTCGAAAAAAAACTAATCTTTTTAGTGTACAGACCTGCATGGGTGTGGTAATATAACTATTGATTCATTGATATCTGATAGAACTTCGTCCGGAAAACAATGTTTTACAGAGAAAATGAGTGATTTTAAAGATTTATATCCGAAAGAGGAGCTTCCCTATGACAAATTTCTGCATACAGGTGCTGAAAGCCTGACGGATGCAGAATTATTGGCTATTATGCTGAGAACAGGAACGAAAGACAAGAATCCGGTGGAGCTTGGCAGACAGATTCTGTCGTTGTGTGACAGTAAGTGGGGGCTTCTTGGGCTGCATCATTATTCGGTACGTGAACTACAGAAAATTCCTGGAATTGGTGAGGTGAAAGCAGTACAACTATTGTGTATTGCAGAGATTGCCAAGCGGATATCAGCTGCACAGGCAGCAAGCAATCTTGCATTTCATAGACCGGATACGGTAGCAGAATACTATATGGAAAGACTGCGTCACAAGAATACAGAGCAGGTAATACTGATCCTGCTGGACAGTAAGAACCGTCTGATCCACGATAAAGTTCTTTCTTTGGGCACAGTCAATGCCAGCCTGATCTCACCAAGGGAAATACTGATCTATGCCCTGCGGGAAGAGGCGGGTGGGATTATGCTGCTGCATAATCATCCAAGCGGTGATCCTACACCCAGTAAACAGGATATTATCATGACCAGAAGGATAAAGGAAGTATCCGATTTAATTGACATTCCACTCATTGATCACATCGTGATTGGAGACAAGAGATATACGAGTTTCAAACAAAAAGGACTTTTATGAGAAACAGAAAGGAGTTGTTATGTTGGCTAACAACGCATTTGGTATTGATTTAGGTACCAGAACAATTAAAATCTACAGCGCTCACAGTGACACAGTTACTGTTGAGAAGAACATGATTGCTATTGAAAACAAGAAAAATTTATTCGCATATGGTGATTCTGCTTTTGAAATGTTTGAAAAGGCACCATCCAATATTGAAATTTCCTATCCGCTGTGCAACGGTGTCATTGCGGATATTAAGAATATGCAGCTTTTACTTCGTAACTTCATCATGGATTGTAATAAGGGTGTGATTAAGCCGGCAGAGTTCTACATGGCTGTTCCATCCGATATTACTGATGTAGAGAAGAGAGCTTTCTTTGATCTTGTAAAAGATGCTAACATCAAAGCCAAGAAGATCATGCGTGTAGAGAAGGCTGTTGCAGACGGACTTGGTCTGGATATTGATGTAAAGAATGCCCAGGGTATTCTCGTAGTAAATGTAGGCTTCCACACCACAGAAATTTCCATTCTTTCATTAGGTGGAATTGTACTGAGCAAGCTCATCAAGATTGGTGGACAGAAGTTTGACGAGTCTATCAAGAATGCAATTCGTAAAGAGTACAGTCTGATTGTCGGCAATAAGACTGCTGAGAGCGTAAAGATATCTCTTAAAGAGCTGGAAGAAGCCGGCAAAGGTGCTATCGTATATGGACGTGATATCGTTACCGGTCTTCCTATGGAAAAAGAAATTCCTACAGATCTGGTCAGCGAGAGTATGCTGGAGAACTTCAATGTAATTATTGATAATATCCGTGTGATTCTGGAGAGAACTCCACCAGAATTATCAGCAGATATCTTCAGAAGAGGTATTTATCTGACTGGTGGTGCATCTCAGGTAAATCATCTTGCAGAGCTTCTTGCCAAGGGAACTGGACTGAAGGTAAATGTCAGTGAGAATCCTGTATCAGGTGTTGCGCTTGGACTGGCTAAGATCATCAAGGATGACAATTATAAATCAGTTGCTTATTTAGAAGGAATGAGTAGATGAGTCCTATCGTAAAAAGAAAGCGGGATAAATTCTCGATTCCAAGTAAATATCTGCTTTTGTTGTTGACAGTAGTCTGCGTGATATTGATGGCAGTTACATTTCTGACGGATTTTTCCACACTGCCATTAAATAAAGTCGCAGGGTACGTTGTTGTACCCTTTCAGAAGGGTGTCAGTCACGTGGGACAGTGGATTTCTACCAGAGTGGATGAGCTTGGAGAACTGCGGGTTGTGTTGCAGGAGAATCAGGAATTGAAACAGCAGATTGATGAATTGACGATTCAGAATACACAGTTACAGCAGGATAAATATGAGTTGAATAATCTGCGTGAACTATACAAGCTGGATGAACAGTACAGCGGATATGATAAGGTAGGAGCCAGGATCATTGCCAGAGATTCGGGCAACTGGTTTCATGCCTTTACAATAGACAAAGGGCTGGATGATGGACTGGCTATTGACATGAATGTCATTGCCGGAGGTGGTCTGGTAGGCAGAATCACAGATATCGGATCCAACTGGGCTAAAGTGAATTCCATTATCAATGATGATTCCAATGTAAGTGGTATGGTTCTTGCAAGCTCCGATACGTTAATCGTAAAGGGCTCATTGCAGCTTATGGCAGAAGGATGTATTGGATATGAGCAGCTTATTGACTCCAGAAAGCAGGTAGAAGTAGGAGACAAGGTAGTTACCTCTAATATCAGTGACAAATATCTGCCTGGAATTCTGATCGGTTATATCAGCAGTATGGAGCAGGATTCCAATAATATTACCAAATCGGGTAAATTGACACCGGCAGTAGATTTTGAACATCTGGAGGAAGTGCTGGTAATACTGAAAACAAAACAGCAGATTGCAGATTAAATGATATGATCTGAAGGTGAAGAATGAAAAGAAATATTATCATGGTACTTACCATTCTAATTAGCTTTGTATTGCAGACTACTGTGTTTCAGTTCTTTAATTTTGGCGGGATAGCGCCTAATCTTCTGATTATTGTGACAGCATCCTATGGTTTTATGCTGGGTAGAAGATATGGAATGGTAGTAGGTTTTATCAGTGGATTGCTGATGGATATCTTTTATGGCAGTGTTTTGGGATTTTATGCACTTATTTTTTTGTACATAGGAGCAGGAAATGGTGTTTTCCACAGAGTATTTTATCAGAATGATATCAAACTGCCATTAGCTTTGATTACAGTCAGTGATCTATTGTATTCTTTTGTATGTTATGTTCTTCTGTTCCTTCTTCGGGGCAGATTCCAATTCGTTTTTTATTTTAAGAGCGTTATTTTGCCGGAGATTGTTTATACCATATTTGTTACGGTATTTCTATACCCTGTGATCCTGTTGTTGAACAGGACTCCGGATGATGCGGATAAAAGGAGTGACCACTGGTTTGCTAAAAAGAATTAAAGAAAGTCTGTTCGATATGGTCACATCCAGACTGTTGTTGCTTTTTATCATCTTTATTGCAATGGCAGCAGTATTGATCTATCGAATATTCGATTTACAGATCGTAAATGGAGAATCCTATCTGAACAACTTCCAACTTAAAATACAAAAAGAGAAAATTATAGAGGGAACACGAGGCAATATATATGATAGAAATGGCAGACTTCTTGCATATAATGAGCTTGCCTATTCTGTTACAATCGAAGATGTATACGAGTCCGGTTCTGAAAAGAACAGCCAGTTAAACGGAACTTTGTATAAGCTGATTCATCTGATTGAAGATAATGGTGACAGCGTCATCAGCGACTTTAATATTATATTGGATGAGAACAACGAATATGCCTATAATCTGGAAGGCACGGCGCTGCTTCGTTTTCTGGCAGATATTTATGGACACAGTGACATTAACTCTGCGGATTTCAAGTATGAGCAGAAGACCGCTACAGCTAAGGAAGTAATAGACTATCTGTGTAATCGTTTCAAGATTGGAGCTTATGAGAAGAACGAAAAAGGCGAAGATACTAAAGTATTTTTGCCTGGTGAAGGTTATACCCCTAAGGAAGTTCTTGAACTGGTCACCATTCGTTATGAAATGAATTTATACAGCTTCCAGAAATACATTGCTACGACTGTGGCAACAAATGTATCAGACAAGACAGTAGCTGTCATTATGGAAAATGCCGATCAGTTGGATGGTGTTTCCATTGAAGAAGATACCATTCGTAAATATAACAATCCATATCAGTTCGCACATATACTTGGTTATACCGGTAAGGTCTCACAGACAGAACTGGCTTCTTTACAGGAACAGGATTCTTCCTATACCCTGAATGACACTGTCGGTAAGGCGGGAATCGAACAGGTTATGGAATTGCAGCTGCAGGGTAAGAAGGGGTCTGAGACCATATATGTAGATAATCTGGGTAAGATTATCGAGACTACAGATGTGGTGGAATCACAGTCAGGAAATAATCTGTATCTGTCCATTGATTCAGACTTGCAGATGGCAATTTATAGTATTCTTGAACAGAAAATTGCAGGTATTATTGCACTCAAGATGCGTAATGTCATGAACTATGATGCGTCCAGTGTTTCGTCAGCAGGTAATCTGATCATACCGATTGATGATGTATATTATGCACTGTTTAATAACAGCGTTATTGATATTACACATTTTACGAGCGATAATGCGGATGTAACGGAAAGGGAAGTCTATCAGATATTCCTGAATAAACAGCAGAATGTACTGAATGAAATAAAAGATGAATTACAGAATAAGAAGACACCATATGATCAGCTCAGCAAAGAGTATAAGAATTATGAGAGCTATATTGTATCTATGCTGACTAAGAAGGGTGTTCTGGTCAACAGTGCCATTGATAAAGAAGATGCAACCTATATTGCCTGGACCAGGGATGAAGTAATCAGCTTAAATGAATATCTCAATTATGCGATAGCGCAGAACTGGATAGACATTACCAAGCTTTCACTGGACAGCCAGTATTCTGATTCAGAAGAAATATTAAATTCCATGATTGATTATATTATGGATAATCTGAAGGATAATAATGAATTTTCCAAGAAACTGTATAAATATATGATAAGCAGCCAGCAGATCACAGGTAAGCAGATATGTATGTTGTTGTGGGAACAGGATATTATCAGTGTAGAGGAAAGTAAGATCACAGCAGTGAAGAAAGGCACCATCAGTCCTTATAATTTTATGCTGGAAATGGTGCAGACATTGCAGATTACACCGGCGCAGCTGGCATTGGACCCATGTTCCGGTTCCTGTGTGGTAACAGATGTCAGAACCGGAGAAGTACTGGCGCTGGTATCTTATCCAGGATATGATATTAACAAGATGGCAAATGGCGTAGATGCAGAGTATTATGCCAAATTACAGGCTGATCTGTCTGTGCCACAGTGGAATATGGCGACACAGCAGAAGACTGCTCCTGGTTCTACTTTTAAGATGGTATCGGCTACTGCTGCAATTGAAGAGGGCGCAGTATCTTCAATTGGTGAAACGATATTGTGTACAGGTGTATTTGACAAGCTGGCACCAACCATTCACAGATGCTGGATTTATCCAAGCGCGCACGGCGCCATGAATTTGTCTAATGCAATAGCCAATTCCTGTAACTCATATTTTTATGAGGTTGGTTATCGGTTAAGTCAGGATGGAACAGGATACAATAGTGACTATGGTCTGTCACGACTGAAAAAATATGCAGACTTATTTGGACTGACCGAGAAATCCGGTGTGGAAATTATGGAAGCAGAACCGGAGTTCTCCAATTTGTATGCAGTACCTTCTTATATTGGTCAGGGTACGCATAACTATACAACAGTAGGACTTGCCAGATATGTGACAACAGTCGCAAACAGTGGAACCTGTTATAATCTGAGTATATTGGATAAACTGACAGATTCAAAAGGCAATGTTATTGAAGACTACACACCTGAGGTCAGAAATACAGTAGATCTGGATAACAGTCTGTGGAATGCGATTCATTCCGGCATGCGTCAGGTTGTTGAAAAAAAGAAATATTATGATGATCTGGCAGTTCATGTTGCAGGTAAGACAGGAACTGCACAGCAGGATAAAACACGTGCAAACCATGCTCTTTTTGTCAGCTACGCACCATATGAGGACCCGGAGATATCTGTGTCAGTCCGTATTGCAAACGGATATTCTTCTGATTATGCGGCTCAGACAGCAAGAGATGTATATAAATATTATTATGGTTTGGCTAAAGAAGAGGAGCTTGTTACCGGAACAGCAGATACTCTTGATGCCACAGCAGGCACAGGAGACTGATAACCGGGTAGAAAGGTTTTGAACTGCATGAAGCGCATGAAGCGCAGATAGGAGTAAGTGTGAAGAATTTAGTTGTATTAAAAAGTTTTTCCAGTGGAATATCTGTAATTATGGATGCTACAGTTCCTTTTGATGAGCTGTTGGAGGCTGTTGCAGAGAAGTTTAGAAGTGCAGCCAATTTTTTCAAAGATGCTGCTGTGGCAATTTCACTTGAAGGCAGAACACTGGATGAGTCAGAGGAACGACAGGTTCTGGATGCAATTACAGAGAATTCACAGTTAAAAGTACTGTGCCTCATGGGGCGGGATGAAGAGAAAAATATCAAATTCCTAGGAATTCAGAATAATCTGACCTTTCAGAAGGATGAAAACTGCGGACAATTCTATCGTGGTACTTTACGGGATGGACAAAGCATCGAGACAGAACACAGTATTGTGATTCTGGGAGATGTGAGTAAGGGATGCAGCGTATATTCAGCCAAAGACATTGTAGTAATTGGCAGTCTGGAGGGCGAAGCATATGCGGGAGCAACTGGCAACAATCATCACTTTGTTGTTGCACTTGATATGAATCCTGAGAAACTTCGCATAGGAGATCTTCATTATATACAGCCGGGAAAAAGTTCAAAATGGGGACTAAAGCCAAAGTCTGTACCTAAAATTGCATATACGTATAATGGAGTGGTACAGGTAGAACCGATTACCAAAGAATTGCTGGATAATTTTACCTTATAGAAATCCGGAGAACTGAAATGACAACAGTGATCATGTAAAAACAGCAGATCACGGAAAGGCAAGAACATAGTATGAGCGAAGTAATTGTTGTCACGTCAGGTAAAGGCGGTGTAGGCAAGACCACTACATCTGCAAACGTAGGAACCGGTCTGGCAGAAATGGGTAAGAAGGTTGTTTTGATCGATGCGGATATCGGACTTCGTAATCTGGATGTCGTCATGGGATTGGAGAATCGTATTGTCTATAATCTTGTAGATGTAATCGAGGGAACATGCCGGCTCAAACAGGCATTGATCAAGGACAAGCGTCATGCAGGGCTGTATTTGATGCCTGCTGCACAGACAAGAGATAAGAACTGTATTACACCGGGGCAGATGGTAAAACTGATAGCCGGGTTAAAAGAACAGTTTGATTATATTATTCTGGATTGCCCTGCTGGAATTGAACAGGGATTTCAGAATGCAATTGCAGGTGCAGATCATGCAATTGTTGTAACAACGCCGGAAGTATCAGCAATCAGAGATGCAGACAGAATCATAGGATTGCTGGAGGCAAATGAGATAAAGAAAGTAGATCTGGTTGTTAACAGATTACGTTCCGATCTGGTAAGACGTGGAGAAATGATGACAGTGGAGGATGTAATAGATATTCTTGGACTTCCTTTACTGGGTGTTGTGCCGGATGATGAGAATGTAGTCATTGCAACGAACCAGGGTGAGCCTCTGGTGGGCAAGAATTCACTTGCAGGACAGGCATTTTATAATATATGCCGCCGCCTGGATGGCAAGGAAGTTCCTTTTATGGATTTTGGCAAGTCTATTACAATATGGACCCGCGTAACCGGATTATTCCATAGAAATCAGGAGGAACGCATATGAGACTATTTTCTTTATTTCACAAAAAAAGTTCAAGACAAGTAGCAAAAGACAGGTTGAAAATCCTTCTGATATCAGACAGAGTAAACTGCTCACCGGAGATGATGGAGCTGATCAAAAATGATATAGCACATGTCATTTCCAAGTACATGAAGATTGATACAGCAAGTATGGATATTCAGATCACCAAGACGGGAGTAACCGGCAGGAATACGAAAATGCCTGTATTATACGCGAATATCCCGATCCTGGATCTGAAGAACTGAATTGTTACATAGGAAGGCCGCCACAAAAGGCTATCTGGTTTGCAGATAAAAGAAAGACAGGAAAGAAAGAATGTTTAAGAATTATAGAGTTCGTGATTATGATTTTAAATTGATTTTTATGCTGGTAGCGATCACCATTATAGGAATTCTTGCAATAGGAAGTGCAAAAGAGTCTGTACAGAATAAGCAGATACTTGGTTTTATTGTTGGATTTTTTATTATGATAGTCCTGTCTTTCTTTGACTATTCTTTTTTCCTGCGATTCAGCTGGGTAATCTATATTTTTGATATTTTGTTACTTCTGATGGTCCGCTTCTTTGGTGCTGATGTAAATAACGCCAGAAGATGGTTGGAAATAGCAGGTATTCAATTTCAACCGTCAGAATTAACAAAAATTATGTTGATTTTATTCTTTTCACAGTTTATTATGAAACATAGGGAGAAAATAAATTCATTGCGGAACATACTACTGATGATTGTTTTACTGATACCTCCGCTTTTTTTAGTATATAAGCAGCCTGATATGTCAACGAGTATTGTTATTTTCCTGATATTCTGTACATTATGGTATGTGGGGGGACTCAGTTCCAAGTTGATTATTGGAGTACTGGCAGTGGTAGTACCGGCTGCTGTGATCTTATTTATCCTTGTATTACAGCCGGATCAGCAGATTATTGAGACTTATCAGCAGACTAGAATCCTTGCGTGGCTGGAACCTGAAAAATATGCAACAGGTGCTGCATATCAGCAGACGAATGCAATGATGGCGATTGGTTCCGGACAGTTATGGGGCAAGGGACTGAACAATAATATGATAAGTTCTGTGAAGAATGGTAATTTCATTTCAGAGCCTCAGACGGATTTTATATATACAATAGTCGGCGAAGAGTTGGGATTTGTAGGAGGCTGTGCAGTTATTGTGCTTCTGTTTCTGATCACACTGGAGTGCTTGAGCGTGGCGCGTAAGGCAAAGGATCTTGCCGGAACGTGTATATGCTGTGGAATGGCTGCGTTAGTCGGCTTTCAAAGCTTCGTTAATATAGCAGTAGCAACGGGACTGTTTCCTAATACCGGTGTGCCGCTGCCATTTGTAAGCTACGGGTTGACGTCACTTGTAAGTCTTTATATTGGAATGGGATTTGTCCTGAATGTGAGACTGCAATGTGTCAGGAAATATAATAATTGACAAAGGAAGGTGCAGATATCATGAATATTGCTTTAATTGCTCATGATGGTAAAAAGAAATTAATGCAGAATTTTTGTATTGCATATCGTGGTATTTTAAGTAAGAACGAGTTATATGCAACAGGAACTACAGGCAGATTAATAGAGGAAGTAACTAATCTTAACGTTCATAAATATCTTGCTGGGCATCTTGGCGGTGAACAGCAGATTTGCGCGCAGATAGAACACAATCAGATCGACCTGGTTATTTTCCTGCGTGATCCTTTGAATCCAAAGTCACATGAGCCAGATGTTAATAATGCAATGAGATTATGCGATATGCATAATATTCCATTGGCAACTAACCTTGCATCGGCAGAATTGCTGATCAAGTCACTGGACAGAGGAGATTTAGAGTGGCGTGAGATGTATAAATAAGCTGGTAAAGGTAATTTCCTGTATTATGGTTCCGACTATTGTTTTATCAGGCTGTGGAACCAAGGTATATTCTTTTGAATATGACAGGACGAGAAATAACTCGAATTATTCTATTGCAGCACAGTCACAGGGACAGGCATTGGATGCTTTTTCCGCAGATTTGTGTGTAACAACAGATGATGTGACGCAGGGGACTACGGTAGATATGTCACAGGCTACGGCAGCTGGACTTTTTGACATCGATAGTGGAAACGTTATCTATGCTAAAAATGTCCATGAAAAGCTGAACCCCGCAAGCCTTACGAAAGTCCTGACTGCGTTGTGTGCGTTAAAATACGGTAATCTGGATGATGTCCTGACTGCCTCTGAGAACGTTTATGTTCATGAGTCCGGAGCGGTAAAGCTGGGACTTGAGGCAGGAGACACGATGACGCTGGATCAGGCGTTACACGCGCTGATGCTTAAATCTGCCAATGATGTTGCGATTATGATCGCAGAATATCTGGGAGGAAGCGTAGAAGGATTTGCCGATATGATGAACGAAGTTGCTAATAGTCTAGGGGCGACCAACAGCCACTTCGTTAATCCAAATGGTCTGACTGATCCCAATCATTATACGACAGCCTATGATTTATATCTGATTTGTAATGAAGCAGTGAAATATGATAAATTTATTGAAATTGTTCATACTGCAAGCTACAGTTCTGTGTATCATGATAAGAATGGCAAGGAGAAAACCATAGATTTATCCACTACAAATGCCTATCTGAAAGGGGAGGCTTTTGCACCGGATAATGTAACTGTAATTGGTGGTAAGACAGGTACGACAAATGCAGCGGGCAGTTGTCTCATTCTGTATTCCAAGGATCAGAGTGGTAATCCGTATATATCCGTTATTTTACAGTCTCCTGACAGAACGACACTGTATCAGGAAATGACAGGTCTTTTGGATGAGATATAGTTTATACAGTTTTGCGAAAATTGCCAAATTATCCGAAAAGTTAGTGATATTTCTGTTGTTTTTTCTTATATAATTTACTATAATGAATATATAACTTGCTACAATAGTAGATGTATATATAGAATATAGGAGGTATTACTTATGGTACAGCTTATTTTGGGTAAAAAAGGTAAGGGCAAAACAAAAATTATTTTAGACATGGTAAACAAGGAAGTAAATGATGCGAAAGGCAACATTGTTTACCTGGATAAAAGCATGGGACATATGTATGAACTGAATAACAAGGTACGTCTTATTAATGTGTTGGATTATGAAATTGCCAATGCTGATGAATTTATAGGATTTATCAGAGGTATTGTTTCACAGGATCATGATCTGGAACAGATTTATTTTGATAGTTTTTTGAAAATAGCTCAGTTAGAAGCATCTGATCGCATAGAAGAAGTTGTTGCAGAGCTGGATCAGATTAGTGATAAGTATGGATTTAAGATTGTAGCAAGCGTATCACTTGATGAAGCTGAGTTACCGGAAGCTTTAAAATCGAAAGTAATAGTTTCTCTTTAATTTGTATATACATAAAGCCCCGGAAGATTCTCCGGGGCTTTTTATTTCACAGGAGGCACAGGCGTGGCAGACAGAAGGAATCGACAGATCGTAGAAATTTCACGACATTCCGGCAAAACGATGAATAAAATAGAGTTTTTCATTTTTGGTGCCATGATGGTATATATCGTGGTATTGATCGTGATGTATATGCAGTCGGAACCTATCAGAGGTTATGAGATACAGATGGGTTCTTTGTCTGTTGCCAAGACCTATACAGGAATTGCCCTGAGACAGGAAGAAGTTATAGCGACTCCCTACACAGGGTATATAAATTACTATATCAGAGAAGGAGAGAGAGTATCTACCAGAGATACAGTGTATTCTATAGATGAGAGTGGTAAGCTGGCAGGTCTGCTTGAAAGTCAGGACCTGGGAGAAAGCGATTATACAGATACAGAATTGAGTGAGTTCCGCTCGGAGATCATACAGTTTGACAGTACGTACAGTGATAAGGAATTTCAGAATATATATGATTTTAAATATGATCTGGAAGGTGCTGCTATCAAAATTGTAAATCTTGATATGTATGACAGTATGGCAACTCTGAATCAGTCAAGCCTGGGAGGCATGGTCAACCTTTGTACTGCCGGACAGTCAGGGTATATTGTATACAGTACAGATGGGTATGAGAATCTACAGCCGGAAGAAGTTACAGCGGAGGTTTTTGACCAGGCAGCATATGAGAAGACGAGGGTAAATAATAACGATCTTGTGGAAGCTAATACAGCGGTAGGCAAGGTTGTGACAGATGAGAACTGGTCATTGGTAATACCAATTGAGGAAGATCGTGCAGCACAGATTGAGGAAGAAGGCTATATTAAGGTTAAATTTATCAAGACACAGGAAAGCTCATGGGCTTCTGTCAAGATTCTGAACCAGCCGGATGGCACATATGCAGTTCTTGGATTTAATAATTCCTGTATTTCCTTCTGCACGGACAGATTTGTAGATATTGAACTTGTCATGAATGATGTAAAAGGTCTGAAAATACCCTTATCATCCATTGCAGAAAAAGAATTTTTCATTATTCCAGCTGAATATATGAGTAAAGGCGGAGCAAATGGAAATTATGGTGTATCCAAAGAGTTCTTTGATGAGAATGGAAATGTAGTATATCAATTTGTAGAAACCACGGTATACAGTTCTACAGATGATGAATTTTATGTAGATAATACCAATTTGAATGTCGGAGATTATATATACAAGCCGGATTCTACAGATAAAATGGCAGTCAGTAAATCAGGAACTTTAATAGGCGTGTATAACATGAATAAGGGATATGCTGATTTTAAACAGATTACGATTCTGGCGCAGAATGATGAATATGCAATTGTAAGCTCCAATACACAGTATGGACTGACAGTATACGACAGAATTGTTCTGGATGCTTCCAGTGTGGATAATAATCAGTTCACATATAAGTAATGAATCAGGAAGGAGTAAGAAAGAATATGATTCGTGAGAATATAGAGCATGTAGAAAATACAATAGATGAAGCCTGTAGACAAAGTGGACGCAATCGCAGTGAGGTTACACTGATTGCTGTCAGCAAGACGAAACCGGTGGAAATGCTCAAAGAAGCCTATGAGACAGGATGTAGAGACTTTGGAGAGAATAAAGTACAGGAGCTGGTAGATAAATACGAGGTTCTGCCTAAGGATATCAGATGGCATATGATTGGTCATCTACAGAGAAATAAGGTAAAGTATATTGTGGATAAGGTATATCTGATTCACAGCGTGGATTCTCTCAGGTTGGCAGAAGAAATCAGTAAAGAAGCAGCAAAGAAAAATGTAGATGTGAATATTCTTGTAGAAGTTAATGTTGCTGGAGAAGAAACGAAGTTCGGAACAGGATGTGAAGAAGCAAAACAGTTAGTCCGTGATATTGCACAACTTCCCCATGTTCATATACAGGGTTTAATGACAATTGCACCTTATGTAGAGAATTCGGAGGAAAATCGTATATATTTTCAACAATTAAAGAAATTATCGGTTGACATTAGCAGTGAAAACATTGATAATGTAAGTATGAAAGTATTATCCATGGGTATGACTGGTGACTATGCTGTGGCAGTATCAGAGGGAGCGACTTATGTAAGAGTAGGGACCGGTATCTTTGGAGAACGGAATTACGCAGTTTCTGTGTAAGGGAATCAGGCATATACCATGGTGCTGTAGTAAGAAAGGGAAATGAATATGGGAGTAGTGGACAAGTTATTAAACGTGATGAAGCTGAGCGATATGGAAGATGAATACGACGGTGAAGATTACTACGATGACGATGAACCAGTTGAGAATATAAAGAAAGCACCTGTTATTCACAGGGAAGATACATATGAGGATGAGAAGCCTGCTAAGAAAGTATCTCAGAAGGTCACACCGATCCGTTCGGTAAAACGTGCACCTGGACCAGGCATGGAAGTATGTGTAATTAAGCCAACAAGCGTAGATGATGCAAGAGAAATTACAGAGACACTGCTTAACAACCAGACAGTAGTTCTGAATCTTGAGAATCTTGATGTAGAAATTGCACAGAGAATTATTGATTTTGCATCTGGTTCTACTTATGCAATCAGCGGTAATCTGCAGAAGATTTCTAATTACATTTTTATTATTACTCCGGCTTGTGTAGATATATCCGGCGATTTCCAGGAAATTGTATCCGGTACATTCAATGTACCACCGATATCTCATAACGCAATGTAAAGAATGATGACAGAAACTTCCTGCTTAACAGTAGGAAGTTTTTTCTGTTTCAATCAATAAAAGAATACAGGAGGACTTTATGTCACAGAGATTAACAATTAATCAGAATAACAAACCAATTTATGATATTGTATTTGAACAGGATTTTGCAGCACTTCCTTCTGAACTGGAACAGTTTCAGATTGCAGATAAGAAGCTATGCATTATTACAGATTCCAAGGTAAATCACTTATACAGTGAGGAAGTATGTGATGTATTAAAGGATAAATGTAAAGAGGTCGTAGTATTTTCTTTCCCGGATGGAGAAAAGAGCAAGAATCTGGACACGGTAAAGGATATTTATGAATTTTTAATACAGCATAAATTTGATAGAAAAGATATGCTTTTTGCATTAGGCGGAGGAGTCGTGGGAGATATTACCGGATTTGCAGCTGCAACCTATCTGAGAGGTATCGACTTTGTACAGATCCCTACCACATTACTTGCGCAGGTAGACAGCAGCGTAGGCGGCAAAACAGGCGTTGATTTTGACCAGTATAAAAATATGGTAGGCGCATTTTATATGCCCAAATTAGTCTATATGAATTTGTCAGTGCTGAAGACACTGGATGACAGACAGTACTATGCAGGCATGGGAGAAGTCATGAAGTATGGACTGATCAAGAATGCGTCATTCTATGAATGGATTCTTGACAATATGTATGAGATTCATGAAAGAGACATGGATACATTAGAGGATATGGTGGTCAAGAGCTGTACGTATAAGAAGCTTGTAGTAGAGAAAGATCCTACGGAGAAGGGAGAAAGAGCAATTCTCAACTTCGGTCATACCATTGGACATGCGATTGAAAAGGCAAAGAATTTTGAACTTTTACATGGAGAATGTGTGGCACTTGGCTGTGTAGCCGCTGCTTTTATTTCCTGGAAGAGAGAACTGCTTTCCATGGAAGAGTATTACGAAATCAGAGATATGTTCGTTCCGTTCAATCTGCCTATTACAATAGACGATATTGATCCGAATGAAATTTTACGTCTTATTGCTTCCGATAAGAAAGTGGAAGGCGATAAGATCAAGTTCATTCTTTTGAAGAAAGTGGGTAAGGCAATTATAGATACTTCTGTAACAAAGGACGAGATTATGTCAGGTATTCAGGAAATCTATTTTAGTGAAGAGGATGAGCATGAATAAGAAGAAGATTATTTTATTAGGCGCTGATATTTTACTCCTTGCAGTACTGATTTTTCTGGATCAGTTGACGAAGCATTTTGCAGTGGTATATCTTAAAGACCAGATGCCGATATCTATTATAGACGGTGTATTTGAGTTAAATTATCTTGAAAATCGTGGAGCGGCATTTGGTATGCTCCAGGATCAGAAACTGTTTTTTATCTTTATTGCTGTAGTAATTCTTGCGGTAATTGTGTATGTACTTATAAAGACACCAAATCAGCGTAAATATACCAAGCTGCACATTGCGCTGGTATGTATTGCGGGTGGTGCGATCGGTAACATGATAGACAGATTGAAACTGGATTATGTGGTTGATTTCCTGTATTTCAGCCTGATTAATTTCCCGATATTTAATGTGGCAGATATATATGTCACATTGTCGGCAATCTATCTTGTGATATTACTTCTCTTTGTATACAAAGAAAGCGATCTGGAATTTCTGTCTTTCAGAACCAAGAAATTCCGAGATGTAAAGTAGACAGGAATCTATATGAATGAAATTGTAATGGAAATTACGCCTGAAATGGAAGGCGAACGCATTGACAAATGCATCAGTAATTATCTGGAGTCTTTATCCAGATCTTATATTCAGAAGATCATCAAAGATGGAAAGGCATACGTAAATGATGCAGTTGTCAAGGCAAATTATAAAGTCAAAGTAGACGATAAGGTACAATTTGAAATTCCAGATTGTGAAGAACCGGATATTCCACCCCAGGATATACCACTGGATATCTTGTATGAAGATAAGGATATCCTTATTGTCAATAAACCTAAAGATATGGTAGTACATCCGGCTCCGGGACATTATGAGGGAACACTGGTCAACGCGATCATGTTTCATTGTAAGGATGAATTATCAGGTATTAATGGAGTACTCAGACCTGGTATTGTTCATCGGATTGATAAGGATACGACAGGTTCTATTATTATCTGTAAAAATGATGAGGCACATCGAAAAATTGCCCAGCAGTTAAAGGAACATTCGATTACACGCAAATACAGAGCCATAGTCTATGGAAGAATCATGGAAGAAGAAGGAACAGTCAATGCACCCATAGGAAGGCATCCTACCGACCGCAAGAAAATGGCAATCAATGAGAAAAATGGAAAACCTGCAGTAACTCACTATAAAGTGCTGGAGAGGTTTGACAAATATACTTATATTGAATGTCAGCTGGAGACAGGAAGAACACATCAGATTCGTGTGCATATGACAAGTATTGGACATCCTTTGCTTGGAGATGAAGTCTATGGAAATGCCAAATGTCCCTTTAAACTGGAGGGGCAGACATTACATGCCATGACGATAGGATTTATCCACCCGACAACAGGGGAGTATGTAGAGTACGAAGCACCTCTGCCAGAATATTTTGAACATTTGCTCCAGATTCTCAGAACAAAATAGAAGGAATGAAATTGACTCCTGCATTTATGCAGGAGTTTTTTGTATGTAAAAATTGTATACAATACCTTGATGTTTTTTAATATATTAAATGATTATAAAATGTTAATTGAAAAAGTATAAAAATATGATATAATAATCGGAACGATGATTATGTAAACAAAAGGTTGAATTTTTATGCAATATACAAGAGATACAGCGATTGCGAAGCTTTTGGAAAGTTATCGCGCATATTTTAATATTATCATGTTCGAAGAGGAACAGAAGCCACTCACAGCTATCTGTGAGTTTTTTGAACATTCTGAGAAGTTCGTGCTTTCCAGAAAAGCTGAATTGTGGTCAGCAGACTGTGAAGAATTTATATATTTATTTGATGTGGAGCATCTGACCAGAGAAATATTTGAACAATGTCGTGATTATGCCAGGAAAGATGGTATGGAGAGAGCACATATCGGACCGGGGCATATGTATACATATATCACACCGGTATTTATATGTGATGCCTGTGATGAAGAGGCGAGAAAGGCATTAAAGAAATGCCGTATTTACCAAAGTTTTCATTTTTCCCTGCACGGCTGGATGGATTTCCATGCTGCTGTTCTGGAAGTCAATCATAATAAGATCACCACCAACAGAAATGGAAAATGTGTGGAGAAAGTAATGAAAAATGTATTATTCCAAAAGAAAAGGAGAAGGATTTTATGAACACATTAGTATTATTGCTGATCTGTATTGCCATATTAGTCTGCGGCTATATCTTCTATGGCAGATGGTTATGCAAGCAGTGGGGTGTTGGAGAGAATGATGAACCTACACCTGCACACACATTAGAGGATGGCGTGGATTACGTTCCTGCCAAGGCACCTGTCCTGATGGGACATCATTTCTCATCTATCGCTGGTGCAGGTCCTATTACCGGACCTATTGGCGCTGCTATATTTGGCTGGGTACCTGTTGTATTATGGGTATTAGTCGGAGGTATTTTCTTCGGCGGTGTACATGACTTTGGCGCATTGTTCGCATCATTACGTCATAAGGGGCAGTCCATTGGCGAGATTATTTCTGCAAATATGGGAAGAAGAGCAAAGAGACTCTTTATCACTTTCGCTTATCTTACCTTAATTCTTGTAGTTGCTGCGTTCGCATCCATCGTAGCAGGTACATTTGGAAACACAAATGCAGCAGGTGAAGCTGTAAGCGCAGCTGCTGTAGAGACAAATGCTTCTGTAGCAATGGTATCTTTATTATTTATTCTCATTGCAATTGTATTTGGTTTCCTTGTATATAGAAGAAATGTTCCTATGGGAACCGCAACAGTTATCGGTGTAATTGCCATCGTTGCATGTATGGCAATTGGTATGAGCTTCCATCCTATTTATCTTTCATACAAAGCATGGATGATTATTGTAGGTATCTATATCGCTGTTGCATCTGTAACACCTGTATGGATTCTTCTTCAGCCACGTGACTACTTAAGTTCATTCCTGCTTTATGCTATGCTTGCAGTTGCACTTGTTGGTGTAGTTATTTCCCATGCAAATCTGGGCGGAGCAGATGGACTTCAGGCATTCGAAGGCTTTGCTATTGATAACGGTAATGGTGTACAGTATATGTTCCCTGTACTCTTTACAACTGTTGCCTGCGGTGCTATTTCCGGTTTCCATTCTCTTGTATCATCTGGTACAACATCCAAACAGCTTGATAAGGAGAAGGACGCTAAGCCTATTGCTTACGGTGGTATGCTTCTTGAATGTGTACTTGCAGTTGTTACAGTATGTGCAATCAACTTTGCATACAAGTACAATGCAACAGCAGCAGATGGTGATAAGCTAGTAGGTGCTACAGGCATTTTTGCAGGTGGTATTGCCAATATGTATGCCGGACTTGGACCTAAGGCTGTTACAATTTTAAGAACATTATTAACACTTACATACTCTGCATTCTGCCTGACATCACTGGATACAGCAACACGTCTTGCACGTTTCATGTTCCAGGAATTTTGGCTTGAGCCTGGACAGACTGCTAAGGATATCAAAGAGGGATGGAAGAAAGTACTTGTAAATCCTTACTTTGCAACAATTCTTACAGTAGTACTTGGTATTATTCTTGGTATGACAGGCTATACAAAGATCTGGGGTCTGTTTGGCGCAGCTAACCAGCTCCTTGCAGGTATCGGTCTCCTTGCTGTAGCGGCATGGCTTGCTAACTGCGGTAAGAACAATAAGATGTTCCTGATTCCTATGGCATTCATGATTGTTGTAACAATCTGTTCACTGTGTCTTACAATTAAGAACCAGATCGGTATCATTGTTAAGGGCGGTGCTGACTGGGGACCATGGGCACAGGCAATTATCGGCGCACTTCTTGTTGTACTTGCTATCTTCCTTGTAATTGAAGGATGGGATACATTGTTCGGTAAGAAGAAAAAGGCTGAAGCAAAATAATATTTAAAATGTAGAACAGTTTAAAACAGCTCAAATTGTTAATCAATGATTGAAATTTGAGCTGTTTTTTTGTATAATAATTATATATTTATAGTTGTTATGTACTCCCTGACAGGATATGTGCATAAGTATTTCTTGGGCTATAATAAATTCAGACAGAAGGGTGGAAATCATATGAATACAATAATTACAATCGGACGTCAATTTGGCTCAGGTGGACACGAAATAGGAGAGAAGCTGGCGCAACATTATGGAATCAAATGCTATGATAAGGAACTTCTTTCCAGGGCTGCGAAAGAGAGTGGTTTTTGTGAGGAAATGTTGCAGAATCATGACGAAAGACCTACAAACTCTTTTCTGTATAATCTGGTAATGGATACATATACATTTGGCTATAATTCTTCTTCCTTTGTTGATATGCCAATCAGCCATAAGGTATTTATGGCACAGTTTGATGCAATTAAGAAGATTGCAAATGAAGAACCATGCGTTATTGTTGGCCGTTGTGCAGATTATGCTTTGCAGGAGTATAAGAATTGTCTGCATCTGTTCATCCATGCTGATGAACCTGCCAAGATCAAGCGTATTATGGAACGTTATGAGATTTCAGAAGATAAAGCAAAGGATATGATGATTAAGAAGGATAAGCAGCGTCAGAGCTATTACAATTATTACTCAACGAAGAAGTGGGGACGTGCGGACAGCTATGATCTTTCAATTAACAGCAGTATTCTCGGCGTAGAAGGAACTGTTAAACTAATCATTCAGTATATTGAAGATTTTGAAGCTAACGGATCAAAAAGATAAATAAGATAAAATAAAAAAATCTAACTTTTGAAGTAAAATTCAGAAGTTAGATTTTTTATTTATTCAACACTTATTGTTGTAGTCATTTCAGAAGTGCTTTGTTCTTCATCATTATTATCCAGAATCTTGTCAATAAATCTTGTATCGTTCAATTCCTGTTCCTGTACTTTAACATGGTCGTTCTCAGGAATTTCTCCGACAAGCACATATCCAATATATTCGATTCGCACCATGGCTCTTGTATAATACTGGTATGCAACATCGGCATCCTGCTCATCAAAGGCTTCTCCTTCGTATGCAGAGTGAAAATAGGATACGGCATTTGTCATATTTTCACTGGCTTCATCAGCCAGCGTCTCAATACTCTGATATTGTTCTGGAACAGATAAGTCAGCCAGTTCTTTGAATTTTTCGTCCAGTCCATCAAGAATAGACAGAAGCTCCTGACTGGCGTTGGCATCATTGACATCCAGTTCATTAATCTGCTGATTGGCGTCCTGAATGGACGCAGTGAAACTGGATATGGAAGAGGAAAAGTCAGCCAGTTCTTTTTCTTCATTTGTGTGTCCGCACGCTGTAAGACACAAAACCGTTGTAAGTGTTCCGATAATATATTTGCATTTATTCTTTGAATTCATATTTATTATGTCCTTCCCGTAAGACGCTCAATATAAATTATTTTAACATATTATTGTTACATTCGCAACTTGCACAATTATGCATTTTGTTAAAAAAATACAATACAATCATAAAAAATGTAGTTTACTTAAAACTGTCAAATATGTATAATTTAGTGTAAACAGTTCAATTATGATATACATAACAAATTTGAAAGGATAAGAGTGAACATTATGATCGGCGCTGACGCAATGGTTAAATGCCTGGAGAATGAGGGCGTTACAACGGTATATGGATACCCTGGAGTAGCTATCTGCCCATTTTATAACAGCATTCTCGATTCAGACATACAATCAATACTTGTAAGAACAGAACAGAACGCTGCCCATGCAGCAAGCGGAGAGGCGCGAGTCACAGGTAAGGTGGGTGTATGTGCAGTTACCAGCGGTCCTGGTGCTACGAACCTGATTACAGGAATTGCTACGGCTTTTGCTGACAGTATTCCAATGGTGTGCATTACCGGACAGGTCAAAAGTGAACTGATAGGCAGTGATGTTTTCCAGGAAGCAGATATCACGGGCGCTGTAGAGTCCTTTGTAAAATACAGCTATCTGATAAAAAGGGTGGAAGATATCCCACGTGTATTTAAGGAGGCCTTTTACATAGCAAATTCAGGAAGAAAAGGTCCCGTCCTGATAGATGTTCCTATTGATATACAGAATGCTACAATCAGCAGATTCAAATATCCTGAAGAGATTTCCCTGCGTACCTATAAGCCTACGGTGAAAGGACATGCTGTTCAGATCAAGAAAGTAATTAAGGAGCTTGAAAAAGCCAAAAGACCTATCATATGTGCAGGCGGTGGCGTACATCTGAGTGACGCTGTCGAGGAATTGAGGGATTTTGCGCATAAATATAAGATACCTGTAGTGTCTACCATGATGGGGCTTGGAGTTATGAAGACACAGGATACTATGTATTTTGGCATGGTGGGTAATAATGGTAAGGCATATGCCAATAGAGCTATGAATGAGTCAGATCTTCTCATTATGGTAGGTGCACGGGTTGCGGACAGGGCAATCAGTCAGCCAGATCTGATCACAGAGAATAAGATTCTTGTACATATTGATGTGGACCCGGCAGAAATCGGCAAGAATGTTGGCCCCACGATTCCTCTTGTCGGAGATGTAAAACATATTTTTAATGACTTTGCCAAACAGGAGTTTACCTGTACTCATGATGAATGGATCAATACACTTGATCAATATCGTGAGACTATGGGCGTAAAGAGAAATCCCAATCCTGCCTACGTAGATCCGGCAGCCTTTATTGGCATACTTTCAGAAGAAATGAAGGATGATGCCGTCTATGTGGCAGATGTAGGACAGAATCAGATATGGTCCTGTGCCTATCATATTGTAAAGGATGGACGATTCCTGACTTCGGGCGGTATGGGAACCATGGGATATTCTATTCCGGCAGCAATGGGTGCTAAGCGCGGTAATCCTGATAAACAGGTTGTTGCTGTGTGTGGTGATGGTTCTTTCCAGATGTCCATGATGGAGCTTGCAACAATCATGCAGCATCACATTCCTGTAAAGATAATTGTCATGAAGAACAACTATCTTGGCATGGTAAGAGAATATCAGCATTATACCTATAAAGATCATTATTCTGTTGTAGATATCAAAGATGGTTCTCCTGATCTTGAGAAGCTTTCAGCAGCATATAATATTCCGTTTATCAGAGTGGAGAATATGTCAAATGCCAGAGAAAAGATACAGGCATTTCTGAAGGAAGATTCCACGATGCTTATGGAATGTCTGGTAGATCCTATGGATCTGGTTAAGTAGGAGGAACATAATATGAAGAGAATATATTCAGTACTGGTAGAGAACAGAGCCGGTGTACTCTGTAAGGTATCCGGGCTTTTCTCCAGACGCTGCTTTAATATTGACAGCCTTGCAGTAGGTGAGACAGAAGATCCGGAAGTATCCTGTATGACGATTGTCAGCAGCGGCAATGAAAGAACCATTGAACAGATAGAGAAGCAGTTAAATAAGAAGCTGGATGTCATTAAAGTAAAGACCTTTGAAGAAAAAGACAGTATCAGCAGAGAATTGATGCTGATTAAAGTCAAATATAATAAGACAACCAGACGTGAGATCATGGAAATCTGTGATATTATGAAAGCAGATATTGTAGACATGTCCCAGAATCTGATGATTATTCAGATCTGTGATATGCCTGAGAGAATCAAAGTCATGCTGGATATGCTGAAATCCATCAGTATTGTTGAAGTGGCAAGAACAGGTACACTTGCACTTCCAAAATGTAACGAATCTTAGCGAATTCTGGAATATGTTGGCTTGACAATTAACATAAGAGTTGCTACAATAAAAACCGTATGTAGCGTATAATATACGCAAAAGGAGTGTATTTTTATGCAGACAAGAGTCTTCCAGCTTTTGGTTGATAACAATTCAGGTGTATTAAGCCGTATCACAGGTCTTTTTTCAAGGCGCGGATATAACATAGAGAGTATTACTGCCGGTGTGACCGCTGATTCGAGATTTACAAGAATAACTATTGTTACTTCCGGTGACGAGGAGATTCTTGACCAGATTGAGAAGCAGGTTGCCAAACTGGTAGATGTAAGAGATATTCATGAATTAAAACCTGATAAGAGTGTATACAGAGAACTGTGCCTGATCAAGGTCAGATCAACTCCGGATAAGAGACAGGCAGTTATTGCATGTGCTGATATTTTCAGAGCGAAGATCATTGATGTGAATATGGACAGTCTTGTAGTAGAGCTTACAGGTAATCAGTCAAAGATTGATGCATTTATTGCATTATTACAGGATTACGAGATTCTCGAACTTGCAAGAACCGGCATTACGGGACTTGGAAGAGGTACAGAGGATGTAGTCTATCTTGAGTAGCGTACAATATTTTATATATAACTTTATTTTCTAGGAGGAAAAGAAAATGGCAGAAGCAAAGATTTATTATCAGGAAGATTGTAACTTATCATTATTAGAGGGTAAGACAATCGCAATTATCGGCTATGGTAGCCAGGGACATGCTCATGCTCTGAATGCTAAAGAGTCCGGATGCAACGTCATTATCGGTCTTTACGAAGGCAGCAAATCCTGGGCAAAGGCTGAGAAGCAGGGATTTCAGGTATATACAGCAGCAGAGGCTGCTAAGAGAGCAGATATCATTATGATTCTGATCAACGATGAATTACAGGCAGATATGTACAAGAAAGATATCGAGCCAAACCTTGAAGCAGGTAACATGTTAATGTTCGCTCATGGTTTTAACATTCATTTCGGATGCATCAAGCCACCTGCTGATGTAGATGTTACAATGATCGCTCCTAAGGGACCTGGACATACAGTACGTAGCGAGTATCAGGCTGGCAAGGGTGTTCCTTGTTTAGTAGCTGTAGAGCAGAATGCTACAGGTAAGGCTCTTGATATTGCATTAGCTTACTCATTAGCAATCGGCGGTGCAAGAGCTGGTGTTCTTGAAACAACATTCAGAACAGAGACAGAGACAGACCTCTTCGGTGAGCAGGCAGTTCTTTGTGGCGGTGTTTGTGCATTAATGCAGGCTGGTTTTGAAACATTAGTAGAAGCTGGTTACGATCCAAGAAACGCTTACTTCGAGTGTATCCATGAAATGAAGCTGATCGTTGATTTAATTTACCAGTCAGGTTTTGCCGGAATGAGATATTCTATCTCCAACACAGCAGAATATGGTGATTATGTAACAGGTCCTAAGATCGTTACAGAAGATACTAAGAAGGCTATGAAGAAGATCCTTTCTGATATTCAGGATGGTACATTTGCTAAGGAATTCTTACTGGATATGTCTCCTGCAGGACGTCAGGTTCACTTCAAGGCTATGAGAAAGTTAGCTTCTGAGCATCCTTCAGAGAAGGTTGGCGAAGAGATTCGTAAACTGTACAGCTGGAACAACGAAGAAGATAAGTTAGTAAACAACTAATTCTTACATAGAAAAGGCTATGGATTTGATTCCATAGCCTTTTTGCGTGAAAGCATTTAAACATAATCTTTATAGAATTCTAAAAAACTTTCCAATGCAGGATTCCTGAATTGCTTCTTGGGATACACAAGTCCGATATTTCGTTTTGGAATAGAAAAAGGCATTGGAATTTCTACCAAAGTTCCGTCTTTTAACTCCTGTTCTACAAAGTTCTTGATGACGCAGGCGATGCCAATTCCAATTGTAGCAAATTCAATTAACAGATCCATGGTAGATACTTCAATCAGATTCTCTGCCTGTATTTCGTTGGCAGTAATATACTGATCCACATATCTTCTGGACAGATTTTCCTTATCCATTAACATTAATGTAGTAACTTTAAACAATTCTCTGGTATCGCTTATGGAGTGATAATCTATACCTGTCCGGATCATGAGATTATCCAGATAACTCTGTGTGGTAACGAAAATATCTTCAATGGAATGAATCCGTGAGAAGATAAAAGGAGAAGAGGCATCCGGCTCTCCGACAAGTCCAATATCAATAGTGCCATCTTCTAATGCCTGTAGCGTCTGATAAGTCGGTTGACAGGCGATGGAGATTCTCACATGAGGCTTTCTGCGGACGAACTCTTTGAGGTAAGGCAGTAACACATATTTACATAGAGTTGTACTGACTCCGATTGTCAGATGTTCTACTTCCATTTTGTTTTCAAAACGCAGTTGTTCTTCGCCAAGCTCAATGGAATGAAAGGCTTCTTTCAAACGTTCATAAAGAATTTCCCCTTCTCTTGTAAGAGTGACTCCGCGAGAACTGCGAATCAGAAGTTTGGTATTCAGATTTGCTTCCAGCTTGGTAATGGATTTGCTGACAGCGGGCTGCGAGATATATAATTCCTTGGAAGCAGCGGAGATATTTCCGGTTTTGGCTGCAATATAGAATACGTAATATGACGATAAGTTCTGTGTCATGATTTATCCTCCGGTATTTAAACTAGTAGTTACATTTTACCATAACTGTTTGTTATAGTAAATATAAAATATATGTATTATTATTATAGCAATTTTCGTGTTATGATAACAATAATTCATGAAAATATATTATACTGCATACATACGTAAACTTAATATGATTTTAACAGGAGGAATGAGACAATGGGAATGACCATGACACAAAAAATTCTCGCTGCGCATGCCGGTCTTGATTCAGTTACTGCCGGACAGCTGATCGAAGCAGACCTGGATCTTGTTCTTGGTAATGATATCACCAGTCCAGTTGCCATTAAGGAAATGGATAAGATGAAGGTCAATGGTGTATTTGACAAGGATAAGATTGCTCTTGTACCGGATCACTTCGTGCCGAACAAGGACATTAAATCTGCAGAACACTGCAAATGTGTTCGTGAATTTGCTATAAGAAATCAGATAACCAACTACTTTGAAGTTGGAGAAATGGGTATAGAGCATGCCCTGCTGCCTGAGAAAGGTCTGACTGTAGCGGGTGATGTGATTATCGGCGCAGATTCCCATACCTGTACTTATGGAGCTCTTGGTGCTTTTTCAACAGGTGTTGGCAGTACTGATATGGCAGCTGGTATGGCAACTGGTAAAGCCTGGTTCAAAGTGCCCAGCGCAATCAAATTCAACCTTACAGGTAAATTACCTAAATGGGTCAGTGGCAAGGATGTTATCCTTCACATTATCGGCATGATCGGAGTAGATGGTGCACTTTACAAATCCATGGAATTTGTAGGAGATGGTGTAGCCAATCTTTCTATGGACGATAGATTTACAATTGCGAACATGGCAATAGAAGCCGGTGGCAAGAACGGTATCTTCCCTGTAGATGATAAGGCAATTGCTTATATGAAAGAGCATTCCAAAAGACAGTATACAATCTACGAAGCAGATGAAGACGCTGTATATGACGAGGAATATACCATTGATTTAAGTACACTTCGTCCTACCATTGCATTTCCACATTTACCGGAAAATACCAAAACAATTGATGAGATCAAAGAAGATATTAAGATTGATCAGGTTGTTATCGGTTCCTGTACAAACGGTAGAATTGATGACTTGAGAATTGCTGCTAAGGTACTTGAGAACAGACATGTGGCAAAAGGCATGAGATGTATTGTTATCCCGGCAACTCAGGCTATTTACATGCAGGCAATGGAAGAAGGACTGTTAAAGACCTTTATTCAGGCGGGAGCCGTTGTCAGCACACCTACCTGTGGACCATGTCTTGGTGGATATATGGGTATTCTGGCTGAGGGAGAACGCTGCGTATCCACAACCAACCGTAACTTTGTGGGCAGAATGGGACATGTGAATTCTGAGATTTATCTGGCAAGCCCTGCAGTAGCAGCAGCCAGTGCAATTACAGGTACAATTTCATGTCCAGAGCAATTATCATAAGGAGGAATATTACATGAAGGCAACAGGCAGAGTCTTTAAATATGGTGATAATGTTGACACAGACGTCATAATTCCTGCTAGATATTTGAATTCTTCTGATCCGGCAGAGCTGGCAACACACTGTATGGAAGATATTGATAAAGATTTCGTCAATCAGGTCCAGAAGGGCGACATTATCGTGGCAAATAAGAACTTTGGATGTGGTTCATCCAGAGAGCATGCACCTATCGCAATCAAAGCAGCTGGTGTAAGCTGTGTTATTGCTGAGACATTTGCACGTATTTTCTATAGAAACTCCATCAATATCGGACTTCCTATTGTAGAATGTCCGGAAGCTGCCAAGGCAATCAATGCAGGGGATAAAGTTGAAGTAGATTTTGATTCTGGTGTTATTACAGATAAAACTACTGGTGAAAGCTTCAAAGGACAGCCTTTCCCTGAATTTATGCAGCGCATAATCAAGGCAGAGGGTCTTGTCAACTATATCAATAATAAATAGTTACAATAGTTTTTAATAAGATACGAGAAATAAAAAGGAAGAGAATGAAACATATGTTTTACCTCTTCCTTTTTTGATGTATTTATGCTATTATGTCAATAGTGCAAACATTTGTTTTAATGAGGTGTGCTAATTGAAGAACAGATATGACAGACTATTCCTTGTAATTCTGGCAGGTGTAATCCTGCTTTTATTTCTATATCAGCATTTTGCTGGCAGCAAAGGATCATATATACTGGTTACTCAGAATGGGGAAAAGATTGGAGAATACAGCCTGTTGGAGAATCAGACCTTTGTTGTTACCGATGAGAATCATTCATATAATACAATTGTGATTGAGAATGGACAAGTCTGGATAGATCAGGCAGACTGCCCAGACAAATTATGCGTAAAGCAGGGGAAAATATCCAAAAACGGACAGAGTATTATCTGCCTTCCACATAAGCTTACGATACTGGTACAGGCAGATTCCGAGCAGGAATATGACGCTGTTGTACAATGATTTGAATAATCTGATAGTAGGAGTCTGATTTCATGAAAAAGACAGCTGTACTTGGCATGTATTTGGCATTTGCCATGATTTTGAGTTATATAGAAGTTCTGATTCCTCTGCCGATTCCCATTCCAGGTATTAAGCTGGGACTTGCTAATCTGGCTATTATTCTGATTTTATATTTATATGGTTTTAAAGAAGCACTGTTGATAAATGTGGTAAGGATTATCCTTATAGGGCTGTTGTTTACCAATGTATCCATGATACTCTATAGTCTGGCTGGCGGATTATTAAGTCTTGCATGCATGGGACTTGCCAAAAGGGCGCATGGTTTTAGCATCCAGTGTGTCAGTATGATTGGCGGCATTACCCATAACCTTGGACAGATTCTGGTGGCTTTTGCAGTTGTACGGACATATGGTGTTTTTTATTATGTTCCGTTCCTGCTTCTGGCTGGTTCTGTGACTGGCTGGGTGATTGGCATGTTGGAGAAAACGATAGAGCCAAGACTGAGACATTATTTGCAGACTGAGAAATGAGAGGAGAAAGTAATACATGTATGCGTATATTAAAGGGGAAATCGTAGATATCACAGAGGATAATGTTGTTCTTGAATGCCATGATATCGGCTATAATATTAAAGTTCCATTCAGTGTGGTTCAGAAGCTGCCAGGCATTGGGGCTCAAGTCAGAATTTATACATATACCTGTGTGAGGGAAGATGCTTTTATATTATATGGTTTCCTGACCAGGGATGATTTATGGATATTTAAGAAGCTTATTACTGTAAATGGTATTGGACCTAAGGGGGCTTTAGGTATTTTGTCAGCTATGACAGCGGATGAACTGAGATTTGCCATTATAGCAGGAGATTCTAAAGCAATTGCCAAAGCACCGGGAATAGGAGCCAAATCAGCAGAACGCATTATTCTGGACTTAAAGGATAAGATTACTTTTGAACCTGATAGTCTGTCAGAAACTGACATGAGTGTCAGTTCTTCCGGCTCTATTGATTCAACTGCAAAGAATGAGGCAATTGAGGCAATGAGCGCACTTGGCTATTCACCAGCGGAAGCTTTGAAGGCTGTAAAACAAATTGAAATTACACCGGATATGGATGCAGGAGCAATTCTGAAGGCAGCATTGAAAGTGATTCGTTAAAGTTTGTTTGGAAAGGTGAGGAGTGCATATGGCTGGAAGAGTCATTGAAACAAAAATGCTGGAGGAGGATATTAAACTTGAAGGCAGTCTACGACCTCAGACACTTCAGGATTATATCGGACAGCAAAAGGCAAAAGAGATATTAAGTATATATATAGAAGCAGCCAGACAACGTAATGATGCATTGGATCATGTGCTTTTTTATGGACCGCCTGGACTGGGTAAGACCACACTTGCAGGCATTATTGCGAATGAAATGAATGTAAACCTGAAAGTTACAAGCGGACCTGCAATTGAGAAGCCGGGAGAAATGGCGGCAATTCTGAATAATCTGCAGGAAGGGGATATTTTGTTCATTGATGAGATTCACAGGCTTAACAGACAGGTGGAAGAAGTATTGTACCCCGCAATGGAAGATTTTGCAATTGATATTATGATAGGCAAAGGAACATCTGCACGTTCTGTCAGACTTGATCTGCCTAAATTTACACTGGTGGGGGCTACAACGAGAGCGGGATTGCTTACAGCGCCTCTCAGAGACCGATTTGGCGTAATTCAGCATCTGGAATTCTATTCTATAGAGGAACTTGTTTTGATTATCCAGCATTCTGCCAGAATTCTTAATGTGGAAATAGATGAGAAGGGTGCAGTAGAACTTGCACGCAGGAGTAGAGGTACACCACGACTGGCAAACCGTATTTTAAGACGTGTTCGAGATTTTGCACAGGTTCGTTATGATGGAAGAATTACAGAAGAAGTAGCCAATACGGCACTTGATCTTCTGGATGTGGATAAGTTGGGACTGGATCAGACAGACCGCCATATCCTTACTACTATGATTGATAAATTCCATGGTGGACCTGTAGGACTTGATACTCTGGCTGCTGCCATTGGAGAAGACAATGGTACGATTGAAGAAGTCTATGAGCCTTATCTGATCAAGAACGGATTGATCATGAGAACACCACGTGGAAGGGTAGTCACCGAGTTGTGCTATCATCATTTGGGGCTTGAATTTCCACAGTGATTTGATATAATAGAATAAATATAGGTTTACGTAAAGATAAGGCAATGTATAAGGGGGAGGTGTTCTATATGACTACAGATACAGAGGTAATCATTGGTGGCAAAGTTCTTACCATGAGTGGTCATGAAAGCGAAGAATACATGCAGAAGGTTGCATCTTATATTAATAATAAGCTTAATGAATATAACAAACTTGACAATTTCAAAAGACAGCCAATAGATACTCAGCATATCTTGTTGGAAATTAATATAGCGGATGATTATTTCAAAGCCCGTAATAAAGTTGAACTGCTGGAACAGGATTTAAAGGCAAAAGAAAATGAGCTTTATGATCTGAAACATGAATTGATCGCGACACAGATAAAACTTGAGAATACTTCCAAATCCTTAAAAGAAGCACAGGATGAGATTAACGAGAACTCCAAGAGTATTATCCGTATGGAGACAGAATTAAAGGAATATCGTAAAGAAGATAATAAGGCAGCTAATCATTAAGATGGCTGCCTCTTTTACGCACGTAGTATATACGTGTATTTATGCAGGAGAATTCATATGAATCAGACGAAAATCGAACTTCTTGCACCAGCAGGAGATTTTGCCTGTTTTCAGGCAGCAATGAATGCAGGCGCAGATGCAGTATATTTGGGTGGAGATAAATTTGGAGCAAGAGCCTATGCACATAATTTCTCGGAAGAAGAAATTATAGAAGCATTGAGGATTGCTCATCTTTTTCAAAAGAAAATATATCTTACAGTAAATACCCTGGTAAAGGAAAAAGAAATAGCAGACCTGATACCCTATCTGACACCGCTTTATGAGGCAGGACTGGATGGTGTAATTGTACAGGATATAGGCGCTCTGATGATGATGCGTGAGCATTTCCCTGGACTGGAGCTTCATGCTAGTACGCAGATGACAATTACAGGCGTCTATGGAGCTGAATTTCTCAAGCAGCTTGGAGTCTGTCGTGTTGTACCTGCCAGAGAGCTTTCGCTTGATGAGATACGTGACATAAAGGATAAGACGGGACTGGTTATAGAAACCTTTATACATGGTGCCATGTGTTATGCCTATTCGGGACAATGTCTTTTCAGCTCTATTCTGGGAGGAAGAAGTGGTAACAGAGGACGCTGTGCGGGTCCTTGCAGACTGCCATATACAGATGAACAGGGGCATGTGAGCTATCCTCTCAGCTTAAAGGACATGTATACATTACCGATTATTCCTAAGCTGATTCAGGCGGGTATTGACTCCTTTAAAATAGAAGGCCGTATGAAAAGCCCTGAGTATGTAGCAGGAGTGACTGCAATGTATCGTAAATATATTGATGCATATCTGCAGAATCCGGACAAACCATATCATGTATCTCCAAAAGATGAAGCTGTTTTAAGGGGACTTTATATTCGTACTGATATATGTCAGGGTTATTATGAACAACATAATGGCAGAAATATGGTCACAATGAAAGAAGCAGGGTATTTGGGAAGTGATGATTCGGTTCTTAACGATATCCGTAACCGATATCTTAATATGAAAAAGACCATTGCAATTCATGGAAATATATCGGTATTTGCCGGGCAGCCCATTCAACTGACCCTGACCTGCGATAGCCTGAAAAACAAGGAGGGACAATTGCTCTGTGTTACAGAAGAGGGCAGTGAGGCAGGAGAGGCAATTAATAGACCTCTGACGAAGGAAGATATCAGTAATCGTATCTGTAAACTGGGAGATACGAATTTTGCCATGGCCAGGCTGGAGGTTTTGACAGATGGACAGTCCTTTGTACCGGTTAAGGTCCTGAATGAACTGAGAAGACAAGCCTGCCTACAGCTGGAAAATGCAATTTTGGCTTTGAATGAGAACAGACATACTGAGAAAAATAAAGCAGATTTGGAACAGCCTGTAAAAATACAGGACAAGCTGGCATGCCATGCGGACAAACAGCAATTATATGTACAGGTAACAACATTAGAACAGCTTCGGACAACGATTTGTTCATCGGTGGTACGTGGAATCTATGTGAATATAGACCTTGCAGCCAATCCGACTTATCAGGATGCTGTTATGCGGATTGTTAAAGAACATTCTGATATCAAATTCTTTTTGGCTCTTCCACATATTTTACGTAAGAGATCGTATCATATGTTAGATAGTTACAATAGACTGACTGAGTCAAAAACGTTCTCTGGTGTACTGATCCGAAATCTGGAAGAATTGCAATGGTTGGTCAATATTGACTATAAGGGTCAAATAATAGCGGATTATACATTATATGCATGGAATCAACAGACAATCACCTTTTATCAGAAGTATTTTGACCGTCATACTATGCCGCTGGAATTAAATCGTAAAGAACTGTTGCAATTGCAAAAGGATACGGATATGTCTGCTTATGAAATATGTATTTATGGAAGACTGCCACTGATGTTTTCTGCCAACTGTGCTAAAAAGACATTAACATCCTGTAATCCAAAGTCTTCTGAACCGGTACATCTTACAGACCGTTATCGAAATGATTTTCCAGCCGTTCAGAATTGTACACATTGCTATAATGTATTGTATAATACTGTTCCGATGTCCTTACATAATCAGTTCGACAGATTATATGCGGAACAATATGGTGTATACAGACTGGACTTTACTTTAGAGGATGAGAAAGAAACTGCCAGAATTCTGGAGTATTATGAACAGATATATTCAGGTGAGAAGAATATGGAATTCCCTTGTGCAGATTATACGAATGGACATTATAAACGTGGGGTAGAATAAAGTATGGTAAAAGCGATTATTGAATTATCAAATTACATATTGGTGCTGAATCTGCTGTTGTATACTATAATCAGCTTTGTGCTGCTGCCAAAGGAAGATGAAGAGCGTTCTTCATTTTTGCTGGTGTTACAGGATGTATTTATATTCATTAATCATCTTACAGGAAGCCTTGTGCTGTTATCAACCAGGCATGATATGACTTATTTATTCTATCCTGTTTTTCAAATGATTGCTATTTTTTCATTTTTTGTGTTGATGAGAGCTATTTATCCCAAATCAAATAGATTACTCCTGAATCATATAGGACTGTTATTATCTGTCAGCTTTGTTATTCTGACCAGATTATCCTTTAGCAGATCTGTTAAGCAATTTGCAATTGTAGCAGTGTCTATGATCATTGCACTGATTATTCCGTCACTTATGAAATATTTGCATCTGCTGATCAGAGGAAGGTGGATTCTGGGAATCCTTGGTGTTGTGCTTTTAGGTGCAGTGCTGGTAACAGGAAGTATTATCAATGGCTCGAAACTATCGTTTTCTATCTTGGGAATCTCTTTCCAGCCGTCTGAGTTTATCAAGATTCTGTACGTGATATTTCTTGCAGGAGTTTTATCAGAAGCCAGATCCAGGATGACAATATTCCTATCGGCAGTACTTGCAGCTGCGCATGTTTTGGTGCTTGTAGCATCAAAAGACCTAGGAAGTGCATTAATATATTCAATTACCTATGTGATACTGCTTTATATTGCAACACGTAAGCTTTTCTTTATTCTGGGTGGAATGGCAGGCGCAGCGGCAGCCTCCGTTCTGTCATATTATTTATTCTCTCACGTCAGAGTACGTATAGCAGCCTGGCAGAATCCATGGACAGATATCAGCGCTACCGGTTATCAGATAGCGCAGTCTCTGTTTGCAATTGGAACAGGAAGCTGGTTCGGCATGGGAATAGATGCAGGGTCTCCCCGGTCGATTCCTTATGTGGAGCAGGATTTCATTTTCTCCGCAATTTGTGAAGAGTATGGTATTTTGTATGGAATCTGTCTGGTTGCCATATGTGTCAGCCTTTTCCTGGAGATAGTACACATTGCCCATGTGTGTGAAGAGTCTTTCTTGAAATATGCTTCTTATGGATTGGGTATCGTGTATATTTTCCAGATTTTCCTGACGATAGGCGGTAATACGAAGTTTATTCCTTTGACAGGAGTTACCTTGCCGTTGATCAGCTACGGCGGTAGTTCTGTTCTGACTACTATGTTGATGTTTGCTCTTTTGCAGGGATTTTATATCTACAGATATGCGATCTTGACAGAGGGAGAGCTGCCTGCTGCACCACGTATTCAAATGAATGTGATAGCAGGAGTTTTCTCGGCGCTGTTTGTGGCGATATCTGTATATTTGGTACATTTTGCATATTATGATAGTCCGGCGGTAGTGAATAATACTTATAACTCCAAGAGACAGGAACTTCTGGCAACCAAAACTACCAGAGGAGACATCCTGGCTTCTGATAGTACGGTGCTTGCGACAACAGACCCGGATACAGATGAACGAATCTATCCGTTTGAGAATGTATATGCACATGCAGTAGGCTATGCAAGCCATGGTAGACTGGGGGTAGAACAGACTGCGGGAATATATCTGGTATCTTCAAATGTTTCTCTTAATAACAAAATTCAGGATGACCTGGCAGATGAGAAACATACAGGTAATTCTGTATATACGACGCTTGATCCACAACTTCAACAGGAAGCCTATAATGCACTGGGAATGTATGAAGGTGCAATTATTGTTACGGAACCGGATACGGGGCGCATACTCGCCCTTGTTTCAAAACCTGACTTTGATCCAAACACCATATCTGAGGTATGGGATGATCTGGTGAATGACAGTAACAGTTCAGTTCTGGTAAACAGGGCAACACAGGGGCTATATCCACCGGGATCTACGTTTAAGATATTAACGGCGCTGGAATACATTCGCGAGAATCCTCTTACTTATCAGAATTATTCCTTTGATTGTAATGGAAGATTCACCAGCGGAGAAGATACAATTCGCTGCTTCCATGGTACGAAGCATGGTAAAGTGGATTTTACGACTTCATTTGCCAAGTCCTGTAATTCTTCGTTTGCCAACATGGGATTGACATTGAGCAGAACCAGCTTTGAAGACACTCTGAGCAGTCTGTATTTTAATCAGTCTTTACCGGTAGATCTGACTTCTAATATAAGTAAAGTATCCATAGGCACCAGCTCATCTGACAGTGACCTGATTCAGACGGTTATCGGACAGGGAACTACACAGATGACGCCACTTCATTTATCCATGATTACTTCCATGATTGCAAATCACGGTATCATGATGCAGCCGTATATAATAGACCATGTTGAGTCCGCAGACGGTAATCTGATCAAGAGCTTTTCTCCTGATTCGTTGGGACAGTTAATAAGCGAAGAAGAAGCAGATATTCTCAAGAATCTGATGATTGCTGTGGTACAGGAAGGAACAGGAACACGATTAAAAGGACAGTCATATCAGGTCGCAGGTAAGACCGGATCTGCTGAGTACAATTCTCAATCTGATTCCCATGCCTGGTTTACCGGCTTTTCCTATGATACGGATAGACCGCTTCAGGTTACAGTGATTATGGAAGGTGCTGGTTCAGGCGGTGAATATGCAGTACCAGTAGCGAAAAGAATATTCGACCAATATTATAATGGGTAATTTATTAAACTGAATTTGCTTGAATTTTTATACAATTAACGAATATTCTTTGTAATTTATCCTGAAAAGGTGTATATTATTATTAGGTATACAAAAGCAACAGAAGGGAGCTGAAATATGCTTAATCGTTTATTTGGAAATTATTTAGTAAACAGGGGATATTTAAACCCTGCTCAATTGGATGATTTGTTGGAAACAATTACTGAATACAAAGCCGATCCACAGACTGTCATTCTTGTAAATAAATTTTTACCATTATCACAGATTCGATTTATACAGCAGTCTCAGATGCAGGAAGAATCATTTACGGAAGCGGCACTTCGCCTGCAACTGTTGACAGATAATCAGATAGAACAGATAGTACAGTTCCAGTCATTGCCGGTCATGTGCTTTGCACAGTTATTACTGGATAAGCAGATATTGCAGACTGAAGACATTATGTGTGTGCTTGCAGATTTCCAAATGTATTATCAATTTACCGATGAACAGCTTCATGTTTTGTGCATTGATGACATGGAACAGATTATCCGTATTTTTGTTCCCTTCCAGAATCCCAGAATGCATGAATTGACAGTTACTTTGCTGCAGACAATAAAAAGGCTGATAGATAAGAATGTTTACCTGGATAAGGCATATATGGCACATTCTATTCAGATAGACCGGTATGCAGCGCAGACATTATCCGGTGATCTGAATGTCAAGTTCTATTTGTCGGCACCTATCAACAATTTGCTGGCAATTGCCAATTATTTTGGCTCAGAAACGTATGATGTGATTAATGATGATGCTTTGGACAATGTAGGTGAATTCATTAATTGTGTAAGCGGTCTTTTTGCAACGAACCTTAGTTATGAGGGGATTGATGTAGATATGGATGCTCCCCGGTATGGAATGGAAGGTCCTTATCTTAATAATGGTAAAATCTACGTGATTCCTATTCATGCGAATCGCTTCAGTTTTCGTGCAGTATTTGAGCTGTGCCAATAAAAATCTATAAGTCAAAGGAGAACAGATTATGCATACAGCGATTATTATTGACGACTCTAAAACATCCCGATCAGTTCTCAGAACCATACTTGAAAAGAACGGTTATGAGATCGTAGCTGAAGCTGCGAACGGAGAAGAGGGATTTGAAAAATATTGTGATTTACATCCTGATTTTGTGACACTGGACATTACAATGCCTGTTATGGATGGCATTCAGACACTGGTTAAGATCAAAGAATACGATCCAGGTGCAAAAGTCATCATGGTTACTGCTGCCGGACAAAAGGGCAAAATGGTAGATGCAATTAAACTTGGTGCTGCAGAATTTGTTACAAAACCTTTTGAAACAGATCAGATTATCAGTATTATTGAAAGTATTGAAGAATAGTCAAATCAATGGCTAAAATACGCACCATATGGGAGGAAACGCCATGATTGAAGCTACAAGCTGTGGAGGCGTAGTAATTTTCAGAGGAAAGATATTATTATTATACAAGAATTTTAAGAACAGATATGAAGGCTGGGTCATGCCAAAAGGAACGGTAGAAGCCGGAGAGAAACATGTAGAGACGGCTCTGAGAGAAGTCTTTGAAGAGACCGGAGTAAAGGCTGCCGTAATCCGATATATTGGAAAAAGCGAATATTCATTTTCAGTTCCACAGGATGTTGTAACAAAAGAAGTACACTGGTATCTGATGATGGCTGACAATTATTACAGCAAACCACAGAAAGAAGAGTTTTTTGTTGATTCTGGTTATTATAAGTATCATGAGGCGTATCATTTGTTAAAATTTTCCAATGAGAAACAAATACTGGAGAAAGCATACCAGATGTACACTGAACTTCGAAAAAACAAACAATGGGTAAAACCACAGGATAATTCGAATAATGGAAGGTCTTAAAGACCTTCTTTTCTTTTATTATAAAATATGGTAAAATGATGATATGTTTTACATAACTTTGTACATACTAAACAATGGGAGCTGATATACATGCGTTTTTATAAAAGGTTATATGTGGGCTCATCTGTGAAAAAGAAGAGAAGACAGATTGTGTGGAAACTTAAAACCGGTAAAGTTATGCCAAATGTATACTGCATAGCTCTTGCAAATAATCAGGATATGTTGGAGATATATCATAATGCTGTTTTGAAACAGTCATATTACCGGAAGTATCCTCCATATATTATCGGGATTGCCGGAAGTTACCAGGAAGCAGTGGAATTAATACAGACCATGCTGATGGATACAATGGAATTAACAGGCACTTATGATGTACGTAAGATATGCGTTACTCTTGATTGGCAAAAGTGTAATTGATAAAAGGGGATTATATGTTCGGAATCATTTTGTCTATTTTAAAAATAATTGGAATTATTCTGCTGATTCTGCTGGCATTGGTTCTTTTTGTCCTTTGTATTGTATTGTTTGTACCAATACGCTATAAAGCAGATGGCTTTTACAAAGAGTCATACAAAATAGAAGCTAGAGTTACATGGATGCTGCATATTGTGACTTTGAGGGTTTGTCAGAGCAGTGAAGAGGCATTGCATGTAATGCTGAAGATACTGGGTCTTACGGTATATGATAATACCAGACCAAAAGCTGATAAAAAGCAAAAGAATAAAGCTAAAGCCGCAAAGAAGAAAAAAGAAAAAAAGACTGTCTCAGAGAATAAACAGCCGGAGTTAAAAGGGGCATCTGTAGAGAGCCCGGCAGATACTCAGACAGTAGGCGATACTTCGCAGGTGGATATAGATACTGCAGAAAGCAATTCAGATGATGAAAAATTGAACTTTTGGCAGAAAATTATTAAAATTTTTCGAAAATTTATACATTTTTTTCAGAATATTAAGTACACATTTAGAAAATTCTATGATACAATAGTAAACATAAAAAGTAATGTATCTTATTATTGCAATGTGTTGTCGCAGGACAGCACCAAAGAGGCATTTCAAATTGCCGGAAAACAGATAAAACGTATTTTTCGTAATCTGAGACCACGTAAGTGGCATGTTTATGTCCATCTTGGAGCGGAAGATCCGGCAACGTTGGGAGATATTCTTGGCATCTGGGGAATGTTATATCCTTTACATGAAGGAAAGATAGCATTAGAACCGGATTTTGATTCTGAAATACTGGAAGGTGAATTTTTCTGTAAAGGCAGGATTCACATTTTTGTATATATATGGACCGCATATATAATTCTGTTCGATAAAAATATAAAACATTTGAAAAAATGTCTGTTACGGGAGGATGATTAACACTATGGCAGATAATAGCTTTAGCGGAATTGTAGGTTCTATGATGAAGGGGATGGAAGGTTTTCTTTCTTCCAAAACTGTAGTAGGGGAACCGACACAGATAGGAGATACTACCATTATTCCACTGGTTGATGTTACATTCGGCGTAGGAGCCGGCGCATCGACAAAAGATAACAAGAACGGTGGCGGTGGCGGTATGTCAGGTAAAATGACACCAAGCGCTGTTCTTGTGATTAAGAATGGTCAGATTAAGCTGGTGAATATTAAGAATCAGGATACAATGACGAAGGTACTGGATATGATACCTGATCTTGTAGATCGTTTCACGGCACCGAAGGAAGACATGCCAAGCGATGAAGATGCAATAAAAACTGCTTTTCCAGACAAAGATGAGAAGTAACAGCATATAATAGAATAAGACGGCAGACAGGACGGTATGATAATGAAAAAGCTGATAGGATATACAATGTTCTGGATTGCTGTTGGCATGGTTTTGATGCTGATTATCAGTGATGTTTGGATTGCTGTCATAATAATTGCTTTTTTGCTTATAGTTGGTTACAGTTTGTTTCACTGCCAGTAGTAAGGGTACTGGTATGGATTGTATCAATAATAGGGTGGGAAATTAAATATGAGGGATTTTGATGAGAGGCTCATGAAGGCTGAGACTTCTGATGAGGTAAAGAAACTCAAATTATGGATGTTTCAGGAGCAAGTCAAGATTCAGGCTAAGAAGGACGAATTGGACGAGTTAAGCCACAAGTTGCAGGAAGAAAAGAGGACATTGGAACGGGACAGAAATGCATTAGACATCAAGATTAAGACAGAAAATAAGCGTTTCGATCAAAATGAAATATTTATGTCCAAGAAGCAGCAGATAATAGAAAATGCTTTTCGACAGCTTGCTTTGGATCGGAAAGCATTGGAGTGTGAGCGCCTGAATCTTGAATATGAAAAAGGTAAATTTGCAAAGCAGAAATTACATTCCAGGGCAAATTCTGATTCTATGGGTGCAGGAACATTTGAAAATAATTATTGCGGAAGCTGCGTATTTTTCAGAGGCGTAGATAATGAGCTTGCCTTGCGAAAGAGATATAAGGAACTGCTGAAGATTTTCCATCCGGATAATCGGTGCGGTGACACTAAAACTTTATTACTTATTCAAAAAGAGTATGAAAAAATGAAGAGACAGTACTATGAAGTGTAGTACTGTCTCTTTTTGTAATTAAATTCTGCAAACTAAAAACAAGCAGGCAAACCTACTTGTTTTTTTAAATAAATTATGCTCTTTCAACGCTTCCGGATCTTAAGCAGCTTGTACAAACATGCATTCTCTTAGTAGCTCCGTTTACTTTGCATTTTACTCTTTTAACATTTGAATTCCAAATTGCGTTGGATCTTCTATGAGAATGGCTTACGTTGTTTCCGAAATGAACGCCCTTGCCACAAATATCGCATTTTGCCATAGTTAGCACCTCCTTGACTAAACTAAGTCATTCGACTCACAACATTAGTATCTTACCAAAAAAACATTCATATTGCAAGCAATATTTTTAAAAAGAGTAAAAAATATATGAATTATATAGAAATATAGGTTTCTTTTTTGCTCATTTGCGGTTATAATAGAATCGAATAATTTTAAAGGAGGATTTCTATGAAAGGTTCAATGAATACCCATTTGGGAAATATTGTTATTGATCCGGAAGTTATCGCACAGTATGCAGGCAGTGTAGCTGTTGAATGCTTTGGCATTGTCGGCATGGCATCCGTTAATGTGAAAGATGGCCTGGTGAAATTACTTAAAAAAGAAACTATTACTCATGGAATACAGGTTAATATCGTAAATAATAAATTAATTCTTGATTTTCACGTTATTGTTGCATATGGTGTCAGCATCATCGCTGTATCTGATAACCTGATTAGCAATGTGAAATATAAAGTAGAAAATTTTACAGGTCTCGAAATCGAAAAAATCAACATCTTTGTTGAAGGCGTTCGAGTAATAGATTAAGGAGGATTCTAGAAGTGGGCTTAAATATAATCGACGCGCAAATGCTTTCAAAGATGTTTCTTGCCGGTGCAAAGAACTTGGAGCATAAGAAGGAATGGATCAATGAATTAAATGTTTTCCCTGTTCCTGACGGCGACACCGGTACAAATATGTCTATGACAATTATGTCTGCTGCTAAAGAAGTGGCAGCAATCAAGGAACCTAATATGGCTGCCTTGGCTAAGGCAATTTCATCAGGTTCTCTTAGAGGCGCAAGAGGTAATTCAGGTGTTATTTTGTCTCAGCTGTTCAGAGGCTTCAGCAAGGTGATTAGTGAATATGATGAGATTAATGTAGCAATCCTTGCTTCTGCATGTGAAAAGGCTGTTGAGACAGCGTACAAAGCAGTTATGAAGCCAAAGGAAGGTACGATTCTGACTGTAGCCAAGGGCGCTGCCAAAAGAGCTAATGACCTTGCTGTAGCAGGTGAGAAGGATCTTGAGATCTTCATTAGCGAAGTGATCAAAGAAGCTGAGGTGGTTCTGGCACAGACTCCAGAGATGTTACCTGTCCTGAAACAGGCAGGCGTTGTAGATTCAGGTGGACAGGGTCTTGTAGAAGTATTAAAGGGTGCTTATGACGCATTCCTTGGTAAAGAGCTGGATCTTACAATTGAAGCTGCACCTTCCAAGCCGGCAGCCAAGGGCTCCATGTCTCCTAATATTGAGGCACAGGCGCAGGCAGAGATTAAATTCTGCTATTGTACACAGTTCCTGATTATGCTTAATAAGACATTTAACATCAAACAGGAAATGGATTTTAAAGAGTATCTGGAATCTATCGGTGATTCTATCGTTGTAGTTGCCGATGATGAGATCGTGAAAGTTCATGTTCATACAAATGACCCAGGACTTGCAATGCAGAAGGCACTCTTGTATGGCTCTCTGACAACTATCATTATTGAGAATATGCGTCTTGAAAGAGATGAAAAAGTCTCAGATATGATGGAAAGAGAGATGCAGCAGCCGGTAATCGAGAAAGAAGATACACAGGAGCAGGAAGCACCTGCTGCCACAGCTGAGCATAAGGAAACAGGTTTTGTTGCTGTATCTATTGGTGAAGGAATGAATGAAATCTTCAGTTCTCTGGGTGTTGACTACATCATTGAGGGTGGTCAGACAATGAACCCAAGCACAGAAGATATGTTGAATGCAATTGATCAGATCAATGCGGATAACATATTTATTTTCCCTAATAACAAGAATATCATTCTGGCAGCGAACCAGGCAAAGGAACTGACAGAGGATAAGAATATTATCGTTATTCCTACTAAGACTGTTCCGCAGGGAATTACAGCTATTATCAACTATGTTCCTGATATTTCCATAGAAGAGAATGAAGCAGTCATGACAGAGGAAGCACAGAATGTTGCTACAGGTCAGGTTACTTATGCAGTACGTGATACTATGATCGACAACAAAGAAATTCATCAGGGCGATTTTATGGGAATTGGTGATAAGGGAATTTTGTCTGTTGGCACAGACCTGCAGGAAGTTGCTTTTGAAATGGTATCAGAAATGATGAAGGATGATTATGAACTGATCAGCATTTATTATGGTGCAGATATTTCTGAAGAGCAGGCACAGGAACTTGTGTCAAGAATTCAGGAGAAGTATACATCCTGTGACGTAGAATTACAGTTTGGCGGACAACCTATCTATTCTTATGTAGTTTCTGCTGAATAATATAAGATAATAAATATATAGAAGGCAAAGGGAACGGTTATTCCGTTCCTTTTTGTCCCTGTGGGTATTTTTATGAAATTAACAGATCCTATAACAAACGTGAAGGGCGTAGGGGATAAAACAGCAGCCCTGTATCATAAATTAAATATCTATACGGTATATGATCTGATAACACATTATCCAAGAGAATATGAGGAATGGCAGGATATTACGCCTATTTCTGACATACAGGTCAATCAGGTGCAGGCAATACATGCTACTGTAATCAGCGTACCACAGACTTTGCATGTAAAACGTAATATGTCTATTACCACTGTTCATGTGAAGGACAGTACAGGACAATGTGATTTGGCTTATTTCAATATGCCGTATATCAAAAATAATCTGCAGCCCGGCAAGCAGTATATATTGCGGGGGCAGGCTGTTATGCGCCGTAATGTCCTTACACTGGAACATCCAAAGATTATTACGGGAGAAGAATTTATAAAGCATCTGCATACGCTGACACCGATTTATTCTACGACTAAGGGGCTGACGGTACAGGCAATTGCCAAAACAGTCCGAAATGCCCTGGATGAACTGGCATTTTATGATTATTTCCCGGACTTTATGCGTACAGAATATGATTTGCCGGAGTATGCACAGGCAATGTGTGACATTCATTTTCCGGAGAATCGTACGGCTTTGATTGCAGCCCGTAAAAGGCTTGTATTTGAAGAATTTTTCTTCTTTATCCTTTCTGTTATGACATTAAAGGATATGTCTGAGAGATCGGTGAATGATTGCCCTATGATGAGAATTGATGCATGTCAGGAACTGATAGACAAGCTGCCATATCAATTGACTGGAGCACAGACGAAGGTCTGGGCGGAAATCGAAAGAGACATGTGTTCTGCACATCTGATGAATCGACTTGTGCAGGGTGATGTGGGATCAGGTAAAACGATTGTTGCAATACTGGCTATGTTTATGTGCGTTATGAATCATAAACAGGCGGCTTTTATGGCACCTACAGAAGTGTTGGCAAAGCAGCATTATGAATCTATATCTCAGATAGCGGATCAATATAATCTGCCTTTTCTGCCTGTGCTGTTGACTGGTTCACTGACTGCAAAGGAGAAAAGGATTGCAAAAGAGAAAATCAGTCAGGGTTTATGCAATGTGATTATCGGAACGCAGGCATTGATTCAGGACAATGTGGATTTCTATGATTTAAAGCTGGTTGTCACGGATGAACAGCATCGTTTTGGCGTAAAACAGAGAGAAACGCTGGCTATGAAAGGGCTTTCACCACATGTACTTGTCATGAGTGCAACACCTATACCGAGAACACTGGCACTGATTCTGTATGGAGATCTTGATATATCTGTCATGAATGAATTGCCGGCGGACCGCCTTCCTATCAAGAACTGTGTGGTAGGGACAGATTATCGCTCCAAAGCGTATCAGTTTATTGCCAGGGAAGTGACTGGCGGCAGACAGGCTTATGTCATTTGTCCGATGGTTGAACCGGGAGATGAGGAGAGTGAGCAATCAAATCTTGAGAATGTCATAGAATATACAGAAAAGCTTCGGACTGCATTGCCTGAGTCGATTCGTATTGCATATTTACATGGGCAGATGAAACCCAGGGATAAAAACCGGATTATGGAAGAATATGCAGCACACAATATAGATGTTCTGGTATCGACTACTGTAATTGAAGTAGGTATTAATGTACCGAATGCAACGGTTATGATGGTTGAAAATGCTGAAAGATTTGGACTTGCACAGCTTCACCAGCTGAGAGGGCGTGTTGGAAGAGGAAAATATCAGTCTTATTGCATTTTTATCAGTACGACTAATAATAAAGGTACTATGGAGCGATTGCAGGTATTGAATAAATCGAATGATGGCTTCTTTATTTCATCGGAAGATATGAGATTGCGTGGTCCTGGTGATTTATTTGGAATCAGGCAAAGTGGACAATTTCAGTTTCAGATAGGCGATATCTATCAGGATGCTACAATATTACAATCAGCACAGCAATGTGCTTCACAGGTATATAAAAGTTATATACAGAATGGAAAAGTACCAGAACCACAGTATGCGGAAATTTGGCAGCATTACGAAGAGAATATTGCCCGTAGTGTTGACTTTATAAGCATCTGACAGTAGAATAAAAGAGTGTAGCTGTTGTTTATGATACTTCTACACAAGAGTAAGAGATACACAATAGGGGGTTAACTATATGTCAAGAATTGCAGTAGTTACTGACAGTAACAGCGGCATTACACAAGCGCAGGCTAAAGAATTAGGTGTTAGTGTCATTCCAATGCCTTTTATGATTGATGGAGAGACTTATTATGAAGAGATCTCTTTAAGCAGAGATGAATTCTATGAAAAACTGGCAGCTAATGCAGATATATCAACTTCACAGCCGTCTCCAGAATCTATACTTAATTTGTGGGATTCTTTATTAGAAAATTATGATGAAGTTATTCATATTCCAATGTCAAGTGGATTGAGTGGTTCCTGTCAGACAGCAATTATGCTGTCACAGGATTATAATGGTAAAGTTCATGTTGTGAATAACCAGAGAATTTCTGTTACACAGAGACAGTCAGTTTTAGATGCGCTCGCATTGATTGATGCAGGTAAGAGCGGAGCTGAGATCAAAGAGATTTTGGAAGCTGACAAATTCAATTCTACTATCTATATTATGATTGATACATTATATTATCTGAAGAAGGGTGGAAGAATTACACCTGCTGCGGCAGCACTTGGAACTTTGCTGAAATTAAAGCCGGTACTCCAGATTCAGGGAGAGAAGCTGGATGCTTTTGCCAAAGCCAGAACGGTAAATCAGGCAAAGACTATTATGATGAATGCAATAAAGAGCGATATAGAAAAGCGATTTGGAGGCGTATCGAAAGATAACCAGATTTATCTGCAGATTGCACATACACAAAATGAAGAAGCTGCAAAGGCTCTGGCACAGGAACTTCATGAGGTATTTCCAGATTACCCGATCTATATCGACCATTTATCATTAAGTGTTTCCTGCCATATTGGACCAGGTTCATTGGCGATAGCATGTTGCAAGAAAATGTCTATTTAATAATTGATATGGATAATAAAAAACAGCCGTTTGAAAAACGACTGTTTTTTTGTGCGCCTTACGACGCACAGTATATTTTATAGGATTTATTTTATGCAAGAGCTGCTGTAATGATAGCCATGGAATATACTTCAATAGCATTGCATCCACGGGATAAATCATTGATAGGTGCATTTAAACCTAAAAGGATAGGACCATATGCTTCGAAGTTACCCATACGCTGTGCAATCTTGTAACCGATATTGCCGGCATTGATATCAGGGAAGATAAATGTATTAGCATGACCTGCTACTGCAGAATCCTTGCACTTTGTACGTGCAACACGAGGAGATACAGCTGCATCGAACTGAAGTTCACCTTCGATAGGAAGCTCTGGATATTTAGCTTTGGCTTTGTTAGCAGCATTGCGCATCTTATCAACGTCTTCGCCCTTACCTGAACCAAGAGTAGAGTAGCTTAAAAATGCTACCTGAGGATCCATGCCAAATACTCTGGCACATTTTGCTGTTTCACCAGCGATCTCAACTAATTCATCTTCGGTAGGCTTGATGTTAATAGCACAGTCACCCATTGCCAGAACTTCGTTTTCGCCTGTTGCAGATGGACGAACAAGAATGAAGCAGGAAGATACAATGCTGTTACCTGGCTTAGTCTTTACAATCTGAAGAGCAGGACGAACTGTATCAGCAGTTGAATATGTAGCACCGCCAAGAAGAGAATCAGCAACACCCATCTTAACTAACATGGTTCCAAAGTAATTAGGCTGTTTTAATACCTTTCTTGCTTCTTCAGGAGTAACACCCTTGCTTTTGCGAATCTCGCAGAAAAGATCTACCATTTCATCGAAGCGGTCATAATTATTAGGATCAATGATAAGAGCACCACGAATGTTGAATCCGCTTTCCTCAGCTGATTTATATACTTCTTCTTCATTACCGACAAGGATCGGATGAAGGAAACTACTTGCTAAAAGTCTGGAAGCAGCCTCCAGAATACGAGGATCAGCGCCTTCTGTAAACACGATCTTCTTAGGGTTCTTCTTTAAAATTTCAATCATTGTTCCGAATCCAAACATATTAAATTCCTTCCTTTTCTTTAGGTTATTATTGTTATTTCTATGTAAGCGTTTACACCGTTATTTTATGCAGCGTTTCGCTATGTCCTAACTTTATTGTATACAAATTTTTTACATTTGCAATCCTTGTATTGAAATAAATGCACAAAATTTTCATTTTTTTACATGGATTCTTTATTTGTAATGATAGAGATATTCTGAATTTGTGATAGTGGTTACATGAAATCAGTTACATTTGAAACAACACATGTAAATAAAGTGTTACAATATCAGAAAACATATGTTTGAATAATTGGCATTTTTTGTTTGCAAACACTGAAAGATATGCTATAATCAGAGAAGTGCGTTATGTATACATAACGTATTATATTTAGAAAGGCTTAGGTTTTACAATGGCAAAATCAACCAATGTATATGACGCATCAAGTATTACCGTTCTGGAGGGACTTGAAGCAGTAAGAAAAAGACCTGGTATGTACATAGGCAGTGTATCGACCAAGGGTCTGAACCATTTAATATATGAAATAGTAGATAACTCTGTAGATGAACATCTGGCAGGGGCATGTACGAAGATCGAAGTTACACTGGAAGCAGATGGTTCTGCGACAATCAGTGATAACGGACGAGGCATCCCTGTTGGTATGCATGCGAAGGGAGTCAGTGCAGAACGAGTTGTATTTACAACATTACATGCCGGCGGCAAGTTTGATAATTCTGCTTATAAGACAAGTGGAGGTTTGCATGGTGTTGGTTCTTCAGTTGTGAATGCGCTGTCTACACAGCTTACAGTTACAGTAAAGAGCGGTGGACTGATTCATCAGGATAAATATGAATATGGCAATCCTGTTATAGAACTGGTAGATGGTCTGCTTCCTGTTATCGGTAAGACCAGAGAGACAGGAACTACTATCAACTTTACACCGGATCCTTCTATATTTGACAAGACCTGGTTTAAGGCAGAAGAAGTTAAGAGCCGTCTGCATGAGACTGCTTATCTGAATCCCAAGCTTACAATTGTATTTCGCGATAAGAGACTCGAAACTCCGGAAGAAATCATTTATCAGGAACCGGAAGGTATCGTTGGTTATGTGAAAGACCTTAATAAAAATAAAGAAGCAATTCATGACATCATTTATTACAGTGGAAGCAGTGATGGCATTACTGTAGAGTGTGCATTTCAGTATGTAAATGAATTCCATGAAAATGTTCTTGGATTTTGTAATAATATATACAATGCTGAGGGTGGTATGCATCTGACCGGATTCAAGACCATGTTCACGACCATTATTAACAATTATGCGCGTGAGCTGAATATCCTGAAAGAAAAGGACGTCAATTTTACCGGTGCAGATGTGCGTAATGGTATGACAGCAGTTGTTTCCATTAAGCATCCGGCTCCAAGATTTGAGGGACAGACTAAGACGAAACTGGATAATCAGGATGCTGCCAAGGCAGTCAGCAAAGTGACCGGGGATGAGGTGCCCCGTTATTTTGACCGTAATGTAGAAGTTCTGAAGAATATTATCGGCTGCGCAGAAAAAGCTGCAAAGATTCGAAAGACAGAGGAAAAAGCCAAAACCAATATGCTGACCAAGCAGAAATTCTCCTTTGATTCCAATGGTAAGCTTGCAAACTGTGAATCCAAAGACTACAGCAAATGTGAGATCTTTATCGTAGAGGGTGATTCTGCCGGCGGCAGTGCGAAGACCGCACGAGACCGCAGCTTTCAGGCAATTCTTCCCATCCGTGGTAAGATACTGAATGTGGAAAAGGCAAGCATTGACAAAGTTTTGGCAAATGCAGAGATTAAGACCATGATCAATGCTTTTGGGTGTGGTTTCTCAGAAGGATATGGCAATGACTTTGATATCACAAAGCTTCGCTATAATAAGATTGTGATTATGGCGGATGCCGATGTGGATGGTGAACATATCAGTAATCTGCTTCTGACTCTATTCTACCGTTTCATGCCGGAGCTGATCTATGAGGGACATATCTATATTGCAATGCCGCCTCTTTATAAGGCAATGCCGGCAAAAGGCAAGGAAGAATATTTGTATGATGATAAAGCACTGGAACGTTATCGTGCGAAACATAAGGGACCATTTACACTACAGCGATACAAAGGTCTTGGTGAAATGGATGCCCAGCAGCTGTGGGATACGACATTGAATCCTGAAACAAGAATTTTAAAACAGATTGAGATAGAAGACGCCAGAATGGCATCTGAAATAACCGAACTGCTGATGGGTACAGATGTTACACCACGTAAGACATTTATCCATGAACATGCAACAGATGCAGAACTTGATATTTAAACATGAGGTAATAAATGGAAGAGAAGATTATTAAAACAGAATATTCTGACACCATGCAGAAATCTTTTATCAATTATGCAATGAGTGTCATTATTGCCCGTGCTCTGCCGGATGTCAGAGATGGGCTTAAACCGGTTCAGAGACGTACACTCTATGATATGTATGAACTGGGAATCCGTTATGACAGACCATACCGTAAAAGTGCGCGTATCGTCGGCGATACCATGGGTAAATATCATCCCCATGGAGATAGTTCTATTTATGATGCACTTGTTGTAATGGCACAGGATTTTAAAAAAGAGATTCCACTTGTAGATGGACATGGCAATTTTGGTAATATAGAGGGTGATGGTGCTGCAGCAATGCGATATACAGAGGCACGCCTCCAGAAGATAACACAGGATGCCATGCTTGCAGACCTGGATAAGGATGTAGTGGATTTTGTACCTAACTTTGATGAGACAGAAAAGGAACCAAGCGTACTGCCTTGCCGGTTTCCAAACCTTCTTGTAAATGGTTCTGAAGGTATTGCTGTTGGTATGGCTACCAGCATTCCACCACATAACCTTGGTGAAGTAGTTGATGCAATGAAGGCTTATATGCAGAACGAGAACATTACGACCAGGGAACTGCTCCATTATGTAAAAGGACCGGATTTCCCTACAGGCGGCATTGTATGCAATAAGGATGAATTGCTGGACATTTATGAGACAGGCGTTGGTAAGATCAAGCTTCGCGGTGTAGTAGATGTTGAAAAAGGCAAAAATGGTAAATTGAACCTGGTTATTTCTCAGATTCCATATACTATGATAGGAGCCAATATCAGTAAATTCCTGCAGGATATTGCGGCTCTCTATGAATCCAAAAAGGCACCGGAGATTGTTGATATTTCCAATCAGTCTTCTAAAGAAGGAATCCGTATTGTCATTGAACTGAAGAAGGATACCGATGTAGAGAATTTCAAGAATTTACTGTATAAGAAGACACGCCTTGAAGATACCTTCGGAGTGAACATGATTGCCATAGCAGATGGCAGACCTGAAACACTTGGACTAAAGAGCATTATTGCGAAAAATGTAGCATTCCAGTATGAAGTCGCAACACGTAAATATACCAATCTTCTGAATAAAGAGCTGGAGAAACGTGAGATTCAGGAAGGTCTGATCAGAGCCTGCAATATCATTGACCTGATCATTGAGATTTTGCGTGGCTCCAAAGACAGAAATATGGTAAAAACGTGTCTGACCAGCGGTGTTACTGATGGGATTCATTTCCGCTCGAAAGAATCAAGAATCATGGCATCGCAGCTTAATTTCACTGAAAAACAGGCGAATGCCATTCTTGATATGCGTCTGTATAAATTGATTGGGCTGGAGATTGATGCCCTGATGAAAGAACACGAAGAGACAACAGCCAATATTTATCGTTATGAAGATATTCTGGAACGCAGAGATTCCATGGCTCAGGTCATTATGCAGGATCTTGACAATCTGAAGAAAGAATATAATTCTCCAAGACTGACAAGGATTGAGAATGCCGAAGAAGCGGTTTACGAAGAAAGAAAACAGGAAGAAATGGAAGTTATGTTCCTGATGGATCGCTTCGGATATTGTAAGACAATAGATATGTCTGCATATGAACGTAATAAAGATACTGTCCAGGCAGAAATGAAATATATCGTAAAGTGTAAAAACACCGGAAAAATATGTGTCTTTACCAATATAGGACTGTTACATACAATCAAGGTATCTGACATTCCTTTTGGAAAGTTCAGGGATAAAGGAATGCCGGTAGACAATATCAGCAATTATGATTCTGCAAAAGAAGAGATTATTACCATTACAAGCCAGTCAGAGTTGAATTTATATCGCCTATTGTTTGTGACAAAGCAGGCTATGTGTAAGATCGTAAGCGGCGGTGAATTTGATGTGGCAAAGAGAGCTGTAGCTGCTACAAAGCTGAATGAAGAGGACGAGCTTGTCAGTGTTGTTGTCCTGACAGAACAGCAGAATGTCATTTTACAGAGTGCAAATGGATTCTTCCTGCGCTTCCCGATAGAAGAAATATCTGTTATGAAGAAAAATGCGGTAGGTGTACGTGGAATACGTTTGAATGAAGGCGATTATATTGAAAATGTCTACTACACAGGCATGGAAAATGACCAGAGTATTACTTATAAAAATAAAAATATAGAAATAAGCAAAATAAAACTCGGAAAAAGGGATGCAAAAGGTACGAAATTAAGAGTATAATATATCTGTTAAAGAGACTAGGAAAGGAATTTATAATATATGAGAGTGATTGCAGGATCAGCAAGGAGACTTCTTTTGAAGACTCCTGATGGCTTAGATACACGTCCTACTACTGATAGAATTAAAGAAACATTATTTAATATGCTTATGCCATACTTATCTGGCGCAATTTTTGTAGATCTGTTTTCGGGAAGTGGTGGTATCGGCATTGAAGCACTGAGCCGTGGGGCACGTAAGGCTTACTTTGTGGAAAACAGTCAGAAAGCAATAGACTGTATCACAGACAATCTGCAGCATACACATCTAAATGAACAGGCTGTTGTTGTAAAGCAGGATGTTTTTGCTGCAATCAGAGGAAGCATCCGTGAAGATGCCGTGGACGTTATTTTCATGGATCCTCCATATGACCAGCAATATGAGAAGAGGGCATTGGAAATCCTGAAAGACTGCTCTTTTGTAACAGAGGATACATTAATTGTGGTAGAAGCTTCTCTTGATACAGATTTAAGTTATGCAGAAGCTCTTGGCTACACGATTGAAAAAGAAAAAATATACAAAACCAATAAACATGTATTTATTGTAAGGAGTTAAAGCAATTTTATGAAAGCTGCAATATACCCGGGAAGTTTTGACCCTATGACATTAGGGCATCTGGACGTGATCAGAAGAGCGTCCAAAATGTTTGATACTCTGATTGTCAGTGTGTTAGATAATAAAGCTAAGAATGCGTTGTTTTCTGTGGAAGAACGTGTTAGTATATTAAAAGAAGCCACGAAAGATCTGCCTAATGTTCAGGTAGATTCCTTTCAGGGGCTGTTGATTGATTATGCAAGACAAAAAGATATTCATGTGTCTGTCAGAGGACTTCGGGCTATTACAGATTTTGAATATGAGCTTCAGATTGCACAGACTAACAGCAAGTTATCCAATGGAATGCTGGATACGGTATTTCTGACTACAAGTCTGGAATATGCTTATTTAAGTTCTTCCAGTGTAAAGGAAATTGCTTCTTTTCATGGAGATATCTCCCAGTGTGTTCCTGATTTCGTTGCTAAGCTTGTATATGAAAAGTATAAGGATAATTCCAATGACCGCTTAATAAAATCAGACAAATATGGAGGAGTGCTATGAGCAGCAGAATCGAACAATTAATTGATGAGATTGAAGCATATATTGATAATTGTAAGTACAAAGCTTTTTCAACAGATGTTATTATGGTGAATAAGGCTGAAATTGATGAATTGCTTCGTGAGCTTCGTATGAAGACACCGGAGGAAATCAAACAGTATCAGAGAATCATCAGCAATAGAGAAGCTATTTTGGATGATGCCAAGCAAAAGGCAAAAGAACTGATTGATAATGCTACTGTTCAGACTAATGAACTGATCAGTGAACACCAGATTATGCAGCAGGCTTATGCACAGGCTAATGAAATTGTTGAACTGGCAACGAAGCAGGCTCAGGAGATTCTGGATAATGCTACAACAGAAGCTAATAATGTGAAGATTGCAGCTATGCAGTATACAGATGACATTCTGGCTAATCTGGGTAATATTATTACACATTCTATTGAAGTTTCTACAAATGATTATAATACAATGCTGGCGAATCTGAGACAGATTGACAGTATTGTTTCTGCTAACCGTGCTGAGCTGAATCCACCAGTGGAAGAAACCAATACAGCACCGGAAGGTGAGACTGAGAAGCTGGACGTCATTTAATTCAAATGAAGTATCTATAAACAAACCCACAGATTACTGTGGGTTTTGTCGTAAGAAAGGGGATTCTATGAGAAAACGATTGTATGCACTATTGGGTATTATTCTTTTTACAGTTGCGATACAGACAACTATGTCTGTACAGGCTGCGGAACCACTTGTTGTTGTAATTGATCCTGGGCATGGCGGTGACAATCTTGGAACAGATTATCTGCCGATACCTGAGAAAGACTATGATTTTATAGTTGCCATGTATATGAAAGCATATCTGGAACAGTACCAGGATGTAAAAGTATATCTGACCCGTACCGGTGATGTGGCAATGTCTCATAAGGAAAGAGCACAGTTTGCTAAAAGTGTAAACGCTGATTTTCTGTTTTCACTTCATTTTAATGCATCCATAGAGCATACATATTATGGGGCAGAAGTCTGGATACCATCCAGTGGTTCAGCGTATAGCCAGGGATATGGCCTGGCAAATGAATTCCTGACAGAATTCCAGGAAATGGGTATTTATAACCGCGGTATTAAAACAAGAATTGGTAAAACAGGAAATGATTATTATGGAATCATTCGACAGTGTGCACTGGTTAATATTCCATCGGTCATTGTTGAGCATTGCCATGTGGATCATCCATATGATGTTGTGAATTTGCAGTCAGATGACAGATTACGGGAATTTGGAGAAAGAGATGCAAGAGCAGTTGCAAGATATTTTGGATTGACTTCAATAGATAATAAAACCAGTTACAAAGACTATGCACCCCTGGCAGTTCCAACACCACAGGGCAAAGTCTATCAGGATTCTACATCGCCTGAAATTGCTATTGCAAATCTGGTAAAATACGATAATTCCAATAAAACATTGACCTGTAACTTGACTGCATCAGACAATGAAACCTGCATTCAGTATTATGCATATTCTTTTGATAATGGACTCAGCTGGTCAATATTATGCCCGTGGAACGGTACAAATAATACTATGACTATAACAGTCAATAACGTACCTGCGTCTTCGGGAACAGTTATGTTTAAGGTATGGAATCAATATGACCAATCTACAGATACGAATGTGATTACCTATTAGGCAGGGACGATAAGCCATAATGTATAATAAAAAAGTGATATGGTGAAAATGATTAATTTGTGCAGGATATAATTAACAACAGACAGATTGGCTTTTTCTAAAAAACTGATTGTCTGGAGCAAACAGGATATTCCATTGAAGCTCAGAGCGACCATAATCCAGAATACTTTATAGGTATCTGGAATTGAAGTATGATAGACTGCTGGGATTCCACCAATGATTTCAAGAAAACTGCTAAGAACAGCTTTTATGTTGGAGGAAAGTGGAAAACAGTCAAAGATACTTCGCATTGCATTGATTAATGTAACGTATCCGCCAAGCAATAGAATGGATTCTATGTTATTCATACAGATTGCATTGAATAATCCGGCAGCAGATGAATGTTCTGGCTTTATGATTGCCAAAGAAGCTCTGGCTGTATTATCATCATCATGCTTCGACAGATTACAGAGGACAATGCCATATAATATGGGAATGCCATACATGCCAAACACAAACGGTAAGACATTTGTATAGCCAAGACTGCAAAGCAGCGGAAATACCAGTCCAAGAAAATAAGCAGGCCCGATATTGTTGCAGAAACCGACTAAATGCTGTGCTTCTTTTCTGGAGAGCTTGCGTGCAGAATATAATTCACTTACAACCTTTGCCCCCATGGGAAAGCCACAGAGAAAACCGATAAATATGGCATAGCTTCCATATGCGCGTATGGGAAGGATGATTTTCCACAGCTTTGACAGCAGCTTACCCAGTTGTTCATCTGCCCCACTGCATATCATAAGAGAACTTAGAATCATAAAGGGAAACAACGTAGGTATCATACGCGTTGCCCATTGTGTCAGCCCTTCCAATGCATAATGACAGGTTCTGGTCGGTGAATACAGTATAAATGCCATAAATGACAACAGAATCACAGTTTTTATTTTGGACAAAAGTAAATCACCTATAGATTTTTGTTATCAATTTATGAATCATTTACCGGATTCAGAACATAAAACAGGCGGCATAAAAGAAAGGAATTACCATGAGACTTGATAAATTTCTGACAGAAGTGCAGATTGGCTCTCGAAGCCAGGTCAAAGATTATATAAAAAAAGGAAGAATAAGTGTCAATCAGGTCACGGTGCTAAAACCGGAAGCACAGATTAAGGAGAACAGCGATACAGTTACATTTGACGGAAAAGAACTGCAGTACAGTCAATTTCATTATTATATGCTTCATAAACCTGCAGGCGTTATTACTGCGGTAAAGGATGATAAGGATGTGACAGTCATGTCACTTTTGCCAAGAGATGCAGGCAGAAATCTTTCGCCTGTTGGACGTCTGGATAAAGATACGGAGGGACTTCTGTTGATTACAAACGACGGAGAGCTGTCCCACAGATTATTGTCACCCAAGAAACATGTTGCCAAGACTTATTATGTGGAGTGTAGAGGTGGTATATCAGAATCGAAACTGGAAATGCTTAGAAAAGGCGTAGACATAGGCGATGATAAAATGACATTGCCTGCACAGGCAGAATTGATTCAGCAGGACGCTGATTCTTATAAAATCTATCTTACAATCACAGAGGGACGTTTCCATCAGGTCAAGCGTATGATACAGGCGGTTGATGGAGAAGTGACTTATCTGAAGCGTATCTCTATGGGACCATTGACTCTGGATGAGAACCTGCCCAAAGGTGCTTACAGGCAGCTTACAAAAGAAGAAATACAGCAATTATATATGGAGAGGAAGTAAATATTTTGTCATTAGAAAACGGATTCCTGCCAGTAAATATGGCAGAAGTAGAAGAACTTGGATTAAAACAACTGGATTTTGTCTATGTATCGGGGGATGCCTATGTAGATCATCCTTCTTTTGGACATGCCATTATTACCAGATTGCTGCAGGCGCATGGGTACTCTGTAGGCATCATTGCACAGCCGGATTGGAAGGATGATGCCAGTATTACAGTATTGGGAGAGCCACGACTCGGCTTCCTCGTTTCTTCCGGCAATATGGATTCCATGGTGAACCATTATTATGTATCCAAGAAGCACAGGGAAAGTGACGCTTATACACCGGGAGGTGTTCCTTATAAAAGACCGGATCACGCAGTAGTAGTCTATGGCAACCTGATTCGGCATACTTATAAGAAGACTCCTATCATTATCGGAGGAATTGAGGCAAGCCTGCGTCGTATGGCGCATTATGATTACTGGTCAGATTCTTTTAAACGTTCTATCTTGCTTGATAGCCAGGCAGATATTATTTCATATGGAATGGGAGAAAAATCTATCATAGAGATTGCAGACGCCCTGAATAGTGGTATTGATGTCAAGGATATTGGATTTATTCCCGGTACGGTCTATAAAACAAAGGACATATCTGGTCTGTATGATTATGAACTGCTGCCTTCTTACACAGATATGGCAGCTGATAAGACCTTATATGCCAAGAGCTTTAAAGTACAACATGAGAATACGGATCCCTTTAATGGCAAGATTCTGGTAGAGCCATATCCGAATGGAGTTTATGTAGTGCAGAACGTGCCACAGACACCGCTTTCCATGCAGGAAATGGATGATGTCTATGCATTGCCATATGTTAGAAATTATCATCCTATGTATGAAAAAGATGGTGGAGTTCCTGCAATCAGGGAAATTAAATTTTCACTGATCAGTAACAGAGGCTGCTTTGGAGGCTGCAATTTCTGCGCATTAACCTTCCACCAGGGACGAACCATTCAGGTCAGAAGTCATAAGTCAATTATAGAAGAAGCCAAGTTAATCACGGAAGATCCTGAATTCAAGGGATACATTCATGATGTTGGAGGACCTACCGCCAATTTCCGACAGCCTTCTTGCCAGAAGCAGTTAAAAGTCGGTGTATGTAAGCATCGTCAGTGTCTATGCCCGAAACCATGTCCGAATCTGGAAGTAGACCATTCGGATTACCTGTCCCTGCTTCGCAAATTAAGAAAACTGCCTAAGGTAAAGAAAGTATTTGTACGTTCAGGTATTCGTTTCGACTATCTTTTGTTAGATAAGGATGATACTTTCTTCCGAGAACTGGTAGAGTATCATATCAGCGGACAGTTAAAAGTAGCACCCGAACATATCTGTGATGCTGTCCTTTCCAAAATGGGCAAGCCGGAGAATGCAGTATATGAAGCGTTTACCGCAAAATATAAGAAGCTGAATCAGAAAATGGGCAAGAATCAGTTCCTGGTACCATATCTGATGTCTTCTCATCCTGGCTCTACTTTGAAGGAAGCAGTTGCATTGGCTGAATATTTAAGAGATCTTGGCTATATGCCGGAACAGGTGCAGGATTTCTATCCTACTCCATCTACTATGTCTACGGTGATGTATTACACAGGTATTGATCCTAACACGATGCAGCCTGTCTATGTCTGTCATAATCCTCATGAGAAGGCGATGCAGCGAGCACTGATCCAGTATCGTAATCCCAAGAATTATGAGCTGGTAAAAGAAGCATTACATCTGGCAGGAAGAGAAGACCTGATAGGATTTGACAAGAAATGCCTGATCAGACCAAGAAAGCTGGCAGCGGATGCAGAGGATGCTTCCAGCAGATATAAGAAGAAGGATAAGATCAATAAAAAACAGCAAAAACCGGCAACAAAAACATCCGGGAGAACAGGTAAAATATCTCAATCAGGAAATAGAAAGAAAACATCAGTAGCTGCTAATGGCAGAAGAAGATAAATATATAAAGGAGTGACTGGCATGAATATTATAATGATTACCGGAGCATCATCCGGCATGGGACTTGAGTTTGCATTACAGTTAGATAATGTATTTGATTCGATTGACGAGATATGGCTTATTGCCAGAAGAAAAGAAGAAATGCTGAAGGTTGCTGAATGCATGGAGCATACAACGCGCATATTGGATATGGATGTGACCAATGAGGCACATATGAAACGTCTGGCACATCTTTTGCAGGATGAAAAGCCTGTGATTCGTATGCTGGTCAACTGTGCCGGCTATGGTGTTATGGGAAACTTTACTAAATTAAACAGAAAAGAAGAGCTTGGCATGATTGATGTGAACTGTAAGGCACTTACAGATATGACATATCTGTGTATTCCTTATATGCGCAAGAACAGCCGTATTATCCAGCTTGCTTCCAGTGCGGCTTTTATGCCACAGCCATATTTTGCAGTATATGCGGCATCTAAGTCTTATGTATACAGCTTTTCAAGAGCCTTATCAGAAGAACTGCGCAGCCGCAGGATTTATGTGACAGCAGTATGCCCTGGTCCTGTTGATACTCCATTTTTTGATATTGCAGAGAAGGACGGCAAGACCTTATCTATCAAAAAACTGACACTTGCGTCACCGGAAAAAGTGGTAGAACGCGCAATTGCAGATTCCTTCCATAAGAAGAAAATCTCAGTCTACAATCCATATATCCGGGCATTTCATGTATTGGCTAAGATAGTGCCTCATCAATGGATTCTCTTTATTATGCGTTTCCTGAAATAATATTGTTTGGAAAGGATTTTGTCACGATACATTTATGAAAAAAATTAATTTACCACAAAAGGGAGAACCGGATTATCTGATTCGCCAGAAGAAATTATCCACAATAAAGACTGCCATCAGTTTCGCAGCCGCAATTATCATCTTTATAATTGGATATGCAATTTATCATACCAGAGAAAATATTTTTACGATCATAGCAGTTCTTGCATTGCTGCCGGCAAGCAGAAATACGGTGTCCATGATCATGTTTTTAAAGACACCGGCTTATGACACAGGGATCTGCAATCAGATTCAGCAGATTGCAGAGATACCGATGCTGTATCACCTGTATCTGACTTCTTATCAGAAGAATTATGCCATGACATGTATGACTGCGAGAGGTGGTAATCTGATCGGATTTTCAGAATTTGATAAATGTGATGTGAACTCCTGTAAGGAGCATATAGAAGGAATACTGACGCAGAACGGCATTAAGAATATTAATGTAAAAATATTTGGTAGGAACGATTATAAAATGTTTGAAGAAAGGCTGAAACAGCTTCAGGCACAGGAAGCCGGCAAACATGATGAAGAGCTATTATCTTTAATGTGTGACATCTCTTTATAATAGGCAAAAGGAATTAACAGTATGCGAGTATATCAGATCGGTGCAAATGAAGCACAGCAGAGACTTGATAAATATTTAAAAAAGCTTCTCAAAGAAGCACCGGACAGCATCATTTATAAAATGATGCGCAAGAAGAACATTGTATTAAATGGGAAAAAATGTGATGGAAAAGAAAAGCTGGAAGCAGGAGATGAAGTAAAACTGTTTTTGGCGGATGATACTCTGGATAAATTCTGCGGAACTGTAAAAACGACACAGGTCAATGAATATACAAAAGCCTACGCAGCTTTATCACAGCTCACTATTGTATATGAAAATGAACATATACTTGTAGTAAACAAACCGGCGGGAGTTTTATCACAGAAGGCATCCCCAGCAGATATGAGCGTGAACGAATGGCTGATAGGATATCTGCTCCAGAAGAATGTTATTTCAGAACAGTCTTTATCTACGTTCAAACCATCTATCTGTAATCGACTGGACAGAAATACGTCAGGTATGGTAGTGTGCAGCAAATCATTAGCAGGAAGCCAGTATATGAGCCGTATTATCAGGGATAAGGAGCTGGCGAAATACTATATCTGTATTGTACAGGGCAAGGTAGACAAGCCTTTCAGAATTCAGGGGTATTTATATAAAGACTCCCATACCAATAAGGTAACAATCTATGATTCTTTAGAGCGGATTCCTGACATGCAGCGTAAAGAAGCATCTTTTATTGATACACAGGTAACTCCACTGATTAGCAGACAGGATATATCAAAACTGGAGATACGTCTTCATACAGGTAAGACGCATCAGATACGAGCACATATGGCTTCTACAGGACATCCTCTGATAGGGGATTATAAATACGGATCGGCCAAGGTGAATCAGAAGTATAAAATGCAGGGAGTCAACAGCCAGCTCCTTCATGCATGCAGGCTGGAGTTCCCGGCAGATACACCAGACGGTATGGAAGATTTGTCCGGACTTGTATTAAAATGCAGGGAACCGGAGATTTTTGAACAGATAATAAATCATTAAAGGGGAATAAATATGGCAACTTGGAATTCCAGAGGCTTGCGAGGCTCGTTACTGGAAGAAATGATTAATATGACAAATGAGAAATATCGCAATAATGGACTGGCATTGATCCAGAAAATTCCAACTCCCATTACTCCTATAAATATTGATAAAGAGACCAGGCATATTACACTGGCGTATTTTGATCAGAAAAGTACGGTGGATTATATCGGAGCTGTGCAGGGAATTCCCATTTGTTTTGATGCAAAGGAGTGTGCAGTGGATACTTTCGCCTTGCAGAATATTCATCCGCATCAGGTTGCTTTTATGCAGGATTTCGAGAAGCAGGATGGAATCGCCTTTTTTCTGATCTATTATACGCACCGTGATATCATGTACTATTTATCTTTACGGGAACTGATGATCTACTGGAACAGAATGGAACAGGGAGGACGCAAAAGTTTTCGAATTGATGAACTTTCTCAAAACTATTTTTTCCCTAAAAAAGGCGGGTTTGTTGTACCTTACCTTGACATGATCCAGCGTGATCTGAACGAGAGAGGTTGACACAATCTCAAAAAAAGTGTATACTACGGATAATTCGCCATGCTACTACGGTAGTTAATTATCACTTTAAATCACTAAAGTAAAGTAAATAACGAAGAAAGGTTTAGGGCATAATTATGGATTTTATGGGAAAACGACTTGTACATACACCTGAGGGTGTTTGTGATATTTACGGAGCTGAATATGCCAGCAAGCTTCAGATCGAGAATCTTTTGCATGATGAGTTAAGAAGTTTTGGATATCAGGATATTCAGACACCTACTTTTGAGTTTTTTGATGTATTTGGGCGTGAGATAGGAACAACACCTTCCAAGGAATTATATAAGTTCTTTGATAAAGAAGGAAATACACTGGTTCTTAGACCTGATTTCACGCCTTCTATTGCCAGAAGTGCAGCAAAATATTTTATGGATGAAACAATTCCTCTGAGATTTTGCTACTGTGGCAACAATTATATCAACACCAGTAATTTACAGGGTAAACTGAAAGAAACGACACAGATGGGAGCAGAACTGATTGGGGATGCAAGTGCACAGGCAGATGCAGAGATGATAGCACTCCTGATCAAATCGCTTCTGAATGTAGGGTTGAAGGAGTTTCAGGTATCCGTAGGACAGGTAGATTATTTTAAGGGATTGTGCAATCATGCCAGCCTGGATGAAGATACAGAACTGGAATTAAGGGAATTTATTTCCAATCGTAATGGATTCAGTGCTGAGGAATTACTTTTGAATAAAGATGTATCAAGAGAAGATGTTGATGCGCTTTTGCGTGTCAGTGAACTCTTTGGTTCCTATGAGGTTCTGGATGATGCCATGGAAAATGCGAATAATGAGCAGTCCAGAGCAGCAATTGAGAGATTGCGCAGTATTTACGAAGTATTAAAGTTATATGGCGTAGAACGTTATGTATCATTTGACCTTGCAATGATCAGTAAATATCATTATTACACAGGTGTAATTTTTAACGCATACACTTATCAATCAGGAAGTGCCATAGCAAAAGGTGGTCGTTACGATAATCTCCTTGCCAGATTTGGTAAGCCTTCACCTGCTACCGGTTTTGTAGTAGTGATAGATGATCTGATGAATGCCATGACACGCCAGAAGATATGTCCATCTCCTTCCAATCGTAACCTTTTGCTTGTATATGATTGTACTTTACAAAAGGCAATCAAGGCAGCAGAAGAATATCGTGCACAGGGATTTTCAACAGTACTGATGCATCAGGAAAAGGATGCAGAAATGTATGAAAAGTTTGCAAAAGACAATAACTTTGCACAGATTAAATTCCTTGGCGAATAAGAAAAGGAGAGTATGACTGTATGAGCGAAAATATGAGATATCTGACCTTTGCACTGGGCAAAGGAAGACTTGCCAATAAAACACTGGAATTATTAGAACAGATAGGAATTACCTGTGAAGAGATGAAGGATAAGAATTCCAGAAAACTGATCTTTGTCAACGAGGAACTGAAATTGAAATTCTTCCTTGCAAAAGGACCGGATGTGCCTACCTATGTAGAATATGGAGCAGCTGATATTGGTGTTGTTGGAAAAGATACGATTATGGAAGAGAACCGTAAAGTATACGAGGTTCTTGATCTTGGTTTTGGAAAATGCCGTATGTGTGTCTGCGGACCTGCAAGTGCCAGAGAGCTTCTGCAACATCATGAAATGATACGTGTAGCCAGTAAGTATCCTCGTATTGCCAAGGATTATTTCTATAATCAGAAACATCAGACAGTTGATATTATCAAATTAAATGGTTCTGTTGAACTTGGACCTATAGTCGGATTGAGCGATGTCATTGTAGATATCGTAGAGACTGGTTCTACACTTCGTGAGAATGGACTGGAAGTACTGGAAGAGATATGTCCGCTTTCCGCAAGAATGATCGTGAATCAGGTAAGTATGAAGATGGAATCAGAACGAATAAAAGAGATTTTACAGGCTTTGAAAGCTGCATTATAATAAAAGAGGAGGCACAACATGAGGATTGTTACATTAACATCAGAGACAAAGCAGAATCTGCTTGAGAATCTGTTAAAAAGAAGTACGAATGATTATGGGGAATATGAGAAGGTCGTTGCAGAGATCATAGAACAGGTAAAGAGCCGCAAAGAAGAAGCTATCTTTGAGTACTCTCGTAAATTTGACAAGTGTGAACTTACAAAAGAGACCTTTGAAGTAACCAGAGCTGAGATAGAAGAAGCCTATACACAGATTGATGCACATTTTATCGAAGTGATGAAGGCTTCTGCTGCCAATATTCGTGCATATCATGAGAAACAGAAACGTAACAGCTGGTTTGATGCCAAGGAAGACGGTACGATTCTTGGACAGAAGATTACTCCCATGCACAGTGTTGGTGTATATGTTCCTGGTGGAAAAGCTGCATATCCTTCCACTACACTGATGAACGTAGTACCTGCCAAGGTTGCAGGTGTTCCCAATATTATCATGACTACTCCGGCAGGAGCTGATGGTAAAGTAAATGCAGCTACCCTGGTTGCAGCTGATATTGCAGGCGTTGACCGCATTTTCAAAGTTGGTGGTGCGCAGGCGATTGCAGCACTGGCATATGGAACAGATATGATTCCAAAGGTAGATAAGATTGTAGGACCTGGTAATATTTTTGTTGCTTTGGCGAAGCGGGCGGTATACGGACATGTCAGTATTGATTCTATTGCAGGCCCTTCTGAAATTCTGGTGCTTGCTGATGAAACAGCAACACCGCGCTATGTGGCAGCAGATCTGTTATCACAGGCAGAACATGATGAAATGGCAAGTGCTATTCTGATTACGACCAGTGCAGAGCTGGCACAGAAGGTATCTGATGAAATTGACGGATTCCTTACACAGCTTTCAAGAAGAGCTATTATAGAGAAGTCTCTGGAGAATTATGGATATATTCTGGTAGCATCGGATATGAATACAGCAATAGAAGCCGTAAATGAAATTGCTTCTGAGCATTTGGAGATTCTGACAGCTAATCCTTTTGATACAATGACAAGAGTACGTAATGCAGGAGCAATTTTCCTGGGTGAGTATTCTTCTGAACCTCTTGGAGATTATTATGCAGGTCCCAACCATGTATTGCCTACAAATGGAACTGCGAAATTCTTCTCTCCTCTGAATGTGGATGATTATGTGAAGAAATCCAGCATTATTTCCTATTCAAGAGAAGCTTTGGAAAAAGTACATGAGGATATTGAGCTTTTTGCTCAGAAGGAAGGGTTGACAGCACACGCTAATTCCATTCATGTCAGATTTGAATAAATGAACAACGATCCAGATGGAAATATATGCCAGTATTTTTCCATCTGGAAATATTATATAATCCAATATGCGGCTTAGGCGGAAAGGTAGGAAAGTATGGGCAGAAATGCAGCCGTAACCAGAGTTACGAAAGAAACAGATATACGGATGAACCTTGAACTTGATGGTAGTGGCAAGTCTTCTATTGACACGGGAATAGGTTTTTTTGATCATATGTTGGAAGGATTTGCCAAGCATGGCTTCTTTGATCTGGAGGTTGCCATCAAAGGAGATCTGCATGTGGACGGACACCACACTGTGGAAGATGCAGGAATCGTGCTTGGAACAGCAATCAGGGAAGCAGCAGGAGATAAGAAGGGAATCAGACGCTACGGATATTTTATCCTTCCTATGGATGATGCACTGGCATTGTGTGCAGTAGATCTGTGCGGACGTCCTTTTTTAAACTTTGAATGTAATTTCCCTAATGAAATGGTAGGCTCACTCGATACCTCTCTTGTGAAGGAATTTTTCTATGCAGTATCCTACAGCGCTGCAATGAATATTCACATCAAAATGTTAAACGGTGAGAACAGCCACCATATGATTGAAGCTATCTTTAAAGCCTTTGCCAAGGCACTGGATATGGCAGTATCTACAGATGACCGGATTGCAGATGTGCTTTCTACCAAGGGCAGTTTATAGAAGAGGAGTATACGAAACATGATAAAGAAACTTTTTTGCGCATGTATCTATTTATATCAGGGGAGTGCTGTAAGAAATCTGCAGGATCACACAGTTGTAGATAACGATGCTGCCAGGCTGGCTGCTTACTATTGCAACAATAATGCTGACAGAATTATTGTATTTGACCAGTCTAATACAGATGAAGAACATGAACTTGCACTTGATACGATCAAAAAGATAGCAATTGCCTGTGAAGTGCCTGTAATAGGTGCAGGCAATGTGAAAAGAATGGAAGATGTTAAAAAACTTCTTTATGCAGGATGTGCCAAGGCAGTGTTGAATTATTCCAAAGAATCCAATATTGAGATTACGGAGGAAGTATCCCAAAAATTTGGCAAATCCAAAATTCTTGTATCCTATACTGACACCGGTTCTTTGGAAGCACATAAAGATCTTCTGAAAGAATATGTGTCTGAACTGATCTGCCTGGATAAAAATCAGGTAAAGAATAATACTGGTATTCCTACTATTTGCAGCCTGGAAAAGGCAACACCAGAGGAAGCAAAAGAAATTCTTCTGACAGATCATGTAAGTGGTTTGACTGGAAATGTAATCAATGATACAATAGAAGATACATTTTCACAAAAAATCAGTCTGGCAAAAGAAGGTGTATTGGTCAGTGCCTGCGAAGCTGCTATGAAGTGGAGCGATTTTAAGCTGAATTCTGATCAGATGCTGCCTGTTATTGTGCAGGATTATAAGACAAATGAAGTTCTTATGATGGCATATATGAATGAAGAAGCATATAACTCTACGATTACTACTGGTAAAATGACCTACTGGAGCAGAAGCCGCAACGAATTATGGGTCAAAGGTGAGACCAGTGGACATTATCAATATGTAAAATCTCTGACTGCAGACTGTGATAAAGACACTTTACTGGCGAAGGTATCTCAGATAGGTGCTGCATGCCATACCGGAAGCTATTCCTGCTTTTTCCAGCAGATATTACAGAAAGAATATAATGATACTAACCCATTAAAAGTCTTTGAGAATGTATATGCTGTCATTGCAGACAGAAAAATACATCCTAAGGATGGCTCATATACCAACTATCTGTTCGATAAGGGAATTGATAAGATACTGAAGAAACTGGGTGAGGAGGCAACAGAAATCGTAATTGCTGCCAAGAATCCCAATGTGAATGAAATCAAGTATGAAATATGTGATTTCCTGTATCATATGATGGTTCTCATGGTAGAAAAGGGTGTTACCTGGGAAGAAATTATGGCTGAACTGGCAGACCGATAAAGTATGATAAAAAGGGGAATGCAATGCAAATGTTCACAAAAGCAAAACACAAATGTAAAAAGGGAATTACCCGATTTCTCTGCGCTCTGTTGGCAACGATTATGCTGGTTGGAGTTCCTTCATTCCAATCTGATGCAGCGGTCGTTTCACAGGGAATCGACGTATCCAAATGGCAGGGAGCCATCAACTGGGCAGCAGTTGCCCAAAGTGGTGTTTCCTTTGCCTTTATCAGAGTCGGCAACTTAAAAAAGGGACTGGATGAATATTTCTATTATAATATGATGTCAGCTCAGGCTGTAGGTATTAAGACCGGCGTTTATATTTATTCTTATGCGACCAATGTGCAGGAAGCTGCCATGGAAGCAGAATTTGTTTTGAATGCAGTTCAGAATCTTCCGGTGTCATTCCCGATTGTATGGGATGTTGAGGATGATTGCCAGGCAGGATTATCCCCGGATACACTTTCACTGATGGCGAATACCTTCTGTGCGATTATTGAGGCTGAAGGATATTACCCTATGGTATATGCCAATAAATATTGGTATACCAAGAAGCTGGGACCTATATTTTATGATAAATGGGTAGCTCAGTGGGGAGCAGCCTGTGATATCCCTGATGCTGCTGTATGGCAGTATAGTGAGACAGGACGAATCAATGGTATTAATACCAACGTAGACCTGGATTATTGTCTGAAGGACTATTCAACAAGTATTGTAGATACTGGATGGGTAGCAAGGAAAGGCTTCCTGTATTATTATATTAATTATAAAATGCAGAGAGGCTGGCTGGATTTAGGGCTTGCCAAGTATTATTTGAATCCATACGGTCAGATGATGACTGGCTGGCTGACATTGGAAGATGGCATTTATTATCTCCAGCCGGATGGTGTCATGTCTGTTGGCTTTACTCCAATCGGAGCTGGAATGTACTTCTTTGATGCAAATGGTAAAATGCTCACAGGTCTTCAGAATCTAAGCGGACTTACCTACTATTTTGCTGAGAATGGTGCTATGTATACCGGATTCCTAGATTTGCCGGATGGAAAGAGATTCTTCACGACAGATGGTCATATGCTGACAGGTTTGAATGTTGTTAATAATAAGTATTATTATTTTGATGACAAGGGTATCATGCAGACCGGATGGCAGACAATTGGAGATGTTACTTTCTTATTTGCAGCAGATGGTTCTATGGCATATGGCTGGTTTACAGATGGTGTATACCGCTATTATCTGTCAACAGTAGACGGACATAAGGTAACTGGCTGGAATACAATTGAAGGCAAGACATATTACTTTGATGAGAATGGACATATGCAGACAGGAGCAGTTACACTCAATGGTTTATCTTATCTGTTCTCAGCAGATGGTTCTCTGTATACAGGCTGGTTCAACGATGGTGTAACAGCCAGATATTATGAGATAGATGGTCATATGGTAACAGGTCTTGCAACAATTAATGGAGCTGTATATTATTTCGATGATGCAGGTGCAATGCAGACAGGTATTGTTGAAATCGGCGGCGTTCCGTATCTTTTTGATGTAGACGGTAAAATGATAACAGATCCAGCAGTTCTGCTTCAGCTTCAGATGGCAGCTGCAAATTAAAAATTAATAGACAAAATAGTCAGCCTGTGATAAGCTTAATAGCTGCACAGGCTGGCTTTTGGTTAGTCTGAAATTCTATAGAAAAGGTATGAACATGAGAAAATTAGCCCTTAGTGATGATATTTTATTAAAAATTGAAAAGCCGGCACGTTATATAGGTAATGAAGTCAACAGTATCATGAAAGATAAGGAACAGATTGCGATTCGTTTTGCAATGTGTTTCCCTGATGTATATGAAATAGGAATGTCTCATCTGGGAATCCAGATTCTTTATGATATGTTCAATCGTTTTGAAGATACATGGTGTGAACGAGTTTATTCTCCATGGCCGGATCTCGATGCAGTCATGAGAGAACGCCACATTCCATTATTTGCGTTGGAATCCCAGGACCCGATCAAAAATTTTGATTTTCTTGGAATTACGATTCAGTATGAAATGTGCTATACCAATATTTTACAGGTATTGGATCTGTCAGGAATTCCATTGCTTGCGGTAGAACGTACATGGGATGACCCGATTGTAATCGGAGGAGGACCATGTTCTTACAATCCTGAACCAATTGCAGACTTTTTTGATATTATTTACATTGGCGAGGGAGAAACACAATACCGTGCACTTTTAGATTTGTATAAACAGGCAAAGGCAGAAGGTAAAAGTCGTAGAGAGTTCCTGATTCAGGCAGGGCAGCTGCCAGGACTTTATGTGCCACAGCTTTATGAAGTATGCTATAAGGAAGATGGTACGATTGCGTCTTTTGCTCCGAGTGTAGAAGGACTGCCAGCGACCATTACCAAAGAAATGGTAAAGGATGTAACGAATACCTATTATCCTGAGAAACAGGTTGTCCCTTTTATCAAATGTACACAGGACAGAGTAGTACTTGAGATTCAGAGAGGATGTATCAGAGGCTGCCGTTTCTGTCAGGCTGGACAGCTCTATCGACCGGTTCGTGAACGCGACGTCAATATGCTCAAGGAGTATGCACTCAAGATGCTTGACAACACCGGATATGAAGAAATTACATTAAGTTCTTTAAGCTCCAGTGACTATTCCCATCTGGAAGAACTGGTGAATTTCCTGATTGAGCATTGTAAGAATAAAAAAGTCAATATTTCTTTGCCATCCCTGCGTATTGATGCTTTCTCACTGGATGTTATGCAGAAGGTACAGGATATTAAAAAGAGCAGCCTTACTTTTGCACCGGAAGCAGGAAGCCAGCGTCTTCGTGACGTTATTAATAAGGGATTGACAGAAGAAGTGATTCTCAAAGGTGCTACAGAAGCCTTTGAAGGTGGCTGGAATCGTGTAAAGCTTTATTTCATGCTTGGACTTCCAACAGAAACAGAAGAAGATATCAAGGGAATTGCAGAGCTTTCCAATAAAATTGCTGCTGCATATTATGAGACAGTTCCCAAGGAAAAGAGAAACGGTAAGGTACAGATTGTAGCCAGCACATCTTTCTTTATTCCCAAGCCATTTACTCCGTTCCAGTGGGCTGCACAATGTACGAAGGAACAGTTTATTGAAAAAGCATACACAACACGTCGTGCTATCAGTGAACAGCTTAACCAGAAGAGTATTAAGTATAACTGGCATGAAGCAGATGCTTCTGTAATGGAAGGAATTCTTGCAAGAGGAGATCGTAAGATTGCCCAGGTTATTTTAAAAGCATACCAGAAGGGTTGTATTTTTGATGCATGGGGAGAATATTACAAACATGACGTTTGGATGGAGACTTTTGCAGAATGTGGTGTTGATACAGATTTTTATACCACAAGAGAAAGAGAACTGGACGAAATCTTCCCATGGGATTTTATAGATTGCGGTGTAACGAAAGATTTCCTGAAAAAAGAATGGGTGCGTGCGCTGGATGAGAAAGTGACACCAAATTGCCGCCAGCAATGTAATGCATGTGGAGCAGCACGGTTTGGATGTGGTGTCTGTTTCGAACCACATACTGGAAAGGAGGAAGCACATGAAGCTTAGAATTAAATTTGCAAAATACGGAGCTTTGAAGTTCATCGGACATCTTGATGTCATGCGTTTCTTCCAGAAAGCAGTCAGACGTGCTGATATTGATATAGCATATACAGGAGGATTCAGCCCTCATCAGATTATGTCATTTGCAGCACCTTTAGGTGTTGGACTGGAAAGTAATGGAGAATACATGGATATTGAAGTGAACTCCGTTACCAGCTCCAAAGATATGCTGGAGGCACTTAACCGCCAGATGGTGGAAGGGATTCATGTACTGGAAGTAAAGATGCTTCCTGATGATGCAGGTAATGCAATGGCGAGTGTAGCTGCTGCAGCTTATTCTATAGGATTTCGTCAGGGATATGAGCCTGATTTTGATTATCGCAAGGCCCTGCGTGCCTTCTATGAGCAGCCTGAAATCATTGTAACGAAGAAAACCAAACGTAGTGAAGCTACTTTTGATATGAAGCCATATATTTATGAATGTACTACAGGGGAAGATGGTCGTATTCATCTTACTGTAGATGCCAGCAGCTCAGGTAATATCAAACCGTCTCTGGTCATTAATGCCTTTTATGAGCAGAATGGAGCTACACTTGATGAAATTGCCCTGCTGATTACAAGAGAAGAGACTTATATGAATATTGGAAATGAGGAGCAGAGAGAACTTGTTCCTCTTGACTTCATCGGAAAGGAATTCTAAATGTCTGATAATCGGCTGGTTCTGACAAATTATAAACACGGTGTTCTTTCTTTTCTTATGCAGAACAACAGAATGGAGTCCGTTTCTTTCTGTAAAGAGCACAAGGAAGGTGATATTGGTAATATTTATGTGGCTAAAGTCATTAATATAGTTCCTAATATTAATGCGGCATTTATTTATTATCAGCCCAATATGAGAGGCTATCTTCCAATCAACCCGCATTACACACCAATTATGTTGAATCGTACGTATGATGGCCGTATTCTTGCCGGAGATGAAATTATAGTGCAGATGGAAAAGGAAGCCATTCGTACGAAGGATGCTGTTTTCACAGTGAATTTGTCTTTGTCAGGTAAATATTGTGTTGTGACAAATGCAAACAGTAAAAAGAGTGTATCCAATAAAGTAAGTAAAAATTATAAAAATGCATTACAGCAGACGATTCCTGCTGATACAGAACTGGGAATCATTGTGCGGACCAATGCACAGCAGTTGATTGAAACGACGCCTGAGTATGCAGAGATTCTTCAAAAGGAATATCAGATGCTGATAGATCAGATGTACAGACTGATACATGATGGGACACATCGGACATGCTACAGCCTGTTGTATAAGGCACCCGATGCATATCTGACAGATATCAGAGATGCTTATTTTGATGAGTATGACAGTATTATTACGGATGACCGCCAACTGTATGACCAACTGTCTGATTTTCTGCAGATCTATTCACCCAAGATGCTGAGTATGCTGTCTTTATATAAAGATGAGTCGTATCCACTTAGAAAGCTGTACAGCATTGATACGAAGATACAGGAACTGCTGGTTCCAAGAGTCTGGTTAAAATCCGGGGCTTATCTGGTCATAGAACAGACAGAAGCCATGTATGTGATTGATGTAAACTCCGGTAAGAACAATACCAATAAAAATAATGATGAATATATCTGGCAGATCAATGCAGAGGCAGCCAGAGAAATCATCAGACAGAGTACACTTCGTAATCTGTCTGGTATCATTATGGTTGATTTTATCAATATGGAGAGTCAGGAGAGAAATGAGCGTCTTCTGGATGAACTGCGTCATCTGGCACATAATGACCGCATTCTGACCACTATTGTAGATATGACACCGCTTGGACTGGTAGAGATTACACGTAAAAAGACAAAAAAAGCATTAAAAGAACAAATAAATTAAATAAAACTATTGACTTATTAGAAAGTCGATGATATTATTTATGAGTATGCCGCATAACTAGGTTGAAGTATACGAATATGTATCACCAAAGTTAGCGAGTAATTATTTAGGAGGTGCAATATGTACGCAATTATTGCAACAGGTGGAAAGCAGTACAAGGTTTCCGAAGGTGATGTTATTAAGGTTGAGAAGCTTAATGCAGAAGCTGGAAATACTGTAACTTTTGACAACGTGATTGCTGTTAGCAATGATTCTCTTAAAGTTGGCGCTGACGTTGCTAACGCTACTGTAACAGCTACTGTTATGGAGCAGGGCAGAGGCAAGAAAGTCATCGTTTACAAGTACAAGAGAAAGACTGGCTATCACAAAAAGAACGGTCATAGACAAGCATACACACAGGTTAAGATTGACAAAATCAACGCTTAATAGATGTTATCGGTTTACTTATTATGACTACGATTACCATTTATAAATCCGATAAAGGTAGCTACAAAGGTTTTACCTGCAAGGGTCATGCCGGATATGCTATGTCAGGCAAAGATATTGTATGTGCTGCGATTTCGATTCTTGTAATTAACACAGTAAATTCTCTGGAAGAATTAGTTCATGAGGAGATGGAGCTGGTTAATGATGAAACGACAGGTTATATTGATTGTCGTTTTCCAAACGAGATCAGCGAACATGCAAAGCTTTTGATAGATTCTATGATATTGGGTTTAGAAAGCATTGTTTCACAATGCGGCAAGAAGTATTTAAGACTCAAATTCGAGGAGGTGTAAAACCATGATGAAATTAAACCTTCAGTTTTTTGCTCATAAGAAGGGTGTTGGTTCTACTAAGAACGGTAGAGATTCCGAATCCAAAAGATTAGGTGCAAAAAGAGCAGACGGTCAGTTCGTAAAGGCAGGCAACATTTTATATAGACAGCGTGGAACAAAGATTCATCCCGGTGTTAATGTTGGTATCGGCGGAGATGACACATTATTTGCATTAGTAGATGGTGTTCTCAGATTCGAAAGAAAAGGAAGAGATAAGAAACAAGCTTCCGTTTATCCTGTAGAAGAGAAATAAGACGTAAGGCTTCAGGTTGTACCCCTGAAGCCTTTTTAACACTATATATAACTATTCAGAAAGGTTAGAAATCGATGTTTGCAGATAGAGCGAAAATATATATCAGAAGCGGCAAGGGCGGAGATGGTCATGTTTCTTTTCGCCGTGAAAAATATGTACCTAATGGTGGGCCTGATGGCGGCGATGGCGGTCATGGCGGCAGTGTTATTTTTGAAGTCGATGAGGGTCTTAATACTTTGACAGATTTTCGCCATATCAGGAAGTATTCTGCTGAAGATGGTGAGCAGGGCGGCAAACGTAATTGCCGTGGTAAAGATGGTAAGGATATTATCATCAAAGTTCCTGAAGGTACTGTTATTAAAGAGCTGGAATCAGGAAAAATCATAGCTGATATGTCAGGTGATAACCGCAGACAGGTTATTTTGTCTGGTGGTAAGGGTGGTAATGGTAATCAGCATTATGCTACATCAACGATGCAGGCACCAAAGTATGCTCAGCCAGGACAGCCCGCTAAAGAACTGAATCTGTTTCTGGAATTGAAGGTGATCGCAGATGTTGGATTGGTTGGTTTCCCTAATGTAGGTAAGTCAACATTATTATCCCGTGTGACAAATGCAAGACCTAAGATTGCAAACTATCATTTTACAACATTGAATCCTAATCTTGGAGTAGTTGATCTGGATGATGGTAAAGGTTTTGTAATTGCAGATATTCCTGGATTGATCGAGGGTGCATCAGAAGGAGTTGGACTTGGTCATGAATTCCTTCGACATATAGAGAGAACGGAGGTTTTGATTCATCTGGTAGATGCTGCATCCACAGAAGGACGTGATCCTATTGCGGATATCTATGCAATTAACAAGGAATTGGAAGCTTATAATGCTGATATTGCTCATCGTCCTCAGGTAATCGCAGCTAATAAGATTGATGCAATCTATACAGAAGATGGTGAAGATCCGGTTGCAAAAATCCGGGCAGAATTTGAACCAAAGGGAATTAAAGTATTTCCGATTTCTGCTGTATCAGGCCAGGGACTTTCAGAACTCTTGTATTGTGTAAGTGATATGCTTGCAGATATCAATGAAGCACCTACAGTATTTGAGCCTGAATTTAATCCTGATGTTGATATTGTAACTGGTAATGAACCATATAGCGTAGAATATAATGAAAAAGACAATGAATACGTTGTAGAAGGACCTAGAATCGAGAAGATGTTAGGTTATACCAATCTGGATTCTGAGCGTGGATTCCAGTTCTTCCAGAAGTTCCTGAAAGAAAATGGCATTCTGGATGAATTAGAGGCTCTGGGGATTCAGGAAGGCGATACAGTACGTATGTATGGTCTTGCTTTTAATTACTATAAAGAATAAACAACTACTAATGGAGGTATGATAATGACAAGTAAACAGCGTTCTTATTTAAAGGGACTTGCTATGAATCTTGAACCGGTATTTCAGATCGGAAAATCATCTGTAACACCGGAAAATGTAGAAGCAATTTCTGAAGTATTCAATACAAGAGAACTTGTTAAGATTTCAATTTTGAAGAATTGTCTGGATGATCCTAAGGAAGTAGCGAATACAGTAGCAGAACGTACTCGCTCTCAGGTTGTACAGGTAATTGGTAAGAAGTTTGTTTTGTACAAGCCTTTTAAAGAAAATCCTAAGATTATTCTTCCAAAATAAAGAGGTACGTTATGGAATCACTCAATAAAGTAGGAATTATGGGAGGAACTTTCAGCCCTGTTCATAATGGACATATAGCTCTTGCACAGTGTGCATATGAAACGCTTTCTTTGGATAAGGTTTTATTTATGCCCAGTGGCAAGTCTTATATGAAAAATGACGTTCTGGATGCAGAACATCGTATCGCCATGATTGAAAGAGCAATTGCTCCTTATCCATATTTTGAACTTTCCAATATTGAAGTGAATCGTGCAGGTAATACCTACACTTATGAGACTCTGGAATTATTAAAACAGCAACATCCGCAGATCCGCTATTACTTCATTATGGGAGCTGATTCATTATTTCATATAGAGACCTGGAAGAATCCGGAAGTTATATTTTCTCTGTCTACTCTTGTCTGCTCTGTGCGTGATGAATATCATATGGAAGAGTTGGAAAATAAACGTGACGAACTGATTCGCAAAGGGGCTGATGTTATCCTGTTGCAGATGCCCAAAATTGATATTTCTTCTTCTGATATTCGAAATCGTGTTGCCAGAGGGCTTACTATTAATGAATTTGTTCCAGACTCTGTTTCCAGGTATATTTCACAGGAGCATTTATATGAAGAAGATAAAGAAATATCTTAAAAAGCATCTGACAAAAGAAAGATATCATCATACAGTTGGTGTTGCATACACAGCAATGTCCATGGCTATGAAATACAATCCTCAGCCTGATAATAATGAGTTCATGATTAAGGCTGAAATTGCAGGATTATTGCATGATTGTGCCAAATGTATGGACAACGATAAAAAAATCAGGATATGTAATAAAAATCAAATATCCTACAGTAAAATAGAAGCTGAGAATCCCTATCTTTTACATGGTAAAGTTGGAGCATATATAGCTCGAAAGGAATTTGATATTTTGGATGAGGATATTCTCAATGCTATAACCTGGCATACAACAGGGAGACCTGATATGTCACTTCTGGAGAAAATTATATTTGTAGCGGATTATATTGAACCATCAAGAAGACCTATTCCTGAGTTAAATCTAATCCGTCAACTTGCTTTTACAGATATTGATCAGGCAGTCATTAAGATACTTGAGAATACGCTGAAATATCTCAATGAAAAAGGCAATCCTATTGATGACATGACACAAAAGACATATGATAGTTACATACGCACAGAAAGAGAGGATTAATCTATTGACGAGTAAAGAAACAGTAAAACTTATTATAGACGCTTTGGAAGATAAAAAAGCAGAAAACATTCAGATCATTGATATCAGTGAAGTTTCATCTGTGGCAGATTACTTTATCATTACCAATGGAACGAATAAAAGCCAGGTACAGGCACTTGCTGATAATGTAGGTGAGAAATTGGACAGAGAAGGAATTCATGCAAAACAGGTTGAAGGATATTCTAATGCTAACTGGATTTTGCTGGATTATACAGATATAGTAATTCATGTATTTGATCGTGAAAGTCGTGGATTCTACGATTTGGAAAGAATCTGGAGAGACGGTAAACTGATCAGCGCAGATGATTTTTCATAAGCTGGAATTAAGCATTGAATATTGTATCGTTACGAAAATATAATATGTGATATGAATAAAATAAAAGGAATCTATAGATGATAAAAATTATCTATAGATTCCTTTTTGAAATGTGTAATCATTATAACTATTCAGTACAGTTACATTACATTAATGATACAGGCGGAAAACACCAAATACTTTACCCAAAATATCAACATGATCAACAATAATAGGGTCCATTGTATCATTCTCAGGCTGTAAACGGTAATGACCATTCTCTTTATAATATGTCTTAACAGTTGCAGAATCATCAATTAATGCAACAACAGTGTCTCCGTTTTCTGCAGTATTACAGCAATTCACAAATATCTGATCCCCATTGAAAATACCAGCATTAATCATGCTGTCTCCTTTCACCTTTAAAATGAAAGTATCACCACTTGGAACCATCTCTGCCGGAATAGGGAAGTATCCCTCGATATTCTGTTCTGCAAGAATAGGCAGACCAGCTGCTACCGTACCAATGATAGGAATACTTGCCATTTCGTGTCTGACCATCTGGAAACTGTCATCCATAATTTCAATTGCACGGGGCTTGGTCGGGTCTCTTCTGATATATCCATTCTTCTCCAATGTCTCCAGGTGTGAATGAACAGAAGAAGTGGACTTCAAATTAACGGCTTCGCAAATCTCGCGAACAGCAGGCGGATAACCCTTCTTTAAAATTTCTGCTTTTATGTATTCTAAGATTTCTTTTTGTTTTGCTGTAATTTTTCCATATGCCATTACATATACAACCTCCTTTTTTATAATCATATCACAGGCTACATAAAAATGCAAACATATATTCCAAATATTTGTTCGCAAATTTGTGGTAAAAGTATTGACATCCAAACAGACATTCTGTATAATCAGTGTAAACAGTTGTTCGGAAACTATGTTCGGAAACTATGTTCGGAACCTGCGTTCAGAATATGCGTTTGAAACTGAGGTTCCGCATATGTATACTTTTGAGGAGGTCAATGCCATGTTGAATGAAGATACTTATTATTTACGATCCATATCGAAACGTAGAGCACGCCAGAAACAGGTACGTCGCAATATTTTATTGCTTGTTATATCTGTATTGTTTATTTTTGTCAGTGTTTTCTTTGTTGCTTCTATTTCTACACAGGCGAGTGATAAAGAACATATGCCTTCTTATAAGTATTTTCGGAGTATCGAGATTTCTTCCGGTGATACATTGTGGTCTATTGCTGAAGATAATATGGACGCACGTTATTATAGACATACAGCAGACTATGTTGCTGAGGTGAAAAGAATGAATTCTCTGGATACTGATCAGATTATTGCGGGAAGTTATTTGATTATTCCTTATTATTCTACAGAGTTTGTCGGTTCCACAGATTGATTTTTAATCTTCGTTTTTATTTTCTCGTAATCGAACGACATTAGCAGCCATCCTGCGGCGATCGTCTTCAATTGCTGCGTAGTGTTTCCTGGTTGTATTGACATCTTTATGACCCAGAACATCTGCAACCAGGTATATGTCACCAGTTTCACGGTAAAGGGATGTACCGTATGTACTACGTAATTTATGAGGTGTTATTTTTTTCAGGTTTGTTACAAGAGAAGCATATTTCTTAACCAGTTTTTCAACGGCTCTAACGGAGATTCTTTTATTTTGCAGGGAGAGAAATAATGCATTTTCATTGCCTTCTGCAGGAATGATATGATTGCGTTGTTCTAAATAATCTAGAAGAGCAGTTTCTACTTCTTCACCAAAATAGATTACAGCTTCGTAACCACCTTTACGACGTATTTTGATACCATTATTTTTAAAATCAATATCCTGTAGATCAATACCAACACATTCAGATACTCGGATTCCGGTCCCAAGTAAGAGAGTAAGTAATGCAATATCCCTTACCTTGGTCTTCTGATGATAATAAAGCTGTTGTTTGGTCAGATTTTCACCAGATTCTACTTCATCTAATAAAAGAGCTACTTCATCGGCTTCTAAACGAATAATTTCTTTTTCGTGCAATTTAGGCATTGGCACTAATGCAGCAGGATTTTTTTCGATAAGTTCATTTCGGAAGAAATAATTATAGAAGCTTCGAAGGGATGCCAGTTTCCGGGCTTTACCACGTTCATCATTCATATATTCCTTCCCGTCCTTTACATAATAGGAGCAATATTCCAGATATTCTTCAATATCCATTCTGGTGATCTGATCAAGAATATCTATTGTATATTCTTTAATATCTTTCTTACCGTAAATGGGATTATTATCATGCAGATACTCAAAGAATACACGAATATCATAAGCATAGGCAACTCTGGTTCTGGAAGCTATATATTCTTGCATGCCTCTGAAATACTGTCCGCAGAAGGGAGGAAGAGTAGCGAGAATTTCGCGTAAATGCACGATATTTTCTTTGTTTTGCTGTTCATGATAATTAGTTGTATTATTCTTCTCCATGATTTATTGACCATCCTTCCATATTGCTGTTTAGAATTGCGGTAAACATTCTGTCTTTCACTCCGGGATTTTCACGGTTTAGTTGTTTTAACAGCTGATTGATGTATTCACGTTTGGTATTTCCGTCTGCTGGGCAGGGACTCTTTACCACCGGTACATTATATTTATGTACAAATCCGATTACGTCAGATTCCTGCATATAGATTAAGGGACGAATTACTGTCATGTCTGCGCGGTCAAGATATGTAACAGGAGAGAAGGTATGAAATCGCCCTTCATAGATTAAGGACAACATCATAGTAGTTACCACATCATCTTTGTGATGAGCGTAGGCTACTTTATTACACCCTAATTCTTTCATGGCATTATTTAGAGCACCTTTTCTCATTTTAGAACATAAGGCACAGGGATTTTCTTCCTGACGTTCTTCAAATATAATTTTACCAATATCTGTTTTAATAATACTATATGGAACATCTAATTCCTGACATAGGGCTGTAATCTGGTCAAGATTCATATTTTGAAATCCAAGATCTATTGTTACAGCATGTAAAGAAAAGTATTTAGGGTAATAACGTCTGAGACCGCTTAAAGCATAAAGCAGGGTTAAACTGTCTTTGCCACCTGAAATACCAATGGCAATTTTATCGCCTTCCTCTATCATTTGAAAATCATCAATTGCTCGACGTACATGACTTATTACTTGTTGTAGTTTCATATTTGTACTTTTCCTTCTTTCTGTTTTTATTAATTTTTTATGGAGAATAGGACGTATACTCTTAAAAAATGTGTTATAATCATACTTATAAAGCAAAATGAATTGCTAAAGAATATGATTAAGAGATAATTGAACACTTGCAGATTGGAGAGTATGAATGCCTATGAATCAGGATAACAAAAATAAAAATTATATTCGGTGGGGAGTTACGGCTTTTCTCGTAATTCTTGCAAGTATGATTGCCTATTATATTATCTTTAATTTGGATAATTTTAAAGGAACAATTGATAAAGTATGGGTAATTCTCATGCCGGTTACAGACGGATTGATTCTTGCATATTTGTTGACACCACTCTTGAATGTGATTGAGCGGAAGACAGTAAAGCCTTTTTTTGCATTTATAAGGTGTGAAGCCAAACATAAACAAATGCGTTTAGTATCCATATTGTTGACTATCATTCTTGTCGGTTCAATTACTTATGGATTTTTTGCTATGGTAATTCCTCAAATAGTAAATAGTATACGAACTATTATCATGCAGTTTCCAAGTTATGTAGATACCTTGACTTACTGGATATCTAAATTGCTGGAGGATAATCCGGATATTGAAAATTTTGCCAATGAAATGATTTCCAAATATTCTACAGAATTTGAAGATATTATTAATGCCAAAGTTCTGCCACAATTAAACAATATTATTGTAATGGTATCTACCGGTGTGTATTCTTTTTTTAAGGAATCTTGGAACTTCATTATTGGTTTCATTATTTCCATATATGTGTTAGCAAGTAAAGAGCTTTTTGCTGCACAATTCAAGAAAATCACATATGCATTTATTCCATTAGAGGCAGCCAACCGTTTTGTCAGCAATGTTCGTTTTTCCAATAAAACCTTTGGTGGATTTTTTGTAGGAAAAATATTAGACTCTATCATTATTGGAATCTTGTGCTTTGTATGTACCAGCATTATAGGAACACCATTTAATGTTTTGATTAGTGTAATTGTAGGCGTTACCAATATTGTACCATTTTTTGGACCGTTTCTGGGAGCAGTTCCTTCTTTAATGTTGATATTATTTATTGATCCTGTACAGGCACTGTATTTCCTGGTATTTGTATTCTTATTACAACAGGTAGATGGTAATATCATTGGACCAAAAATTTTAGGTAATTCCACAGGACTTTCCAGTTTCTGGGTCATTTTTGCCATCACATTATTTGGCGGACTATTTGGAATCGCAGGGATGATACTTGGAGTTCCGATATTTGCTGTAATCTTTGCATTTATGAAATCCACTGTAGAATCCCGGCTTAATTTAAAAAATTTACCACCAGAAACATCTAATTATTTGAAATTACTTTATATAGAGGCTGATACAAAGAAAATGGTAACATTCTCTGAAAAGGATAAAAAACCATTTTCTGAAATTACCAGAATACTGGTAAAGAGTCATGAGCATATAAAACAGCAGGAAATAGACTGGCATAGTCTATATAAGATTATAAGCCATGACACAAAAAAAGATGATGCAACACAAAATACAGATACAGATGAAACAAATTCTGATACAAAAAAATAATAGTTATAATATAAAAGGCAAATCAGACCAAAGGATTTGCCTTTTATAATTAGTATACAGGATTTGCACACTTTTTTCAATAATAAATTCGTTAAACTTGTCTTTTGCGAATAGTTACGCCCTTTTAACCAAGGGGCTCTCCAGCTAAAAATTCATCTATTAAGAGTCCCCAGGTTTGATTTGAACTATATTTAAGTCAGTAAAGAAAATTATGCGTCAGGATTATCTATAATTCCAATAAATAGAGGAATCTGATTGTCCATGTCCATAATCATATACAGAAACGGTTGGTCGAAGGTAACATTTACAGGTTGTTCTATATCCAGAGAGGTTGCTTCAACCATTGCAACTTCCGTGGCTGCAGCGGCTTCTGTACCTTCTTCATCCAGACGGATGTTGGCTTTTTGACGTACCAGATCAATATATAGATTGCCATCCTGCTTAGTTGTTCCTAAATCTGTAAAATCGGCTTTGGCTTCATCAAATGCAGTTTGCAGTCCCATATTAATTAAGCTGTCATTTAATATCTGATCAAATGTGATATCGAATTTGGGCAGCGTCAGGTTCATGTAGGTACTCTCCTGCTTCTCATTTAAGAGACTGGAGATAGCTTCTGCTGTTAAGCTGCTGCAATAATCCCGTATGGATGTATTGCTTTTGGATTTTAATGCTATGAAAGCAAGATTACTGTCTGCATAGGGAAGAATTACACCATCTACCTGATCATTTGCTAAATAATCAAAGTATACCTTATTCTGGTGCATCATTGCTGTTTCTTTCTCTTTTCCTTCCGTTGTGGTAAATGTTTGGTTATAGGTCATTTCATGGATAAAAGGATCACGCCAGGTACTCTTAAAGTATAATGTATTAAAAAGTACCAGTCTTGCTTTTTCATCCAGAGGCTTTTCTATCATTTTTTTTATCAGACCCTGTGTATGGTCGCTGACCCATTGATTCATCGCATCCATGGCTTCTGAAGTAGATAGATTGGCGTGATAAGCCTGCGCATCATAGAGAGAAGAAATGGTATTGAGCCACTCCTGCTTTGGAGTGAATTCGTCATCTATCCAGGCAGAATTAGACAAATTAAGTTTAAGATTCTCTGTGTCGTAAGAAAATCTATTTATCATATCATCAGATAATGTAGTCATTTCTCCGTTTTCACCCAGTAATTTCAGAAATTCATCTTTGGTTGCACCATTTGCCCCATTTCCCGCCATTGTTAAGGCAATATAGGCGGATACCGGTGATAAAACAGGATTAGTTGTGCCATCCAGGCTCTCCTGGAAAAGGCGATAACCAAAGTCATTGACAGGTGCATAGGTATTAATGGAATAATCAATATTTACTGATTCAGCAACGGTATCTGTTAAACATATCACCTCTGATTTCTGACTGCTGTTATTTGATGGAATAGTCACGCTGTCAGATGTGGAAGAATTTCCGCAGGCGCTAAGTAATCCGGTGATCAGTGTAGTTGTTAAAATAAATGTAAGTGTTCTTTTCTTCATAAAAATCCTCTTTTCTATTGTTCGTTTGCAAATCCAATTACATAGCCATATTCAGAATTTACAGGAAAATTCTGCAACTCTTCTTTCGTTAGTATGCCACTCATTTGATAATCTGCTGATAATGTAACATCCAGATTAAGACTTTGCAGACGCTGACATTCCTGTGTAAGAAGATTCTGATTGGCTTCTGTATCGCCATAGACGTAATCAGCACTTTCAGTAGAATCATTTTCATAGGTAAATAGATTAATACGCACTTTATATGCATATGGCTCGTTTTCATTCTGTGATAGTGTTTCTTCAAGGTAGTGATACAGGAAATAGCTTCCTTTTGCCGGAGCACCATAACAATATATGGCATCCATATTACCAGGATATTCGGAGATAATCGTATATGCAGACCAGTCATGTTGGGGTACAGTATCTGGCGCATTATTACTATCCTCTACTTCTGCCTGGAGCTGTGGAGCACTGTCTGTTGGCAAATTGCATTCTGTATCAGCTGACTCATCCATAAGATAAGCAGCTGGAGCTTCAGACACGGAAGCGTCATTTTCCTGTGAGAATGCTTCGGCAGGAGTATTATAGGCTTCAATACCGTATGCAGCTACAGCGGATTCAGATGTATTCTGGGATGATTGATGCATCCGGTATGCTGAGATACTGACAGCGCCAATACATAGCAGACAGGCTGCCATGCTTCCCCATTTCAACCAAGGCTTTTTAGTGTACCATTTGGCTGGTGTGGAATCGGCTGTATTGATATAAGCCTCATGAATTAGGGCGTCATCAATATCGCCGATGCTTTTTAACAAATCAGTTCCATTCATAATGTAATCCCCTCCTTTTCTAAATAATCTCGAAGCTTGCCACGCAAACGAAATAACATGGATTTTACTTTGCTTTCACTAATATTCATATTCGCAGAGATATCGTGGATGGAATCCATATACCAGTAACGACGTATAAATATTTTACGTGCAGATTCTGGCTGCTCCCGAAGAAACTGACTGATTAATTGCCCTAATTCCTGAGATGCAAGCTTTTGCTCGCAGTCATTGGGACTTGTGATGCAATTTTCCAGTTCTGTACTAAGGGTAACAATTTCGGCATCACGCTTCTTTGCCTTTTGATAATCTAATTTACCGAAACAGAAATTTCTGGTGATTTTAGCCAGATAGGCAAAGAAATAGTCCGGACGTTTGGGAGGCAAGGTATTCCATGCGATATGATATGTATCATTGACACATTCTTCAGAATCTTCATGATTGTATAGAATACGCTCGGCTAATGTATGAAGCTGTTTTCCGTATTTAATGGAAGTTTCGGCTATTGCCTGTTGTGAGCGATTCCAGTATAGTTCGATAATCTCATTGTCTTCCATGGGGTTATCCTCCTTTGTTCGTGGTTATAACGCTTCTTACCTATATAGAGGGATTTTGATCGCTTTGGTTGCATTGCTGTGAAATATTTTTTATAAAAACAACTGATACATTAATTGCTTATTTAGCTTAATGTATCAGTTTTATATTTGCAACTGTTATTTAAGATTATTCATAAAAAATAATTTTGGTGATGCATGTATCATTCCATTTCGCACCACTGAAAATACTTTGAATTGTGAAAGTCAGATTGTCTATCAACAAAGGATTTTCAAAGACAATATATTGTGGTTGCATGTCGTCTGTTAATTCTACACATAAATCATCATCAAATATGGTAAAAGAAGCAACACGATTATTTTCAAAAAAGGCTTCCTCACTCGTCTGTTTTCCATTATAGATGCACATTGCACTGACCATGACAGATGTATCAAAGGTAAAGTGAATGGATTGACCAATTCCACCATCTTCTTCTCCTTCCTGCCATGAAGTTCCTAAACTGGAATCCAACAGATTTGTCGCACCATAATAATTTCCTTTGGAAGAAACGTATTCAGATGTGGAACTGATTCCTCTTACAGGAATTGTTTGAAAGCCCAGAGATTCAAAGACCGATTCAGATACTAAAGTATAAGTAACAGGTTCTTGAACTTCAATAGTTGGTTTTGTAACAACGACAGGTTGAGGCGCTGGCGTTTCTTTTTCTATGATTGTTACTTTGGGTTCTATTTTATACCGACCAGCGTAATTGCTATATTCATTCAATAAGTAAGAACCCAGAAAATAAACAGTACCGCATACAATCAGACACGCAATGACTATATAAAACGCAAAGGAAGTAAATTCTTTTCTGTTATTCTGTAGTAAGGATAACATTTCCCTGGCTTCTGTTTCATATTGTGGGTCTATCTTTTGCAACTCTGTATAATACTGACAGGATTTTGCATAATGTCCTAACTTTTTCTCAGCGGTAGCAAGTTTTAAGTAGGCATCTGTCAACACAGAATCATTCAACAAGTCTTTAGAAGACATTGTATGAACAAAAATATCCAAATATTTAATTGCCTTGTGTACGTTTTTTATACATCCGGTTCCATATAAGTATAATTGCCCTAATATGTAGTACGATTCCACATAACCGTGTTTAGAGGCTTTTAATGCATAATGATAGGCTGCACAATAATCCTTAATATTCTTTGCATGTGAAATATGCCAGCTTGCTAACTGAATATAGGCATAGGTATCTCCATCTCTGGCTTTTCGCTGTAAAGCATCATAAGAATCTGTTTTGGATATGGTCTGACACAAATACTCTAAAACCATGTCCTCTTTGTCACCAGTTACATTTTTGTCTGATAAAGATTCCTTTAATAAATCTTCGATATCTATATATTTCTCTTCTTTTTTGGTAGCCTGACTCCCCATAGTTCCCTCATTTCTGTGCGAAAATGCACACAGACAGCAAACGTTTTCAGTAACCAAATAATATATCAATATTTAGTATAGCAGTTTTGACAGATAGAAGCAACTAAGTTTTCAGACAATTTAGCTTTTCTGTTGATCTTGAAATATCCGGGTTACAGAATGGTTACCTGTTTATCAAAATCATATTCATGAGGAGTCTTGTGATCTGTTTTATGACCTACTGCCAGTGCTATCTGGAAAGAATATCCTTCTGGTATCTGGAATGCTTTTGAAAAATAGTCCTTCTTCTCTCCATGTAAAGCATCATAGATACATCCAATGACCAGGTTACCAAGACCAAGGCTCTGCGCAGCCAGTGCCATATTTTCAACAGCGATACCTGCATCAACCTGACTCCATCTAAAGCCATCCTCTGCGCTCAACAAAATAAGTACAGGTGCTTCATAGTAGAAATTGTGCGGCTGCTTTTCCTGACTGCGTAATCTTCTTTTCTCTTCGTCTAATTCTGATAAAACAGGATTGTCACCTTTTACTACTGTGAAATGAATCTCCTGTTTGTTCATACCGGTAGGTGCCATAAGACCTGCGTTCAAAACTGTATTTAATTCTTCCTGTGTAAGCTGTTCTGGGCTGTATGCTCTTGCAGAACTGCGTTCTTTTATTGTTGTTATTACCTGATTATTATTCACAGTGATACCACTTGTCCTTTCTAAATATATTGTGTTATATAACGTTTTAAAGCCGATCTCGAAACGGTGCACTGGTGGTTTTAGATTTTTGCACATACAAGATCATATAATGCTCTCATCAGTTCTTCACCTTTACGACATTCTGCAACAAGTGATACAACAGCATTTTTTTCAGGCAGAACCATCGTAATCTGAGAGTATTTTCCATCAGCCCTAAAGGAATTATGTTCACCTCTCCAAAAAAGATAGCCATAGTCATCTGTATCAGAGGCACTTGTGCTTTCTTCTATCCATTTTTCAGACAAAATCTGTTTCCCATTCCAACTGCCCTTGTTAAGGTAGAATAATCCAAATTTATGAAGTTCTGAAAGCGTAAGAAATAACCCTCCTGCGCCAAAGTTATTTCCAAGGGGGTCTGTTTCCCATGTAGGACGCTTTATCCCAAGATGTGTAAAAAGTCTTGGGGTAAGATATGAAACCAAGTCACATCCTGAACGCCTTTGTACAAGAATTCCTGCAAGATATGGGCCAACGTTGTTATATACAAAATGTGTACCTGGTTTATATTTGAATGGAATGGCTAAAGACATTTTTACCCAATCATCCTCTTTGTATAATGGGCGTTGTGCGCCCATAAGATTACCCTGTTCCTGTCCTAAACACATTGTTAGCAAATCTCGAACAGTTGCCATTTGTAGATTATCATCAATTTCAATAGGCAGGTCTTCTGAAAAAGCGTCTACCAATTTTTCATCAAGAGATAACAGTCCTTCTTGAACAGCAAATCCAACGGCACAAGAAGTAAAACTCTTCGTTGCTGAATAAATATTTCTACGGCATTCTGCTTCGCTATACCATTCCGCTATAAGTTCACTATCCTTTGTGATTTTTATGCCAAGAACATTAAGTTTTTCCGCAACTTCCACAAAATCAGATATATCCATAATAATTACCCTGCCTTTCCGTAACCTGCAAGCTTTGAACCGTAGGTATAAAGCTGTGTGTGAAAAATTTTTTCACACTATTACATCCTGTTTTTATAGTATTCCCGGATAATGGTTCTTGTATTGATGTCAGCATCTTATCCAAGTGGGGAAAATTAAACATTAGCAAATGAGACACCTACATATAAAAATATGCAGATGTCTCACAATATTAAAAAATAATCATTTGATTAGAACTTGCCAGCCTTTGCTGCTTCCTCAATGGAAACTGCAACTGCAACTGTAGCACCAACCATAGGGTTGTTACCCATACCGATTAAGCCCATCATTTCTACGTGAGCAGGTACGGAAGAAGAACCTGCGAACTGTGCGTCAGAGTGCATACGTCCTAATGTATCTGTCATACCATAGGAAGCAGGACCTGCTGCCATGTTATCAGGATGAAGTGTACGACCTGTACCACCGCCGGAAGCTACTGAGAAGTACTTCTTACCAGCTTCAAGTCTTTCCTTCTTGTATGTACCTGCTACTGGATGCTGGAATCTTGTAGGGTTAGTTGAGTTACCTGTGATAGATACGTCAACGTTCTCTTTCCACATGATTGCAACGCCTTCACATACATCGTTAGCGCCGTAGCAGTTAACCTTACCACGAGGTCCTTCAGGATCAGAGTAAGATTTTCTGAATACTTCCTTAACTGTGTTTGTGTAAGGATCGTATTCTGTCTCTACAAATGTAAAGCCATTGATACGAGCGATGATTTCTGCTGCATCCTTACCAAGACCGTTTAAGATAACACGAAGAGGCTTCTGACGAACCTTGTTAGCCTTCTCTGCGATACCGATAGCACCTTCTGCTGCTGCGAAGGATTCATGACCTGCTAAGAAGCAGAAACAATCTGTATCTTCTTCAAGAAGCATCTTACCTAAGTTACCATGTCCAAGACCTACCTTACGGTTGTCTGCAACAGAACCAGGAATACAGAATGACTGAAGACCTTCACCAATAGCTGCTGCTGCTTCGGAAGCCTTTCTGCAGCCCTTCTTGATTGCGATTGCAGCACCTACAGTGTAAGCCCAGCAAGCGTTCTCAAAGCAGATAGGCTGGATCTTCTTAACCTGCTCATATACGTCAAGACCTGCGTCTTTAGTAATCTTTTCAGCTTCTTCGATAGAAGCGATACCATAGCTGTTTAATACGGAATTGATCTTGTCAATTCTTCTTTCATAGGACTCGAATAATGCCATAGTTATTTAACCTCCTTATCGTTTCTAGGATCGATGATCTTAACAGCATCAGCTACACGACCATACTGTCCGCTTGCCTTTTCCCATGCTGTGTTAGCGTCATCACCCTTCTTGATGAAGTCTGTCATCTTACCAAGGTTAACGAACTTGTAACCAATGATCTTGTCATCAGCATCAAGGGCGATACCTGTAACATAACCTTCTGCCATTTCCAGATAACGAGGTCCCTTCTTCAGAGTACCATACATTGTACCAACCTGGCTTCTTAAACCTTTACCAAGGTCTTCAAGACCAGCGCCTACAGGAAGTCCTTCTTCAGAGAAAGCAGACTGAGAACGTCCGTAAACGATCTGTAAGAATAACTCTCTCATAGCTGTATTAATAGCATCACATACAAGGTCTGTATTTAATGCTTCCAGAACAGTTCTGCCTGGAAGTAATTCTGCTGCCATAGCTGCAGAATGTGTCATACCGGAGCAGCCGATTGTCTCAACTAATGCTTCCTGGATGATACCTTCCTTAATGTTAAGAGAAAGCTTACATGCACCCTGCTGAGGAGCACACCAGCCCACACCGTGTGTAAAACCGGAAATATCCTTTACTTCTTTAGCCTTAACCCATTTTGCTTCTTCTGGGATAGGTGCGCATCCATGATTACCATCACGTGCGACTACACACATCTCTTCAACTTCTTTTGAATAAATCATGTGAAATCTCCTTTCGATTGCATATCTTATACTTTTTATAGCAGGTCTATGGAATAACTTCATAAACCGAAACCCATTTGAATACGGACGGCGCTTCACTTCCGTCCATTCTTGTGGATAAGCTATCTACACACAAAGTTATTTTCGCATAAAATGAGAAAAATATCAATCTAAAAATCTATTTTTCGTCAAATTTTTATCAATAATCTACTCCCGATTTTTGGAAACAATTTCGCCCTGCTTCTTATAGATGCTGTTGGGCTCGATGAAGCCGCGCACCATGGAGGTAGGATATACATTAGAGCAACGACTGATGACTGTACCGGGGTTGAGTACGCTGTTACAGCCGACTTCCACGTTATCGCCAAGCATTGCGCCCATCTTCTTTAAGCCTGTTTCGATATTTCCGTAGGGTGACTTCACAACGACCAGAGTCTTGTCACTCTTTACATTGGAGGTGATAGATCCTGCACCCATATGGGACTTATAGCCAAGAATACTGTCACCTACATAGTTATAATGAGGCACCTGTACTTTATTGAACAGAATGACGTTTTTAAGTTCTGTGGAGTTACCAACTACTGCTCCTTTGCCAACGATGGCGTTACCACGGATGAATGCACAGTGTCTTACCTCTGCTTCCTCGTCAATAATACATGGTCCGTTAATATAAGCGGTTGGGAAAACGGTAGCAGATTTTGCAATCCATACATTCTCTCCACGCTTCTCGTATTTGTCTTCTGGCAGACGGTTGCCCAGTTCGATGATAAAGGCACTGATCTTAGGAAGAAGCTCCCAGGGATAGGTAGCACCTTCAAATAAAGGAGCTGCGATAGTCTGTGTCAGATCATATAAATTCTGAATTTGTAATTGTTCCATAGTAGTTATATCCTTTCCTGTTATAGATCTTATTCATATCATTAATGTAACACTTAATTCCACGGAAGTCCATCCTCTTGGAAATCTGCAAACAGAGATTGTTCATCTGCAAAGGACATATTCTCTTCGGCAGAGTCCTCAGGAGGAAATTCCACGGGAAAATCCTCTCCTGGTAATTCTGTAGATGAACTTTCAGATGATTGAGGTATGGCTGCGTCTTCCCAGGGCATAGGGGAAGCAGCTTCTTTTTCGACATTTGCAGGTCTGGCATCAAAATCAAACTGTATTCGTTCGTCTTCATATTTCAGAACAGCATCGAAGGAATTTCCAGCTTTGGAGACAAAACCTGTTACTTTATCACGGGTTCTTCCTTCTGTAAATAGTTGATGCATGATCTCTTCTGATAAAGGAACCTGGGCTACTGTATGACCGATTCGGAAGCCACACTCACATTCATAATACCACTGCCCTTTTTTCAGTCTGTGTTCTTTACATCTTGGACAGGTAAGAGAGGTTTCCACAGGCTGTGGTCTGTCTGGAAAATCAAATACAATCTGCCCTTCTGTATTCAATTTAAGTGGTGCATCGAACTTTTTACCTGTTTTGGAAGTAAATCCTGTAATGACATCTGTCTTTTTGGTAGCCAGCAGCTGACGCACCTGGCTGTCATTTAGTTTGACACCTCCTATTTTACCAATCATGAATCGACAGCTGTGTTCTACGTCGTCTTTATTATAATTGGCACAGCCATAACCGAAAGGCGTTTTTACAATATCGCCACCGCACAGAGGACACTTTGCATCTTTTAATTTGGGCTGTTCCAGATCATCGAAATCAAATTTTAAGCCGGTTACTTTGCCTTCCGGATCCTTGCTCAGAGCAATTCTGGCATCGAATTTCTTACCAGTCTTGGATTTGAAGCCTCGTATCGTGCCTGTTCTGCCATTGGTCAGAAGCTCCTTGATCTGAGCCTCCGGGATATCTCTTCCTGCCATTTTGCCAATGGAGAATTTGCAACTGTTCTCATCTTCTTTATTATAATTGGCGCAACCAAAGCCAAAAGGCGTCTGTACAATTTCGCCTCCGCACAAGGGACAGACAACATCCTTGATTTTCTTGGCTTCTACATTTTCAAAGTCAAATTTAACGGTATGTTTATTGTGTTCATCTGTATCAAGAACAAGGCAGGCGTCAAATTTCTTGCCATTTTTGCTTTTGAATCCACGTATTGTTGAAGTTCTACCATTAAGTAACAGTTCTGTGACCTGGGCAACAGACAGCTCCTTATCGGCTATTTTGCCAATGGCAAAGTGGCAGCTCTCAGGATTAGCCGCATCGAAATTCGTGCAGCCATATCCGAAAGCTTTTATCTCCATAGGAGAACCGCAATCAGGACATTTGACTCCTTCTAATACCTGCGGTTGATTTTCGGAAAAGTCAAAGGAAATGTTGACTTTTCCATCCTCATCCTTTTGCAAGACTAATGCAGCCTGGAACTTCTTCTTATTCTTGGCAGTAAATCCTGAGAGGACTTGTGTTCTTCCCTTTGAGAGAAGATCAATCACCTCTTCGTCAGTCAAATCTTTACCTGCGATGCTTCCAATGACGAAACGGCATCCACTGCCATCCTTCTGATAGCGGTCACAGCCGTATCCAAAAGGCGTTGTTACGATATCGCCGCCACAGACAGGGCATTTTGCATTGAGCTTTCTGCGGGCACCTAAGCCTCTGGCACCTTTTCCAGTGAACTGGCTGATCTGTGCTGCTAACTGCTGTGTTAAATCTTTATCACGTATCTGAATAGTTTCACGACGGATAAAGTCCTCCAGCTTGGTACGGTAATCCTGCATATCTACAGTGCCATTGGTGATACCATCCAGACCTTTCTCCCAGGATGCGGTCATCTTGGGGTTTAACAGAGCTGGAACCGTCATGGCAACGACTTCATATACCATCTCGCCGAAGCGTTCAGGGGTAATGACCTGGGTCTTACTATTCAGGTTCAGATAACCGATACGTATCAGCTTTTTGATAATCTCAGCACGAGTTGCACTGGTTCCGATGCCAGAGCCTTTGATCTGGGCACGTAGTTCCTCATCCTCTATTAATTGTCCGGCGTTTTCCATGGCAAGTATCATGGAACCGGAGGTATATCGCTTAGGAGGCTTCGTTGCCCCTTCCTTGATCTGAAAAGCATTTACTTGAAGATGATCGCCTGTTTTCAGAGTATCTGCCAAAGCCAGCAATTTCCTGGGATCTACTTTGGATGCCTGCTCCTCAGCTTTATCAGTATCATTGTTCTCATCTTCTGCATTTTCCAGAGTTTTGCCCATGACTTCAAGGAAACCAAGGCTTTTTAATACCTTTGCCGATGTGAATAGAGATTCTTTATCTATCTGGATGACTAATTTCAATGTCTGATATTCGGCAGCAGGATAAAATATACTTAAGAAGCGGCGAACTATCAGCTCATATACCTTTTGTTGTAGTGGAGACAATGTGCCAAGCTCCGTTAATTGACCTGTAGGAATAATGGCATAGTGATCTGTAACTTTGCTGTCATCAGTATATTGTGTGTTTGCAAGGTGGGTATATGACTTATTCTGTAAAATTGTCTGTGTAAATTTCTGTGTTGGTGTATAATCACGCAATTTATACAGGTTCTTGCTGATTTCTCTGGCAACGGCTGTTGTCAGTACACGGGCATCTGTTCTGGGATAGGTTGTCAGTTTCTTCTCATACAGATCCTGGGCTACCTGTAAAGTTTCATCAGGGCTGATCTTGAAGCGTTTGGAACATTCTGCCTGTAATTCTGCCAGGTTGAACAATAAGGGAGCCTTTTTACGGGCTGTGCCCTTCTCTAAAGTCTGTATAATGGCATCTTTTCCGGCAAAGCTGTCAATCAGAGCTTGTGCATCCACGCGTTCTTTGAATCCATTTTCTTTATACAACTTTGGTGATTCATAATAGGTGGAGCCTTCGATTGCTTTCCATTCTGCTTCTATGTGGGCATCGGTAAAATCTCCTGTAACGCGGTAAAAAGGAGTCTCCTTAAAGTTACGTATCTCCCTTTCCCGATTAACGACCATACCCAGTACGCAGGTCATAACACGCCCCACGGCAATGGCAGTATATCCATTTGTGGCAGCAGCATCATTCAATAATTTGCCATATTTTACAGACATGACACGGGAAAAATTAATTCCCATGGCATAGTCTTCGATAGAACGCATAATACCAGACGAACCGAGGTTCGCATATGCGGACATGGGTTTTGCTTCCTGAACACCTCTTCTGATCTCTTCCTCCGTCTGGGAATCAATCCAGACGCGAAGTTCTGTCATGCCCTCTCTTACACCACCGTAATTACGGATATTCTCTTCAATTGTCTGTCCTTCTTTTCCAGAGTCGCCTGCCCAGTAGACGGTATCAATATCCTGTCTGTGCAGAAGCTTGTGAACGATATCATATTGTTGCTGTACGTTCTTAATGACTCCATATTTATAGGTCTGCGGAAGAAAAGGCAGATCTGCCAGCACCCATCGTTTGTAGCGAATATCGTATTCCTCCGGGTAGACCATTTCTACCAGATGGCCTACACACCATGTAATGACATAATCCTGATTCTCTATATAACCGTTATTTCTGCCTGATACCTGAAAAACCTTAGCATAATCCTGTGCAACAGAAGGTTTCTCTGTTATGATTAACTTCTTACCCACTTACAACTTATCCTCTCGCCTAAAAAAGCAGGCATGCATGACACACCTGCTTTTCTGATTCTAATTGGAAACTGTGCTTGTTTCTTATTATGTATTTCTTATTTCTTTGTGATATATCCCTGTGCTTTTAAAAGCTCGGCACACAGGACAGCACCGCCTGCGGCACCTCTGACTGTATTATGGGAAAGTCCTACGAATTTCCAGTCATATACAGTATCTTCTCTTAAACGTCCTACAGAGATACCCATGCCGTTTTCAAAGTTGACATCAAGGGCTACCTGAGGTCTGTTGTCTTCTTCCAGATACTGAATGAACTGCTTGGGAGCACTTGGAAGCTCTAATTCCTGAGGAAGTCCCTTGAAGCTTACTAACTTCTCGATTAACTGTTCCTTAGTAGGTTTCTTCTTGAATTTAACAAATACAGCAGCTGTATGGCCATTCAGAACCGGTACACGGATACACTGGCAGGTGATAACAGGTGAAGCTGCTGGAACGATAACGCCATCTTCAATCTTACCCCAGATTCTAAGAGGCTCTTTCTCGCTCTTCTCTTCTTCGCCACCGATATAAGGAATGATATTACCAACCATTTCAGGCCAGTCCTTGAAAGTCTTGCCGGCACCGGAGATTGCCTGATATGTAGTTGCAACTACTTCGTATGGCTCAAATTCCTTCCAGGCTGTTAATACCGGAGCATAGCTCTGGATAGAACAGTTGGGCTTAACAGCTACGAAGCCTCTGGTAGTACCGAGACGTTTCTTCTGGAAATCAATGACTTTCATATGTTCAGGGTTGATTTCAGGAACTACCATAGGTACATCAGGTGTCCAACGATGAGCGGAGTTGTTGCTGACTACAGGAGTCTCTGTTTTTGCATAATCTTCTTCGATCTTCTTGATCTCTTCCTTTGTCATATCTACTGCGGAAAAGACGAAATCTACTTCGGAAGCAACCTTTTCTACTTCATTTACATTCATAACAACAATGTTCTTAACTGCTTCTGGCATTGGAGTATCCATTTTCCATCTGTCACCTACTGCTTCTGCATAGGTCTTGCCGGCAGAACGTGGGCTTGCTGCAATTGTTGTTACCTCGAACCAGGGATGATTCTCTAATAAAGAGATAAATCTCTGACCAACCATACCGGTACCACCAAGGATACCTACCTTCAATTTTTCACTCATACATTTCTCCTCATTTCGTTTTTATAGTATAAATATGGATTAGCTAAGTTTCAGATATTCCTGATTCAGACGAATCACTTCTTTCATGGCATCCGGACCAGGGGCGCCAATTGTGGTTCGCTTATTTACACAGGTCTCCAGACTAATCGCATCATATATATCCTGTTCAAATACCGGGCTGATGGATTTCAGCTCTTCCAGGGATAATTCGTCTATTGCTTTGTTCTGTTCAATACAGTATAACACAAGTCTTCCAATAATACCATGGGCATCTCTGAAAGGTACACCATGATTTACGAGATAATCTGCTGCATCAGTTGCATTGGTAAAGCCCTTCATAGCACTGACTTTCATAATATCCCTATTGAATTTCATAGTGCGGAGCATACCTGTAAACAGAGCGATGCAGCCTTTTACGGTATCAATCGCATCAAAGGTAAGCTCCTTGTCTTCCTGCATATCTTTATTGTAGGCAAGGGGAATTCCTTTCATGGTAGTCAGAATGGACATCAATGCACCATATACTCTGCCTGTCTTGCCACGTACTAATTCGGCAATATCAGGATTCTTCTTCTGAGGCATAATGCTGCTGCCTGTAGAATAAGCATCATCAATTTCTACGAAACGGTATTCGTTGGAATTCCAGATAATGATCTCTTCGCAGAAACGGCTTAAATGCATCATGATCGTAGATAATGCAGCCAGAAGCTCTATCACATAATCTCTGTCGGCTACAGAGTCCATACTGTTAAGTGTAGGACCGTCAAAATCAAGAAGCTCTGCAGTATAGGCACGATCCAGAGGATATGTTGTTCCGGCGAGTGCTCCCGAACCTAATGGACAATAATTCATTCTCTCATAGATATCATCCAGACGCTGTCTGTCACGCTTGAACATTTCAAAATATGCACCCATATGATGAGCCAGTGTAATTGGCTGCGCTTTCTGTAAATGAGTGAATCCTGGCATATAGGTGTCGAGATTGTTCTCCATAACATGAATGATGACTTCAAGAAGCTCTTTTAAAAGTCCGTTAATCTCTACCACTTCATGTCTTGTATAAAGTTTCATATCAAGTGCAACCTGGTCATTACGGCTTCTTCCAGTGTGAAGCTTCTTGCCTGCATCGCCAATCCGGTCTATCAGGTTAGCCTCTACAAAACTGTGAATATCTTCATATTCATCTGTAATCTGAAGAGAACCATTGTCTACATCCTTTACAATACTTTCCAATCCTGCAAGAATCTGATCCTTCTCATCTTCTGTCAGAATGCCCTGTTTTGCAAGCATTTTTACATGCGCCATGCTGCCTTCTGCATCCTGATGAAAGAATTTCTGGTCAAAGGAAATAGATGCATTGAAATTATATACAAGCTTATCTGTCTCTTTGGTAAATCTACCACCCCAGAGCTGTGCCATGTTTAATCACTCCTTGTTTTTTAGTGTAACGGAACAGATGATTTTATACGATTCCGAATAGTTACAATTTAACATAAGTTTGGCTGTGAATCAAGGCAGATGTGACAGAAAATGCATAAATATTAATATTCAAGTTACATTTTTCGAGAAAATACATACTATAAGGTATCTATTAGATTGTGGAAGGAATGAGCCGGGTGTATTTTCTGAAATTCGACCATGTTGATTTTTCTTATTACAGTAATACAGGTGAAATTCAGGTATTACAGGATATGAGTTTCGAGATAGAACGGGGAAGCTTCATAGCTGTTGTTGGTCCTTCCGGATGTGGAAAGTCTACGATATTATCGTTGATCGCCGGACTTCTACAACCAACGGGAGGGTATATTACATTTTATTCTGATGATTTTCAGACGCCAAGAATTGGTTATATGCTTCAGCACGATCACTTGCTGGAATGGAGAGATGTCTATCATAACATCCTTCTGGGACTTGAGATACAACACAAGCTTTTCCCGGAAAATATCGAGCTGGTAAATCAGCTGTTAGTAAAATATCATCTGGAAAACACAATAAGATTAAAGCCCTCTGCTCTTTCGGGAGGAATGAGACAAAGAATCGCTCTGATTCGGACGCTGGCGCTGCAGCCTGATCTTCTGCTTCTCGATGAGCCTTTCAGTGCATTGGATTATCAGACCAGATTACAGGTATCGGAGGATGTACGTGATATTATAAAAACAGAACAAAAGACTGCTATTCTGGTGACACATGATATTTCAGAGGCTATTTCCATGGCAGATACTGTCTTTTTGCTGCCGAAAATACCAGGATATGTGAAGAAAGTAATTCCTATTGAATTTGAAAAACAGGGAATAGCGCATGAATCTATCCGTCAGTCAAAGCTGTTTCAGGAATATTTTGATTTAATATGGAAGGAGCTTCAGAATGAAAATCAGGAAACAAGATGAGGAATTATTGCTTTATTCGCAAGGACAGCTTGCCTTTTTGACTTCGCAGAGACAGAGGAAAAAAGCCGTTATATGGAGCCGGATTATACTGTCTATAGGGTTTCTTGTATTATGGCAGATGGCTTCTGATTTTGAATGGATTGATGATTTTTACTTCAGTTCACCAAGGGCTATTGGAATACTGTTCTTACAGGATTTGCAGGATATGTCACTGTTGCGGCATATCGGTATGACACTGTGGGAATCTGTTGTCAGCTTTCTACTGATTGTTATCTTTTCACTGATACTGGCGACCCTGTTCTGGTTCCTGCCTGGCCTGGGGCATACCTTTGAACCGTTTCTGATCGTATTGAACAGTCTGCCAAAATCCGCACTAGCACCGCTTATTATCGTATGGCTGGGAACAGGACCAAAGACAATCATACTCTGTGGAATGTCAGTAGGGATATTCGGATGTATACTGAATCTGTACCAGGTATTTATACAGACAGATCCTGAAAGGTTGAAATTAATAGAAACATTAGGCGGTAATAGATTGCAGGCTTTTACCAAAGTGGTATTCCCCGGGAGCCTTCCGACTTTTCTATCTATTGCAAAAACAAATATCGGATTGGCACTGGTAGGGGTAATTATTGGTGAATTCCTTGCAGGAAGACAGGGGCTTGGATATCTGATCATCTATGGAGAACAGGTATTCAAGCTGGATCTGCTGATTATGAGCATTGTGATTTTATGTGCGATTGCCATGTTGTTATACTGGCTCTTATCACTATTGGAGCGACAGATTGAACATCGTATGCTGGGAATGTAGATAACTGGTATCTACCACTTCATCCTTTAAAATATAGACTTCTGAGGACTGATTCGTATCTTCGGAAGAATCTCCTGTATATAGGAAATGGCAAAATACAACAACTAATCCTATGATAATTGCTGCCATTCCACAACTGATGTAAGTTATCTTCTGCTGTTTATGCATAGCAGATGCATATAATTCTTTCTGTACTGGTTCTCCCATGACCTTCGACCTCTTTAGCTATGTTGAATTATGAATGTACATTGGTAATAATTACGTATTTATTACACAAATATTAAATTCTAAAGAAATTCTACGTCCGGGAATAAAAAATGTCAATATATGAAAAACGCTGAAAATACAGGAAGAAATGCGTAATCTTTAGGTAAAAAAACTTCGGATAAAAAATCCGAAGTTAAAAAGTAATTCATATAGAAGCTTTCGAAGGGACTTGAACCCTCGACCTACTGATTACGAATCAGTTGCGCTACCAACTGCGCTACGAAAGCATGCCGTCGGCAACTCAATAGCCGACTTAAACAGTATATATAATAATTGTGCTTTTTTCAAGAGTTTTTTGAAAAATTGATAAAATAATTATGCATCAGGGCTTATGTGAACAGATACCTGCTGGAATGGAATTTCAATACCGGCTTCATCCAGAGATAATTTGGCTTTTTCAGTCAGACGCCATCTTGTTGGCCAGTACTTCTCAGTAGGACAGAAACATCTTAATCCAATCACTACTTCACTGCTTCCGAGGGAATCTACACAGACGATAGGTGCAGTTGTATGATCAATATCGGGATCTTCCATAATAACCTGCTCCAATACCTGCTTCGCCTGCGCAATATTGGAACTGTAAGAGATACCAATATTCAGATCAATACGACGCAATGAATTTGCAGTGTAATTGGTCAGGGAATTATTGGCAAGATTGCCATTGGGCAGAACAACAATGCGGTTATCTATTGTCTGTAATTTTGTGTAGAATATACCAATTTCGCATACAGTGCCTTCATTCTTATGGGCGTCTTCTATAATATAGTCTCCTACTCGAAATGGCTTTAGAATCAGAATCAGAACACCACCGGCAAGATTACTCAGACTTCCCTGCAGGGCAAGACCAATGGTAACACCCAGAGAACCAAGCAATGCCATGATACTTGCTGCATCGAATCCAAAACTGTTGGCAATAGCCAGCAAAAGGACAAAGTACAGAGCGCCCTTGCACAAAGCATCCAGAAACTGTATGACACCAGTCTCCGCTCCTGCTCTCTGTAAGGATTTACGCAGAATCTTTCTGATAAAAGATATGATTTTCATACCAATCAGAAAAAAGACAACGGCGAGCAGAACACGGATACCAAGAGCCAGTGCTTTGTCTGGCAGATCCTGGAGAAATTTTTCAAATGCATTTAAGTTTTTATTGAGTTCTTTCAGTTCTTCAGAAGTTAGAAGCAGCATGATACAATATCCTTTCCTGTTGTTTAGAATGCATGAATAAATAATCCACTCCGAAGCTTAGGCTCGAACCAGGTGGATTTTGGAGGCATCAGAAGATCTGCATCAGCAACTTCAAATAATTCATGGATGGAAGTCGGGTACATGGCAAAGGCTACAGCACAATCTGTATGAACTCTGCGCTCCAACTCTTCCATTCCTCTGATTCCACCTACAAAGTCAATTCGCTTATCAGTCTTAGGATCTGTAATATGTAGAATCGGCGAAAGAACCAGGTTCTGTAATAAAGCAACATCCAGACCGTTTACAGGATCTGCTGATGTGTATTCTGGTTTTATTTCAAGCAGATGCCATTTGTCCTGCAGATACATGGCAACCTGTCCTTTATGTTCAGGTCGGTGACAATGTTCACCAGTCTCCAGCAGCTGATAGACTGATGTGACCTGATTCAGGAATTCAGAAGGAGTAAGGCCATTCAGATCCTTGACTACTCTGTTATAATCCATAATCATCAATTCTTCATCTGCAAATAATACAGAAAGGAAATAATTAAATTCTTCTTTACCAGTATAATCAGGATGAGCTGCTCTCGTTCGCTGACCTACTTTAACTGCGGAGGCACAGCGATGATGACCATCCGCAATATAGATCTGATCTATTTGGGCAAAGGTATCAGCAATTGCACTGATATCGGTATCTTCATGAACACACCATACTCTATGGGTGATTCCATCCTCGGAAGTGAAATCATAAAGAGCATCATTATGTTTGGTGCGGGTAATGATTTCATTTAATACAGGATTGGCTCTGTATGCAAGAAAGATAGGCCCTGTTTGAGCCTGACAGGTCTCCACGTGTCGAATTCTGTCCAGTTCTTTATCTTCTCTTGTATTCTCGTGTTTTTTGATAACCTGGTTCAGATAGTCATCTATACTGGCACAGGCTACAATACCAGTCTGGACGCGACCATTCATGGTAAGCTCATAAAGATAATAGACAGGCTTATCCTCCTGAACGAAATTACCATCGTTTATCATCTGCCAAAGCAGTTCGTGAGCCTTCTGATATACTTTAGGGTCATAGGTATCTACAGAATCATCAAACTGCGTTTCTGCCCTGTCTATATTCAGAAAAGATAATGGATGGTCTTTTACTGTCTGTTTAGCTTCTGCTCTGTTGTACACATCATAAGGAAGTGCTGCTATTTCTGATTCCAAGCCTTCTTTGGGTCTATACCCTTGAAATGGTCTGATCTGTGCCATGCTGATAACCTCCTGATTTTTATAATAAGAACATTGTATCAGATAAAGTCTTTTTTGACAACTCAAGCACGGAGTGTTAGAATCGTTCATAGTGACGCTCTATATGGGCATTCAAGGAAAGGTGTGAGGTGACTGATATGACAGAAGAAGACAAGAAATTATTAGATCGAATTAATGAATATGCAGAACGTAAATTAAATGATCCCGATAAGAAGATGCGGGTATCTTCCCAGTTAGATCGTTTGAAGCCTATTATGCTAAAAATCGCAGAGGAACAGAATACGACAGTTGAGGATATCTTTGTGAGATATATGGATCTGGCAACATCATCCAACAATGCCAAGTTCTTGAATACCGTCGGAAATATGACCCAGAATGAAAGCGGTCAGGATTTTACAAATTTGAATATTTAAACAATATAAAAAGGATGCATATTCTGCATCCTTTTTATACAGTTACACAAATCCCCTTTTGATTTCAATTCCCTTTTTACACAAACTCAGGAAAAAATTCCCCTTTTACATACCTTTTACACAATTTTGAATTCCCCTTATGAATTCCCTTTTACAGATGTCCCTTTTACTTTTGAATGACCTTTTACACAATTCCCCAATTGCTGTTTTTTCGAAAAGCCATCCCCTTTTACACAAATCCCCATTACGTGAAGAATCCCCATTCTTACACGTTTTCATAAGAAACTTTAATCTCTAAAAGAAATATCAGAACTATGTTCTTTAATGTGTGTAACGTTGTTTCTTGTAATGATTATTGCACAGAACATTATTATTGTCAACCTTTTTTCGAGCTTTTTTTTTGATTAATATATATATTTTTTGTATGTATATTTGAAAATCTCTTGTAAGAATGCACAAGAACGGCGTTCTTGTAAAAAATAAGTGGAATCAATGTATAATTGACTCCACTTACATTATGTTAACTGCTTATTTTACTACACGAACACGGAACACTCCGTCAATATTTTTTAATTTCTGGATAATATTATCATCTGCTGCTGACTCAATATCCATTAAGGTATAAGCGTATTCACCTCTGGATTTATTTGTTAAATCTGTGATATTAATGCCAGCTTCACCTAAAGCACCTGTAAACTGAGTGATCATATTTGCAATATTTTTATGCAGAATCGCGATTCTGCCGGCTGTTGCACATACGCCCATGTCACAATTTGGATAATTTACACTGTGCTTAATATTACCATTTGCAAGATAATCCATTAATTCATCAACTGCCATCTTGGCACAGTTGTCTTCTGATTCCTCTGTGGAAGCACCAAGATGAGGGATAACGATACAGCCTGGATGACCTGCTGTAGTTGTATTAGGAAAATCAGATACATATTTTCTGATCTTACCAGCTTCCAGGCCTTCTAATACATCTTTTTCATTGGCTAAGAGGTCTCTTGCAAAGTTAAGAAGAATGACACCTGGTTTCATCTTTTCAATGGCTTTGGCATCGATCATACCCTTTGTGCTGTCCATTAATGGAACATGAATGGTAATAAAATCACAGGTTTCATAAATCTCATCTACATTCAGTACATGCTTTACATCACGGCTGAGGCTCCAGGCTGCATCTACAGAGAGGAAAGGATCATATCCATATACATCCATACCTAGACTGATTGCTGCGTTGGCAACTTTAACACCAATAGCTCCAAGACCAATGATACCTAATTTCTTACCTGCTATTTCAGTACCTGCAAAGTTCTTCTTCTCTTTCTCAGCATCCTTTGCAAGTGTCTCAACATCTTTATTGGCTTCTACCCATTTGATACCGCCAACAACATCTCTGGATGCCAGAAGCATACCTGCGATAACAAGTTCCTTTACACCATTTGCATTAGCGCCTGGAGTATTGAAGACTACGATACCCTTCTGTGCACAGGTATCAAGTGGAATATTATTAACGCCTGCTCCTGCTCTTGCTACAGCAAGAAGAGATTCGGGAAGCTCCATTTCATGCATGGATGCGCTTCGAACCAATACACCCTCTGCCTGGCTGATATCATCTGTTTTGACATATTCGCTGCTGAATCTTGTTAAACCTACTTTAGAAATTGGATTAAGGCAATGATACTGATACATTAGGCATTCTCCTCCTCGAATTTTTTCATGAATTCTACAAGCTTCTGAACACCTTCGATAGGCATAGCGTTATAAATACTTGCTCTCATACCGCCTACTGTTCTATGACCTTTCAAGTTTTCAAATCCTGCAGCTTTTGCTTCTTTTACAAATTTGGCATCCAGTTCTTCGTTTCCAGTAACGAAAGGAACGTTCATTAAGGAACGATCTTCTTTTCTGACAGTGCCTTTGAAGAGTTTGCTTTCATCCAGATAATCATAGAGAATCTTTGCTTTTTTCTCATTGATCTCTTTCATTTTCTCAAGACCGCCCATCTTCTTGAGCCACTTGAATACTTTGCCACAGATATAGATACCATATGCAGGTGGTGTGTTATATAAAGAATTGTTATCTGCATGAATCTTATAGCGAAGCATGGTCGGTGTACCAGGAAGTACATCTTCTGTGATCAAATCTTCTCTGATAATAACAATAACAACACCTGCCGGTCCGATATTCTTCTGAACGCCGCCATAGACTACACCATATTTGGTTACATCAATGGGCTCTGAAAGGAAACAGGAGGATACATCAGCAACTAATGTTTTGCCTTTGGTATTAGGTAATGTTGTGAAACGTGTACCATAAATGGTATTGTTCTGGCAGATATATACATAGTCTGCATCTTCTGAGATAGGAAGATCAGAACAGTCTGGAATATAAGAGAAAGTCTTATCTTCTGAGGAAGCAATTTTGTTTGCTTTTCCATAGATACATGCTTCCTGATAAGCTTTCTTAGCCCACTGACCTGTTACGATGTAATCAGCAACTTTGTTTTTCATAAGATTCATGGGAATCATTGCAAACTGCTGGCTTGCACCGCCCTGAAGGAACAATACCTTGTAATTATCAGGGATATTCATAAGCTCTCTTAAATCAGCTTCGGCTTCCTGAATAATTGTTTCAAAAGCCTTGGAACGATGACTCATCTCCATAACTGACATTCCGGTTCCCTTATAGTCCAACATTTCATCTGCAGCTTCTTTTAATACTTCTTCAGGCAAAACTGCGGGGCCTGCTGAAAAATTGTACACTCTTGACACTTTTTTACTCCTCCTGATTTCTCATAACATTATTTCCCACAGCGTAGCGATTCAAAATATATTGAACCATTACACAAATCTATATGTAATCTGGATAGATACATATCATAATAATTATTATGTATTATTGTCTGGCAGCCAGATCTTCTGCATCGAATGCATCACTGATTGGTGCGCCTGCGGGTACCATAGGGAATACCTTGTCATCTTCTTCAATAATACAATCCAGTACGACAGGTCTGCCAAGTGAAATTGCCTTTTCCAGTGCAGGTGCTACTTCTTCCTTCTTGGTAACACGGATTGCTTCACAGCCGAGTCCTTCTGCAACTTTGACAAAATCAACCTTATCAGCGAGTACAGTCTGGGAATATCTCTTATCATAGAACAGAGTCTGCCACTGTCTGACCATACCAAGAACGTGATTATTGATGATAATCTGAATGATTGGAATATTGTAGCGGCTTGCTGTTGCAAGTTCATTCATATTCATTCTGAAGCATCCATCACCGGCAATATTCACGCAGATTTTATCTGGTCTGCCCATCTTGGCACCGATACATGCACCCAATCCATAGCCCATAGTTCCAAGTCCTCCTGATGACAGGAAAGTACGAGGTTCTGTATACTGATAGAATTGAGCTGCCCACATCTGATGCTGTCCAACGTCGGTAGAGACAATTGCCTTGCCTTTTGTTACCTGATCCAGCTGTTCAATGATGTAAGGACATGTAAGCTTGGAATCATCATATTTTAATGGATATTTAGCCTTAAACTCCTGAATATGGTTCATCCATTCTGTATGCTTTATTGGTGTGAGCTTACTGTTGAGCTCTTTTAGAATGGTCTTGAGATCACCGACAATAGAGGCATCTGTATGGATGTTCTTATTGATTTCAGCAGCATCAATATCTATGTGTAAGATTTTGGCATTGGATGCAAACTTCTTGGCATTACCGATAACACGGTCAGAGAATCTCGCACCTAATGCGATCAGCAAGTCACATTCACTTACTCCGAAATTGGAAGTTTTGGTTCCGTGCATGCCTATCATACCTGTGTATGCAGGATTTTTGCCGTCAAAGGCGCCTTTACCCATAAGAGTGTCGCATACAGGAGCATCAATTTTTTCTGCAAATTCCTTTACTTCGCGGTATGCACCTGAGGCAATAGCACCACCGCCAAGGTAAATATATGGCTTCTTGGCATTTTGAATCAATTCAAGTGCTGTATGAATATCTTCCTGAGAATAATGATTCTCTATTACAGGCGGTTCCGGTTTCACAGGTACATATTCACATGTATTGGCTGTGACATCCTTGGTAATATCTACAAGAACCGGTCCTGGTCTTCCAGAACGTGCAATGTTAAATGCCTTTCTTAATGTATCGGCTAACTTTGTTACATCCTTAACAATATAACCATGCTTCGTGATAGGCATTGTTACGCCGGCAATATCAATCTCCTGGAAAGAGTCCTTACCAAGCATTGGTAAGGTTACATTTGCAGTAATTGCTACCATGGGAATGGAATCCATATATGCAGTTGCAATACCAGTGACCAGATTGGTAGCACCGGGGCCGCTTGTTGCAAGACATACACCTACTTTACCGGTTGCTCTTGCATAGCCATCTGCCGCATGAGCAGCACCCTGCTCATGGGAGGTCAGAATGTGATGAATTTCATCACTGTGTTTATATAATTCATCATATACATTTAAGATAGTTCCACCAGGATAGCCGAATACAGTATCGACACCCTGTTCCTTTAAACATTCAATTACAATTTGTGAACCAGTCAGTAACATATCAGCACCATGCCTTTCCTAAGTATTTCGTTCTAGTTATTCTGATTGGGACTCTGAAGGATGGCACCGCGGTTACCGCTTGTTACCATTTCTCTGTATCTTGCAAGATAACCTGTAGTTACCTTAGGCTCTTTAGGCTGCCATTTTGCTTTTCGTGCTGCAAGCTCTTCGTCAGATACACGAACATTTAAAGTCAGAGCAGGAATATTGATTTCGATGATATCGCCCTCTTCTACCAGAGCAATAGGTCCACCAACTGCAGCTTCTGGAGATACATGACCGATAGATGCACCTCTGGACGCTCCTGAGAAACGTCCGTCTGTGATCAGAGCAACGCTGGAGCCAAGTCCCATACCTGCAATAGCAGAAGTAGGATTCAACATTTCACGCATACCAGGACCACCCTTAGGACCTTCATAACGAATGACTACTACATCACCGGCGACAATCTTACCGCCCTTGATGGCAGCAATCGCATCTTCTTCACATTCAAATACACGTGCAGGACCTTCGTGAACCATCATTTCATCTACAACTGCAGAACGTTTTACAACACTGCCGTCTGGAGCAAGATTACCCTTTAATACAGCCAGACCGCCAGTCTTGCTGTAAGGATTATCCAATGGTCTGATTACTTCAGGATTTCTGTTGACAGCATTCTTAATATTCTCTCCTACTGTCTTGCCTGTTACAGTCATACATTCTTCGTGGAGAAGACCTAACTCTGACAGCTCATGCATAACAGCATAGACACCACCGGCTTCGTTAAGATCTTCCATGTAAGTAGGACCAGCAGGTGCTAAATGACATAAGTTAGGAGTTTTTTCGCTGATTTCATTTGCAAATGCAATATCAAAATCAAAACCAACTTCATGAGCGATAGCAGGAAGATGAAGCATACTGTTTGTAGAACATCCAAGAGCCATATCTACTGTTAATGCATTCAGGATTGCTTCCTTGGTCATGATATCGCGAGGACGGATATTCTTACGAAGCATTTCCATGACAGCCATTCCAGCATGTTTTGCAAGCTTGATTCTTTCTGAGTATACAGCAGGAATTGTTCCGTTACCCTGAAGTCCCATACCTAATGCTTCTGTCAAACAGTTCATGGAGTTGGCTGTGTACATACCTGAACAGGAACCGCATGTAGGACATACCTTTTCCTCAAATTCACGTACATCTTCTTCTGTCATCTTACCTGCTGCATAGGAGCCAACCGCTTCGAACATGGAAGAAAGGCTTCTCTTCTGACCTTTTACATGTCCGGCAAGCATAGGCCCACCAGATACAAATACGGTAGGAACATTAATTCTGGCAGCAGCCATTAATAATCCGGGTACATTCTTATCACAGTTAGGAACCATGACAAGTGCATCGAACTGATGAGCAAGAGCCATACACTCTGTTGAATCAGCAATCAGATCTCTGGTAACCAGAGAGTATTTCATGCCGATATGCCCCATGGCAATACCATCACAGACTGCAATAGCAGGAAATACAACGGGTACGCCGCCTGCTTCTGCAACACCGAGCTTAACGGCATTTACAATCTTATCAAGATTCATATGCCCAGGTACGATTTCGTTATAGGAACTTACGATACCTACCATTGGCTTCTGCATTTCTTCTTCTGTGAAACCAAGAGCGTTAAATAAACTTCTATGGGGTGCCTGCTGCATTCCCTTTTTTACATTATCACTTTTCATGAGTATACCTCCAAATTAACTATATTCTCTCTGCAATCAGATCGCCCATCTTGGCAGTGCCTACCTGAGTAACTGTAGAGCGTTTGCTCTCTTCCTGGGGCATGATATCAATGGTGCGGTAATTTTCTTCCAGTACCTGCTTTACAGCCTTTTCAATTGCATTGGCTTCTTCATCCAGATCAAAGGAATAACGAAGCATCATGGCTGCACTCAGGATTGTGGCAATTGGATTGGCAATGCCTTTGCCTGCAATATCAGGTGCAGATCCGCCACTTGGCTCATAGAGACCGAATTTGGTATCATTGAGGCTGGCTGAGGACAACATACCAATGGAACCTGTTACCATACTTGCTTCATCAGACAAGATATCACCGAACATGTTCTCTGTTAAGATAACGTCGAACTGCTTCGGATCTTTAACCAGCTGCATTGCACAGTTATCTACAAGCATATGCTCCAGAGTAACTTCTGGATAATCCTTGGCAACTTCTTCTACGACTTTTCTCCAGAGTCTTGAAGAATCCAATACGTTTGCCTTGTCTACGCTGGTTACTTTCTTGCGTCTCTTCATGGCGATATCAAAACCTTTAATGGCAATACGACGTATCTCATTCTCTGTATAGGTCAGTGTATCAACGGCAGTCATAACGCCATCTACTTCTTTGGTGCTTCTCTCACCGAAGTAAAGACCGCCTGTCAGCTCACGCATGATCATCATATCAAATCCGCTGCCGATGATGTCATCACGAAGTGGGCATGCTTCCTTTAATTCTTCATAAAGATATGCCGGTCTTAAATTGGCAAATAAATTCAAGGCTTTACGAAGCTTTAATAATCCGGCTTCCGGTCTTAAATGAGGAGGCAGCTTATACCAGGGGGATGTAGAGGTGTTACCACCTATGGAACCCATTAATACTGCATCAGCTGCTTTCGCAGCAGCAATTGCTTCATCAGTCAGTGGCTCACCGCAGGCATCTATGGAAGCACCACCCATTAAAATATCCTGGTAGTTAATAGTATGATTATATTTTAAAGCTACTTTGTCTAATACCTTTTTTGCTTCGGTGACAATTTCAGGACCAATTCCATCACCGGGTATGCATACAATATTCAAATTCATTACATTTCTCCTTTTGCGCTGTTGTCTACACTGTTATTTCCTTTGTATACAACATGAATGTATGTATATTTATACAAGGACATAAGTTTATCATATTACATTCAATGCAAAATTTCAACCGTATACATAAAAAAGAACTATGCCGATTAGATATGATATGTATAATCTGCTGGAATGTTTGCGTGTATACAATATTATATAAAAAAAGAAGCCGACATAATCGACTCCTTTTTATCAGCATGTACCTGACATGCATTTTGATTTATTCAGCGTCAGGCTTCTCAACCTGCTCGATTGCAGACTTCTTCATTGGAATACGGCAGTTCTTATTGTTACCGAATTCAACAATAACATCTTCATCTGTAATATCAATAACAATGCCATAGAAACCACTGGTAGTTAATACGCTGTCGCCTACCTCAACGGAATTAATCAGTGCGCTTCTCTTCTTCTGTTCCTTTTTCTGGGGACGATAGAAAAGAAAATAAAAAATACCAATCAGTACAGCAAAATAAATGACCCATACGATTGGGCTTGCCATAGCCTGTCCGGCTGCTTCGGCTTCTGAAGATAATAATAAGTTCATCATGTTTCCTCCTGTAAGTTTATAAAGCATATCATACACAAAAAAGTGCGATACATCAAGTTAATTTTTTATGAAGCGGATCAATCCGGTTCACCGGCTGCCATACTTTCAAGCTTTGACTTCTTATATGCAGCAAATTCACCACGGTCAAGAGAATCACGGATCTCTGTCATCATGGTGTTGTAGAAATATAGATTGTGAAGTACACATAATCTCATTCCAAGCATTTCCTTTGCTTTCAGAAGATGCCTGATATAGGCTCTGGAATATCTGCGGCATGCAGGACAGTTACATCCAACCTCGATAGGACGTGTGTCAAGTTCGTATTTGGCATTGAACAGATTGATCTTGCCATGATTGGTATATAAGTGACCATGTCTGCCGTTACGTGTCGGATATACACAGTCAAAGAAATCAATACCACGTTCTACACCCTCCAGAATATTGGCAGGTGTACCAACACCCATCAGATAAGTAGGTTTATCCTTAGGCAGATAAGGAACTGTTTCCTCCAGGATATAATACATCTCTTCATGAGTCTCACCTACAGCAAGACCACCTACAGCATAACCATCCAGATCCATTTCTGAAATACGTTTTGCATGCTCAATTCGAATATCAGGATAAACAGCACCCTGGTTGATGCCAAATAACATCTGCTGCTTGTTGATCGTATCCTCCAGAGAGTTCAGCCTGTTCATCTCTTTCTTACAGCGCTCTAACCAGCGTGTCGTACGCTCTACAGATGGAAGCACATATTCTCTGCTTGCCTTGCTGGGAGGACATTCGTCAAAAGCCATTGCAATGGTAGAAGCCAGATTAGACTGAATCTGCATACTTTCTTCAGGTCCCATAAATATTTTATGACCATCAATATGGGAGTGGAACGTAACACCTTCTTCTTTGATCTTGCGAAGACCGGCTAAAGAGAATACCTGAAACCCACCTGAATCTGTTAAGATAGGCTTATTCCAGGACATAAATTTATGAAGTCCACCTAATTTTTTGATCGTTTCATCTCCTGTTCTGACATGAAGATGATATGTGTTAGAAAGTTCTACCTGTGTGCCGATTTCTTCAAGGTCAGCAGTAGAAACAGCACCTTTGATAGCAGCTACAGTACCTACGTTCATAAATACAGGTGTCTGAATTGTTCCATGAACGGTTGTTACTTCTGCACGCTTTGCTCTGCCTTCTTGTTTCAATATTTTATACATGTAATTTATAAATCCTCCAAAAATTCTTCAAGGGTAATGCCCTGACTCATGATTGCTGTGGCAGCTTCCTTACCTACATATCTGAAATGCCATGGCTCATACTGAATACCGGTAATATATTCTTTACCAAGTGGGTAACGGAGTATAAAGCCATATTCACAGCTATGCTTATTCAGCCACTTACCAGCTTGTGTTTCACCAAATTCTATCTCAAGATATGGATAGGTGTCACTTACGATATCCAGAGCCAGTCCAATCTGATGTTCACTTGCGCCCGGAACCGTTACTGTAATAGATGAAATTTTATAGGCTTCCAGATAGGAATACCCTTTGTTCATATAATAATCTATTTTGCGGTTAAATAATACAGTCTGCCTATTATAATCTCTGTAGGGTGAGCAGACCATCAGATTGATTCCATCAGCTTTGGCGGCTTCCATCATTGCCATCAGGTCATCAATGATTCTGGCATCGCATTTCATATTACCAGTAATTTTTCCCGGTGTAAAGGTGTAATTCTCAGGAACTGGATGTTGTTTATTGACCAGAAGAAGTCTCCAGTCATCTGCGGTCAGCTTCTGCTCTACCGTTTCATCAGTGACTGCAGATGTCTGTTCTTTCGCCTCATTGGCTTCCAGAATATCATCCAGTGAGAACTGGTCAACACCATTTTGAACATCAAGTTCTTCATTATTATATCCCTGAAGCACGTCATCATCATCTATAACATCTGCTGCGGAAATATCCAGCACAGTCGGTACATATTCGTAATTAGCCTCTATCTCCTGCATTCTGCTGTAATCCTGTGCTAAATACTCTTCTTCCTGTATATAGGGAAAAGCGAAGCTACTGCTGATTATAAAAAACAAAAAAACAGCTGCGATGCTGGAAAAACGCTTACTGTTGTGAATCAGATACTCTCCAGTATCACCAACAATGGTCACTACAATAAGAGCTATTTGCCAAGGCAGCTTAAAATATTTATGTTTATGAATTTTTCTTCGTAATCGATTGGTTGTTGTTTCCTTCCATGTTTTGTTCATACTACTCATCCCCATTAGAAAACATGCTTTAACTTAGTCACTCCCCAGAGACTGTAAGACGTTAAAAGCTTCTGCACCCATGATATCATAATTAATATCGAATTGCATCTATAATTTGTGAAAATTGTAAAAAAATGTTACTCATCCGGCATCCTTGCTTGATTTTATAAAATATTTCGATATAATTTTAAGAAAAACCTATTTTCACTGGGTATGAAAGGATTATATATTATGGCAGGTTCTACATTTGGCAATTTATTTCGTATTACAACTTGGGGAGAATCACATGGGGCTGCTATCGGTGTTGTAGTAGATGGCTGTCCTGCCGGACTTACATTGTGCAGCGAAGATATTCAGAAGTATCTGAACAGACGTAAGCCTGGACAGACTCAGTATACAACACAGCGTAAGGAAGCTGACGAGGTGGAAATTCTTTCGGGAATCTTTGAAGGAAAGACAACAGGCACTCCTATTTCCATGATTGTACGTAATACTTCCCAGCGTTCCGGTGATTACAGTGATATTGCATCCTACTATCGACCGGGACATGCAGACTATACCTTTGATGAAAAATATGGATTCCGTGATTATAGAGGTGGCGGACGATCTTCTGCCAGAGAGACTATAGGACGGGTTGCGGCAGGTGCAATTGCTGCAAAGCTTTTAGGTGAACTTGGAATCACGGTTGATGCTTATGTAGAATCTATAGGTCCTGTATCCATATCCATGGATCGATTTAATCTGGAAGAAGCCAGACGTAATCCTACCGGTATGCCGGATGCAGAGGCTTCTGCCCAGGCAGAAGAATATTTACAGAAATGCATTGAGAATCAGGATTCTGCTGGTGGTGTAGTCTCCTGTAAGGTACATGGAATGCCGGCAGGCATTGGTGAACCTGTTTTTGATAAACTGGATGCATGTCTTGGACAGGCAGTTATGTCTATCGGAGCTGTGAAAGCTTTTGCTGTTGGAGATGGATGTGAGGTATCAAAGAAGAATGGTTCTACTAATAATGATGCCTTTTGCAATGTAAATGGACAAATCAGTAAAAAGACAAATCATGCAGGTGGAATTCTTGGAGGAATCAGTGACGGTTCTGATATTATATTGAGAGCATATTTTAAGCCTACTCCTTCTATCTACCAGAAACAGCAGACAGTAAATCAGGCTGGTGAAGAAATCGAGATTCAGATCAAAGGCAGACATGATCCAATCGTAGTCAGCCGTGCTGTGGTTGTTGTAGAGGCTATGACAGCTGTAACGATTCTGGACGAATTATTACGTAATATGACATCCAGACTGGATGGAATCAAGAAATTCTATCATAAATAGATTATATTAAAATGAAAAAATAAAAACTGCGATTTGTTGTATGAAATCGCAGTTTTTTCATCTTTGTTTTTGCCTTTTATTTCATTTCATGGAAAATGATGCAGTTAGGCTGCTTTACTTTCATTTCTTTTCCATTCATAATAATAACATTTTTATTCAAATCCACAGTAAAGAATGTCATAGTATCTGATTCATGATTCAGGCTTACAAGGTGCTTATTATCCGGGAATAAGGAAGCATCCTTTGGATATTCCCCGCTGATAGGAAGGCAGAACAGTCTGTTGAGTTCACCACTCTCCGGTTGTATCTCATAAAGAGATACACTGTTTTCACCAGCATTGGAAGCCAGAATATACTTACCGTCAACAGAAATGTTGAGTGCACTTGCAGCAACATCCTGTGCCTGGTATTTATCAGTTGTAGGAATGGTCTGAACATGGTCAAAAAATGGAGTGCCATCTTCTTCATGATAATGGTATACATCAATGCAGTTCTTTAACTCACTTACTACATAGAGGTAACGTCCATCATCGGAGAATTTCAGATGTCTTGGGGCTGACTCTAGATCACATCTGATGATATCGACCTGTTTCAGAGTGCCTTTTTCATGATCCAGCTTGTATACATTGACGTAATCAATACCTAAATCTGCAGCACACAGATATTTATTATCACGTGTCATCTTTACACAGCTGATATGCGGACGAAAACTACGCTCAGCAATGCTGCCAAGACCCTTATGGAAGATCTCTTCTGTGATCTCTCCTACTTTACCGGTCTCAGGATCAAGACGAAGCACTGTGATCTTGCCATCATGATATCCTGCACAGAACAGGAACTTATCTTCATAATCAGTGGAAAGATAACATCCTCTCATACCATTGATAGAAGCTTTATTGATCAGTTCCAGATTGCCGTCTTCCAGAATCTTGAATGCTTCTACACCGAAGTCTGTAATAGAATAGAGGAATTTCCCGCTGTGAGAAATTGTAACGTAAGAAGAATTGGTAATCTCAACCTCTGCTTTCTCTTTTAATCGACCATTTGCCATATCGACATCATATATCTTAATACCATGATTATCACCCATTGTATAAGTTGATACATAGGCTACATATTTTGACTTGCTCATCCTATCGTCTCCTTCGTTTGTCAGATTATGTTATTATATTAACATATTAGGGTTAATTTGTTAACACTTTTCTTAGTTGTTCTGTTGTTTTACTATTTCCTCCAGATCGTGGGTGACAAATTGAGGAAACTGTCCATTTCTTGGCTTGAATGTCATATAACTGTTATAGTATGGATACATATCATTCTCACCCAAATAGATGATGTAATTATTATTCTGCATACCGAAAGCATTATATGAAAGGATATCCTGAATCATAGAATCGGTAATAGCTGCTATCTGTTCAGGGTCTGTATAGGTAACACGAGGATACGAACCATCTTCTAAGGCATCTGCATAATCTGTAACAGTCAGCGCATCAATAGAATCCGGTGATAATTTTTCCCTGCAGTCAAAACCATATTCTTTTAACAACTCAATGGTCCTGACAAAAGAAGGATATACAAGATATCCACTGTCGGAGGGATAATAGGTATTTTGATTGACTGTTACTTCATTACTTACAAACTCCAGGGAAGCAACCGGATATGTGTTCATGATCTCGTCCAGATTCAGATCCATAAATTCTGTCTGGTAAGCCTCAAGAAGAGCTGTCTGCTTCTCTTCATTCAGGGAAATGTTTCCAGTAGTATACTCACCGATACAATTGACGTAATTATAAGAAGTATTCCATCCAGTTGCGAATAATGGCATGGAATTTGCCTTATAATCTATATCATTATAAATAGCTTCCAATAATGCATAGGATTCTTCATCTTTCAGATTAATATAGTATTGTCTGTATACACTTTTTCCATTCTTTAAATGGTATGCAAAAGAAATATTGGTATAGCTTGCTTCTTTCTCCAATATATTCTGGTACTCCTGGGTCTCTTCGATTCCTTCATAATATTCGATGTCTGTATAACGAAGACCTGAGGCAGCAGCTTTTCTTGCCAGCTGAATAAGGCTGGGATTATCGCTGATATGCATATGATCCAGCCTGTAATCATCTGCATTTTCATACCCAAATGGTCCCTGAGAACTGACTGACATCAGACCTGATATAGAAACAGAACAGTTCTCAATCTCAGCGTCAGAAGGAACATAGGTATTATAGCCAAAAGCATCTGTCTTAAATACGACAACGATCAATGCAATGCAGGCTCCGTCAAAAAGGAGCTGTCTGCAGTGGTGAAAGGCACAACGTATATCCATTCGAAACAGAATCTCCATAAAGAGCGCAGAAAGAATAAATCCTAATCCAACACCGAATAAGAACCATCCAAAGGATCTCATGGAAGGTGACAGATTTTCAAAGAATACGCCGGAATACAGAGAAAGCGGGATGCATATACCGGCTTTAATAATCGGCTCGCTTGCTTTAAATACAACTGCTTTGCCTGCAGCTTCTGTCGGACGAACCAGATATAATAAATAGCCGCAGATACTTAAAATTAACACTGCAATTCCAATCAGAACCAGATAGGAAAAATATACAGAATAGTTAAATGGCTCTGTCGTCTGCACAGGAGCAGCATGCTCAAACAGCCGAAGTATCATATGCAATGGTGAAAAGGCAGCAAAATCCGGATTACGACCGGATATATTCGTATAGAAGAAATCCTGAAATAAAATATCCCGCAGTATCTCCAGCAAACGGCTGTAGGTCAATAAAATACCCGCTCCAAGAATTGTAAGAATCAGGTTGCCTGTCAGCATAACAGCCAGGATACAGGTACTATAAACAACCAGAAATACAAGAAGCGAAGTACCGGTATAGCATAGCGCATTACCAAGAGCATGCATGGAGAATGCATTATTTCCAATACCAATTACAAGACAGATTATTACATGAATCAATAATGGAATTATGTAATAAAGAACGCCTGCAACATAATGGGCGCAATATAATAATCCTCTTTTCACAGGAAGACTATGATAAAAATCCAGCTGTGCGCGGTTATGCAGGTAGACATACCCGCTGATGCCACATACGATTGCTGATACAATTGTCATGATCATCATGGGACTTATGCAGTTATTTGCAAAGAAAATGTCTGATAAATAGTAAGATACAGGATATTGGTATGTCTTCTGATACCGGAGAATGTCTTCAGCTTTTAGAAGGAATACTACTTCCAGCATCAAAAAATCAAGAATAAAAATACAAATCGGACACCATATCCTTTTGCGGAAATCCTGTATGAGTAATTTAAAAAATAAGTTTCCTGATGTCATAACCAATCACCTCCGTCTCACTGATAAATATTTCTTCAAGAGATAAAGGCAGAATCTCTGCCAGAATCGGATCGCAGGAGTTTACCTTGTCCATAATATCTTCACTCTTACCTCTGACTGTAAGTAATTGCAGACTGCCTCTTTTCTCAGCTTTTACGATATCAAGGGAATTGAGCGCTGCCTTCTCATCTTCAGAATTGTGGAAGACACATTGTAAAGTATGGATGTTGAGCTTCATTTCTTCCAGCTCTTTCTGCATAAGCACACCACCCTGATGAAGAATGCCTACACTGTCGCAGATATCTTCCAGTTCCCTTAAATTGTGGGAGGCAACTATGGGGGTAAAATCTCTGGTAGTCATTTCGCCTGCAAACAGACTTTTCACAGTCTGTCTCATAACCGGGTCAAGACCGTCAAAGGTCTCATCACAAAAGAGGTATTCTGTATTTGCACAGATACCCAAAAGTATGGAAACCTGCTTGCGCATACCCTTGGAAAAGGTGTTGATTTTACGTTTGGCAGGCAATTCAAAACGTTCCAGATATTCACGAAATCGGCTGGAATCGAACAACGGGTAATAATCCCTGTAAAAACGCATCATCTCCAGGGGAGAGGAATTTGGCAGATAATACTGATCATCTGAAATATAAAAAAGCTTCTTTTTTACATCGGGATTCTCATAGACTGGATGTTCATCGATCAGAATGCTTCCCTGATCCGGTTTTAAAATACCACAGACCATACGTATAAAAGTACTTTTACCTGCGCCGTTGGTTCCAATCAGACCAAAAACTTCTCCCTTTTTTATGGTAACACTAATATCTTTCACGGCTTCTATATCACCGAATCTTTTACTGATGTGAGTGGCTGTAATCATATGGTATTGCCTCCCTTTGTACTGTTTTTAACACAGTCCTGTAACATAGTCTCTAATTGCTGAGGGCGAATACCAATGGCTAATGCTTTATCCACGCACTCACCCAGCTCTCTCTTAATCTCATCTCTTTTGGAGTCTGCCGCTTCACTTGATTCGCTGACAAAGCTCCCCTTCCCTTTCATGGTATAGATATATCCTTCCCTCTCCAATTCCTGATATGCACGTTGAATTGTATTTGGATTGATAGATAATTCCATTGCCAGACTTCTGACAGAGGGCATAGGAGAATCTGGTTCCATTACGCCACATATGATCATTTGCTGAAATTTTTCTACGATTTGTTCATAAATAGGTCTTCTGTCTTTATAATCAATTAGAATCACGCAAGATTCTCCTTTCTTAACTGTATTAATACAATTAATACAGAAAGTATACAGTACAGGCAATGTTATGTCAATAGAGAAAGGGGAGCCTAAAGCTCCCCTGCCTCGTACAGATCGTTTGCGTATCTGACGGAACCCATCGCATCTTTGGAATAGAAATCAGCACCGATCATATCAGCATATTCCTGAGTCAATACTGCTCCACCTACCATAATTTTACAATCACAGTGATTATCATGAAGTAATTTGATGGTTTCTTCCATATAAACTACAGTGGTGGTCATTAAGGCACTTAAACCAACCAGCTTTACATGCTGTTCCTGTACTGTCTGTAAGATCAATTCGGGAGGAACATCCTTTCCAAGATCTATCATTTCAAAGCCATAGTTCTCTAATAATGTCTTTACAATATTTTTGCCGATATCGTGAATGTCGCCCTTGACTGTAGCAATTACAATTTTACCCTTGGTATCATTGTGCCTGCCCTGTTTGGAGAGTACACTCTTGATTGCGTCAAAGGAAGCCTTGGCAGCATCGGCACTCATAAGAAGCTGAGGAAGGAACATTTTCTTTTCTTCAAATCCCTTTCCCACTATATCAAGAGCAGGAATCAGCTTATCATTGATAATTGTAAGGGAATCCGAGCCTTCATTTAAGAGTTTCTCTGTTGCCTGATAGGCGCTTTCGCTCAACCCCTTTACAATGGCGTCTTCCAGAGATAATGCACCGGTATTGCCGCTTTTGGCAGCAGGCGTATCCGTTTTTGCCATTTCGGTACATTTCCGGATGTATTCCATACAGTTATCATCTTCGCCAATCAGTGCATTAAAACTATAGTATGCTGCCATCATGGATTCACTGGAAGGATTCACAATGCCTGCACTTAAACCGTTTTGCATTGCCATGGTAAAGAATGCTGTATTAATGCGCACTCTTTCTGGAAGACCAAAGGAAATATTGGATACACCAAGGACGGTATGTAATCCCATCTCATAACGGAGTCTTCGCAATGTTTCCAGAGTAATCATGGCATTGTCCTGTCCGGTACTGATTGTCAGAACGAGAGCATCCATAACCAGATTTTTCTTAGGAATTCCATAAGAAGCAGCTGTGTCTACTATTTTTCTGGCAACTGCAATTCTGCCTTCTACTGTTTCGGGGATGCCTCCCTCATCCAGACATAAGCATACCACAACAGCACCATATTTTTTAGCAAGAGGAAATACCATTTCCATGGATTCCTTCTTACCATTTACTGAATTGAGCATTGGTTTACCATTATAGCAGCGAAGTGCTCTTTCCATGGCTTCTCCATCGGAGGTATCAATCTGCAAGGGCAGATCAATAATAGCCTGAATACCGGTAATTGCTTCTTCCATCAGGGCGGGTTCGTCTATTTCAGGAAGACCTACGTTGACATCCAGTATCTGTGCACCTTTTTCCTCCTGAGTGAGACCTTCTTTATAAATATATTCCATGTCATGATCACGAAGCGCCTGCTTGAATTTGGATTTGCCGGTAGGGTTAATACGCTCTCCGATGATTAGAGGCTTCCTTGTAAAATATACTGCATGATTATAAGAAGATATTACGGTCAGATTCTTATCAGTAATTGGCTGAATCGGCATATCCTTGCAGGTCTTGACCAGTTCTGCCAGATGATCCGGGGTTGTACCACAACAACCGCCAATCAGGCTGGCACCCTCTTCTACTAATAAACGTGCCTTTTGTGCAAATTCCTCTGGACCTACATTGAACTGGGTCACACCATCAATTACAACAGGAAGACCTGCGTTTGGATTGATGGCAATTGGAATAGAACAACATGCAGTTAATTCAGGAAGAAGCTTTAACATCTGCTCCGGTCCCAGACCACAGTTAAAGCCTATGGCATCTACACTAAGCCCTTCCAGCATGGCGGTAACAGAAGCAACGTCTCCACCTGTCAGAAGCTTGCCATTTTCATCAAAAATCATGGTAACGACTACGGGCAGAGAACTGTTTTCTTTGGCTGCAAGGACTGCTGCCTTGATTTCATAGGAATCGCTTACTGTTTCAATCAGTATCAGATCAGCACCTGCCTGCTCGCCTGCAACGACTACTTCTTTAAAGGCGTTGTAAGCGTCTTCAAAGGCAATTTCTCCAAGAGGCTTTAACAACTTACCAAGGGAGCCGATATCCAGAGCAGAATACATAGGCTGTGCGTTCTCCCCTAATTCTGCCTGAGCTTCGCTGATGGCTTCTTTGGTAATACGGATACCAGCGGATACCAGCTGCTCTACTGTATAGGCAGTTCCTTTGCATTTATAAGTATTTACACCAAAAGTATTAGCTTTTGTAATATTACATCCTGCAAGCAGATATTCCTTGTGAATCTGACGGATAACTTCTGGATGCAGGATATTCCAGGTTTCGGGAATTTCCCCGGTCTGCAGACCTCTTGATTGTAGTACAGTTCCCATTGCTCCATCAAAAAATAATAATTCCTTGCCGATTTGATCACGTATCTTCATCTCTAAACTCACATCCTATATTTTTACATTGTTTACATTTCCCAATATGACAGTCCTCTTTCTGTGGAGTGACTCCGATAAAAGCAGTTACGCTTTTGGTTGGATACATTAAGAGACTGTCTGTCAGAGTAATACCCAGTCGCTTTGTACAATCAATTGCCTGAAAAAAATCTTTCTGCGCAGCCAATGGCAGATCCCCATATCCGGGACTGAAACGGGGACGCAGATAGAAACCATGTCTGGCAGCATCCGATTGTAATTCTTGCTGAAGCATATTACAACAGGCTTCTATTGCTGCTGCTGCACAGGCTTGCAGAACAGAGGCTTTGGCCATATTGATCAGTTCATACTTATGAAGCAGCTTGTCCGCTTCAATGCCAAGAGTAGCCGCCATTAATATAACATAGGGACATCCACGCAGATTCGCAGCCAGTTGATTACTGTAGAAAGGAATCTTCTTTGGAAAATCTGATTCTAATTCTGATAATGCAATCTGTTTGGGATTTGCTTCTATGATCTGACACTGATATGTTTTATAGAGACTTCTGGGGTGGATTACAGCAAGAAGATCTGTAAGCACTTCATCAATCATACTGGTTATCTGATCATCAGGTGTGATTCCCCGATAACCCAGATAGCGGTATATCTCTCTTTGGTTTATCTTATCTTTACTTAGTTTCACACTTATCACACTTCTATTATATTCTTTAGTCAGGTAAAGTAAGTGTAGCATTATGTCACTTTAAAGTCAAGAAAACGTCTGAGATTCAGACGTTTCCATGGCTTCTAATTGTACATGTTTATTCACTTTTGTTTTCACATCCGCAGGTATTCTGCACAGTAAAACTGTTATTAAATGGTCTTGGCTGGATAAAGGAGTTATCATCACAGTCCGGCTCTCTTCGTTTGTTACTCTCAGATTCAAAAGAGGAGCGTCTGTCGCACTTTCTTTCTGAATCCGTCTGACGATTTGTACATCTGTTATTGCAGCCATTATTGTTGTTTTGGCATCCACAGAAAATCAGGTAAAGTAAAATCCAATAACTAAGCATATTATCAACTCCTTTACCCTATAGTATGTAGGAGTCGATAATTGGTTACCAGTCTCTTAGATGGGAATTAATATATCGAAAGGTTGCTTCTTCTCCCTCATCTGCAAGCATATGAAGAAGTAATTCCAGAGTTGTTCTGGTATCTGGATGCATAAAATCGCCTGCTTTGCCTTTGGTATAATACTGTAGAGGCATATCATCTGTGTAATGCCCCTGATTATAGTTTTTGGATGCCGCAACTCTGTCTAAGAACATCTCTACAATATAGCGCATGGGCATGGGAACCGGGACAATTCCGTCACCGGCATGAATCCCATAGTCAAGCCAGTATTCATAATGATGTTTGTTACGGCCTTTATGATGCAGCCAGGCAGAGGAATAACCAAGAACCTCACGTTCTGCATTATTGGGGCTTTGGGTTCCCTGATAGTATTTGACGCCTACCCAGAATTCGCTGGGCATATATTTTGACAGGTCATGAGCAAGTCCCTGTCTGTACAGTCCAACCCGGAAGCATCCTTTCATGACCATATTTTTGTGATGTGTAATTGTTTTAAAATGCTGCCATAGTTTCAAGTTATATTACCTGTCCAGTTTCTTTCTTTTTCTTGATGAACTTTTATTCATTTGTATTTTCTGTCCACACAGTATTTTGACGCTGCGTGGCGATACTTCTATTTCCTTAGTCTTTTCCAGCATTGGCTCTGCGTTTGGCATAGCTGTAAATTGAGGATATTGTGTATCCAGAACAGTATTCCAGGTGTAGTTGCCAGGAAGCGTAGGAAGTGCAAAAGACTTGGCTTCCCAATGCATGTTGTAGGCAATATATATATAATCATTGTCCCATTTATCTTTTTGAACCGGAAGTGGTTCGCAATACATCATGCCGACATGTCTGTCACAACTTTCAGAATGGATTTTCCATGCGTCTTCTCCATGATAGGAAAGTTCGGGATAACCATTTCCATTAAAATCAGTCATTGCAAGCTCATGATCTGCGTGGAGTACACTATGTTTCTGGCGAAATTGAATCAAAGCTTTTACATAATCCAGAAAAGGCTCATTTTTTGCTACATTTCGCCAGTCAAGCCAACTGATGTCATTATCCTGACAATAACAGTTATTATTACCCTTCTGACTGTTACAGAATTCATCGCCTGCAAGAATCATGGGAGTACCCTGAGCCATTAGCAGAAAGCACATGGCATTGCGCATCTGTTTCCTTCTTAAATCAAGAATACTTCTTTTTCTCGTAGCACCTTCTATACCACAATTCCAGCTGTAGTTGTAGTCCGTTCCGTCCTGATTATTTTCGCCATTGGCTTCATTGTGTTTATGCTCATAGGACACAAGATCAGCCAGAGTAAAGCCATTATAATTTGTTATATAATTAACAACTCCGCACTGCATATTATAATTACGCATATGATAGCAGAAGCCATTCAGTACATCATAATCACCCTTTAGGAATCTGCGAAGATCTTTCATGAATTCTTCCCGGCAATACCCCAGATTACGATAATACGGGGGCGTATCATCAGGATATATCTCCTGCAAGGCAAAATCTGTTCCAATCAGCTTGGTGTCTGCAAATAATGGCTCTGTTGCAAGCAAAGTAACAGGGACATGGTTTCCTATCAGATGCAATCCATCAATACGGTATTCCAATACCCAGTGTTTGAGTACTTCTAAAATATAGCCCTGTTTTACCTGATCAGGGAAATAAAACTGAAGAATCACTTCAATGCCGTTTTTGTGAAATTCTCTCACCATTTGCTTGAATTCTGCGCAGGGATCATCTGTGGCTGCGTAAGAACTTTTAGGTGTGAAATAAAAGGCATTTTTAAATCCCCAGTAATTTATCTTAACATCGTCTTTTGTGGAATCAGGATCCAGATTGGCATCAATGTGCTCTACCTGATAAGCTATAGATTGTATATTCTGTGCATATTCACATTCCTCGAATTCATATGCCGGCATTAATTCTACAGCAGTGATTCCAAGCTGTTTTAGATAAGGAAGCTTCTCAATAAGTCCCATAAAAGTGCCTTTATGTTTTGCTTTTGAAGAGGAATGTCTGGTAAAACCACGAACATGAAGACAATAAAAGATACTGTCCTGATATGGAATATGTAAAGGGGCTGTTTTCTGCCAGTCAAATTGAGACTGATAGATACCACCTCTTAGTATAGTGTCCGGTGTTTCACTCCCCCATTTTTCATTGCCATATATTCTTTTGGCATAGGTATCTGTCAGAATCTGCTCACCGATATAGTAATTGTATTCACAGCTTTCAGCAGTCAGACCCTCTATTGTCATGCAACAGATATTACCCAGGCGGTGACTGGAATCAAATGGAATCCTTTTCTGGGTCTGAGTCTCTTTATCGTATAATATAATGCCGCAATCGTCCTGAGAATTGTTTACCATCGAGAAATTTATAGCATTGCTTCGGATGGATGATGCACCCAATGGATACGGTTGTCCTTTTTTAATATGTAATTGATTCATTCATATCCTCTCTTTAATGATATGCCAGTCTTTATTGAATGAGAAGAGGCATAATTTGCTGAATTTCATCATGAATAATAAAGTCTGCCCGCTCTTCGGGGAGATACTTTTCCTGTGAAAATAATATTTTGGTCTGATGACGCCGCTCTATATCAGAACTGTTAGACTGAAGACGGTCTCCGAAGATATTCTGTCCAAGGATCATGACAACATCAGCCTGATCACAGGCTTCCAGTGCAAGGGTTAGCATACTGTTATTGATGCGCTCCCCTATCAGTCTGATATCAGGTCTGATACTGCCGTTGCACACAGAACATTGTGGAATTCCCTGACTTTGCAAAATATAGGAGGCATCGTATGTCTTATGACATTTTGTACAATGATAATGCTGAATATTTCCATTGAGTTCGATGACTCTTGCAAAATGATATGGTTCAGGAATTGGATGGTAATTCTGGTTGATAACCGTATGCAGCTTGCCCTGCTGCTGCAATTTATACAGAGCCTCATAGCCTGCAGTTGCTCCGATTTTCATTCCCAGCATTTCCTTTTTATAGAATTTATAAAATCGTTCTTTTTTGGCACAATAGAAAGAACCACTCAGTAATTCTTCCGGGCAGGCACCATATTCTTCTTCCATACGATAGGATTCTTCATTGGAATCAAAATTCCTGCCGCCGCTCTCTACCAGCATCTCAATACCAAGAATTGCAACGATGTGGTTTGAATCTTTTATGCATCTTTGTAGATTTTCTATTGTTTTCATTGGTGTTTGCAATTGCATTCGCATCCCTCTCTCACAATGCCTCTTTTGTTTATATGATACTCGTTTTGGGATATGTGTGTCAAGCACCGTTAAATACGATATTCTTTTTGTCCTTTTACTGAAAAAGCTTGCCTTATTCCACTACATTCGTTAGAATATATATTATGGGAAATTTGTCTACGCATGTTTTTGTAGCGTGAGATGTGTGCTTTAGATTCAAGAAGGCACAATAATTAGTATATAAAATAAATAATACGATGAAAGGTAAAGGATTTGACTTATGGCAAACAACAAGACAAACGGATATGATGACGAAGAAATGACTGTAGAGCTGGAACTTGACGATGGACAGACAGTTAATTGTGCGATCATTACTATCCTTACAGTAAAAGAACAGGATTATATTGTACTTCTTCCCTTGGATGAGAACGGCAATAACGATGATGGAGAAGTATGGTTCTACCGCTATGCAGAAGATGAAAATGATCCTAATGCAGAACCTGAACTGGGCTATATTGATAATGATGATGAGTATGATATGGTAGCAGATGCTTTCGATGAATATCTGGATAATGCAGAATTCGACGAGATTGTAAAAGACGAAGAATAAGGAAAACAAAAGAATGGACGAAAATGAAAAAACATTACTGTTGGACAGAACTTATGAGTGTCCGATATGTGATCACAAAATCAAGGCGAAATCTGTAAAGACAAGTGTAGCCAAATTCGTTGAGACCAAAGCGGATTTACGCCCTGTATACAGCAATATTAATGTTACGAAGTATGATACCGTATGTTGTAATTATTGCGGATATGCTGCATTGACTAAGGATTTCATGAATACAACCCAGGTTCAGAGGAAGCTTCTCAGGGAGAAAATACAGGCTAATTACAAATCGCATGAAGAGGTCGTCTGTGATGCATACTCTACTGAAACTGCAATCAGTCGTTTGAAAATGGCACTGCTCTGTACTGTTACCAAAGCAGGAAAAGAAAGTGAAATTGGCAATATCTGTTTAAAGATTGACTGGCTTTATCAGGATCTGGCAGACGAACTGGATGAAAACAGTTCTGATTATGAGAGCAAAAAGGAGAATTATCTGGCAGAGGCACATAATTTTGCAATGAATGCTTATGAGCATCTGAGTAAGGCGCGTATGGAAGAAGCATTCCCTATAGCAGGTATGAACGAGACTACACTGGATTATCTGCTCTCCTATCTTGGCTATGTGAAAGGTGAATACCAGACAGCCATGCAGTATCTGTCTGGCGTTGTATCCACCAGAGGTATCAGCCCAAGATTAAAGGACAAATGTCTGGAATTGAAAGAATTGCTTAATCAGAAGCTGCATGCTTCTGCAGATCAATAAGAAAACGGGATGGGAGGAAATTACCTCCTGTCTTTTCTTTTATATAAAAAAGAAACAGATTCTCTTTTGCTCTTGTCATGGCAACATAAAACATTCTACGCTCCTCTTCTATTTCTTCCTGTGAAATGGCTTTTTTATGAGGAGTAATCCCTTCGTTGATGTCAGGTAAGATTACAGTATTCCATTCCAGTCCCTTGGAGGCGTGCATGGTTACAAGCTGAACGGCATCTTCTTCCTTACCGGTACTGGATTCTTGCATCAGCTCATCATAATGCTCTGCATGATACAGCCATTCTTTTAATGTATCAAAGGCAGCAGCTCTTTCCTGTAATTCCTCCAGCTCCTGAATTGACAAAGATTGCTTCAGACAATAATCTTCATACCCTATGCCATGCCGAATATAGTTTATTGCTGCATAAGGATCCAGTTTCTTTAAAAAGTGCAACTGGTCGTATAAGTGTAATATATTATGTATTACATATTCTTTATCATGATTATTCTTTATCAGTTCCTGCATGGAAAAGGATTGTACAGGTACTCTTTCTCTTTGGATATATCTTGATGGCCGATTCATAATCCGATAAAAGGAAGCAACATCTTCTTCATAAAGAGCATATCGGATATAAGCCATTATATCTCTGGCAGTAGGGCTTTGATATATATTGACAGGCTTCTCCTGCATATGAAAGGGAATATTTTCATGTAACAATCTATCCGCAGCCATGCATGCGTTGGTGTTGGTACGATAAATCAGGGCAAGATCACTGTAATGTGCCTGCTCCCGCTTCATGTACTGTTGAATCAACAGAATGATATTCTGCATTTCTTCTTCCCTTGAGGTACAGGGATGTATCTTGAAAATGCCAGGTTCCTTTTCATTGGCACAGACATTTTTAATAAAACGGTTCTGGTTGTGACTGATCAGGTTTGCAGCATGTTTTACAATGTCTGATTTACTTCTGTAATTGATATCTAATATAACCTGTCTGCACTCCGGGTAATACCTGGCAAAGTCCAGCATCAGTTGTGGCCTGGAACCACGAAAACCATAGATTGACTGATCATCATCTCCTACTATGAACAGATTATGGTGGGTATCAGCCAATAATCGGATCACTTCGTATTGTGAAGGAGAAATATCCTGAAATTCATCAATTAAAATATAGGAATATCTCTTCTGCCATAAATGTAATACAGATGGCTTTGCTTTTAACAATTCTAAACATAAAATTACCATATCATCAAAATCCAGTTTATTGTTATGGGCTGCGATATGAGAATATTGTTCATATATAAAGGCAAATAATGCGCTGGTGCATACGGTACTCTCATAATCTGAGGCGGCAAGTCCCAGATTCTTCACTTTGCTGATCTCAGAAATTAATCTTTGCATCATATCCTGATTCACTTCACCATTCTTATCTATAGAATTCAGAAGCATACACGGTTCATTTTTCAAATCTTCTGGAATATGGTGCAGAATGTTTTTCATCATTTTTCTTTTATCAGATTCTTTGAGAATACTGGATGCATTGAAATGATAGGTCTGTTTTAGAATTTGATAGAAAAAAGCATGAAATGTACCAAAAGTAACCGGCATAAAGGATTCTGAGGTCAGTTTAAGAAAGCGCTCCTGCATTTGTGTTGCAGCAGCCTTTGTAAATGTAATGACCAGAATCTGTTCAGGCGGTACGTGATGGTATTCAATTAAATACTGGATTCTTCTTGTGATAACGAAAGTTTTACCGGAGCCGGGTCCTGCCAGAACCAGCATAGGACCCGTTCCGTGTGTGATTGCTTCAGACTGGGAGGCACTGCACTGTGTCAGATCAAGCATTCTGTAACAGTTCAATACCCTTCTTGATTCGTTTAATGGATTCTTCCTTGCCTAAGATCTCCATAATCTCTGTAGCGCCAGCAGGAGTCATCTGCATACCTGAGGTTGCAGTTCTGATCGGCCACATAACATAACCATTCTTAACGCCCTTGCTCTCTACATAGCCTAACAGCATCTGATATAATGCATCATTGCTGTAATCTTCCTGCTTCTCAAGCAGAGGAAGTACTTCCTGCAATACTTCAAGAGAAGTTTCAGCAGTAGTCTTCATCTTCTTATGTGTATACATCGCAATGTCATATTCTGGTAATTCATTAAAGAAGCTGATTAATGGTACAATATCAGGGAATACTTCGATTCTTGTCTTAACCATCTGTGCGATCTTCTTCATATCAAAAGGATACTCTCTTGTCAGAGCCTGATGTAAATATGGAAGAGCCTTCTCATAGAATTTGTCAAAGTCCATAGCCTTGATATACTCGCCGTTCATCCACTTTAACTTGCCCATATCAAATACAGAAGGAGACTTGTTGATTCTTCTGTAATCAAATTCCTTGATCAGTTCATCCAGAGAGAAAATTTCTCTGTTATCTTCAGGACTCCAGCCAAGTAAGGCAATGAAATTCACAACTGCTTCTGGTAAGAAGCCCTGCTCAATGATATCTTCAAAGGAAGAATGTCCACTTCTCTTACTCAGTTTCTTGTGTTCTTCATCTGTGATCAGAGGCAGATGGATGTAGGTAGGAATCTCCCAGCCAAATGCTTCATAGAGTCTGTTGTATTTTGGAGTAGAGGAAAGATACTCATTACCACGTACAACATGTGTGATCTCCATTAAATGATCATCTACTACATTGGCAAAGTTATAGGTTGGGTATCCATCGGATTTAATCAGGATCATATCATCCAGTTCGGAGTTATCAACGGTGATATCTCCATATAATTCATCATGGAAAGTAGTGGTTCCTGTTGTAGGATTATTCTGTCTGATAACATATGGTTTACCACTCTTGAGGTTCTCTTCTACTTCTTCCTTGGATAAGTGGAGACAGTGCTTGTCATAGATGCTGATCTCCTTGCCTTCTACTACTTCTGTCTTGAGAGTGGCCAGACGTTCCTTATCGCAGAAGCAGTAATATGCCTCACCCTTGTCAATAAGTTCCTTGGCGTATTTCATGTAGATACCAGCCTGTACACGTTCACTCTGTACATAGGGGCCATAACCCTTGTCCTTGTCAGGACCTTCATCATAGGTAAGTCCTGTTTCTTTCAGGGTATTATAAATGATTTCAGTAGCGCCTTCTACATAACGCTCTCTGTCTGTATCCTCAATACGGAAAATAAAATCTCCGTTATCATGTTTTGCAATTAAAAATTCATACAATGCTGATCTTAAATTACCTACGTGCATTCTGCCGGTAGGACTTGGTGCAAATCTGCATCTTACTTTCTTACTCATGTTTATCCTCATTTCTGCTTGTTTATTTATATTTGCCTTACAGCAAAAGAACCTAAATCATTATATCGCTTTTGATATGAATATTCCAGTCCTTTTATGTCTTTTTTAAGTTTATATGAAATATTTAAAAGTCAGCACTTCGATAATACTGCTTGCAAGTCAAATTATAACATGTTACTCTTCTTTTATATATCTCATGATAACAGGTGATCCTATGATAAATAAAAAGAAAAATACAAAAAAAGATGACACTTCCAACAGTACAGTTATAAAAGTAATGCTGCTTGGATTCCTGGGTGGAAATATGATATATGCGGTCATTGCCTTTCTGACCGGGGATATGCAGTATATTCCTGAGGTCTTGCTAAAAACAGGCATCTGCCTGATTATTCATATCATACTGTTATTGGGTGTAACTGCTCTGGAAATCTTTGAGAACAGGAATTGGAGGATTAAGAATCGTGTTGGAACCGATCTTGGCAGTGAATATAAAACGCTCAAATGCAGTGCCTTTTACTATATGATTTATATTTGTACATTTCTGCTTACTCTGATGCTTATTGCATTTTTATACTTATGGTATCGGGATGAGAGAGAAACTCTCATTGAAAGTTATCACAATGGAGGTCTGACAACGGGTATTGTTTATATGATATTTATGTATCTTGTCTCCATTTATTGCTTTTTCAGATATACCTGTCAAAAAGTATTCTATACAGAACACTTTATCTACCATGTGAGCTTCTTTAAAAAAGAAACCGTTACATGGTCACAGATTCAAACAATAAAATACTGCTATAAGAAAAAGAAACAAAAATTTGTTTTTACAACATACGATCATAAAACGATCACTTTACGTTCAGATATATTATATGATGGGTGGGCTGATTTTGAAGAATATGTACTTGATATGGCAGATATTTATGAAATAGCGATAAATTAATAAAACGTATGTCTGTAGAATCCACAGGCATACGTTTTATATTTCTGAAATAACTGTTTAATGAAATTCTTCAATATCCTTATCAGGGAGCTTCTTTTCAGCAGTATTTTTAAAGGTCTGTAACTCTTTGGCGGCTTTCATAATAGGAATATTCGTACCTGCCCCTGCTACACAGCCTCCGGGACACGCCATACCTTCTATCAGGCAGCCGGTCTTCTTACCTGCTTTAGCAAGCATCAGTATCTTCTTACATTCAGCAAGACTCTCTGCATGTTCAATATGAATCTCCGTATCAGGATAGTATTCCTTGATACAGCCTTCAATTGCAGAGGCTACGCCACCTGCTACACCATATCCACGACCTGCTGCTGTTGCATCAGCCATGGTATCCATAGCCTGAATCTCATCTAACAGAATGCCTTTTGCTTCAAACATTCCTGTCAACTCTTCAAAGGTGATAACGAAATCCACATCTGAACGGACAGATCTTCTGCTGGCTTCCAGTTTCTTGCTGGCACATGGTCCGATAAAGACTACGCTGGCGTCCGGATGTTCTTTCTTAATGACTCTTGCAGTCGCTACCATAGGGGTCAGCTCATTACTAATCTTGTCGATTGTCTCCGGGAAGAACTTCTTGGCAAGCATTGACCAGGATGGACAACAGGATGTCAGAAGGAATGGCAGTTCTCCTGTTGCTACAGAATGAACATAATGCTCTGCTTCTGCCATTGCACCCATATCTGCACCAATGGCTGTTTCATATACATCATAGAAGCCCAGCTCTTTCAGGGCTGTTTTGATCATATCCGGTGTTACTTTATCTCCAAACTGTCCTACGAAGGAAGGCGCTACCTGTGCAATGATTTTCCTGCCTGACTGCATGGCACGTATTAACTGGAATATCTGGGATTTATCAGCAATGGCACCAAAAGGACAGCTTACCATACACTGACCGCAGGATACACATTTTTCACTGTCAATAATTGCTCTTCCATGTGAATCAGAATGAATGGCGTTCACTCCACAGTGAGCCAGACAGGGTCTTTGCTGATGGGAAATGGCATCATAAGGACATACGGTTTTGCATTTACCACACTTGACACATTTGGTCTGGTCGATGACAGAATGACCATTCTGCATGGTAATCGCACCACGGGGACATACCTCATTACAGGGATGCGCCAGACAGCCCATACATTTATTCGTTACTTCGTATCGGTTCTCCGGGCATGCGTTACATGCGGAAGAAATAACCTGCATAAGGGGCGGCTCATAATATTTCTCATCAATATTACTCTCTTCTACACCCTGACTGACAGGGATTGGTTCATCTTCTGGACGAAGTGACATTCCCATTGCCAGTCTGGTACGTTCTCTGATGATTTCACGCTCTCTATATATATTATCCCAATAAGGTGAATTATCCGCATCTACAAGCTTATATGGCAATGCTTCCATATCTTCTGCCAGATTCTTGGAATTATATGCCATATTGGCGACTTCTCTGAATATTGCACGTCTGATTTTTCTGACTTGTGTGTCTATGCCTCTCATAATACCATGCCTTTCTGCAAAACAAGTTTCATTTCTTTACGCACATGTATTTTGACATATTTTTAACAAAAAATCAACCGTTTTATGAGTTATGTTAAAGATTTAGCATTTTTCATAAATTCCCTGAATATAATGCAGAGCTTCTACTGCATTTTCAGGCTTGGTATCTTCAAGAGTTGCATGCATATATGGCTTTTCCTTCTTCATATAAGGCATAATTCTGTCCCAATGGCACTGACCAAAGCCAACAGGAACGGAAATAAGCCTGCCATCCTGAATAACGAAATCCTTCACATGAAGAACTGCCACATCCTTACCAAGAAGCTCAATTGCCTGGTCAAAGATTTCATCTTGTTTCTCATAGTTATAGCTCTCTAACAGATTGACAGGGTCTAAGATAATACGAAGATTCGGGGAATTAATCTCATCCAGAACCTTTCTGGCGCGAACCGGGTTGCATACGATATGTCTGACAACAGGCTCCATAGCAACCAGTACGCCCATCTTCTCCGCATATTCAACAACCGGGCGTAAACCATCAATAAAACGCTCCAATGCCCAGTCAGACCAGCAGGCTTCTTCAAATTTATACTCTGTATTTGGTGCTCCTGTCTCTGTTCCGACTACACCAACACCCATATGTGCTGCGAAGCGAATGTTGGCAAGATATTTGTCCTGAGTGGTGCGAAGCTGCTTCTCATCAGGATTTGCAAGATTCAGATAGCAGCCCAATACTGCACAGTCCAACTCGTTTTTATCAAACAATCTCTTTAAATACATGGCATAACCGGGTGTCAGTGCTTCATTGGCAACAGAATTGCTCTTTATTACCTTAGAAAGGGCAACGTGTGCGCAGGTAAAGCCCTGCTCCTTAATAATAGGCAGACGCTCTTCAATAGGAACGTCTACTGCATCATGTAATCTGATTCCAAACTGTAACATAGAAATATCCTCCTTTATCTGATTCTAAAAGTGTCTATATATTCTTTTAAATGTGTATCGTGCCAGCAGTGTCCACCTTCTTCGATGTCGTGGATAATCCGGTCTTCTGCGTCATAAAGCCGATAGGCAGCCCTGATAATGTCCATCTGTTCGTATACATTATCCAAGCCCCTGTATCCATTAAGATGATCAGCCCTGCATGACTGCACCATGAGATTACGAGGTGCAATCAGAGAAGCAATATCTCCTATATCAAAATGTTCCCACAGGTGCGGCACATAGTTACAACTGCAATTCCCATTTAATATGAGAAGAGAATCTTTGAAGCCATACAGATAACCACTGATGAATACGTTATGGACCCGCTCATCCAGTGCGGAGAAATACAAAGTCTGCATACCGCCGCCGGAAAAGCCAAGGCAGGATACCTGGGAAGTATCCCACTCAGTACGGCTCAATACATAGTCCATGATCTTCATCAGATCCCAGACACACATTCCTATGACAGTCTCGCCCAGAGGTTCTGCCATATGAGCCAGATGGAAGCAGGAGGAAGTCAGAAATGATTTCTCATCATCATGCTGTAAGGCTTCATCTCTTCTTTCACCGAAGCCCCTGCAATCCGGGCATACGGCAACGAAGCCAAGTCTTGCAAGCTGCATGCCATAATCATAATTATATTTAAGAATGGCATCTGCAACTGCAGGAATTTCGCGCACTCCCGCAACGGAGAACTTACCGGCGCCCTGATGACCTGGCGGTGCGATAAATACCTTAGGTCTGTCTATATTTTCTGGAATCAGAATGTACATTGGAACCCATACATCCTCTTCCGTCTGAATCAGGACTTTTTCTCTTTTGATACCAGGTTCTGCTATTACTGTTTCTACCAGTCGTGGCATAAGCGGCACATGATCCATTTTATCCAGACCCAGCAGATCTGCTAATGTCTTTCGGGAAGCCTGCGCCCATTTCTCCCACTCTTCCCTGGTCTTTCCTTTAAAGAAGTCTTTCCTTGCAAAGCGGTCATACTTTGACTTCATATTGGGAAGACTCCCATAATACTGACTGATTGTAATTGTTCTGTTTTCTTCCATGTTTTGTAACCCCGTTTGTTTAAAACCCTAATACTTTATCCTGTGTGTATTCTGCGGCTTCCTTATCTGTTAAAAATGTAACAAAAGGTGCTCTCTCTGAAGGCGTAGCACCTTCACCGTAATTGTTATATTCGGCAAAGTATAAAGTATCCCACGCATCCTTCTTATTCCAGTCATGCCAGCCCTCTGGTCTGATGTGACCATCAATTTCAGAATTCAGGATAACTACCCTGGCATAATTTCTCCAGGGACGGCCTAGATATGCACTGTTCTTTGGGCAGTCACTGGTGAAATGGCAATGATTGAATACATAGCCGTACTTCTGCCCTTCATAGGTAGAAGCTGCAGTTACATAGCCGTTTACTTCCGCATTGCGGTTGCGCATGAATAACTCACAGCTTTCAAAATAAGCTGTGGCACTGCCAAAAATAAAGTCTATGTTTCCACTGATATAGCAGTTCTTGTATAGATGTCTGCCATGTTTCCTGGGAGCAAATTCCTTAGGACCACGAAAGCCTCCCGGCTGCATCTCCTTTTTCGGAAGTGGCGCTGTAAAGAGAGTGTCCTGATATCCCTCGAAACGGCAGTTCTCGAATACAAGATGATCGCCATCCGCATAGACAGCGAGTGCCTGACCTGCGATATCGCCCTGACCGGCTTCATTACAGAAAGTCAGATTATCAGCATAAAAATGATCGGCATCAATGAAAAAAGAAGGAGTTCTGAAAGTACCGCGCTTCTCTCCATCCGCAAGAACTTCAAAAGCACCATCAGAGTAGGTGATTCTGGTTGTGGAAGCATCTTCACCAATCATGGAAATATTATCCTGATGAACAACCAGACGTTCCCTGTATGTTCCGGGGGCGATATGAATGATGACTTCCTGATCTGCATAACGTGTTGCAGCCTCAAGAGCATCTGCTATCTCCCTGAATTCCCTGTCTCCCTGCTCTGAAACATATAATTCCTGAATATTCACTTTGCCACCTGTCCTTTCTATGCTTCCAGACGGCACATTTCTGCATAAGCAAGCAGGAATGGAGCAGTTCCTTTGGCATCATCCTTTACAACAGGTTCGGACATATAATACTCATAAGTACCATCTCTTCTTGGATTGCTGTCAGGTCCTAAACCTGCGACCAGGCAGATGCCGCCAAGACTCATTTCGCCCTCTACTGTGGAAAGGTAAGTATCACAGATTCCCTTGAATGCCTTTTGACCATATGTACTGTATTCAGCCGGTAAGAAGCCAAGACGAGCGCCTTTCATCAGACAATATGCCATGATAGAGCTGCCGCTTGTCTCCAGGTAATTCTTCTCTCTGCCCGGGAAGTTAGGCACCTGATACCACATGCCCTCCGGTGACTGGAATTTCAACATGGAATCAATCAGATCACGATACATCTGCTGTAAATGGTCATAATCAAGATAATCCTTATCTGCAAGCACCAGAGTATCCAGAAGTGCCATGGAGAACCAGCCAAGAGAACGAAGCCAGAAGTTTCTGGAAAGTCCTGTCTCTTTATCAGCCCAGAACATCTTCCTCTCGGAATCATAGGCATGGTAATATAAGCCTGTTTCCTTGTCCTTCATATTTCTCTCTACTTCAAAGAACTGATGGAAAATATCTTCATAATTCTTCTTATCATTAAAACGGTTCTCATATTCGATATAAAAAGGCTGTGCCATATACAGACCATCCAGCCAGACCTGATTCGGATAAATCATCTTGTGCCAGAAGTTGCCTTCCTTTGTACGTGGCATTTCCAGAATCTGCTGATAGATCCTGGAGGCAGCCTTGGCATACTTCTCCTTGCCTGTCAGATCATATAGGGTGAACAAGTTCTTACCTTCATTGATATTGTCGAGATTAAGCTCTTCCTTATGGCAGCCGTTGATCGTGCCGTCTTCCTGTACACGATAGCTGATATATTCCTCTGCAAACTTGAAATATTTCTCGTTCCTGCCTACCTTATATAATTCCAGTAAAGACATGATCATGCAGCCATCAATATAATCCCAGGATGCCTTCTTACCTGCACGAATCTTCTCAATGTTCCATACAGGCTCTTCCAGGGTACTTCTGTCAATCAATTCATTTACATATTTTTCCACAATTTCTATTGCCATTTCCGTTCTCCTTCTGATATCTTGCGTAAGCGCTTTCATATCTGAATTATAGCAGAATACCGGCATGCAAACAAGGTAATTTTTGACGTTATTATCTGTTACAAGAATTGTCACTTTATTCTTTTGTATTGGCTGGAAAAGATATTCATGCTTTGATAGAATGAACATGTACTCTCGGAATGCTTCACTTAGAAGACTCCGAGGGTACATTAAATTTCAAATGGAGGAATTTATATGATACCGGAACTGGAAAAGGCACTGAATACGTGCAATGTAGATAAATTAGCAGCAATTCTTGCGCATGATCCGTCTTTGATCAATGCGCTTAATGATAAAGGAGTGCCCTATGCCTTTGTAGGCGCTATGCAGGGGAATCTGGCGTTGACCAGATATATCGTGGAATATACAATGGCAAGCATGAACACCAGAGATGCCGATTATAAGGGAATCCTGCACTACGCAGTGATGTCAGGCAAGGCAGATACGATTCCCTATCTGGTTGAGCGGGTCGGCATGTCAGCCTTCGACGGTGACAGGAATCTCATAACCCCATATGATCTGGCACATCAGAACCGGTATAAAGAAATCGAAGAATACTTCAGCTCTCACTATCAGGTCAGATATGAGGATACTTACCACAATCCCATCCGTACAGGTATGTACCCTGATCCATCCGTTATCCGTGTAGGTGAGGACTATTATATGGCTAACTCCACGTTTATCTTTTTCCCCTGTATTCCTATCTCTCACTCCAGAGATCTGCTCCACTGGGATATCATAGGTCATGCAATCACCAACCCTGAGTGGGCGCATGTGGATGAGCTGGAGGGCGGCAGAGGTTACTGGGCACCGGATATTTCCTATCATAATGGCAGATTCTACGTTACTGCAACATATCGCATGAACGATACAGACGGTCCACGAAGACGACAGATTGTGGTGTCCAGCGATAGACCGGAAGGACCTTATAGTGAGCCTTTTTATATTGATGAAGATGGTATTGATCCGTCACTGTTTCATGATGATGACGGACGCTCCTATATGCTGCTGAACCGTGGTGCCAGAATCCTGGAGCTGGATCTTGAAAAAGGAAGACAGCTTACGCCAGCGGTCTTACTTTTCTACGGAGATCAGAAACGTGCGCCAGAAGGTCCACACTTATTAAAAAAAGATGGATGGTATTATCTGTTTGAGGCTGAAGGCGGCACTGGAGAAGGACACAGAATTACTGTTTCACGTTCCAGAACACTGATGGGAATCTATGAACCCTGTCCTTATAATCCCATTATGCGCCAATGGCTCCCCGATGCGCCAATCCAGCGCTGTGGTCACGGTAAGCCTGTTATGACACAGCATGGCGACTGGTATATGGTATATCTGTGTGGAAGAATGATTGACCAGAAATACAGTATGTTAGGACGTGAAACAGCACTTGATCCTATTACCTGGACAACGGATGGATGGCCTATTGTCAATCATTTACAAGGTCCAGGCTGCCAGCAAAAGAAGCCGCTGCCGGAAATTCCTTATTATTCTAAAGATAAAGATACCGGATTTGGAGCTAATACTTTATCCGGTGATTTCATGACACCAAGGACTCCGACCCTGCATGGCATACAGGTGCAGAATGGCATCTTAACATTAGAAGGAAGTCACGCAGACCTGAACTCTGCTGATGCAAAGAATGTGTTGGTTCGCAGACAGGAAGATTTTGCTTTCACGGCAAAGGTTGTCATGGACTGCTCTGCCCTGCAGGATGGTCAGGATGCGGGAATGACCTGCTATTATGATGAGAATACCTATCTCAAATATGGAGTCTATTGTATACACTCAAGGTACTTCTTACAGGTATTTGAGAAAATAAATATGGATGAGCATGTTGCTTTTTCAAAAGATATTACAGATGCGATAATGACACAAATGTCAGAAATTGAATTACAGATTACAACAGACTATTTAAAGAGAACTTTCTGTTACTGTTGTGGTAAACAGGAAACAGAACCCCTGGGAACACTTGAAAATGTCTACTATCTATGTGATGAAGGCATACGTAAGGGTAAGCGATTTACGGGTGCCATGATAGGCGTATATGCCTATGCCGCAGAAGAATGCTTAAAAGTGAATTTCAGGGATTTTCAATATATAAGTAAATAAATATATATTGGGTCATACAAAAACAGGCGCGGATAACTATAATCCTGCGCCTGTTTGTATTTATACCGGTTATTTATTTCTCTAAATGATCGATTCCATCAGCAATGATTGCTTCACCCTTCTGACCGGATACTGTTACATTTCTGCAAATGAATGTTTCAATGTTCTTTGCAAAGATTCCTGTATTAGTCTGTGGTTCTGCACCATCCATCATGGCAGGTACGCCTGCTGTTGGATTCTCCGTAAAGGAGAAGGATGCATTGTCAAACACAACTTCGTGGATCTTCTGCTCTGGCAGACCATACATGTAAGAAGCTGCTGCGTGGCAGTTCGTTGCCTGTAAGTTTTTGAACAGGAAATCACCAAGGTAAGGTGTTCTCTCATCTACAGGATGATACTCCTTGGACTGTACATAATCAGAATGTCCATCTGCGTCGCAGAAATAGAAGGAATTGAGAACAACCGGAGTCATAACATGATCCATGATGATATTCTCGAATTTGATACCTGTTACAATGGCATCTTTACCGCGTCCACGTCTGGTCTTGATACGAAGACCTCTGTCTGTATGCAGGAAAAGGCACTCTTCCACGCTCATGTCCTTAACGCCGCCAGCCATTTCACTGCCGATTGTGATGGAACCATGGCCGTCTCTCATGCAGCACTGTCTGATTGTAATCTTCTCAGATGGTGTCTTGTACTTTGCTCCCATGTAAATCTTACCGGATTTAACAGCGATACAGTCATCACCTACAGAGAAATATACACCAATGATATCAACATTCTTACAGGATTCAGGATCAAGACCGTCTGTGTTTGGTGAATCCTTAGGTCCTAATACAGAGATACCGATGAACTTCAGATCTTCTGAGAAGAAAGGATGAATGTTCCAGGAAGGGCTGTTCTGTACAGTAATTCCATGAAGAACGACATTTTTACAATGATTCAGGAAAATCATACGAGGACGCCATGCAATTCTTCTGACCTTGGGATTGTTCCACCAGTTCTCTCTGCTGGCATTACCGTCAATCGTTCCCTGACCTGTGATAACTACGTTCTCTACATTGATACCTGTAATGATTGCTGCGAACATATCATTAGGATCGCCTTCCCAGGTACCAAGCAGGTATTCCTTCTCAGGATCCTGACATTCGATTCTGCCCGGAAGAATAGGGAAGCGCTCTCTGTCTGTATAAGCAGATAATACAGAATCCTTAGCCAGTTCGATAACCAGATCACTCTTTAAGAATAATGGATAAATCTTGTATACACCAGCGGGTACGTATACTCTGCCGCCCTTAGGACAAGCATTGATTGCGCACTGGATTGCTGCGGTATCATTTGTCTCTCCATCACCCTTGGCACCAAAATCCTTAACATTGAGTACCACGTATTCATTTTCTGTTGTAACAGAGAATACGCTGGTCATTTCATCACCACATTTAATCTGTACATCATATGTGGTCGCAGGAGCCAGACCAAAAACAGTAGCAACATTACGGCTGCTCTTCTCAGCAAGTTCTCCATTTACATATATTTCATGCTCTGCCTCGGAAGAAAAATATCCATTCTCCTTTAATTCTACTACAAAGCTGGTCGATGTCTTATAAATTACTTCGTACTTCATGAAATCCTCCATCCTGCCGCTTATGGGCTTACGTTTGTTATGCCTATCTAGCATCTGCGAATTTGTGCAAAGCACAAATTTGCCATATGCAAAAACTACAATATATGGTTTTTGCATATTAATAACTGTACCACACTTAATCTAAAAAGGCTACTGAAAAATGTAAGCGTTTACAGTATTTTTTACATTACAGTAAATTTGTCTTCCGGTATTGGCTTGGGGATACATGTTTGATTTTGTGAAAGGCATCTCCGAAGTAATTACTGTCCATATATCCACAGTCGGAGGCTATCTGTGTGATGCTTTTATCGGTTGACAAAAGCAGGTCACAGGCATGGCGAATCCTGACCGCATTCAGATATTCCTTGAAGCCAAAACCTGTCACTGTCTTGAATCTTCTGGAGAAATAGGAATCACTCATACAACTAAGCCTCGCCATTTTATTTAAAGTAATGTTTTCCCTGTAATGATGGCTGATATAAACTGCTGCCGCTTCAATATCTTTGTCTTCCAGCTCTTCCGGGATTTCAGGCTGGGCATAATTCTGACAGCGTATAATAAACAGGATAATCTCTTCACAATATCTGGTACAGAGCGCCTGCGATAATTCATCTTCATTTTCCTGTTCATGAAGCAGCCTGTCAAACAGTGATTCCAGATATCCCCGTCTGTTTGGAGGTATTGTCAGATGCTTGTGTTCAAAGCATTTTATAAAGGTATCACTTCCGATGTCTTCTAATAAATGGTGAATAGATTCATGAGCAAAACAAAGTGCTATTCTCTCATGACCATCTTTTGAATCAAAAGTGGTTCTGTGGATTTCTCCTTTGGGAATCAGAACCATATCGCCCTCTTTCACATGATACACACGATTATTTACGAATACTTTCCGTTTTCCATTTAACAGATAATAGAATTCATAGAAAGAATGAAAATGCTCTGTTTTCATTTCAAAATATGCTTCCCTGCGTACTCTGGACAGATTGATCTGACGCTGTTTTTCTACTTGTAATGCCATTTATGCCACCATACCTTTCATCGTCAGTCTCATTTTACCACATCTTATAAAAGTAGTCAAAAAATCTGTAGTTTTTACATATCATCATGATTTTTAAGTAGTTATTACTGGATTTTCGCAGTATGATGTAACTGTTCTGAAATCACAGATATTCATACGAAATGGGGAGAATTATGAATTTATTAAAGAAAACAGTCAACAGAGATCTGATTTTAAGCGGCAATATGGTACAGGCTATCATGTCTATCGCCATTCCTGTCGTGATCAATTCCTTTTTACAGACCATGTATAATCTGACGGACACCTTCTGGTTAGGGAAGATCGGTACAGAACAGTTAGCGGCAATCAATCTGGTAACACCTGTCCAAAGTATCATTATGAACTTTGGCTCCGGTATTACAGTAGCCGGTTCTGTACTGATTGCACAATATATAGGAGCAAAAGATGATGAAAATGCGAAGTCCATGGCAAATCAGATTTTTGCCTGTGCAATGATCTTCGCTTTTGTATGTGCAGGACTGTGCTTTCTCTCCACTCCTGCTATCGTCAAATGGCTCGGAGCAGATGGAAATACATTAAAATACGGACGGATTTATCTACAGATTGTAGTTCTGGATATGCCGCTTCTGTATACAATTAATATTTTCAGCGCCATTAATCAGGCACAGGGAGATACGGTGCGCCCTATGCTGCTGAATCTGCTCGGTATTCTGATCAATATGGTTCTTGATCCGTTGCTCATGGTCGTGCTGGATCTGAATATTGCAGGAGCCGCCCTGGCTACCTTGTCTGCGAAGCTGCCCTCCGCCCTGATTGCCTTTTATTCGCTGAATCAGAAGGATAAGCTGGTGCATCTGGACTTGAAACATATTCACTTTGAAAAAGACAAAATGAAATCCATTCTTCGTGTCGGACTTCCTACTGCTATTGGAGGCAGTACCATGCAGTTTGGTTTCCTGCTTATGAGTAAGAATGTATATAAATACGGTACACAGGCAATGGCAGCCTATGGTATCGGGAATAAGGTAAATGGTCTGATCACACTGCCCTCTAACGGCATCGGTTCTGCGGTTGCTACCATTGTTGGACAGAATGTTGGTGCAAATCAATATGACCGTGCCAGACAAGGCTACCGTCTTTCCCAACGGATTAGTGTTGTTTTCTTATTTGTAGGTGGTTTGATCTTGTCCAGAGCATCCATTTCCGGTGCGATTGTCGGCATATTTTCTGATGATGCACAAGTCGTTGCCATGGCTGCGGATTTCCTGAGTATTATGGCATTCTGGTGCTGGACGAATGGTATCTATAATTCTACGATGGGACTTTTTCAGGGTACCGGACATACTGAAGTTACGATGCTGGTGGATGCTTCAAGGCTGTGGGTATTTCGTTTCCTGACACTGTTTATCTGTGAGAGCATCCTGCACATGGGAGTCAGAAGTATCTGGTATTGTGTTGTTGTAAGTAACGGTATCTCCGCAGCAATACTCTATCTCCTTTACCGTACAAATATCTGGCGCAGACCAACCATGAAAAAGACACAGAAAGCCAAAGGAGCAGCCTGATTAAAGCTGCTCCCATTCATATACGGCCCGCAGGAGTTCACCTACACTCCAGGCCTGAGCAAAACATCCTCTTGAAACAGTAGGTTTAGCGCCATCATAGATTTCTGCCAGTTGTCCAAGACACCCTTCCTCCAGCCAGTATCGAATCGCTTCGATTCCTTCCGCCAGTTCTGCCTTATAGACAGATGTCTTGTCTGATGCATCCTGTCTTAAATACTTAGTCCAGGCACGGTAATAAGCGCCCAGTGGGAATGCCCATACTGTTCCCTGATGATATGCTCTGTCTCTTTCCTGCATACTTCCAATATAAATATCATGGAAAGCATTGTCACGAGGGGATAAGGTTCTAAGTCCTGCGGTTGTATACAATTCTTCTTTGATCTTATGAAGAACGCATAACTCTTTCTCTTTAGGAAGCATTGTATACGGCATGGATAATACCCACACCTGATTACAGCGCACCTGATTTTCTTCGCTGTTTCCAGATAATACATCCTTTAAGCAGTTTTCCTCTTCGTTCCAGAATTTCAGAAGAAATGCTTCTTTGACCTTGTCTGCAAGCTCTGCATAATGCTGTGCAAGCTCGTTATCCTGTTGCAGTAAAGCGAATTGCTTCATAATCTCCAAATCATTATACCAGTAAGCATTGATCTCTACAGGTTTCCCATGGCGCGGCGTAGGCAGATGATTTCCCACACGAACATCCATCCATGTCAGCTGTTCCAGGTCAGCACCTGCCTGAATCAGGCAATCTGAATCCATTCCAATGTGATAATCTGTTCCCGTCTCATAAGCAGTCATAATCCGTTTCAGCACATCCCACACTTCCTGCAAAAAGGCATTGTCCTTTGAAGTCTGGATATATTCATATACTGCATTGATAAACAACAACGGGGCATCTACCGAATTGTACATGGGCTCAACATCACCCTCCGGGAACAGATTGGGTAAAAGCCCATGATGTTCGTATTTGGCAAAGGTCTGAAGAATACTTTTACATTCTTCCAGTCTGCCTGTGACCAGAGTAGTTCCTGCCAGTGCGATCATCGTATCTCTTCCCCAGTCCTCAAAGAAGGGATAACCGGCAATAATGCTCTTGCCTTGCGTAGATTCCCTGTCTACTACATATGCATCTGCACTCAGAACGAGCTGTCTGCCGATTTCACTGGACAGATGGGCTTTCTTTAATAGTGCTTCTTCATATGCCTGTCTGCTATGAAGTAATTCATCAAACAGTCCCTCATGGTATGTATAAGGTTTTGTACTTAAAATGACATTGATGTCATTTTGTGTTTCTCCTGTCTCTGTTTCACTGATATAAGAGTGAGTGCATACAGTCCTTCCCTGTTTTTCTCTGCCATCACGTTCATCCTGTGAAAAATACATCGGTCCAAACAAGTGAGAGGGTTCTTCCTGCATCTGTGCATTGGCTGCAACGTAAAGGACATCCTCAGCCCCTTTGATCCGATACAGATTATCTTGTTCTATATTGACTGTAATCTGCTGCTTTTCACAAAATTCTTCTTTCTTAGGTGAAAAACGTAACATAGGTGTCAGGGTCAGTCTGCATTGGTGCTTTTGCTCAGAATGAATATTATATTGCAGCGCTACTGTATTTTCTCCATGAACCATGACCATTCTCTTGGATATCACGACATCTCCAATACGATAAGTCCAAGTAGGGATTTTATCATAGGAAAAGCTGTCCAAATAACGGAATCCTTCCAAATCCGGTTGATTCATCATTCTCTGGGAAGTCAGGACATAATTTGTACCATCCATCGAAAACGTTTCCAATAAATTAGAAATCAAATGTCTGCGTACATTGGGAGCTTTTTGCGCAGACATAAGTAATGCCTGATCGCCTCTTGCCAGAGAACCAATCACTGACAAGCTGCTGTATCCACCCAATCCGTTCGTCAGCAGGAAGCAATCCTTCTCTCCCTGCTCTATCGTATTCCAATTCTGACTGTTTCGTTCAAATCTCATTGTGTTTATCCTTTCTTTTAATCAATTTTTTCATAGGCAATTCTGGGACTTCCGTCTGAAATATAGATGATTCCGCATTGTGCAAACCCATTCTTGACCAGAAGATGCTGCATGGTCAGATTATCATGGTGTGTATCTGCACGCAGGTGAGTACAAATATTCTGGCAAAATGACACGCATGCCGCAAAAATGCCTTTTATCTGTCCATCACTGGCAAGGCGGTGTATCGTGCCATATGGAGAATCCTCCAGCCATTTTCCCTCTTCTATCACCTGATAGGTAGGATCAGCACCCAGGATAAGGGCAAACGCTGCGTGAAGCTGTCCATTCTCTTCGCAGACATAAGAGCTGCCTTTTGCAATATCCGCTTCCAGTACTGCTCTGTTCGGATGCCCCGGTTTCCACTGTGTCGGATTGCCTGACTTGTCCATATATTCCTTTGCCAGACGGTAAATTCTTAACATTTCATCAATATCTTCCGGTTTAGCATGTCTGATTGTCATTGTCGTACTCCTTTGCTTTGTCCTGCACATAATCCGATTTATGCTGACTGCCCCATTGACACATGGATATCAGAATCGGGATCAATGATCTGCCACGCTCTGACAGGCTGTACTCTACCTTAGGTGGAATCTGCGGATATTCTGTTCTGATAATCAGAAAATCATTCTCCATTTCTTTGAGTGTGGCACTTAATGTCTTGTGAGAGATTGTGCCAAGACATCGTTTCAGTTCGTTGTATCTCATGACAGGCTTATGCTGTGCCAGCCAGTAGATGATGATCAGTTTATATTTGCCATTAATAAGGGATAAAGTATATCCAAAATCTGTATCTGTAATATTCTCTCCCGTATGACAGCACTCTTTATGTGGCATACAATTAGACGTCATTTTTCGTTGACTCCTCCCATTACTTTCCTTTAGGTGAGTATATAACCTAAGTGTGCGTACTTCCTTTTTTATAAATTGTAATGTATATTGTAGAAAAGGGCAATAATAGATTTAGAAATATTCAGGGGGTAACGATATTGAATCAGATATTTAAGATTGAAGATTTGCGTCCAATCAGAAGCGGGATGACTGTTTCAAGGGATTCAAAGCTTGGAATAACAAACAAGGTCACGTATTTCTCTATGGGCGATGATACATCCATCAGTCAGGAAAGTTATGACAGAATGACGATGTATATTGGTGCCGCCGGATGTGGAGAATTTATTATTGGGGAGAACCAGAGCACCGTTCCTATGGAGCCTGGGCAGGTACTCATTGTCCCTTCTAAGACATTATGTGGCATGCAGACATCTACCGGTATGGTATACACTGAAATTATTTTAGAAAAGGAGAACATTATGAACAAGAACATCAAAGCAAATGAAGTATTCGCATTAAAGGATCTCATCTCTTATGAAGAAGGCAGCATCGCAAATATGGATGTTGTAAGCAACCCTACTATGAAGTATGTGCTTATGGCATTCGATGCAGGTACAGGTCTGACACCTCACCGCGCACCCGGTAACGCTATCGTATTTGCTCTGGAAGGCAAAGCAACGATCGGCTATGAAGGTAAAGATTATGAATTAAATGCCGGCGAGTGCTTCCACTTTGAAAAGAACGGACTTCATAGTGTAACAGCAAATGAGAAGTTCAAAATGGCACTTTTACTTGTATTAGAATAAGGAATGAATAAGAAAAGAGGGACATTTTTGATAGTGTCCCTCTTTTTCTATATTTGTTATGATTTCCTGTTATGCAGTAGTTCCTCACATGCCTGTTGCCAACATTCTTCCGGTATCCTGGGCCATCTACATTCACCATATTTTATCTGGCAAAGTTCCATTGCTCTGTTTAAGGCGGTTCCATGCGCAACTGTTCCCCCTCTTAAAAGCTGTTCACTTACCTGCGTCCAGAAAGGCGCTGTTTCATAGAAAGACTTCTCTCTCATTTCTTTAATTACAGCTTCTACATCATAATCCAATATTACAAATTCTACTTCCCATTGCTTGTCCTTACTATGTAAAATCATAAATTCTGCCTTTGATTTACCATTTAAAGGACAACCCACAGAACCAGAATTCCATACAGTCTTACCATATTGGGTAAAATTGGCAACTCGATGCGTATGCCCACATAAAATATACTTTGGTGCTACATCTGCAAAAATTTCTTTATTCTCAACATGACCAGGAAGAATCTTCTCAGATAGATTTCTGGGCGAACCATGACACAACATCAGATCAGGCATGCCATCCATATGTACTGTCATGGAAACAGGCAATCCCTTCAGATGATCCAGATCTCTGCCTGTAAGATGCTGACTCCCATAACGAATCATTCCAATGGTACTTGGATATGCGTCCCATTCAGGGTGGTTCTCCCCCAGTCCATTTAACTGATAGGTTTCTTTATTCCCCTTTATGATATAGCATGGGGCAATGTTTGGCAATTCATAAAGTATTTTTATGGTTTCTTCCAACCCCGGAAACTCCCCTACATAATCACCCAACAGACAATATGCATCAATGTTTTGTGTCTCCAGATATTTTAAGCACGTTTCAAACGCTATATGGTTGCTGTGAATATCTGATAATACAGCTATGTTCATGTGATTCTCCTAATCTTATATGCATGGTTGATATTTGTAAAATGCAACATTACCTGATTATACCATATTTTTGTAACCTTTTCACATATCTTATCATAATATGATACCAAAACGTATATTATGACAAGGAGAATGCATGATGCAGGACTATAGACAAATGCCCTATGTAGACCAGTTCCCTATAGCTATGGCATATGTTCCGTGGCAGCAGAACTGTAACATGTACGAGAATCTGGACGAGGCTTTTCGGGTCGGCACAATTTTTCCAGTATTAAATAAGCCCTTCAAAGGAGGAGAAAAATGTCGATGATGAATTGTAAATGTAATGAAAGACAGAGACTTTTGACAGAAATCAGCAAGGTGGATTTCGTATTAAAAGACCTGAATCTGTACCTTGACACGCACCCTTATGACCAACAGGCAATTGACCGATTCAGACAATATAACCGTATGAAGAAGCAATTAACTAAAGATTATACTAAGGCATATGGACCTTTGGAACTTAGCATTCTGGATGATTCCATGCGTGAATGGAAATGGTCATTGCAGGATTGGCCATGGGAAAGGGGGTATAACTAAATGTGGAATTATGAGAAAAGATTGCAGTTTCCGGTAAATATTAAAGAAACAAACCCGGAAATAGCCAAGATTATCATTACGCAATATGGTGGCCCTGATGGTGAGCTTAGTGCATCCATGCGGTATCTGGCGCAGCGTTATACGATGCCCTACAATGCTGTTGCGGGTGTTCTGACAGATATTGGTACAGAAGAACTGGCGCATTTTGAGATGATTTGTGCGATTGTGCATCAATTAACCAGAGATTTAACACCGGAGCAGATCAAAGAATCCGGTTTTGGCGATTATTATGTAGATCATACCCTCGCCCTGTGGCCACAGGCAGCCAGCGGTACGCCTTTCAGCGCGACCACATTCCAGTCCAAGGGTGATCCTATTACAGATCTGTTTGAGGATATGGCAGCTGAGCAGAAAGCCCGCACCACATATGATAACATCCTGAGACTGGTCAAAGATCCCGATGTTGTCGAACCGATCAAGTTCCTGCGTGCGCGAGAAGTTGTACATTTCCAGCGATTTGGTGAGAGCTTGAGAATCGTACAGGATAATCTGGATTCCAAGAACTTCTACGCATTCAACCCCGCCTTCGATAATCCAAAATCATAGTACCCAATCCAGCAGGCAGATAATTCATCTACCCGCTGGATATTTGTAACGAAAAACGCTTGCGTTTTTCCTGTATGAAACTTAGAACTTCTTCACGAAAGAGCCTTTGCTCTGAGTGATTAGAAGTTCTTTTCATACTTTATTCCCGGGAGTCCGGTAATCGTCCTCGTATCAGAGCTTTTCCTAATTTCCTGAAGCTAAAGGGAATGAGCGGGTATAAATAACTCTGCCCGGAGACCATTTTATTTTTGCCGATTGCAATGATAAAGAAAAGCAGCCCTGCAATATAGCCCCACAGGTTAAAGATTGCAGTCAATACCAGATTGATCATTCTAAAGAACTTCACTGCGTATCCTAACTCATAGCTTTGGTGCGTATAATTAGCTATGGCAACGAATGCCATATATAGCATGACTTCACTGTTGAACCATCCACTCTTTACTGAGAATTCTCCAAGCACCAGTGCAGCCATGACACTGAGAGGTGTTGACAGCATGCTTGGCGTATTGATTGCAGCAAGCTTGAGACCGTCAATTGCCAGCTCCAGAATCAGGAATTGCCAGACCAGTGGCACATTGATGGTATCACTTACTTTGATGAAAGAAAAAGGCTCTGGAATCCATTGAGGATTCTGCATCATCAATAGAAAGGTCGGAGTAAGCAGATAAGTCATAATAAATATCAGAAATCTGGAAATCCTCAGATACGTACCTGTTACAGGTGGGAAATAATAGTCATCTGCTTCTTCTACCGCATCCAGAATGCTGATAGGAAGGATCATAGCCGAAGGTGAATTATCTACCAGAATGATAATATTACCTTCTAATATCTGAGCTGTTGCTGTATCCGGCCTTTCTGTATACTTGAATTTTGGAAAAGGATTATACCATTTGGAAGTAAAAAGGCACTCAGCCAGACTTTCCTGATTCATCGTAAGTGCGTCTACCTTGATATCCTGAATCCGTTTTCTGATCTTGCTTAAAAACTCCTGGTCAACGCGGGAATCCATATAACACAGGACAATATCTGTTTTAGAGGTCTTGCCTGCACTTAATATCTCCGTTCTGAGATCTGTACTGCGTATTCTTCTGCGGATCAGCGCAGTGTTAAATACAATAGTCTCAACGAAACCGTCTTTGGAACCACGCAGCACTTTGTCTTTTTCGGGTTCTTCTACTCCACGAGCCGGATAAGTACGGGAATCTATCAGAATACATTCCTGATAACCTTCAATCAGAAGCGCAAATACACCACAGAAGATATTTTTGATGATTTCATCCCACTCAGTTGCTGTATCAACTTCAACATATGGTAAAGTCTTATTTAAGGCTTGAATATCAGACGGCATATCTTCCGGCTTTTTATCTATCAGATATTGTAATAATTTTTCCATTAATTCATCTTTGCAGAAACCATCAATGAAGAAAAAGACAGCCTTTTTCCCTCCAATCACAATCTCTCTGCTTACAATATCAAAATTCTCGTTTACACGTAATTCCTGTGTTAAATAATTTTTGTTTTGTTCAAAATCCGGATACATAAAAACCTCCACGAAACATACATTAATGTCAGTATGTTCCCTGGAGGTTTATTTTATTCATGGATTATAATTACTGTCTACCTGTACTGCCGTGACCGCCACGGTTAGGTCCTGTCAATTCCTCGACTTCTTCAAAATTCAGAGCTGGCTGCTGTTCCATGATTCTAAACTGACAGATTCTGTCGTTGAAATGAATCTCCGTATCGCGTATCGCATACACCGGCATGAACCACTGGTCGTCATTACCACAGTATCCGCCTTCGCCAGTCTCTCGATCCGGACCGTCTACTACGCCCTGGTGATTGACCTGAATAATACCATAGTTCTTAAATGTTGAACTTCTGGGAACAACATGTGCTTCATAACCTCTGGGAAGTTCCATGGCAATTCCCAATGGGATTAGCTTGAATTCTCCGGCTTTTAAAGCAACATCTTCTGCCGCTCTTAAATCAATCCAGTTTCCCTTGGTAATTTTTGCGACTTTTTCCAGTTTGTCATTAAAGTATTTAATCTTGATCGTAAGCATATTTTCTCCCATTCTGTTCTAATATTTTAGGCATCACAGCATTTTCTGCTGCTTCCCTTGAAGTTTACAATGTTCTCTTCTATGTCTGCAACAGGTGCTGTAGCTGTCTCTCTTCCCATTGGAATATCATCATGATCGCCACAGTGCAGTACCGGTACTGAGATATCATCCTGTACCAATGTAGCCTGTACATCAATGACACGCTGATTGCTGCTGCCCTTCCATAACAGAGTAACATCCTTTTTATCTACCCGGAATTCTCCATCTACCAATACATCCACATACTTCATCAGTGGATAATTCATAATATTTTCCCAGGAATCCCCTGTATAGAGCCAGATTGTCTTGTCTGGATATTTTACCTTAATCTCTGCCATTAAAGATTTCACATCTGCCCTGTTGGCTGAATGGAGTGGATCTCCACCGGAAAAGGTAATACCTGATATATAGGGCTTGTCCAACTGGTCAAAAATCTCCTTTTTAGCAGATTCATCAAACAAAATACCGCCATTTGGGTCCCAAGTCATAGGATTCTGGCAGTCTTTGCAGCAATGGGAGCAGCCAGCGACCCATAATACCACACGTAATCCGTCACCATTAAGCATATCGTCCTTAGTAATATTATGGTATCTCATTTACATTGACTTCCTTTCTGCGATTTCTGCCATTTTTGCATCATTCAAACGAGTATCACCGTGTACTCGTGAATAGGACAGATAACCGTTCATACGCTCTATCTTAGTCAGGTTACGGCTGCCACATTTTGGGCATACATCCATCTCCAGTTCCTGATGACCGCAATCATCACAGTATGCCAGTGACAGATTAACACCTTCGTAGAATCCCATATCCATAGCTCTTCTTACCAAAGTCTTGATGGCAGTGATATTATAATCAATCGGATATTTTACATACTGAATCTTACCACCGTTAGATAACTCCCAGAAACGATATTCCAGATCCTGTTTCTGAATGGGAGTGATATCCTCTGTTACATGGCAGTGGAAACTGTTGCTGACATATTCTCTGTCAGATACACCTTCTACGATGCCGTATTTCGCACGGAACTGCTGAACCTGCAGACCACACAGATTCTCTGCGGGTGTTCCGTAAATGGCATATAAGTTGCCATCTTCTTCCTTGAAACGATTTACTTCTTTATTGATGTATTCCAAGACTTCCAGCGCAAATGAACCATCTTCTACCAGTGATTTGCCATTATAGAGCATCTGTAATTCATTGAAAGCCGTGATACCGAAGGATGCAGTCGCAGTCTTTAATAATGGTTTGATCTTATCGGTCAGTTTCAGATGTCCACCAAGGAAACCGCCTTCACAATATGCCAAAGGATTCGTGGAAGCCCTCATATTTCCAAGATAAGAATAAGTCCTGATATGAAGCTGTCTGATCAGATTCAGATAATAGTCCAGAACTTCATAGAAATCTCTGCTCTCCTGTCTTGCTTTTGCCAAAATCATGGGTAAATGCAGGGATACTGCACCGATGTTAAATCTGCCTACAAATACCGGGACATCCTTATCGTCAGCAGGATGCATGCCGCCTCGCTCATACCATGGAGAAAGGAATGCACGGCATCCCATAGGGGAAATAACCTTGCCATACTGCTTGTACATGCTGGCAATATAGCCTTTACCGGTCAGACTGAGCCAGTCAGGATACATGGTCTTTGCAGAGCATTTAACACCTGCTTCAAAGACATCCTCTAATGGTTTGCCTGGTCCATGCAGATTCTCGTCATATAAAAAGACAATCTTAGGGAACAATACAGGTTTCTTGCAGTCTTTCTTACCCTGTCCCTTACGTCTTACCTCTAACATTTTAATCGTTGCCATTTTGGCAAAACGGTCAGTTCCGATACCTGCTGTCATGGTAATGAATGGATAATCACCACGGCTGCTGGCTACTGTATTGAATTTATATTCCCATCCCTGGAAGCCCTGTTCGAACTCGCGTTCAACATCTTTCATCGCCTCTTCTTCAGCACGTTCATCTGATACTCCAAGGTTATGGTATTTCTCTAATGCTGACTGATAAGTCTTCTCTGCATAAGGAGATAAAATCTTATCTACTTCAGGAACTGTGAATCCACCATACTGCTGGCTGGCTGCACTTAATACAATATCACCGATTACATCAAAGGCAACATCCAGAGACTTCGGCTCATTGTACCAGATATTTCCCATCTCGAAACCACCGGTCAATACGCTCTGCACATCGAAAAGGCAGCAGTTCATGGTATCTCTTCTGGCTGACATGTCATGAACATAGATATAACCGTCACGGCAAGCCTGAATCTCTTCTGTTGTCATGAAAAACTTCTGGTATAATTCCTTATTTAACTGGTTAAAGATAAGACTTCTCTTGGTAGATACAAGAGCAGAGTCTGTATTGGCATTTTCTTTATCACCTACATACATGATAGACTGGCTCTTCTTGTATACATCATCCAGCATGCGGACAAAATCCTGCTTGTAATTACGATAGTCACGATAGCTCTTGGCAACAATGGGCTTTACATCTTCCAAGGCGCTCTCTACAATATTATGCATAACAGGAATCGGCACTTCATCCAGTCCCATTTCATTTACCTTGCCAATTACATCTTCACAGATGTGTCCCTTCTCTTCGTCAGAGAATTTGGTCAAAGCTCTATATGCTGATTTGCCTACAGCAGTAATAACCTTCTGTACGTTAAATAATTCCTTACTGCCATCTTTCTTTACAACGTAGACTTCTTTAGAAGGCTGATATAATTTGCCATAATCAACCTCATCATGTGTTGTTTCCATCGTGTTCCCCATGGTTATAGTTCCTCCTTTTTCCCCATCTGAAAATATAATCTGACTACATAATTATTGTATAAAAATAGTCTTGTAAATTAGTACAATTTGATTTCAACGGGTACATATATAGTGATTTTTAAGAATTGTTATATCATTTAAATATGTCGTATGATAAGTGGAAACACTTATCAAAATTGTATTTATATTGTGATGCGTTGTATATCAGCCACAATATGTTGTGTACGGATATTAGTATAGAACATAAAAATATATATGTCAATCAACACTCTTGACAGTAATCTGATAAATTTTTTATATAAATGATACAATTCGCATGAAATGCAATAGGGAGTTTTACATAAATTTCAAAAGGCAGACACCATATCCAGTGTCTGCCTCTATCATATCTTCTATTCAATTTTACTGTTCATTTTCCTTAGGAGCCTTAGGTTTCTGCTTCCAGCATTTCAGTCCTACAAAAGCACCTGCTGCAGATACTACAATAATTACTGCAAATACCATAAGATATGATAACACCATTCTAAAAAATTCGATAAGATTTGACATATTGTATTCCTTTCTGCAAATTTACTGAATATTTATAATATAATCATAACACTTCCTGTACAACATCGTCAAGAAGTGAATTGCCATCTGCTGCTGTAGTTGCAAGTTTGTCACAACGTTCATTTTCCGGATGACCGGCATGACCTTTTACCCAGGTAAATTTTACCTGATGAGGTGCCTTGGCTTTTAACAGACGTTTCCACAGATCGACATTTTTCACCGGATTGTTGCTGCTGCCTTTCCAGTTCCTTTTAAGCCAGCCATCGACCCAGTGCTGATTAAACGCATCCGTTACATATTTGGAATCGGAAATGACTTCTACCTCACATGGCCTGGTCAATGCTTCCAGACCGGTAATAACAGCCATCAATTCCATACGGTTATTGGTAGTTTTCTTATATCCTGCACTGTATTCGCGTTCATGCAATTCGCCTTTTGAATCTATATACTGGAGCACAGTGCCATAACCTCCGGGGCCTTCCGGGTTTCCTCTTGCAGCTCCATCTGTGAATATTTTAACGAACATATGAATCCTCCCATTTTCCTGTCTTTATGAAACACTCTGCCATTTCCTGTGACTTCTGAGTAATATCCTGCGTAAAGCCGATGACTTCCAGTAGTTTAATTGCATTTCTGCTCTGTGCTCTTCCACTCATCAAATGATAGGAAAATAATACGTCATGATCTTTTACATCTTCTTCAAAATGATAATTATCATAATCTCCATCCAGCAAATGTGTCAGTTCAATATCATGTGTTGCTGCAAAACAATAGACTCCCCGACGTATACTAAGCTGATGCAGAATCTGGGTGGAAGCTGCGATACGCTCTACTGTATTGGTTCCGCGCAGTACTTCATCTACAAAGCACAATAACGGACTGGCAGAAGCATCCAGAGCAGCATCCATAATTCGTTTCAAAGATTTAATTTCCACAATATAATAGCTTTCTCCATTAGCAAGATCATCTCTTAGGGCCATGGAAGAAAAGATGCGGTAACAGCCGCCTTCATAGCTTCTGGCACTACAGGTATGGATTGTCTGTGCAAGAATCGCATTGATGGCAACCATTTTGAGAAAGGTTGATTTACCGGAGGCATTAGAGCCGGTGATAAGCATACCGCGGTTCTGTTCAAAACTGTTAGAAACGGCATTTTTCAAGGATGGATGATAACCCTCTTCTATTTTAAGAGAAATCTGCAAACCATCTTTCAACTCAGGAACACACCAGCACGAAAGACTCTCACGGAAAGCGCCAATCGCTATTGCTGCATCTACGTAGCCTATAGACTGAGCCAGCGCTTCTATCTCCTGTCTGTTGGAGCATACCAGATGAAGCATGCGGTTGAACTGTATAATATCAACATGCGTCATCATTTTTACATAATCAAACAACAGCTCAATCGGGTTCCCACTGGAAGCATTCATCTGAAATATCAGATGTGAGTTCTTGTGCATAGGCTTTAGCGGAGTGACTTTAGCAGTTAATTGTTCTCTGTATTCAGGCATTTTATGCAGAGGTACTTTCAGGATATTTTCTGCACCTTCGATCATTCTCATAATATAGCCAAAGCTTGTCAGGTAAGGAAGTACTGCGTTTTTTTCTTTCAGATAAGTGACTATATTAATACAGGAGATAACAATCAGCGCAAAAATTCCCAAATTAGCGGATATGCCAATCAATATAACAGATAGTACCAATGCGATAATTCCCAGTATATGTCCCGTATTTTTACGCTCACCCAGATTATCCAGAAAGTCCAGATAATCATACAAGGAAAATCGTCCGGTACTGCCCAATTCATGCAGAATCACCTGCATCTGCACACGTTCCTCTGCGTCCTGCTGCATGGCAGTAATGTCCTTTTCAAGGGTCTGCGTATCTGCCTGCTTCAGGGAGGGATGACGAAGCATATGATAGAGATATTCTGCACCGGAAGCAGACTGCGTATGATTAATCAATGCAAAAACAGTATCCATGTCCAGATCATTCCAGGTGATATCATCCAAATGGAACTGCTGACTTTCTTTGTCTTTTTGCAGTTTCTTTTCAAAAAGGCGGGAAATTGTCTTCAGCTGTTCTTCAGAATATTCCTTAACCTCATACTTGCCATAATCCTGTATAAGATGCTGTCTATATTGCGCCTTACGCTTCTTCTCTTCCCGTGCACCCCGAATCATGCAATATACCACGCCAACGACGATAATCGAAAATAATCCAATCCATTCCATAAATAACACCTAGAGATTGGAAGGACCAAAACCAAAGGGCAGCATTTCTTCCAATGTCTTGTCCAGATAAGTGTCTTCGGAAATGGCTGTAATGACTCTGAAAGTCTTCGGATCACAGAACTCCATCATAACCTGTCTGCATACACCGCAGGGATAGGCATAATCTGTGGGCAGATCACCTTTTCCACCAACAATAGCTATGGCGCTGAATTCGCGTTCTCCTTCGCTTACGGCTTTGAAAAATGCAGTACGTTCTGCGCAGTTAGTAGGTGTGTAACCTGCGTTTTCAATATTACATCCTTTATATACTCTACCTTCTTTAGTAAGTAAGGCAGCTCCTACCTTAAATCCTGAATATGGTGCATATGCCATCTCTCTGGCTTCCAGAGCCTGCCTGATCAATTCTTTGTTATCCATTTTATTTTATTGCTCCTATTTTCTCTATGACTTTTGTTACAAGCTCTGTAAATAATGGAGCTGCTTTATCTGCTGCTTCCTGTACTTCTTTATGTGACAATGGTGTCGGATTCATACCGGCAGCAAGATTACATACGCAGGAAATTCCGCATACACGCAGTCCACAGTGATTAGCTGCAATTGCTTCCACAACAGTACTCATGCCTACTGCATCAGCATAATCAGCCAGCATACGGATCTCAGCCGGAGATTCGTAGGAAGGACCTGTAAGCTGTACATAGACACCTTCCTGTAATGGAATGTTATTTTCTTTTGCCGTTGTTCTGATTAGTTCCTGTAATTCCAGATCATAAACATGGCTCATATCAGGAAATCTTGTTCCCAGTTCCTCTATATTCGCTCCAATTAAAGGATTGGGTGCAAATATACCAATATGATCTGTAATCATCATCAGATCTCCAGCCTGGAACTTGCGGTTCATTCCACCGGATGCATTACTCAGGAACAGGATTTTAGAGCCCAAAAGCTTCATCAGTCTTGTAGGAAGGACTACGTCAGATACAGGATATCCTTCATAATAATGTACGCGCCCCTTCATACATACTACAGGTACTTTACCTACATAACCAAAGATAAATTTACCGGCATGTCCTACTACAGTAGATACCGGGAATCCTTCGATGTCGCTGTAATTGATTTCCGTTACTACCTGAATATGATCAGCATAATCCCCAAGCCCGGAACCTAATACCAGCGCTGCTTTAGGTACAAAATCCGTTTTCTCCCTTACACTTTTATAGCAATTCATCAGTTTATCATATACTTCATTCATAAGAATCCTCCTTATCTGTTTTTTGAGGTGTCTATTGTTAAGTATAACAGATTCTGCTGTAAAAAACCACCATAGAAAAAGAAACAGAATTGACTTCTGTTTCTCTAACCTGCTTCTTTCCACACTATATGATAATGCATACCATTCCACCATTGGAGTCATTGACAATCTTTTGCATGGTATCCTGTAATTTCATCTGGCTTTCTTCTCCTATCATGGTAATCTTACTGGTAATACCATCATTTACCAGTTGCTCAATGGTTTTTCCAAAGATATTGGTCTCCCATATACCCTCCTTGGAGGTCTCCGCATCAGAAATATAGTGAATCAGGTCCTGTGCCTGTTGCTGTGTTCCGACAATTGGTGCAATCTCTGTTTCAATGTTAGCCTTGATCATATGGATAGATGGACTTTGTGCCTTGATCTTGACCCCGTATTTATTACCATGCTTGATTACTGTAGGAGTATCCAGGGTTATTTCTTCTTTATCCGGTGTTACGACACCATAACCTTTCTGACGGACACTTTCCAGTGCGCTGAGTACTTTACTGTATTCCTTTTTCATTTCTGCCAGAGTCATAAGAAGCTGCATCAACTGGTATTCTCCATTGATTGTCTCGCCTGTCATATTACTGAGCATTTCATAATAATACTGATTATCTGCATCTAATTGATATGCCGCAGTACCATCTGCTATATTGATATGGTCGAATTTACATTTCTTTACATACTGACTGTCAATCTGTAAATCCTGATTGGATAAGTCTCTCACAGACTGTATCTGATTCATGATTTCACGAAGTTTATCTATGATATCCTGTTTCATCGGATTGGCAACAGACATCATATCCATCCATTTTGGGGTATAGAATTCCACTACTGATAATGGAAATTCATACATGACTTCTTCCAGAATATGTGCAATATCTTCTTTTCTCATCTGATCAATATTGACTGTCAGAGCTTTTACTTTGTACTGTTCTTCTAATTCAGCAGCAAGATTCTTGGCTTCATCACTGTAAGGCTTGGAGGTATTGACCAATACTACAAAAGGCTTTCCTATACGCTGCAATTCTGTGATTGTCTGTTCTTCTGCCCTGCGGTAGGCTTCTCTTGGCAGTTCCCCAAAACTGCCGTCAGTTGTTACCACAATCCCAATGGTGGAATGATCCTGAATTACCTTACGAGTCCCTATCTGGGCAGCCTGTGTGAAAGTAATTTCTTCTGTAGACCAGGGAGTTTTTACCATACGCTCCACATCTTCCTCCATATGACCGGTAGCTCCATCTACCATATAGCCTACACAATCAATTAAACGCACTTTCACTTTGGAATTGTCATTAATATTAATCTCAACAGCTTCTTTGGGTATAAATTTCGGCTCTGTCGTTGTAATGGTTTTCCCACCGCTGCTCTGTGGAAGCTCATCCATTGCTCTGGTTCTGTCATGTTCATTCTCTATCTTTGGAATGACCATAATATCCATAAATCTTTTGATAAATGTAGATTTACCCGTTCTGACAGGTCCTACAACTCCTATGTATATTTCGCCGCCAGTTCTCTGACTAATGTCTTTGTATAAATTAAACTCCTGATTTTCTTCAAGATATCCCATGATAGATTGTTCCTCATGTCCTTTGCTTTAAGTATATGAGGGCGTGTATCCTGAATATGACAAAAGGACACTAAGAAAGTGTCCTTTTTGGTCCATAAGATTTATGATCATTATGATAGCTTCTGTTTCCGTATGGCTTTTTCTCGCCGTATGTTTTTTCCTCACCATACGACTTTCTTTCACTGTACGTTTTCCTTTCACCATATGGTCTGCGATCTTCGCTATAGGAAGTTCTGCTTCGGTATGTTCTTCTGTCCTCACTGGTGTTACCTTCTCCATAGGGCTTACGGTCTTCATACTTTCTTCTTCCTTCATAAGGCTTTCTACCCTGTGTTGAATGATCACGGCTATCAGAGTCATGATCTCTGCGATAAGGCTTATGAGCAAATGGCTTTCTGGCGGCATTATTTTTACGTCTGTCGCGAAGTGCCTGTTTTCTGGCATCTTCTGCACGTTTCTGGTCTCTTGCAGTAACTTCCTCCTGATTATAGATGTGAAGAAGATCCGGATGCGTAATTCTGACATAATTGGGATATGCTGTATATTTCATATGGCATTTGTTGCAGGCAAAACAGTTCAATGTCTCATCCTCTGTAATGCTTGTTTTCAGAACAAGTCCATATTTTACAACACCTTCACAGTCTTCCCTGATACATTTATTGATTCTTTTATCATATACATAAATGATATCATCATCTTTTAAAGTTACTTTTCTTTCCGGGACCTTTTTTTCCATTATTTTTTCCTCTCTTTTACATGGAATACAGTACTATAACTGCACAAAATCTATGAATCCTTTTACTTAATTCCAATCCTGATGCTCTATTTTCTTATCACGGATCATAAGATCCTTCACTGCAGCAGCAGCGGATTTACCATTGAACAGTACTTCGTTTACCTGCTCAATAATAGGAAGTTCTACGTGATATTTTTCTGCAAGAGCTTTGGCTGCTTTCGCAGAATATACACCTTCTACTACCATCTTGACTTCAGCCATGGCTTCTTCCATTGTTTTACCCTGACCGATTAAAATGCCTGCTCTGCGGTTTCTGGAATGCATACTGGCACAGGTAACAATCAGATCTCCAATACCGGATAAGCCACAGAATGTCTCAAATTTACCACCCATAGCCGTACCAAGTCTGGCGATTTCTGTAATACCTCTTGTAATCAGGGCTGCTTTGGTATTATCACCATAGCCCAAACCATCTGCAATACCTGCAGCAAGAGCAACTACATTTTTAAGAGCTGCACCTAATTCAATTCCCAGAACATCCGGGCTGATATAGACACGAAATACGTCACTCATGAAGACATTCTGAATATACTCGGCGGTCTCTCTGGTCTTAGCACCAACTACGATGGTAGTAGGTATACCTCTTCCTACTTCTTCTGCATGGGAAGGACCGGAAAGAACAGCTACATTAGCCTGCGGAACCTCTTCCTCAATAATCTGAGACAGGGTCATAAGAGTATGTTCCTCGATACCCTTGGCTACATTGACTATGATCTGTCCGTCCGCTACATACGGCTTCATATTGTGGGATGTACTTCTTGTAAAAGGTGATGGAACTGCCAACACCAGAATATCCTTGCCTTCAATTGCCTCCGGTAAAGATGTTGTAAATACCATATCTTCCGGTAATTTAACCCCCGGCAGCTTATCCTTATGCTCATGCTCTGTTTTCAGCATATTAATCTCATCTTCAAGGATGGACCATACTGTAATCTCATGTCCGTTATTATGCAATAGAACTGACAAAGCAATTCCCCAGCTTCCAGCTCCAATGATACCTATTTTTGCCATATGCACTACCTCTTGCCTTTTTATTCTTCGTTTTTCTTGGATAAATAAGTCTTACGCTCTGTTTTATGTATTAAACGGCCAATATTAGCTCTATGCTCCCAGAATGCCAACATTGCCAGCAAAGCCGTAACAATATAAAGCTCAATCAATGCACCTTGGGACATCCCAAAGAGTCCCATCTGTCCAAAGATAATCATTTCTGCAATCAGAACAATCTGCACTAACAAAGAACCCAGAGATACATAATGTGTCAGAAAAAATGTGCCAAAGAAAGTAATGACTTCAGGTAAAATCATGTACGGATGGAAGAAAATAATCAGACCTGCTGTACAGGCAATGCCCTTTCCACCCTTGAAATGAAGGTAAAAGGGGAAGTTATGCCCCAGAATAGCTCCAGCACCTGTATACAGGGCAAGTAATGGTAATATGTCACCATACGTATTCTTGAACAGGAAGCGAACAAGAGTCATGGCAAGACCTGTCTTCATGATATCACAGAAAAGTACGATTGCGCCTGCTTTTTTACCCATAACACGTAAAGTATTGGTAGTACCTGCATTGCCACTTCCGTGTTTTCTGATGTCGATTCCTTTCATTTTTCCATATATATATGAAGTCTGAAATAAACCAAATATATAGCCGATCAAGACACAAACTACACGAATCATCGCTATTTGTCTTCCTTTCTTTCTCTTATGATGAATTTTAATGAAGTACCACGGAACCCGAATGCTTCACGAATTTTATTCTCCAGATATCTTGTGTATGAAAAATGCATCAGTTCTTTATCATTTACAAATACAACAAAGGTTGGCGGTTTTACACCTACCTGCGTTGTATAGAAAATCTTGAGACGTTTTCCCTTGTCTGAAGGTGGCTGCTGAAGGGCAACTGCCTCTGTAACAATCTCGTTTACAACACCTGTTGCAATGCGGAGAGACTGATTCTCGATAACCATATCTATGGTCTCAAATAATTTATTCAGACGCTGTCCTGTCTTGGCAGAAATAAATACGATCTCTGCATAGGTCATAAAGGACAGGATATTTCTTACCTTCTCTGTAAAGCGGTATATTGTCTTATCATCCTTCTCTACAGCATCCCATTTATTAACTGCAATAATGATACCTTTTCCACGGTCATGTGCAATACCTGCTATCTTGGCATCCTGCTCTGTAACGCCTTCTTCGGCATCAATGACCAGTACGACTACATCTGCACGCTCTACAGCACTTACCGTACGGATGATCATGAAACGCTCCAGTTCTTCCTTGATCTTGTTCTTACGGCGAAGACCAGCTGTATCTATGAAAATATAATCCTTGCCATTGTGTACGACTTCAGTATCTATGGCATCTCTGGTAGTTCCTGCGATATCAGAGACAATGACTCTGTTCTCGCCTACTAACTTATTAATAATAGAAGACTTACCTACGTTAGGCTTACCTACGATGGCAATTCTTGGTCTGTCATCCTCTTCTTCTGTGAAATCTGCTTCGTTAAATAAAGCAGTTACAGCGTCCAACATTTCACCAAGACCTAAACGGTTGGCAGCAGAAACAGGTATTGGATCGCCAATACCCAGATTATAAAATTCATATACATCTGCTTCAAACTTCGCAAAGCTGTCTACCTTGTTCACTACAAGAATTACCGGCTTATGGCTGCGTCTGAGCATATCGGCAACCTTGGCATCTGCATCTACCAGTCCCTGCTTTACATCTACAAGGAATAAGATGACATCTGCTGTTGCAACGGCAATCTCTGCCTGCTCACGCATCTGTGAAAGAATGACGTCTTTACTGTCCGGCTCAATACCGCCTGTATCTATAAGGGTAAAATTCCAGTTCAACCATTGAATATCTGCATAAATTCTATCTCTTGTAATGCCAGGAGTATCTTTGACAATGGAAATCTTCTCTCCGGCAAGTGCATTGAATAATGTAGATTTACCAACATTGGGACGTCCGACTACCGCAACAATTGGTTTCTTTTTACTATTTCCCATTTTTACGCTCCATTTCTAATCTGATAAAATTGCTTCGATAAAATCCCGACCGCTTGATTTTACAATATCTATCCGGACTTGTAAAGCTTTTTCAATATCGTCTAAAGTATAATCATCCAGAAATACAGGTTCTCCGCTTTTCAGAACATTCTGCGGCAAAAGAAGTTTCTCACCAAGATCTCTGTCTTTAAGCTGTGCCATAATATCCTGTCCTGTAAGAAGACCTGAAACTGTGATCATTTCGCCAAAGAAGTCATTTCTGATTGCAATGACATCGATTTGCAGCCCCTCATAACGCTCTTCCATCTGCTTTGCCATTTGTTTGATGAAACGATAGGCAAGACGCCCTGTAGCAAGTGTGATATGTTTTGCACGCGCCTGTCTGCCATTGATACGATCCTCTTCCATAGCTTCGGCAAATTCATCCAGCAAAAGCCGCAACATTCCTACGCCATTTTCCAGCTGCAAATAGCCGTCATACTGTTCCTCCTGTGGAAGTTCCTCTTCTGCAAGAATATACCATTCGTCGCTGGCATGTACAAAATGTGTGCCATATTCAGGATATATTTTATTTTGCCAGCCGTGAATGATACGCAGCACATCCTGGGCATCTTCTTTCGTAAAAGGCTCCAGTGGATATAGACCATCTCTATACTTGGATAATCCTACCGGGACAACAGATACACTTTCAAGATTAGGAAGATATGCTGACAGATCACGAATACTCCGGTCAAGCTCAGCACCATCATTTACGCCCTTACACAATACAATCTGACCATTCATGATAATGCCTGCCTGTGCCAGCTTCCATGCTTTCTCCAGAGCCTGCCCTGCAAAACGGTTGTTGAGCATCCTGCAACGCAGCTCAGGATTAGTTGTCTGGAATGATACGTTGATTGGCGACAGATTATAGCGGATGATTCTGTCTACGTCCTCGTCTGACATATTTGTCAGAGTAACGTAATTTCCCTGCAGGAATGAAAGTCTGGAATCATCATCTTTAAAATACAGGGTATCACGCATGCCCTTAGGCATCTGGTCAATAAAGCAGAAAATACATTTGTTATGGCAGGATCTGTAATCATCCATAAGACCATTCTCAAAAGTAATTCCAAGATCTTCGTCGTATCCTTTATCAATCTCCAAAAGCCACTCTTCACCGGATGGCTTGCGTACAAGGATTTCTATATATTCATCCTGTGTATAATATTGATAATCAAAAATATCTTCTATTTTATGCCCATTGATTTCAAGAAGCGCATCCCCGGGAGTAATCTCCATTTCCTCTGCAATACTTCCGGAAAGCACCTTTTCCACAATGTGTTCGTTTTTTTTCTTCATTTTATTAAGTCCTTTATAGCTTTGGTATGATATAAGAATGAGTATAGTTTTACTCACGCAGTGCCGCTCGAAAAAACTTCGTTTTTCCTCGCTGTCGGGCTTCGCCCTATCACAAGTCAAAAAGAATTGTCCCTGTCTGCAAGCAGCCATGTCCATTCTTTTTGACTTGTGGCACTGCTCATTCTTATATCATACTAGAATTTTCTTGACGTGTCACTAGCAGAATGATATAAAATAATATAGTTAGTGATATCTAAATTACATTATATGATAAGGGTATCCTTATTTCTGGAGGTTTATCATGCCAAATTTACATGAGTTGGAAAATGCCATGCCGGTAGCTCCCTTAAAGCTGATCACACTGCAGAGCGCAGCAGATCTTGGCAATAAGGTAAATGACTATCTGGTAGAATATCGCAGCAGTATTCATAATGTATATAATGAAGATCCTGCTTTTCAGGGCTATTCCGAGAAAAATTATCAACTTGACTTTAGTGCTCCACGTTTTAACAGCGGTGAAGGTAAGGTCGTTTTAAATGAGACAGTACGTGGTAAAGATTTGTTTATCATTGTCGATGTCTGCAATCACAGTCTTACTTACAAGATGAATGGTTATGAGAATCATATGTCTCCTGATAACCATTACCAGGAATTGAAGCGAGTAATTGGTGCAGCAGCCGGTAAGGCTCACAGAATCAATGTTATTATGCCTTTCTTATATGAAGGACGTCAGCACAGAAGAACAGGAAGGGAATCTCTTGACTGTGCATTTGCATTTGAAGAATTAAGTGAGATGGGCGTATCCAATTTCATTACTTTTGACGCTCATGATCCCAGAATTCAGAATGCTGCTCCTTTGAAGGGTTTTGATAATTTTACAGCACATTATCAGTTCGCAAGAGCTCTTCTAAATGCAGAGAAAGATCTTGTTATGGATAAAGATCACATTATCGTTATCTCTCCTGATGAAGGTGCGCTGGATCGTGCAATCTATTTTTCAAGTGTGCTCGGTGCTGATACAGGTATGTTCTATAAGCGTCGTGACTACTCTACTATCGTAAATGGTAAGAACCCTATTGTTGCTCATGAATTCCTTGGAAATGATATTCATGGAAAAGACATCATTATCATTGATGATATGATCTCTTCCGGTGACAGTATGATTGATACTTCCAGACAGCTCAAGAAAATGGGAGCAAGACGTGTATTCATCTGCACGACATTTGGTCTGTTCACCAATGGAATGGATGCCTTTGACAAGGCATACGCAGATGGTATCTTTGACAGAGTTATTACTACGAACCTCTGCTATCGTCCACCTGAATTATTGACAAAGCCATATTATCTGGAAGCTGATATGAGCAAATTCCTTGCTTCTATCATTGACTTTATGAATCATGATTTATCCATGGAGAATGTATTGACTCCTACGGAGAAGATTCAAAAGATTCTGACTTTATATAACGAAAAATAAATAAAAAAATCCAACCACTAATGAGTATCTCAAGTGGTTGGATTTTTTATTTCACAGTATTTTGATTAAGCCAAAGTAATCTTCTGGAAACTCTTCTTACCCTTCTTAATTACAAATTCATCGGCAAATACAGCTTTTTCGTAAGTAGTCTTGATGTCTGTGACCTTCTCGCCATTCACAGTTACGCCGCCCTGTTCTACGGCTCTTCTTGCTTCTGAACGGGATGCAGTCATGCCGGTTTTTACAAGAATAGACATGATATCAATGTTGCCATCAGCAAAATCTTCATCAGCTAATGCTGTTGTAGGCATATTCTCATGATTACCATTACCTGCAAATAATGCAGCAGATGCTTCCTTGGCTTTCTGTGCTTCTTCTTCGCCATGTACCAGCTTAGTTAATTCAAATGCAAGGATTTCCTTTGCCTTATTTAACTGACTGCCTTCCCAGCTCTCCATAGCAACGATTTCTTCCAATGGCAGGAATGTCAGCATCTTCAGACACTTGATAACATCCGCATCAGCTACATTTCTCCAGTACTGGAAGAATTCGTAAGGAGATGTCTTCTCAGGGTCAAGCCATACAGCACCTGACTCTGTCTTACCCATCTTCTTGCCTTCAGAATTAAGCAGAAGATTAATTGTCATAGCGTATGCATCTTTGCCTAACTTACGACGGATTAGTTCTGTACCACCGAGCATATTGCTCCACTGATCATCACCACCGAACTGCATATTACATCCGTATTTCTGGAAAAGGGTGTAGAAATCGTAGCTCTGCATAATCATGTAATTGAACTCCAGGAAGCTCAAGCCTCTCTCCATACGCTGTTTGTAGCACTCAGCTGTCAACATACGGTTTACTGAGAAATGAGCACCAACTTCGCGTAGTAATTCAATATAGTTCAGATTCATAAGCCAGTCAGCGTTGTTGACCATCAATGCCTTGTCTTCTCCGAAGTCGATAAAACGGCTCATCTGCTTCTTAAAGCAGTCACAGTTGTGCTGAATATCTTCTTTGGTCAGCATCTTACGCATATCTGTCTTACCGGATGGATCTCCGACCATACCAGTACCGCCACCAATCAATGCGATAGGCTTATTGCCAGCCATCTGTAAACGCTTCATCAGGCAAAGAGCCATAAAATGTCCTACATGAAGACTGTCTGCAGTAGGGTCAAAGCCAATGTAAAAAGTAGCTTTACCATTGTTGATTAATTCTTTGATTTCTTCTTCATCTGTGACCTGTGCAATTAATCCACGAGCCACGAGTTCGTCATAAACTGTCATTTTCTTACCTTCCTCTTCTGCACTGTCCTTATATGGTTTTTTCACGCTGATTTCCATACAGTGCTATGGAAATCCCGGAACTGTCAGGGAAATAAGAATAAAAAAATCCTCGTTCCCTGTATAAAAACAAAGGACGAGGTTAAACCCGTGTTACCACCTTTATTCACATAAAGCTCACGCCTTATGCCTTAGTAAGTACGATTCCATATCGGAACGATACTCTCCCACTCTAACGTGCGGGTATCCGTCACAGCCTACTCTGATATACATTTCGGTGTGCAGCTCCAAGAGGTATTCACATATATGTTCACTTGCGCCTCTCATCAACCGGCTGCTTTCTGTAAGTATCTGATATATGCTACTTATTCTTTTCATTGCCTTTCAATAAATGTGATTATAGCGTGTTATTTGGGGTTTGTCAACGCCAAAATCAAATTACCTTAACATAAGAAAAGCACCCAGATTGCCTCTCCTGCCATGACTCGCCCTATGGCTGAACAGGAATTGTGGATTGCAGCAGGTGCAGATATCCGTAACTGCAATCTGTTCTGCGGGGATTCCTGCCTCACGCATAACACAGTAATTCGCATACCATAGATCCAACTGATATTTGCCATTGCCCTTATCCTGCAAAAGGCAATTGTCTATATCTGTCTCAGTAATCTCCTGCTGATAACGCTGCAGATATTCCACTGCCAGATTCCTGTCTGGTGTAAACTGTTTGGCAAAAGCCACAGCAACTTCCTCACTCACTTCATAGCAGCTCTGACAAATAGAAGGTCCTATTGCCGCCTGTACAGCTTCCGGTCTGGTTCCAAATGCGTCACTCATGGAGTCAATCATCTTCTGTCCCATTCTTCCAACTGTTCCTCTCCAGCCGGAATGAGCAAGTCCTATCGCATGATGCACAGGGTCTACAAAATAAAGTGGTACACAATCGGCAAAGAAGCAGGCTAACAAAACGCCTGATTCATCCGTAATCAGCCCGTCTATATCAGAATAATCCTTTTTCCGTGTTACACCTTTTCCTTTATCTGCACTGCTCACTCTGCGCACATTAGTAGTATGTGTCTGATGGGATGCTACCACATCATCAGGCGTACAGTCCATAATCGCTGTAAGTCTCCGATAATTCTCCATCACAGCTTGCGGATCATCATTACGTGAAAAGCTCAGATTCATGGAAGCAAACTCACCTTCGCTCACCCCTCCTAACCTGGTAGAAAATCCCTGGCGTATGATTCCTGTCTGCTCCAAATTATCAAATGTAATATAAGTGACACTTGTGTCAGGAATTATCTTTTCCCTTATATTGCAAGTATTTAGTTGTCCCTTTCTGATTATATTCAATTCTTATTTATCTCCTCTTTAAAATCCTGCCAGTTACCACACATGTTCAAACGCATTCTGATGCCATATGACTTCATCAGAATAGAAAGCAATCACATCATAACGTATCGGCGTAAATTCGCTAATTCCATGTGTCATCCTGTAATAATCTGCCACATGACAGATATTTTGCCTTTTTCGGTAATTTACAGCTTCCTCCGGGGCTCCTTTACGTGTATCTTTACGGTATTTCACCTCTACGAACACCAGATAATCCCCATCACGGGCGATCAGATCTATTTCACCTTTACGATTTCGGTAGTTCAATTCCAGAACGTGAACACCCTTAGCCTGTAGATACTGTGCAGCCTTTTGCTCATATTCGCTTCCCGTCTGCCTTTTGTTCATGATATGCATTTACCTTTGCTTTTATTTTATCCATACTGTCAACAAACACCAGAATCTCTGCAACAGCGCTATATAATTCTGGTGGAATCATATCACCAATCTCAAGCTTTGAAAGTGTATCAGCCAACTTATCATCACGATGAACAGGAATATTGGAATCTTTGGCCTTTTCTATAATACGATCAGCCAATGCACCACGTCCCATGGCAATTACTTTTGGTGCATTATCGGCAGGATCGTATTCCAGAGCTACTGCCTGAGTTGGTTTTCTCTTCTCATCCATCAGTATCTCCTCCTATGCCTTAATATCAAAAGCCTGGTAACTAAGCGGTGTAACAGCAACTCCAGACTGTTCTTCCATGATATCCATAACTGACTTTTGTTCCTGTCTTGGTTCTACATATGTTTTGCAGACATACCCGGCTCTAGTCAGCCTCTGCGTCAATTCTTCCATATGCTCCTGTATAAATGCAACCACGTCTTCATTCAGGCAAAATCTTGTAGTCAGCATAGCCTTTTCTGTCTCCAGTGATATCTTGACATCCATTGGTCCAAGATTAGCCATATCCAGATGCAGCAGAGCTGTAAGCGTGCCGCCTTTTTTTGCAAGATTCTTCTTGTTTGTATATACATACAGTTCGCCATTTGCATTCTTCCCTGCCATCTTCAGTGGAAGCTGCACATATTGAAAAGACTGATTCAGCTCATTCATAAAACTGATGTTTTCATGGATATTCTTTGCACCGGAGCCTGCCGCATGATTCGTGTCAGATTCCTGCATAAGCTGAGATAGCTTCTCACTTTCCGCACTCAGACGTGAATAGAACTGTTCTACCTTTTGTTTGTCACCGACTTCTTCCGGTGCAAGCATCCATTTATCTGTAAATGCTTTCGTCAGAATCTCACGAAATCGGTCAGAATGATAGATTTTTTCTTTCTCCTGTGGCGTATCTTCCAGCCATTGGGTGAGCTGCTGTTTCCAATCCGGCTCATATGTAAAAAGCTTTGCCTGCTGTGTATCCTTGGCTTGTATAGTCTCTTTGGGCATTTCTACAGGTTGTTCAACCGCTTTCATCTCAGGTGTAGACACTTTTCTCTGTTCAGGGGAAGAACCAACAGTCTGTTCTACATTGGGATTCTGTTCCGGTTTCCCAACGGTTTGGCTGATATTCTGCTGTACGGAATCACTATTTACTGCCGGTTGTGTATCTGTTGACTCACCCACTGTCTGTTCAGGATTCATCAGCTTCCCCTGCTGTATGGACTCCGCTCCATCCTGCAAAAGGAACTGTATCACACGATCCATGTAAGCAACAGGAGCCGTCCCGGTTCCACCCATATTGGCAGCAGAAGAATCTGTACCCATCAAATCTTCATATAATGATAAAATCTCTTTCGTTGTATCTTCTATCGCTGCGGTAAGCTGATGTTCCATTCCCTTATATTGGGCATATTGAGTCAGATTATTTTGTGTGACCGGAATATTAAGCTTATTCAGATGAAGTATATCTGCGACAGGAGCCTGTGGATTCTGTGCGACCTGGCGATACAGTTTAGGCAGGTTACTCTTATCTATGGATATACCATTCTCAATCATCATTGATACGAGCTGTAGATTCTTGGAATTGACAGGAAGTGAGGCTGCCCGTAAGGCGGCTTCTCCAACCTGTTGCTGTAACAGATTGGTGTATAACGGCTTTAGAACAATTCTGTTATTTTCATTGGACTGTACTTCAAAATTCAGAATCTGACCTAATGCAAGCTGCATCTGTGCTTCCAGTTTAGCTGTCATATATTGACCGTTTGATAACTGGAGCTGGATTTCCTGTCCGTTTACAGATGCAATCTCACCCTGAAAAGTATCACCAGCCTGAAGCTCTGATAAGAATTCTATAGAAGTCTGGCTTCCAATTGTTTTAGGATTGGCTGTCTCTCCCATCTGTGGAAGATAACCCTGATTTACAGATGATGCATAGCCCTGACCTTGCATCATTGTTGATGAATATCCATCCAATCTGTTTCACCCCCATTTATTGCACAATCCTATCAGATATCATTACAGAAAATTCTGTATAAAAGTCCTTCTATGTATTGGTGTTGGACCATATTTCTTTAAAGCCTCAATATGGGCTGCAGAACCGTATCCCTTATTCTCAGCGAAATGATATTCAGGATATAATTCATCATATTTTACCATCATCCGGTCTCTTGTGACCTTTGCCACGATACTTGCTGCAGCAATGGAAACGCTCTTGGCATCTCCCTTGATGATTGGCACCTGCTGTATTGTTACCTTTGGGATTGTGACTGCATCATTTAATAATATATCGGGCTGAACAGCCAATTTACTAATAGCTTCTCTCATAGCTTCATAGGTTGCCTGAAGGATATTGATTTCATCAATTCTTTCGTAAGAAGCATATCCTAATCCAACAGCCACAGCCTGCTCCATGATAATATCATATAATTCTTCACGTTTTTTGGCTGTAAGCTGTTTGGAATCATTCAGATACAGGATTTTACAGTCTTTTGGCAAGATCACTGCACCAGCCACTACAGGACCAGCCAACGGTCCTCTGCCTACTTCATCAATGCCACAGATGTATCCATAGGAAGCATATTCCTTTTCATATTTCTTCATCTGCTCTGTACGGGCAATTTCATGCTCTATCGCTTCCATTCGCTTGTGTGCCTTTGCAACAAGTGCCTGTACTCCGCTTCTTTCATCCGATTCATATTCTTTCACGAAAACAGGCAGCATATCATCCTTGGCTGCCTGTAATTCTTCTTTTATTTCACTGATTTTCTTCATGTATATTACCGTACCTTACTGGTGCTTTAACACACCGAACTTGGAAAATGGCCATATTCTGACCCATGCCCTGCCTATAATATCTTTACGATGGATATTACCTACTGACGGATCACGGCTGTCTGAACTGTTGTTCCGGTTATCCCCCATGACAAAATATTCGTCTTTCCCTAACGTAATTGGCTCAGCGGCTCTTCCCGGATTCTGAATCACTTCCCGCCCATATGACTCTTCCAGCAGACTTCCATTGATATAGATATTGCCATCATAGTCTATCTGCACTGTTTCGCCAGGCATTCCAATAATTCGTTTAATGTAATATGTATCTGTATCATATTGAAAGGGGAAAACAATAATATCAAATCGCTTCGGTTCCGAAAACCTGTAAGTGATCTTATCTACCAACAGATTGTCACCATCGCTGAGAGTGGTCTCCATACTGCTTCCACTGACCTGTGTACGCTGTCCTACATAAGTAATAATCAAGTATGCTGCACATAATACAACCAGTAAATAAATACTGGTGCTTAGAATTTCCTTCATTATATTTTTCATTGATGTATTTCCCCTGTTTTATTCTTCATCCACCTTATTCTCAACAGGTGCATGTTCAATTGTAATTCTGCCTAATCGTCCGCTTCTGAAATCTTCTACAACAAGTGCAGAGGCTTTCATAATGTCCAACTCTTCGCCTTTAAGGTAACATCTTCTGCTGATGCAGATTTCTTTTAATGTATCATAGGCATCAGGCTGCACTGTAATTTCATATCTTTTCTCAAGAAGACCTTCATAGGAAGATGCGATAAATTGAATTAACTCAAAAGCAAGTTCATCCAGATGAATAATTTCATCGTTCATAGAGCCTATCATGGCAAGATGTAATCCCACTGTCTGATCTTCGAACTTGGGCCACAGAATTCCAGGCGTATCCAGCAATTCCAGTCCCTTATTCAGGCGAATCCACTGTTTACCCTTGGTAACGCCGGGCTTGTTACCTGTCTTGGCACATGCTTTTCCTGCAAAAGAATTAATAAAAGTAGACTTGCCAACATTTGGGATTCCTACAACCATTGCCCTTACAGGACGGTTGATGATACCCCTGCGGCGGTCTCTTTCAATTTTATCTTTACATACTTCCTGTACTACATTCTGAATGGATTTTACACCGGTTCCATTCTTTGAGTTAATTTCAACAGCCCGAATACCACGCTGGGCGAAGTATTCCAACCATAATTTATTCTGTCTGGCATCTGCTAAATCTGATTTGTTCAAAAGAATCAAACGGGATTTATTCTTGCCAAGCTCATCAATGTCAGGATTGCGGCTCCCTAAGGGAATTCTTGCATCCACAAGTTCAATCACGAGATCTATAAGCTTGATATCCTCCTGCATCATTCTCTTTGCTTTGGTCATATGACCTGGATACCATTGATAATTTGCCATATACTACCTGTCCTTTTCCAATTAATTCACAAAGCCCATAGAACTGCTCTGTGCTGCCATCTTAAACCACGCTTTACCAATAATATGTTCTTTCTTGATATTTCCAATATTGGCAGAACGGCTGTCTTCACTGTTATTACAGTTATCTCCAATTACAAAATATTCATCATCACCAAGTTCAATTTTATTCTCAGCTAATCCGGCTTCTGCGATCTTATCATTGATATATTCGTCCTGCACTTCGTTGTTTACGTAGAGTATACCATTCTTTACGTACAGTTCATCACCGGGTACAGCTACTACTCTTTTTACATAATAATGGGACTTTTCATTTCCATTTGGTAAAAAGACAACAACATCCCCTGCCTTTGGAGAAGTAATCTTATAAACCAGCCTGTTCAGGAAAATCTCCTGTCCATTGTACAGACTGGGTTCCATAGAAGAACCTATAATACTGGTCTTCATTCCAATGCAGTATACCACCAGCAACGCCAGAATAATTGACATGACGATCCAGAATATCCAGCTGATAATTTCATGAATTAATGCGATATTTAGTTTTTTCTTTTTCTGATAAAAAGTAAGTCCTTTACGTCGAGCCATCGTTTTCCCATATCCTGTTATACATACTGCTACCAGTATACCTCAATTATGTGTTCAACGCAACGTTCTATTTCATGCAATCCGTTCTTGTTAAAATCTTAACGTATAATATTGTTTACAAAATCAGTAATAAAAAACGGAGTCCATAACGGACCCCGCTTCTATTCTTGAACAAATTATGTTTCAATTATTGTAACTATTCAGAACCCCATGCGCAAAACCGCATCTTCGATGCTTTTCTTTTGCTTATGTGGTTACTTCGCCATATAAATTGTGTCAAATATGCTTATAAATAAGCATATTCTGCCTCAATTTGCATGGCTCTGAATAGTTACCAATTATTTAACAAGCTCTTTAACCTTAGCTTTCTTACCTACACGATTTCTTAAGTAGTTAAGCTTAGCTCTTCTAACTTTACCGGTTCTAACTACTTCTACCTTCTCAACGTTAGGAGAATGCATAGGCCATGTCTTCTCAACGCCAACGCCGTTAGAAATCTTTCTTACTGTGAAAGTCTCACGGTTGCTGCCGCCCTGAATCTTTAATACAGTACCTTCGAAAACCTGTACTCTTTCGCGGTTACCTTCCTTGATCTTACCATAAACCTTAACTGTATCACCTACGTTAAACTTGTCTACGGATTCCTTTAACTGAGCCTGTTCGATCTCTTTAATAATTTCGTTCATTGTTTGCCTCCTTAATCTACTCGACGTTCTTAATACCAGCCTTACCCGAAAGCCATTCTTCGTATCAGAGGACCATCTTTAATCGCAACATTAATAATATACACTATGTTATTGAATTATGCAAGTATCTTCTTGAATTTTCTCACGGATTTTTTCCGTATTTTCTTCTTTATTTACCACATTCGTTGATTTGTGGCGGCGTCTCTTGGGTGGAAGTGGCGGATGTGCTTCCATATAAGCCGAATACATGTCAGGACGTCTCTGCTGTGTTCGCAACAGCGCCTGTTCATGCCGCCATTTCTCAATATTAGCATGATGACCGCTCAACAGTACATCTGGTACCTTTTTCTCATGCCATACTTCCGGTCTGGAATACTGTGGATACTCCAGAAGCCCATCAGAATGTGATTCTGTCTGTGCGGATTCTCCATTATTCAGGACACCTGGAACCAGTCTGGATATGGTATCAATCATGACCATGGCGGGGAGTTCACCACCTGTAAGTACATAATCTCCGATGGAGATATAATCTGTAACAATCTCTTCCAGCACACGCTCATCAATACCTTCATAATGACCACACAGAAAGATCAGGTCTTCTTCCTTTGCCAGTTCTACAGCCTTTTGCTGGGAAAAGACTTCACCCTGTGGTGTCATATAAATCACACGTACCTTTCTGTCAGGGCAAGCTCCCCTGCTATGAATAGATTCCAGTACTGTCCGATACGCATCATATACAGGCTGTGCCTGCATCAGCATACCTGCACCGCCACCATATGGATAATCGTCTATTTTCTTGTGCTTATCCAATGTATAATCTCTAATGTTTACTGCATCTAATGAAATGCATTCCTTCTGCTGCGCTCTTCCAATGATACTTTTGGATAGCCCTTCCATAATCATTTCAGGGAACAGTGTCATAACATGAAAATGCATGATGTATCCTAGTCCTCCAATAATCCATCTAATAAATGAATAACCATTTTTCTGTTCTCAATATCTACAGAAAGAATGCATTCTTTGATCGCCGGTACAAGCACACTTCTGCCATCGTTCATCTTAATATCATATACATCATTCGCACCGGTTTCGATTACATCTTTTAATATACCAAAAGGCTTATCTTCTTCATCATATACATTGATGTCGATCAGATCAGCGATAAAATATTCATCTTTACGAAGTTTTACTGCATTGGCACGAGTAACGTATAAGCTCTTGCCTTTATATCTCTCAATATCATTGATATTGTCATATCCTTTAAATTTCAGAATCACATACTGTTTGAAGAACTTTACGCCTTCAATTTCCAAAGTAATCTTTTCTTTGCCGGTATCAAGAATTGTTTCTTTTAATTTCCTGAAACGGTTGGCGTCATCTGTTGTAGGAAATACTTTCACTTCACCACGGATGCCATGTGTCTGGGTAATCACACCCACCTGTAACAAATCTTCCATGTAACCTCCAATTAATAAAATAGGGTGCTCTTAAATAAGAACACCCCGAATTTTAGACGATTTCAACATCTACCTTGATATTTTCTTTGGATGATGCTGCCTTAACAACAGAACGAATTGCCTTTGCAATCCTTCCCTGTTTGCCAATTACCTTACCCATGTCATCAGCTGCAACATGAAGTTCTACTGTAATATTCTTACCGCTTCCCTTCTCGGTTACAACAACTTCATCAGGGTTGTCTACAAGAGCCTTTGCAATTACTTCAACTAACTCCTTCATATACACACCTCCAAGAGAGCTTTCGATATCTTAGCTACTTATTTCTCAATACCAGCTGCCTTGAAGATCTTAGCTACAACGTCTGTAGGCTGAGCACCGTTAGATAACCACTTCTTAGCTAATTCTTCGTTTACCTTGAATTCGCTGGGATCTGTGTTAGGATTGTAAGTACCGATCTCTTCGATACACTTTCCATCTCTTGGGGAACGGGAATCTGCTACGATAATTCTATAGATAGGAGCTTTCTTCTGACCCATTCTTCTTAATCTGATTTTTACTGCCATTTTAATTCACCTCATAGTCTTTCTTAAAAATTATAATTTATATCAGAAAGGAAATTTAAATTTACCTTTTCTTCCACCAAATCCTCCCATCATTCCCGGGAGCTGTTTCATCATCTTCTGTGACTGTTCAAACTGCTTGATGAAACGGTTTACAACTGCGATGTCAACGCCTGCGCCTTTTGCAATTCTATGCTTTCTGCTTGGGTTCAGGAGTTTGGGATCCTTACGCTCAGCAGGTGTCATGGAAAGAACAATTGCTTCCATTCTGGCAAGCTGTTTCTCATCTACAGCACCTTCCAGATCACTGGCTTTGATTCCCATACCTGGCATCATACCCAGAATACTGGATAAACCACCGAGCTTCTTCATCTGAGACATACTTTCAAGATAATCTTCAAAGTCAAACTTACCCTTCTTTAAGCGGGCTGTCATCTCTTTCTCTTTGTCAGCATCCATGTCAAGATTTGCTTCTGCAACCTTATCAATCAATGTCAGCACATCACCCATGCCCAGAATACGATTCGCCATTCTGTCCGGATGGAACTGCTCGATGTCTGTCAACTTCTCGCCAGTACTTACAAAGAGAATCGGCTTGCCGGTTACTGCCTTAACTGAAAGAGCGGCACCACCTCGTGTATCACCATCCATCTTGGAAAGGATAACACCATCTACTCCAATCTTCTCATCGAATTCCTTGGCTACATTAACGGCATCCTGACCTGTCATGGCATCTACTACCAGCAATGTCTGATGAACTTCAACATTTGCCTTGATCTCCTGCAGCTCTGCCATCATGTCTTCATCAATATGTAGACGACCAGCCGTATCAATGATTACAACATTGTTATTATTCTTGGCAGCATGTTCAAGAGCTGCCTTCACAATATCGACCGGTTTATGATTTACACCCATGGAAAAGAAATCAGCTTCTATCTTCTGTGCATTTACGGATAACTGTTCAATCGCCGCAGGTCTGTAGATATCGCAGGCTACCAGCAAAGGCTTCTTGCCTTTCAGTTTCAGCTTTCCAGCAATCTTGGCTGCTGCTGTTGTTTTACCAGCACCCTGAAGACCGCACATCATGATAACTGTAGTAGCTTTACCAGGCTGTAAAGCAAGTTCCGTTGTCTCGGAACCCATCAGATTCACCATCTCTTCATTTACAATCTTAATGACCATCTGACCAGGATTGAGACCATTCATGACGTCAGCACCGATTGCACGCTCTTCCACAGCCTTAACGAACTGTTTTACAACTTTGAAGTTAACATCCGCTTCCAGAAGCGCCATCTTGACTTCTTTTAACGCAGCCTTTACATCAGCTTCCGTCAATCGTCCCTTACTTCTTAAATTTTTGAAAACATTCTGCAGTTTGTCTGTTAAGCTTTCAAATGCCATTCTTAAAGCTCCTCTATAATCTCATTGGATAATTGTCTGATTCGCACATCATCTGTCAGAAGATTAATCTGACTTATCATGTGCTTGATTCTGGCGAACTTCTCTACCAGATGAAGCTTCTCTTCGTATTCTGCAAGTGCTTTATCACAACGCTTGATAATGTCATGAACACCCTGCCTGCTGATTCCCTGTTCATTGGCTATCTCGCTGAGAGACAGGTCATTTACAATGGCATCCTCATAGATCTTCTTCTGATGAGGTGTCAGCAGTTCGCCATAGAAATCATACAGCATACCTCTCAGCTCCAGTTTTTCAATGTCTCCAAAGCTTACTAAAGCTTCTTCTTTTCCACTTTGTGAAAGGTTCTCTGTACTCATATAACAGCCTCCGCAATTCATGTTCATGTCATTGCGCATCACACGACTTTATTAGAATACTACAAACATTTATGGGTGTCAAGTATTTTCTCTTTACACTTTAAAATTTTATAATCTTTCTCTTCGGATGTCCTTATATCCTTCTCCGAATATCTCACTTGCAGAGGATACAATCATGAAAGCATTCGGGTCTTCATCCTTTACTATCTCTTCTGCAAGGGGTGCCATCTGCTTTCGCATGACTACCATAACGACCTGCTTATCCTGCATGGAGTAAGCCCCCTTGGCTGATATAAGAGTGGCTGTGATATCCAGCTCTTCCAGAATACGTTCTCTGATACGCTGGGGATGATCACTGATAATATAGATCAGTTTGGCTTCATCAGGACCATATAATACGTAATCCATCACAACAGAATCAACTGCTACTGCGACTCCTGCATAGAATGCCACTGTCAGGTCCCGGAACACAATCCAGGAAGCGATAATGACCAGTGCGTCAAATACCAGGAATAACACACCCGTCTTAATATGTTTCCAGCGAAGTCTCATTACTTTTACAATAATGTCTGAGCCACCGGTAGTAGCCCCCGCCTTGAAAGTCATGGCAAGAGATATGGCAAGTAACGCACCACCAATCACAGATGCGATCAGCAGGTCCTGTGTTACTGCGCCAAAAGGCGTCAGATAATTGGTAAATACCGTAATTGCAGCCAATGCATAGAATGTAGAGGCAATGAATTTAGGTCCAAACTTCAATAATCCCAATAATACAATAGGAACATTCAGAATCAGATTCAATGTACCTGTAGGAATATTGGTAAATCTGTTTATTAAAATAGCAACGCCGGTGATTCCTCCCGGCGCTATATTATTCGGGTCAAGAAACAGGCTGATGGAAATGGCATAGATAAATGCTGCCACAGTGATCATCACATAATTTCTGACCCTCTTTATGATTTTTTTCTGCCTTGTTAAAGTGCCCATACCCCAACACCTCTGTTTAGATATTCGTTCTCACTTGTTTTGGCTGATAACCTTTCTCTTCAAGTGCCTTGATAATCTGATTCTTGTGTTCGGTACCGAATGTTTCCAAAGTAATACGTAATTCCACTGCCGCACTTCTGTTAATAGATACGAACTGATTGTGCTCCAGTTTGATTACATTGCCGTTTTCTTTAGCTATTACATCAGCTACTTTACTAAGCATGCCCGGCTTATCAGGAAGTAATACAGATACAGTAAAGATTCTGTCTCTGAAGATCAGTCCCTGCTGAACTACAGAAGACATAGTGATAATATCCATATTGCCACCACTTAAAATAGACACAACTCTCTGATTCTGTACATTCAGATGTTTCAATGCAGCTACTGTGAGAAGTCCTGAGTTTTCAACGACCATTTTATGATTCTCTACAATATCAAGGAATGCTACAACCAGTTCTTCATCAGGTACTGTTATGATATCATCCAGGTTCTTCTGAATATAGGGAAATATATTCTTTCCAGGTGTCTTAACAGCAGTGCCGTCAGCTATTGTATTCACTCCGGGAAGTGTTGTTACTTCACCCTTCTTTAAGGACTCCTGCATACAGTTAGCACCTGCCGGTTCAACACCGATTACCTTGATCTTGGGATTTAAGAGCTTGGCAAGTGTAGATACACCGGTTGCAAGTCCACCGCCACCGATTGGAACCAGAATAATGTCTACAAGAGGCAGCTCCTTGAAAATCTCCATGGCAATCGTACCCTGACCTGTAGCAACTGTGGGGTCATCAAATGGATGAATAAAAGTATATCCATTCTCTTCTGCCAGCTGATAAGCATATTCGCAGGCTTCATCATATACATCACCCTTGAGAATAACTTCTGCACCATAGCTCTTGGTTCTGTTCACTTTCATTAAAGGTGTCGTTGTAGGCATTACGATAACTGCCTTTACACCATATTTCTTTGCTGCATAAGCAACACCCTGTGCATGATTACCGGCTGAAGCTGTAATTAAGCCCTTTTCCCGCTCTTCCGGAGAAAGGGTGCTGATTTTATAATAAGCGCCTCTTAACTTATAAGCGCCTGTCAACTGCATGTTTTCAGGCTTTAAATATACTTTATTGCCTGTCTGATTGCTTAAAAACTCACTGTACATCAGCTTGGTTTCAGATGTTACCTGTTTTACGATTTCTGAAGCTTCTTCAAATTTTTCTAATGTTAGCATTTCTGACATTTTACTGCTACTCCTTCTTTATCATATACTTATTGGCGGTTGTTTATACTTCTGTTCCCTGTCCCTCATCGGATGTCTCTTCTTCCGGTTTTACATCAAACAGGGCATTCACGAATTCATCTACATCGAATTTCTGCAGATCTTCTATGGTTTCCCCGACACCGATATATTTTACAGGTACATTCAGTTCAGATTGAATAGCTACAGCGATTCCACCCTTTGCAGTTCCATCCATCTTGGTCAGGATAATACCTGTCAGGTTCGCCACTTCGCCGAATTCTCTTGCCTGAGCCAAAGCATTCTGACCTGTTGTTCCGTCCAGTACAATCAGGTTCTCACGATGTGCATCCGGGAATTCACGGTCAATGATACGATTCATCTTTTTAAGCTCTTCCATCAGATTCTTCTTATTATGAAGGCGTCCTGCTGTATCGCAGATCAGGACATCCACATTTCTTGCCTTGGCTGCATTGACTGCATCATAGATAACAGATGCAGGGTCAGCCCCATCTGTACCGCCGATCATATCAACGCCGGCTCTGTGCGCCCACTCTGCAAGCTGATCTCCGGCTGCTGCACGGAAAGTATCGGCTGCTGCAATCAGCACCTTTCTTCCCTGTCCTTTCAGGATGCCTGCTAATTTACCAACAGATGTGGTCTTGCCTACACCATTGACGCCAATGATGAAGATAACTGACTGTTTCTTTTCAAAATCATATGCAGTTTCACCTACACGCATCTGCTCCTTTATGCTTTCTACAAGAAGCTGCTTACATTCGGAAGGGTGTTTTAAGTGCTTTTCTTTTACGGCAGTTTTCATACGTTCCATGATATCTGTCGTTGCGTTGACACCAACATCTCCCATAATCAGCATTTCTTCCAGCTCCTCATAGAAGTCATCATCTATTTCGGAAGCCCCATGAAAAACGGCATCAATTCCTGACACAATATTATCTCTTGTTTTCGTCAGCCCTTCTTTTAAACGGCTGAAAAAGCCTTTCTTTTCTTCTGACATTTTCACTCCTCCTCATATATCTTTAATTTTCCAGCGAACTGTCTATCAGATTTACACTGACTAATGTAGATACACCTTTCTCCTGCATGGTGATACCATACAGTCTGTCAGCCTGTTCCATTGTTCCTCTTCTATGTGTAATAACAATGAACTGTGTACTCTTCGTCAGTTTATTCAGATATTTTGCGAAACGGGATACATTTCCTTCATCCAGAGCTGCTTCAATCTCATCCAATAGACAAAAAGGGGAAGGCTTCAGACTCTGGATTGCAAATAACAGGGCTATCGCCGTAAAAGATTTCTCTCCACCCGATAACTGCATCATATTCTGTAATTTCTTTCCGGGCGGCTGTGCGATAATACGAACACCTGCTTCCAGAATATCTTCATCTTCTATCAGCTCAAGTGTACCCTTACCACCGCCGAAAAGCTCTTTAAATACCTTATCGAACTCTCTTCGGATTTCTTCGAACTTCTCAGCGAACTGCTTACGCATCGCTGTGTCAAGCTCCTGAATAATACCCTCCAGTGTCTTCTCAGCCTCAATCAGGTCATCATGCTGGTTCTTTAAGAATGTATAACGTTCCATTAATGCTTTATAATCTTCAATGGCATTTACATTTACATCACCCAGCTTGCGAAGCTCATCCTTGATACCTGCAATCTGTTTACGCATCGCGGGTACATCTGTCATATCCTCTTTACGAAGTTCGGCTGCAGAGCTAAGTGTCAGCTCGTACTCATTCCACATATAATTAATCTGTGAATCCAGCATATCATCCAGTTTTTCCTTCTGCGCATTGAGACGATATACTTCTTTATCCAGTCCTGCTTTACGATCAGAAAGTTCTTCACGAGTGCTGAAGAATGTCTTCTGTTTCGCTGTCAGTTCTTCACGAAGAGTCTGTTTCTCTTTCAGTGCTACTTCTGAATCAGATTGCGTTGTATGGGAAGCTTCAATGGCAGCTGATAATTCTTCAATGCTCTTTCTTCTTACATCTGCTTCTTCCTGACTTTGGGACAGACTCAACTCTACTTCCTGCAATTCTCTGTTCAATCTGTCAATTTCACTTTCGATTCGGCTCAGATTGGCTTTTTCAAATTCCTGCTTCTGCAACAGCTTCTCATAAGCCACATCCCATTCACCAACCATGCTGGTCTTGCCTGACTCTTCCGCACGGTATCCATCCAGTTCCTTCTGGCATTGGGCAATTGCCTGTTCCAGATTCTTCTCCTGCTCCTGGGATATCTGTAATTCCTGATTGATGGCTTCTTTATCCTGATTAATCTGTTCCTGCTTCCGGTCAATCTCAAGTTCTTCTGATTTCAGGTCTCCATAACCCTGTTCTGCCTCAGCTTTACGCTCCTGTGCTGTTACCACATTCATACGTGCTGTATTCTGCTTGATGAACAGCTCCTGTAATGCAGCCTTTTCCTCTTCTATGGATTTACGAAGGTCATTTCTCTTCTGGCGCATTTCTTCCAGAGCAGCCTTGGCAGCTTCCATTGCCTGTTTAGACTGTGCAACCCTTTTCTCAAGCTCTTCCATCTCTCTTCTTCTACCGAGAAGATTGGAATTATTCTTGAAAGCACCACCACTGATAGCACCACCAGGCACAAGAAGTTCTCCTTCCAGAGTAACCATTCTCACGCCATAGTCATATTTTCTTGCAATTTTCACAGCATGATCGATGGTATCAATGACTGCAATTCTGCCAAGCATTGCCTTGGCAACATTGGAATAGCGTTTCTCTGTCTGTACAAGAGAATCAGCCAGTCCTATAGCGCCTTTCTCATTCAATACATCCGGTGTCTTGAACTCCTGTGGATTCGTAATACTGGTAAGAGGAAGAAACGTTGCACGTCCATAACGATTCTTCTTTAGAAATTCAATCATTTCCTTGGCAGTCTCTTCATCGTCCGTAACAATATTCTGGATATTACCACCAAGAGCTGTCTCAATGGCAGTCTCATATTTCTTCTCTACCTTGATGATATCTGCTACAACGCCGATGATACCCTGATTCCTGTCTTTCTGCTCCATGACCTTCTGAATACTGCCGCCATATCCTTCATAGCGTTCTGTGAGGTTTGTCACCGTATCCAGCTTGGATTTACTCTGTTGATATTTCTCCTGTAAAGAACGTATCTCTTCATCTTTGGCAGTCAATGCTGCACGCATGGCAGTATTTTCTTCATCCAGCTGAGTCAGATGATTATTTGTGTCAATAATCCGGTCATTGATCTTGCGGAACTCCTCCTCCAGAGATTGAATCTCAGCATCCCTCTCTGCCTCATCACTCTTGGCACGAAGCAAACGGGAATTCAGCTCAGCCTTACGAATACGCAGCTGCTCCATCATCGTGTCAAAACTACTCATCTTGGACTTAATGGTAGCTCTGTCATTCAATGTATCAATAATCTGTTTCTTATCTTCTTCAATCAGAGTATTTAACTCTTCAATTCTCTGCTGTACCTGCGTTAAAGAGTTCTTAGCCTCATTTCTGGACTGTTCCAGAGAAGCCATTTCTTCATCATATACAGCTTTGTCAGCAAGAAGCCTGGATTTCTCCTGTTCCTTCTCCTGAATCTGCTCTTTGATGGTATTGGCACGGTCATGAAAATGCTGTTCATTTCCCTGCGCATTTTTAATCTGTTCTTTTAAGACTGCAATTTCGCCTTCCAGCTTACCACGGGTTACATTTGCATCCGATATGGAAGTTCTGGCAATCTCAATCTCCTGATCCAGTTCTTCAATACGAAGCTGAATACTGTCATATTCATTCTTGATATTATCGTACTGCTGTACTGCCTGTTCGTATTCGCCTTTGGCAATTGCGTACTTCTCTTCTACATCAGTTAATTGTCCCTTCATCCTGTCATTTTCCAAAAGGAACAGATTAACATCCAGCTCTTTTAATTCTTCGCGCTTCTTTAAGAAGATCTTTGCCTTCTCAGACTGCTTCTCCAATGGGCCTACCTGCTTCTCAAGTTCGCTTAGAATATCGTTGACACGGACAAGGTTCTGCTTCTCATCCTCCAGCTTCTTCTGCGCAGTTGCCTTACGTTTCTTGAACTTCACAATACCGGCTGCTTCATCGAACAGCTCTCTCTTCTCTTCCGGCTTACCACTCAGAATCTTCTCAATCTGACCCTGACCAATGATAGAATATCCTTCTTTACCGATACCTGTATCGTAGAAAAGTTCATTCACATCCTTCAATCTACAAGGAGTTCCGTTAATCGAATATTCACTTTCTCCGGAACGGTACAATCTACGTGCCACTGTTACTTCTTCATAATCAATGGCTAATTTATGATCCGCATTGTCAAAGGTAATCGCCACATAGGCAAATCCCTGCGGTTTACGAAGCTCTGTTCCCGAGAAAATGACATCCTGCATGGATTCACCACGGAGCTGCTTGATGCGCTGCTCACCCAGAACCCATCGAACAGCATCTGCAACATTACTTTTACCGGAACCGTTAGGACCAACGATACCAGTAATTCCCTGGTGAAACTGAAAATTGATTTTATTTGCAAAAGACTTAAACCCCTGTACTTCTATGCTTTTTAAATACATCTATGTCCCCCAAATGTCAAAGTATTAAGACTATTTACGATGCTTACCCTTCATCTTAAGAAGTGCTTCATAAGCAGCCTGCTGCTCTGCAGCTTTCTTGGTTCTGCCAGTACCGGAACCGATAAGTACATCATTCAGATAAGCATCTACCGTAAATTGTTTATTATGATCAGGACCACTTTCACCAATCAGTTCATAACGAAGCTGTGCATCCTTCTTCTTCTGGATCTCTTCCTGCAGAATGGTCTTACTGTCAAGGAAAAGAATCTTATTCTCCAAATCTGATAAAATAAAGCGATAAATATGTTTCTTGGCATTCTCTATACCGCCATCCAGAAAAATTGCACCAATAATCGCTTCCATAACATCAGAGGTAATAGAGCTTCTGTATCTGCCGCCGGTATACTCCTCGCCTCTGCCTAATAATATGTAAGAACCAAGGTCAATATCCTTTGCGCAATATGCCAGTGCAGGTTCACAGACCATGGAAGCCCTGAGCTTCGTCAGCTGTCCTTCCGGCATCTGTGGATTCTCCCTGAATAGGAATTCACTGGATACAAGCTCCAGTACTGCATCTCCAAGGAATTCCAGTCTCTCGTAATCCTTTAATTTGTTGATTTTCTGTTCATTTGCAAAAGAACTGTGTGTCAGCGCCTGTTTCAACAGCTCCGTATTTTGGAATCTGTAACCGATCTTGTCCTGCAATTCTTCTAATAATTCATTCATGTCACGCATTTTTTCCGCTCCTGTTTCTTCATGGAAAAAGCCCCATACAGGGCTTTATTTCACACTTTTAATCAAATCAACAGCTTCCTGGACTGTTGTAATTTTTTCTATTTTTTCCGCAGGAATTGTGATACCAAGTTTCTCTTCAACGCCCATCACAATCTGATATACGTCAAGGGAATCGGCTCCCAAATCTGTGAGAAATGTCATATCCGGTCGGATTTCTTCCGGGTCCATGCCCAGAATAGCAGCCGTAACCTTTCTCAAAGCTTCATATTCCATTATCCCAAGTCCTTCCCTACTCATCCTTGAGGATGACTTTATCCTTTATCTTCTCATTGATCTTCTGCTCCTTAAATGTAACACACTGCAGAATTGAATTCTTAATTTCAATAGACTTGGAGCTTCCATGAGTCTTCACTACCAGACCGTTCAGTCCAAGAAGCGGGGCACCGCCATAGGCTTCCAGGTTAAAGGATTTCAATGTGCTTTTCAGAGCAGGCTTAACCAGAAGCGCACCAATCTTACTGCGCAAGGAAGTCATCATGCCAGCCTTAACCTTCTTCAACAGAGTGGCTGCTACACCTTCGTATAACTTTAATATGATATTACCCGCAAACGCCTCACAAACGATAACATCCGCATATCCTGACGGAATATCCCTTGCTTCGATACTTCCGATAAAATTAATCTCCGGGCAATTTTTAAGAAGAGGGAAGGTTTCCTTAACGAGCGCATTGCCCTTTTCTTCTTCTGCCCCGATATTTACAATGGCTACCCTGGGCTTGTCTACGCCTATTACGTTCTCCATGTATACAGAACCCATCTTCGCAAACTGTACCAGATGTGATGGCCTTGCATCTACGTTAGCACCACAGTCTATCAAAAGTGAGCATCCCTTCTCTGTAGGGATAAGTGGAGCAAGAGGTGGTCTCTCAATACCTCTGATTCTTCCGACAATTAACTGTCCTCCTACAAGTACAGCTCCTGAGCTTCCTGCTGATACAAAAGCATCACAGGTGCCGTCTTTTACCAGATTCAGGGCAACTACGATGGAAGAATTCTTCTTCTTTCTAATTGCCAGAACAGGTGGTTCTGCTGTCTCAATCACTTCGTCTGCATTCACGACCTCAATCTGCTTCTCATTGTATGTATATTTGCCCAGTTCGGCTCTCACAACATCTTCCTTACCAGTCAGATATACGATAATATTCTGATTCTCATTAACAGCTTCCACTGCACCTTTTACGATTTCAACCGGTGCATTGTCTCCGCCCATGGCATCTACCGCTACTCTCGTTATTTCTTCCATTGTCAGCAATCCTCCTACGTACAGCTCTTACTCAGCGTAGAGCGCACCAAACTAATATAAATATACTAGACAATGGTATAAAAATCAATATCTAAGCAAAAAATAAACAGGGAGTCAATCGTTATGATCAACTCCCTGTCAGTCAGGCTGATTAGTCAGCGCTGATGATTTCCTTCTTATTGTAAGAACCACAAGCCTTGCAAACTCTATGAGGCATCATTAAAGCACCGCACTTGCTGCACTTTACTAATGTAGGAGCGCTCATCTTCCAGTTTGCTCTTCTCTTATCTCTTCTTGCTTTAGAAGATTTATTCTTTGGACAAATAGACATTGTTACACCTCCTTATACGCGTTAAAAATATCTTTAATCGCTGCCATTCGGGGATCGGGAACGAAATCATCGCATCCACAATCTCCTTCATTTAGATTTTTACCGCACACCTTACAAATTCCCTTACAGGATTCGTTGCACAAAACCTTCATTGGCCAATTCAATAATATTTCATTATTGATCAGTCCGTCTATATCCAAGTGATACCCTTCCATGAAATCCATATCTTCGACATCTTCATCATCTCCGATATAATCAGGTGTTACCACCCTTCTGGAAAAGTCTAAATCAAATGTATAATCTACATCCTTCAGGCATCTGTCACATTGCATTGCAAAGACAAGCTTCACATTGCCTTCAACCAACGCCTTAGATTGTCCAATATTAGAAAGCTTCAAAGTTACAGGACTCTTCTCCTTAATGGTAAACGTCCCTAACTGACAGGTATATGAATCTGCTTCATATGAAACAGTCAACTCCTGCGTCCTTCCCTCATTTGTTAATACATCTGTCAAATTCACTAACATAGCAGACTCCTATCCACACATTGATTTATTATACACATGGTGCAATGTTTTGTCAACTAAATTTTTATATTTTTATTTAACTTTTTATTTAACTTTCCTACTGCTCTGTTACAGAAGCAAGAAGCTGGATAAATGCTGAATTCCAGTAGATTGTTACCTCATTGGTTGAGTAGCTTCCTGTCATATCTGCCAGAGCTTTAGCCGGTGCAATGTCTTTATCAAATATCTCCTTCACTGTCTCATCTGCCAGCCAGTTACACGGACCTCCAGACAACATTCCCGGCATTGCCCTGCCAACGAAACAGGATGGTCTGTGATGTGGATGTTTGATTGCATCAGTGCCACACCCCGTCAGATAGCTCAATCCCATAGGATTTCTTCCCAGCAGATAATGAAGCTGTTGAGCAGCTGCATCCAGATATTCCTTCTGTCCAGTCAGCCTATACGCATCATACAGATGCAGCCCATTATTGGCGGTATTCATATTGCTGCCCCAGGTATATTCCTCTGAAGCCAGGGCTGTACCATATCCATCCACTTCTTCAATCTCAAGTTTGTGCCTGCCAAGGTCAATCATGGATGCTTTAATCTTCTCTTTTAATTCCTCAGATACAGGATTGGAAGTGGTGATATATGCAAGATTACCATAACTGCCCATAGCTCCCCAGCCATAGCCGTGATAGATTTTCCCGGCAGCTCTTTCTTCAAAATCTCTGCGGTATTTCTCATCGCCAAATGTCTTATATAATTCAGCAGCTGCCCAATATCTCTCATCCTCATCACAAGGATCTCCATATTCTCCGGTTACGATTTCCTCAGGATTCTTGAAGCCGCCTGGTATGTTCATATTCTGCAAGGCTTCATAAGCACGTCTGGATGCAGCAGCCAATCTATCTGCGTATTCTGCATCATATTTCTGATAGAAACGGACAGCCATAGCCGTAGCCGCTGCAAAATCACCAGTGGCTGTAGCAGAAACAGGGCTGATTACAATTTCTTCTTTCTCCTGATCCGGCAGAATAAACCCGCAGAAGTTATAACAGCTTACCTTATGATATAATGCCCCGTCTTCACGCTGCATAGTCATCATCCAGTCAAGCTCGTATTTTAATTCATTAAAATAGTCAGGAAGTTCCGGCTTATGAGCCGCCGCATTAGTATATTGCCCCATAAAAGAAGGATTTACTTCATAAGCGAGCAGCATCTGTGCCACAGCCATAGCTCCCGGCACTACATATCTTCCATAATCACCGGCATCATGCCAGCCACCGTTTACAGATATCTTATTCTGCGTACCATATATGACCGCATCCTGTGTGTGGCATGCTCCATGTGCGTAAGCTCCCGCAGCTGACTCCGGCAATTCACAGCCACATCTTTGCAGATAGAAGAAATACATTGCCTTCTGGAAAGTATCTGCATAGACATCCTCTCTGATTTCAAAGGTATCAGACTCTCCTAAGCCTTTTGCCACAATATAATATCTCCCCGGCGTAGTAAGCTTGGAGAAATCTCCAATATAATCAATCTCTTTGGCAGAAGCATTCTCAAATCTTTTATCTGTACTGCCCTTCATCACGCACTCGCCATCACTTCTTAATACAGAGAATTCTACCGGTTCCTGTGCCTGAAATGTGACATATTTCTTCATCCGTGGCTGATATCCACACTGATCTACAAAAATCTTCTTATACATATTTATGTCCCGCCTTCCCAATATTGTATTTTCAATGCCGTTTCATTATATCATGAACTTCGTTCATGATCGTCATTCGCCGTTCGGGATGAGCATGCAAGCATGTTCCCCCTCACTAACGCTCATTATATCGTGAGCATAGCCCACTCAATGCATTTCGTAAAATTACACTTGCAAGCAAGTAATTTTACTTCATTATATCACAATTCGTGAACTAATGAACCCAGAAAAACAAATGTCTGCTTCGCAGCCGCTTGTTTTTCCTTGAGGTTCATTATATTAGTCATGATGGTTATTGTTTTTTATACCGGGACACACTATAATATAGTCATGCATCAGTTCTGGGAAGAGTGCGGTCATATCGTATCGCCAGTGTCTCGGTTCACACATTATATTATCCCGGAGAACACTTGGCGGCTGGTGCATTTTAATGTGAAAGGTATGATAACTTCTATGAAAATTGCTGCAGTTATAGCTGAATACAATCCATTCCATAACGGTCATCTCTATCAGTTACAGAACATCCGTGAAGAACTGGGAGCTGACCGCATTCTTGTTATTATGAGCGGTAATTTCATGCAAAGAGGCATTCCCGCTATCGTTGACAAATATCTCCGCACCCGGATGGCATTGGAGAATGGCGCCGATGTTGTGCTGGAGCTTCCTGTATATTACAGTCTCGGCAGCGCAGAATATTTCGCCCAGGGTGCGGTATCCTTATTAGATAAGCTCGGTGTCATTGACTACCTTCACTTTGGCAGCGAATGCGGCAATCTACAGTCATTACAAGAAATCGCTTCCATATTGTCGTCAGAAAGTGACACGTATGTCACTTATTTAAAAGAATATCAGAAAAAGGGAGAGTCTTTCGCTTCTGCCAGATACTACGCATTGATGCAGGAATTATCTTCTGAAAAGGCTGCATTAACCAAAGAACCTAATAATACCCTGGCAATCGAATATATCAAGGCATTAATGATGCGTCAAAGCTCCATACAGCCTGTTACTTTAAAAAGGCAGGGAAATGGTTACAATGCGCCCTCGCTGAATAATGAACTCGCTTCTGCCAGCGCCATCAGGAATTTCATGCAGGATAAACAGGCTGATTATATACGATTAGCCGATCAGATTCCCTCTTCGGTATATTCCAGTCTCATAAATAACCGGGAATATCTGTATGCTGATGACTTCTCTTCTATATTATATTATAAACTGATTAACTGCTTTCACTCCGGTCATGACCTGTCCGATATCTACGATATGACTGAATCCCTGTCCGATATCTTCCGCAAGCATCTGCCAGAGTATACTTCTTTCCAGCAGTTCTGCCTGGACTGTAAGACCAGAAACGTGACCTTCACCAGAATTGCAAGAAGTCTCATGCATATCCTTCTGGATATGGATCAGGAGACTGCCAATCAGTTAAAAGAAAATGACTATACTTTCTATGCGCATCTGCTTGGATTCAATGATAAAGGGCGGGATGTTTTGAAAGCAATAAAAGGCAACAGCTCTATTCCAGTCTTTACCAGACTTCCTGAAATGTTGAAGAAGCTGGATGGGGCAGCACTTACTTCTTTGCAGGCTGATATTTATGCCTCACAGCTCTATTACGGGATGCAGGGGCAGAAATATCACCATACGCCCATAAATGAGTTTCGTCTGAAATACAATCCCTGCTAAAAAGGGATTGTATTATTGTATTCTTTTTGCATACTCATCCATAACAGTGTCATATTTACTATTATAATGCATTAATTCTTAAAGCTATGTATAGGGGCAGGAATGCGTCCGGTCCTGTTGACGAAAGCATCACAGGAGAACTGATTAACCGGCATGATTGGTGCATATCCGAAGAGTCCACCGAATTCAACCTTATCTCCTACTGTCTTACCGATTGCAGGAATGATACGGACTGCTGTTGTTTTCTGGTTGACCATACCGATTGCACATTCATCTGCGATGATACCGGAAATGGTAGTATCCTTGGTATCTCCCGGAATTGCGATCATGTCCAGACCTACTGAACATACACAGGTCATTGCTTCCAGCTTCTCAATGGTAAGAGCGCCTGCCTGTACGGCATCAATCATACCCTGATCTTCACTGACAGGAATAAATGCACCGCTGAGTCCACCTACATAAGAAGATGCCATAACGCCGCCCTTCTTAACCTGGTCATTTAACAAAGCAAGAGCTGCTGTTGTTCCGGGTGCACCAGCGTGTTCCAGACCAATTTCACAGAGGATATCTGCAACACTGTCACCGATTGCAGGAGTTGGCGCAAGTGAGAGGTCTACGATACCGAAAGGAATACCCAGCCTGTTGGATGCTTCCTGTGCTACCAGCTGTCCTACTCTTGTAACCTTAAATGCTGTCTTTTTAATGGTTTCACATAATACTTCAAAGTTCTCGCCACGTACACTCTCCAGAGCAGTCTTTACTACACCGGGACCACTGACACCTACATTGATGATAGCATCTGCTTCTGTTACGCCGTGGAAAGCACCTGCCATGAACGGATTATCATCAGGAGCATTACAGAAAACAACTAATTTCATACAGTCTGCACTGTCATTGTCTTTACTAATTTCAGCAGTCTGCTTAATAATCGTTCCCATTAATCTGACTGCATCCATATTGATACCAGTCTTCGTGGAGCCAAGATTAACAGAGCTGCAGACTCTTTCTGTCTCATGAAGTGCCTGAGGAATGGATCGGATCAGAAGCTCATCTGCCCTAGTCATGCCCTTGGATACCAGTGCTGAATATCCACCGATCAGATTGACACCGACTTCCCTGGCTGCTCTGTCCATTGTCTTAGCCAGAGTGACGAAATCTTCAGATGTCTTACATGCTGCGCCGCCAACTAATGCCATGGGTGTAACAGAAATTCTTTTATTTACAATAGGAATCCCGAATTCTTTCTCAATTGCCTCACCGGTTGCTACCAGATCCTTGGCTACTGTCTTGATCTTCGTATAGATATTCTCGTTTAATTTATCGAGATTGGAATCAATACAATCCAGAAGGCTGATACCCAGTGTGATGGTTCTCACATCCAGATTCTCCTTCTCGATCATCTTATTAGTCTCTAATACTTCATAAATATTAATCATAACAATTTGCTCCTAACGTTAAAATGCATAAACCGGTCAGTATCTCTTAGATTCTGTGCATAGAGTCAAAGATTTCTTCTCTCTGGCACTTAATGATTACCCCTATCTCTGTTCCAAGTTTATCCAAATCGTCAGAAACCTCGCTGACTGACTTCTGAGACTTATTCATATCTGCAATCATCATCATGTTGAAATAGTTGTTGACGATTGTCTGGGAAATGTCCAGAATGTTAATCTGATTCTCTGCCAGATAAGTACACACTTTTGCTATGATACCTACAGTATCTTTTCCTACAACAGTAATAATTGTTTTCTTCATAACTCGTGACTCCTTCTTTGTACCACCTTAACTGTAACAGTCTTAATATGTATAAATATGCACTTATTAACAAGCGCTTATTCCATCATACCTAATAACTCCCTAAATTTCAACCATTTGTGATAATTCGCTTCGATTTGCAACAAAAATCGGAAAATCATCCGGTTTATAGGCATTATCACCCATGGCAATCTCCAGTCTTACTGTTTCATATGCAAGCTCTTCCAGATTATTATCCCTGCTCAGATGCCCCAGACACACAGCCTGCAGATGATCGTGCAACAGTCTGCTCAGTAATTTACCTGACAATTCATTGGACAAATGTCCTCTTTTACCAAGGATTCTCTGTTTCAGGTAATACGGATAAGGTCCGACCTGTAACATTTTGATATCATGATTGGCTTCCAGCATCAGGGCATCCATCCCCTTTAGGCTCTCCACTGTATATTCATCATAGGTTCCAAGGTCTGTGACCACTGCCATTTTACGACCGCCGTACTGGAAGCGATATGCCACAGGCTGCGCTGCATCATGGGAGATCCGCATGGGATTTACAGTAATATCCTTAACTATCATTTTTTCATCCGCATTCACTTCATGGAACAGTTCTTCATCAATTGCCCCAAGAGATTTAATCCCCTTAATCGCCTTAATCGTTCCCGGTGTGGCATAGATTGGAATGCCGAACTTACGGCTCATGACACCCAGCCCATTAATATGGTCTGCATGTTCATGTGTAATCAGAATACCATCAATATCCTGACCTTTCAGTCCCAACTGATTCAGTCCTTCCACTGTTTTCTTACAGCTGATGCCCACATCTACAAGCAGATGGGTAGCCTCCGTTCCGATATAAATACAATTGCCGCTGCTTCCGCTGGCTATACTGCACATTTTCATTGGTGTCTGTCAATCCTCACATTCTAACTATTTTTACTTCCAGAAAATCTCTACTTTATCACCATTTTTTAATTCCTGGGTATACTGCGCATTTTCCCCATTCACCAGAGTGACAATTCCTTTGCCCTTCATAGTGCGGGTATCAAAGTCAATATAATCAAAAATATCAACAAACTGGTAAGAATCCTTGCCTTTTAATACAATAGGCTTCTGGTTGGCGATTACAACGATTTCTCCCTGCTTTTCTTCCGGTTTTTCCTCTGATTTTTCTTCCTTGGCAGCCTGTTCTACCATATCTTTAAACACCTGAACAGTCTCTGTCTTAGATGGAATTTCTTCCATTTCAGGTTCTGCCGCACTCTGTTCTACAGGTGTCTCAACAGTTTCTTTTAATTGAATTTCCAGTTCAGCCCCATCATAAAAGACTGCGTCCGCAGCGACTTTCCCGCCATTCATTGCTAACAGCTGTTTGGAATTTAATTTCAGATAATCACACATCTGTTCGTATGTGTAATATTGAGCTATCGTAATCTCATCATCATTCCGGATATCATAATCAGCATCCTGCTCCTGACCATTTACGCTGACAGGCTTAACAAGATTAAGCTTCTGACCGTCTACAGATACAGTAATCCTGCCATGATAATCAACCAGGTCTCTGATTTTCTGGCTGGCTGGTCTGCCCTGCGTAGACTCTTTCATTACAATGTTATCATTTGCCTTAATCGCATAATTCAGATCTACATTTTCTCCATTTACCGTGATAACTGCGCTTTCACCATATTCTCCTTTGCTCACGCGGTTCTTTCCATTGACTGTATAATGCAATTCTTCTCCCCTTCTTGGGAATAGACTTGAACGGTCAAAAGACGCTCCAATAGCAGCGTCAATCACTGCCAGTTTGTTATTATCATAAAGTTTGATGGATTGACCGTTAAAGACAACGTGAATAAAATTGTTATTCTGCTCATAATAGGACAGACAGATTCCAATTGGCGTAATAATTGTAGAATCCTTCAAACAATCTGATGGGAAGTCAACCTCATTCATGATTTCTTCACCACGCAGGGCAACACGCTTTGGATCAAGTCCAAGCTCTTTGGCAACCTGCTCTGTGAAGCCTTTGATCCTACCGCCTCCACCGACTACGAATACTGCGCTGGGGGACATACCGCCATTAAGGCTTTTAATCTCATCTGATGCCATTTTTGCCATATTCTCTATCTGGGCTTTGCAGATGGTATATACTTCTTCTGAAGTAATTGTCTGTTCCAGTCCCATGATATCTTCATAAGTGATTTCAGCCTTTACAGAGGCTTCTTTCTTTACCTTCTCCGCAGTTGCAAAATCAATCAGGCATTTACGTGCAATCATCTCTGTCAGGGAATCGCCTGCACAGGGAATCATGCCAAAAGCAACAATACTTCCATCATTGGTAATTGATATATCAGATGTACCTGCTCCTACATCAATCATAGCGATATTCAGCAGGCGGAATTTCTCCGGAATCGCTACACGGATAGCTGCAATAGGTTCCAATGTCATATTGGCTACTTTCAGTCCTGCCAGTTCTACTGCACTGTACAGGCCATCAACAACATCATCAGGCAGGAAGGTTGCAATCATATCAGCACCTAATACCTTCGCCTTATGGTGTTCAGGCTGCCCCATCCACAGACCATTAATATAGAATTTCATTACAGAATATCCTACACAATAGAAATGTACATCACTTTCATTCTCTGTCTGGAACTGTGCAAACGCCTTTTCTACCCCCATAGAGACCAGCGTATTGATGTCTTCTTTGCTGACACAGACTTCTGTATCATATTCTTTATCAATATGTACGTTCAGAGTCTTCAACACACGGCCTGCGGCAGCTATACATACTTCTGTAAGCTTCAACCCGGTCTTCTCTTCCAGTGCGGATTTCACTTCACTGATTGTAGCGGCGACTCTGTTAATATCGTGAATCTGACCGTCGAGCATAGCTCTTGTACGGTGTTCACGAATCTCCTGTGCCACTACTTCGAAATGTTCTCCCTTCTTATAGCCAATTGTTCCTATAATGCTTCTGGTTCCGATATCTAGTCCAAATACTGTTTCTTCTCCGTAGATTTCTCCTTGATTCATGCTTGTTCCCCCATTATCTTATTAATCTGTTGATATGTATCTTCCAAATCCCCATTGTTTGTTATAACTACTTTGCAGTGTCTTCTGAATTCTGCTTCACTTAACTGTCCCCTCATGATACTTGCAGTCTTCTCATCACTGTACTGTCTGTTCTGTGCCAGACGTTGTCTGCGAACTGCTTCATCCGTATGGATATACCATAGTTCATCTACGATTTCATCGTAGTGTTCTTCTATCAGCAATGCTGCTTCTATAAAGAAAAAAGCAGCATTTTGTGCCTTTTTCTCATAATTAATCTGTTCCAGAATATATTGCTTAACCGCCGGATGGATGATGGCGTTGACCTGCTCCAGTATCTGAGGATTACCAAAGATTCTGTCTGCCATGGCAGCCTTGTCAATCATGCCATCCTGCTGTAGGATTTCCTTCCCAAGAAGCGTAACCAGCTGCTCATAGCATTCTTGCCCCGGCTCTTCAAGAAGATGCGCAGCTTCATCTGCCCGGATAATGCGACAGCTGTAATGTTCTTCTATATATTTTAAAATCTGCGTCTTACCGGCTCCTACACCACCAGTAATTCCAATAATCTTCATATATGCCCCACCTTCCCGACAGTCTCTGCTTTCTGTTATTTTGCTTCGTACCAGTCACTGCCTGTATGCAGATCTATCTCCAGCTCCACAGCCAGATGACAGGCATTCTTCATTTCTTCTGATAAGATACGCCTTACTTCTTCTGTTTCATTTTCCCTTGTCTCAATCAGAAGTTCATCGTGTATCTGAAGAATCAGCTTAGATTGTAAACCGGCTGCTTTCAAAGCGTCATACACATGCAGCATGGCAATCTTGATAATATCCGCTGCTGTACCCTGAATTGGTGAGTTCATTGCTACTCTTTCCCCGAAGGAACGAGTCATGAAATTAGATGATTTTAACTCAGGAACAGGTCTGCGTCTGCCAAACATGGACTCACAATAGCCTTTTTCTTTAGCATCTGATACCAGCTTGTCCAGAAATACCTTGATACCGGGATATGTCTTGAAATATTCATCAATATAACCCTTGGCTTCCTTGGTGGATATGCTGAGATCCTGACTCAGTCCGAACGAACTGATACCATATACGATACCAAAATTAACAGCCTTTGCATTGCGTCTCTGAAGGTCTGTTACTTCTTCAAAAGGCGTATGGAATACCTTCGACGCTGTAATACGGTGAATGTCTTCATCCATTTTATAGGCTTCTATGAGCTGTTCATCTCCTGACATATGCGCCAGGACTCTTAACTCTATCTGGGAATAATCGGCATCCATGAAGATGCATCCCTGATCCGGTACAAATACCTTACGGATTCTTCTTCCCAGTTCCATTCGCATGGGAATGTTCTGCAGATTGGGTTCTGTAGAGCTTAGTCTTCCCGTTGCTGTAATTGTCTGATTAAAATTAGTATGGATACGGCTGTCCTGCTTAATATAAGCAGCCAATCCATCTGCATAGGTGGATTTTAACTTGGTAAGCCCTCTGTATTCCTGTACATCCTTAATAATAGGATATTCCGGTGCCAGCTTATCCAGTACATCTGCCGCTGTAGAATAACCGGTCTTGGTCTTCTTGCCACCCGGAATCTGCATCTTCTCGAACAGGACTTCTCCTAATTGCTTGGGCGAATTGATATTAAATTCTCCGCCTGCCTGTTCATGAATGGACTTTTCCAGTTCTGAAATCCTGCCATTTAAAGCCTCACCATACAGGCGCAATTCTTCCGGCTTTACCAGAATCCCTTCCTTTTCCATCGAATAAAGCACGTAGGAAAGCGGCATCTCCAGCTCGCGGAAAAGCTTGTCCATGCCGTTCTCTTTTAGAGCCTGTTCCAGTAAAGGCTGTACCTGTCGTAATACCGCTGTCTCCTTGGCATAATATTCCAGGCATTCCTTCTTCTGATCACGATATACTGTAGTCAGATCAGCTTTACCAAATAACTCGCTCCAGTCAGCCAGGGTCAGTCCAAGGTATTCATTCGCTATATCTACAATTTCATAATCACTTTTAAGCGGATTCAATAAATATGCCGCTATCTTGCAGTCATAGAGATTCGCTGTTAATTCTTCTGCCGACAGGGTCTTATCCTGATCTGATGTAACGATATCTGCATAATCAGCCTTTCCATCAAAGCATGAAGAAATGACGCTTGTGTCATAAATAACATGACGTAATCCGTTAAGGATATCTTCTCTTGAAAGGTCTGCACTTTCTTCCAGGGCATACACCTTGTCCTTTGCAAAAGACAGCATACATACAAAGATGCCCTTCTCTTCTTCAAACTGAAGAAACAGCTGGCCGGACGCACCAGAGCCGAGACTTCCTGCTTCCTGATTCCCTGTCTGTATCAATCTCCAGGATGCTATATTACTTTCATCACATGCAGCAAATACATCCTGTGCCTGTTCCCTGGTCTGAACTTCTACGATTTCATAGGAAAGCTCCTGCTTCACAGGTGCAGTGTCAAATCTATTCAGCAGATTCTTAAAGGACAGCTGCTTGAACATCTGATATGCTTCCGGTGTATACAGATTGCCAAGCGCTGCCTTATCATAGTCAAAATCAATCTCTGCGTCTATCTTGATCGTAGCCAGTGTCTTGCTTAGATCAGCTAAGTCCTTATTGGCAATCAGGCTCTCACGGATACTCTTTTTGCTGATTTCCTCTACATGCCCATAGATATTGTCCAGCGAGCCATAGGTTGTCATCAGCTCTGTTGCAGTCTTCTCGCCAACCTTGGGAACTCCGGGAATATTATCCGCAGTATCTCCCATCAGCGCTTTTAATTCAATGAACTGCAAAGGAGTCACATGATATGCTGCTTCAACATCTTTGGCATAATAATCTTCTATCTCCGTCTTACCACCCCTGGTCTTGGGAATACGTATCTTGATATGATCCGTAGCAATCTGTAACAGATCGCGGTCGCCGGAGACAAGTGCTACCTCTATTCCTTCTGCTTCTGAGCGCTTCGCAATAGTACCCAGAATATCATCTGCTTCCAAGCCGGCTTTCTCCACAATAAGGACACCCATTGCCTCCAGAACCTGCTTCATCACAGGAACCTGCTGCCTCAACTCCTCAGGCATAGGCTTACGAGTGCCCTTATATTCCTTGTACATCTCATGACGGAATGTTGGCGCATGTACGTCAAAAGCCACAGTCAGATAATCTGGCTTCTCTTCCTCCAATATTTTAAAAAGTATATTCAGAAATCCGTAAATGGCATTGGTATGGAGTCCTTTGGCATTGGTCAAATCAGGCACTCCGTAAAATGCCCTGTTCAACATACTGTGTCCATCTATTAAAACAATCTTGCTCATGTATTGTATCGTCCTCATTTCCAGCCAGATATGCAACTAATTATGTTATCTGCCCATTTAATACTATCATACACTATATTCTGCTTTTTTAAAAGTTAATTTAAAACTATTTTTTATGTTAATTTTTCAAAATAAAGCTTGCATTCATTTTGAAGTTATGGTAAGATAAATTTCGTCGTCAAGAGATGCCGGTGTGGCGGAATGGCAGACGCAGCAGACTCAAAATCTGCCGGGGGCAACCTCGTGCCGGTTCAAGTCCGGCCACCGGCACTGAAGCACTGATTTATTCAGTGCTTTTTTGTTGTCTGAAATGAAGAAAAGCGGTTCAGAATTATGACTTTCTGAATCGCTTTCTTTTTTTTAATATTCATTCTGATATTCCTTCTTTAAAGCGCATGATCATTTCATTTGTCAGACTGATTCCATCAAATTCTGTTGGAATATCTTCACGCCGCATCCACTCCGCAACAGACAATTCGTGTGCGTCCATGGTAATTACATCTTCCCCATCCAGCTCACAATAAAAGCCCATCAGGACCGTATCTGTAAAAGACCATGGCTGGCTCTTATAATATCGGATATTCTTCACATGAATCCCGACTTCTTCCATGACTTCTCTGCGCACAGTATCTTCTATCGTTTCACCTATCTCCGTAAATCCGGCAATCAGTGCATATTTCTTATAATCCCTGCCGGCATATTTTGTCATCAGTATCTTGTCTCTGTTCGTAACCGCTACGATTACCGCAGGTGATATCTTAGGGTAATGCATCGCCCCACACTTGGGACATTTCATCATACGTTCCACCTTATCGTGTTCCAGTCGAGTTCCACATCTGCCGCAGAACTGTGTACTTTCATACCAGTTAGCCAGCTGGCATGCCGTGATTCCTGCAAATGCCTTATCCTCTGGTTTCATAGTGCGGAAAACATTCTGTTGGCGATATTCATACTTCTCCATAAGCTGTGATGTCAGCAGCTGTGAATTACTCAGAAAATACTTCTCTGTCATTCCCTGATTCTCTATGCTGAATAAATAACGGCAGGCATCAGCGGAAAGATCACCACCTGATGCCGCTATTAACTCTCCATATGTGATATATTGAATCGTCTGTTCACCGTCTCTGCTCATCAGAACACTACGCCCCTGTGCGAACATAATATAATCATCCTGTTCCGGGGTGAGATTCTGATATTCATTATGATAAATTCCGTGAATATCCTGTATCATGGATTGTACTTCCTTCTATATGTGTTTTATTATTTTGAACTGCTTACGCCAAATTTTATTCGGCGCTTTTTCGTCGTTTTTAGCAGCGAATTTTGCTGATATTATTTCATCCAGTGTTCTACTAATCTAAGACAATTTGATCTACGCATTTACCAATGAGAAGTTGTAATTACACAAAGTGAAAATAGGAAACTCTCACTTCCCCTGCTTCTCCACTGCCTTTGTGACAGCAGAACAATCCATTCTTTACACCGACCCATCTGCCAGCCTCGGAAGGATAGGAATAAATATCTTCAAAATCCCCGCCATCAATGCTGTAACCTAAGCTGATTACTTCAGCTGGAATGGGAAATGTATAAGGTCCATCCTGATTATATTCAGTAGAAGGAATCTGCTTCACTGTATTGTTAAAGTAAATTTCTTTTACCGTCAGTGGTAATCGTTTCACTTCTGTAATGATATCTTCAGCAGATGCCTCTTCTTTATCAAAATGCTGTTTGCCATGAATCAGTTTTATGACATATGCGTCACTTTCTTTTGCTATGGCAACTGCACCATAAGTAACTCCCAGGCTTATCAGACCTGCCATATCCCCTGATCGCATCGCTTCCAGATTCAGCATGGTCTCTGCACAGAATTCAGGCATGCACCACTTCTGCAGCAAAAGATTAGGTTCGTTTGTAATGGTATCTGCATGTCGTTGTACTGCTTTCAAAATCAGTTGGTGCTTCTCTGTATCCAATGCATACCATCCATCCTTTGGATTGGCATTCCATTGCCATTGCAAGCCCAATTGTTCCTTGTCAAAATCATCCTCCGCATCAGGACTTGTAACAGGATAAACTGCTCCCACATCAGGTTTATGCCACGTAGTAACGGGCTTGCCGCTCTCTTCTCCGGGCGCAGCTTCTCCAATGACAGGCCAGTCATTCTCCCAGCGCATAGGCTGCAAATGTACGATTCTGCCCGCAGCATATACATCCTGAAAATGCAGGAACCAGTCTTCGCCTGTCTGCGTATCAACCCATGCCCCCTGATGAGGACCATTAACCCCGGTATCCTTCTGCATCATAACATTACGGTATTCATAAGGTCCCCATATATTCTTGCTGCGCAGTACTGTCTGCCAGCCCTGCTTCACACCGCCTGCCGGTGCAAAGATGTAATAATAGCCATTTTTCTTATACATCTTGGGACCTTCTATTGTCTCCTGATTCTCCACATTTCCATCGAAGATATGTTTTCCTTCATCTATCATATGTAAGCAGTCCGGTGTAATCTCGCACAGGTTCAGAATACTCTTGAACCCAATCCTGCTTTTTGCGAAAGCAGAAACCATATATGCCCTGCCATCCTCATCCCAGAAAGGGCAGGGATCAATCCAGCCTTTCCCCTTATAAAGGCATGTAGGCTCATCCCATCTGCCCCAGGGATCTTTCGTTTTAACGACATAGATACCTTCATCCGGCATGGGGAAAAAGATGATAAATTCGCCCTCATGATATCGAATTGCCGGTGCCCATACACCTTTTCCGTGAAGAGGTACATCAAATTGGCTGCCCGGTATCGTCTCCAGTGCATAGCTGATGACCCTCCAATTCACCAAATCTCTGGAATGCAGTACGGGAAGACCCGGTGCATTGCAGAAGCTGGATGCTACCATAAAATAATCATCCCCTACTCTGCATGCGTCCGGGTCAGAGTAATCTGTGTATAAAATCGGGTTCGTATAAGTACCATCGCCATTATCAGCGATCCATGTCCTGTGATCTTGAATCATTGTAATTTCCTCCATTTTACAGCAAATATGTTGTTCTATCAGGTAACTATTCAGAACCACATAAATTGTGCCAAATATGTTTGCAAGCAGCCATATTCGACTCAATTTGCATGGTTCTGAATAGTCACTCATATTGTAGCAAAACAAGTAATAATTTTCTCGCCAGAATATAATATATTTGTGTCAGGAATTGCAGAATCACATACATATAAAATAGTTGTCAAATAATATACTGCCATGATATGATAGCCATTAGAAATACTATGTAAAGGAGTTGTCGTGTCATGAATTTCTTTTATCAGTCCAGAGTAGAATCTTTCAGTAGTTTCTTATCCAATGATAATACTTATCCAGCTCATCTGCACAGACAGGTAGAGATCATGTATGTATTATCCGGCGAATTGGAGATTAGTGTGGAACAGCAGGTCTACTATCTTCACAAAGATGACATATCTGTCACTTTTCCTGATAAAATTCATTCTCTGAATACGCCAGAATCCAGTCAGGTGCTCCTTTTGGTATTTGACGTCGATTTCTTACAGGATTTTCGCCCTGCTTTCACAGAATGTATCCCTGTAAATCCTATACTGAATCTGAATAATCTCACAGAGCATGGTAAGAATGCCCTGAACTGGCTTATTACACTGTCTAAAAATATGCCTGCTACCGCAGATATGCCAAATATTGAGGATCTGCCGAATCACCCTGTTATCTCCGATACTACCAAGATTGTTGATGAACAGAAGGACATTTCTCCTAATCTTCTATATACCAAGAGCTATCTTACTATCCTGCTGACAGATATTTTCTCTTATCTTGACCTTGAAAAACGTGGTGGTACACCCAGCAGAAACATTTGTGAAGATATTCTGATCTATCTGGATCAGCATTTTCAGGAGGATATTTCTCTGGAAAGTACAGCAAAAGACTTAGGGATAAGTAAATTCTACCTGTCACAGATTTTTTCAAATAAGCTTCATACATCTTTTCCTTCTTATGTAACGGCAAGAAGGCTTGATTTCGCAGAGAAGCTGTTGGCTACTACTGACCGTTCTGTAACGGACATTGCCTTTGATGCAGGGTTCACAAGTCCACGGACTTTCTTTCGCAGCTTTCAGGCTGCCTATAACACTACCCCTCATCAATATAGAAAAAGCCATAACAAATTCATGTCATGACTTTATATTTTAACAGTAACAATCATATCTTATTGCTTTGCCATTTAAAGAATAATTCGGGCTTTTGCCTGCTAAATAATCACTCTTTAAGGGGCGCTTCACTATGACCTTATCCGGCGCTGCCTTTATCGCTGCTTCAAATAACTTCTCTTCTTCAAAACAGGGCGGTTCCATCTTTCTGATTAATTGTAACTTCTTATTGGTAAGTCCGGACTTACGGCTTTCTGGAAACATGGGGTCTAAATAAATCAGATTCAAATCCGGCATATGCTCCGATAACAATTCAATGCTGTTCCCAACAACCAGATGCATTCTGCCAACAATATCCTTTAGCTGTGGATTTTTCTTTGCCCTTCTGATTGCATCTTTTAATAAAATAGCAATGACCGGATTCTGTTCATACATTGTGACCTCATACCCACACGCCGCAAGCAGAAGAGAATCCTCTCCCATTCCTGCTGTTGCATCAATTGCAGTCTTTTTCTCCTCTGTACTTTTGGCAGCACGAACCAGCATTTCATGCTGTAATCGCCCATTACTGATTCTATGAACCATACCTTCAAAATCTCCCTGATAGGTAAGTCCATATCCTGTTAATGAGATTCCTTTTGCATCAAAAAGAAGTGTCAACTCTTCTCCTGGTTCTTCCTCGATCGTAACCGAATATCGATTTGCAAAAGCCTCTGCCTGATCTCTCTGACCTCCTTTTTCAATGCATACAGTCAGTTTTTCCTTTAAATTATCATTCATTTTGGACCTACCTTATTTATAGCAGATCACGCTGCCGTCTTCGTCAAACTGATGCTGCTTATTGACTCCTCCGAACCATTCATATGGTTTGTCATTTTCAGTTTTTCCTTCTGCGATTTCTTTCGCACCCTGCAACAGCTTATCCATAAGGGATATATCATCTGTTCCTCTGGCGTGTCCATGCAGAATTACATCTGCCTCTTTGGTCAGATACATGACCTTCTCCAGATTATTGACAAATTCCGGCATAGAAGAACTTTCCTCCAGCTGCATCCAGAGATGATGATTGATACTGTCTCCCGTAAACAGAATTCGATCCTCCTTCAATAGCAGAAGAATACCGCCCGGAGTATGTCCCGGCAGTTCAATAACTTCCAGATGAAGTCCACCCAGGTCAATGACTTCACCACCTCTGATCGGCTCAAAAGGCGGCATTTGTAAGCCTCTCTTATTACATTCTTCAATAAACTCCGGGAATCTCATATGCTCCTGTGCAACAGGAAGATCCGCCGGATGTAAATAAGCGCAATCAAAGTATACATTTCCATAAATATGATCACAATGTCCATGCGTATTCACGACCATTATCGGCAGGTCGGTCACTGTTCTTACAACAGCTCGTACATCCTCATATCCGTTCATCGTATCAATAACAAGTGCCTTTTTACTACCAACTACAATATAGCCGGTTGCTTCATGATGATCATCCATGAGATAAACGTGTGGATTGATCTGAGTCAAAATAATCCTTTCAAACATGTAACTTCTCCTCTCTGTGTTCTGCTTTCCATTCACGCACTGCCTGCAGCCTTTCCTTCACTGCTTTCTCTGCGCCCTCCTGTGTCGGTAGATAATACCGTCTGTCTTTTAACGAATCCGGCAGACACTGCATGGTTGTAAGCTTGTCCTCATAATCGTGTGCATACTGATAGCCTTCCCCATAATGCAATTCTTTCATCAAACCTGTGGGTGCATTTCGAAGCTGTAACGGCACCGGCTCATCTCTGTACTCCTTCACATCTCGTTTGCATTCCTCACATGCTGTATAGAGTGCGTTGGACTTCGGAGCCATAGCAAGATATGTGACCGCATGTGTCAGGTGCACATCGCATTCAGGCATCCCCAGAAAATGGCATGCCTGATACGCAGCTACAGCTACCTGAAGAGCCTGACTGTCTGCCATTCCAATATCTTCGCTGGCAAAACGAATCAGCCTCCTTGCAATATAAAGTGGATTTTCTCCACCCTCTAACATACGGCACATCCAATATATGGCTGCATCCGGGTCACTATTACGCATGGATTTATGAAGTGCTGAAATCAGGTTATAATGCTGATCTCCCATCTTATCATACAACAGTGATTTCCTGCTGATGCATTGCTCTAACCCTTCGTCTGTCACAGTGATGCTCTCTGCACTGATTTCACCATTTGTCACTGCCATTTCCAATACGTTCAAGGCGGTTCTCGCATCTCCATTGGCAAAAGCCGCAACAGCATGAAGCTGACGATCACTCATCACTACATTTGAATCCCGAAATCCTTGCGGGCTAAGTAACACATTTTTAAGAAGCTGCACCAGATCATCCTCTTCAAGTGCCTTTAATACAAACACCCTGCATCTGGACAATAAAGCAGAATTTACCTCAAATGACGGATTCTCTGTTGTAGCACCAATCAAAGTAATACTTCCTCTCTCCACATAAGGCAGGAAAGCATCCTGCTGTGCCTTATTGAAGCGATGAATCTCGTCTACGAACAGAATTGTCTTCATTCCTATTCTTCTGCTGTTCTCAGCCTGCTGCATTACTTCTTTAATTTCCTTGATTCCACTGGTCACAGCGCTGAAATTAATGAAATTCGCTTTTGTCTTTTCTGCTATTATACCAGCCAATGTGGTCTTGCCGACTCCTGGTGGTCCCCAGAATATCATAGATGTTACCTGATCTGTCTCGATCATCCTGCGAAGTATCTTTCCCTGCCCAATCAAATGCTGTTGCCCAACAAACTGATCCAGATTCTTTGGACGTACCCTGCTGGCTAACGGGACACTGATATTTCTTATCTCATTGTCAAACAATGTCATTTGTTCCATTTCTTACATGCCTTTCAGTATCCTGCTTCATAATAAAAGCACTTATGAACGATACCTCGATACTCAATTTCATCAGTGTAACTCAATTGTTTCATGCCACACTTTTCCATTACTCTGCGGCTTGCCACATTCTCTTCAAAATAGCCTGCTTTCACTTTACGAAATCCCATTTTTAACAGTTCTTCTATCATCGCATGAACTGCCTCGGTAGCATAGCCTTTTCCCTGATAATCCGGATGAATGACATAGCCGATCTCAATCGTATCATTCTCCATGTCACAGTCATTTATGAATCCAATCAACCAGTCATCAGTATAAATGCCATATGCTAAATGTTCAACATCCTCTATTTGACTAAAAGAAATCAGTGTTTCTGCCAATGCCGTTACCTGTTCTGGTGTTTTTAAATCAGGCACCATAAAAGTTTTCGTAATCTCATGATTGGTCAGTAATTGAACCAGTTGTTCTGTGTCTTTTTCCAATATCACATGTAGTGTAAGTCGTTGTGTCTGAATAGATGCTTTCTTATTTAATGTCATGTTTTAATATAACCTTTACTTATCATTAGTAAGTTATATTATTCCATGCTTACAGCTTGCTGTCAATTGACATTCCCTTAATATCTTCTTCCGTCAGGGTATAATCATCCAGAATATTTTTGATTTCGCTGGTTGTACTGTCTTTTAACTGGTCATGTGTAAGGATACTTTCTGTCACAGCCCTGGTTTCAGTAACCGGCTGGCTTGCTGCATTTCTCTCTTCCACACGTTCCTTGAGTTTCTTTTCCTTTTCTTCCTCTTCTGCCTTTTCTTTTGCTTTTTCGGCTTCTTCTTTGCGCTTCTCTTCCATGCGCTCCTGCATTTCCTTCATAGCAGTTTGGATCATATCTTTGCTTGCAGCATCTATAATATCATCCGCTTCCTGCATGGCATTCTGCATATCCTGATTTTGTATCCGATCTATTTTAACTTGTCTGATAGACGCATTCTCGTCCCTCATGGTAGACTTGGCATCCTTGATCTGACTGTAAAATTCTGCCTCCTGCTTCGCATAATCTGCACACACTTCTTTGTATTCATCCTCTGAACAGCCACTCTTACGTATCTCTTCCTTCTGCTCTTCTAATGCCTTGATCTGTTCCTGTGCTTCTGCAATCTTAGCCTGGCTGTCACTTATCTTTCCCCTGGATTCCTCGATTCCATTATCAATTTCTATCTCTTTTGCAAAAGCATCACGGATAACTTTCATTGCCTTATCCTGCGCTTCTTTTTTCTTCTGCGCCAGAGTATCAGTCTGATTTGTCTGTCCATTTCCTACAAAGATTGTTTTCTTATGTTCTGTTTTATCTGACTGTGTCTGCTGTGTATTATTATTCCATACATTTGTCTTTTTATCTTTTGTACGATTACCCATAAATAATGTATAGCCCTGAATCTGCATATATGTTCCCCCTCATATGACTTTATAATATATATCGGCAATCATGTGCAAATAAAAAAGGACGGAAGCCCGTCCTTTTCTGAAATTCTTATTAATGATGGAATAATCTGATGCCTGTAAAGCACATTGCCATGTTGTATTTATTACATGTCTCAATGACATTATCATCACGGATAGAGCCACCTGGCTGTGCAATGTATTTCACACCGCTTCTGTGTGCTCTCTCTACGTTGTCACCAAATGGGAAGAAAGCATCAGAACCAAGTGACACGTCTGTCAGTTTATCTAACCATGCTCTCTTTTCTTCTCTGGTCAATACTTCCGGCTTCTCTGTGAAGAAATTCTCCCATACTCCGTCTGCCAGTACATCCATATAGTCATCACTCATGTATACGTCAATTGTATTGTCTCTGTCTGCACGGCCAATCTTTTCCTTGAAAGGAAGGTTCAACACCTTTGGATTCTGGCGTAAGAACCAGTTATCAGCCTTGTTACCTGCAAGTCTTGTACAGTGGATACGTGACTGCTGGCCAGCGCCGATACCGATTGCCTGACCACCCTTTACATAGCACACAGAATTGGACTGTGTATATTTCAAAGTAATCATTGCAATTGCAAGATCAATCTTTGCTGATTCTGGAATTTCCTTATTCTCTGTTACAACATTTGCAAAAAGTTCATCGTTAATTACCAATTCATTTCTGCCCTGCTCAAAAGTAACTCCGTATACATCCTTTGTCTCGATTGGATTAGGCACATACTCAGGATCAATCTTGATAACAGCATAGTTTCCCTTTTTCTTTGCCTTGAGGATTTCCAGAGCTTCCGGTTCGTATCCCGGTGCAATGATACCGTCAGACACTTCCCTCTTAATGAGTCTTGCTGTATCGGCATCACATACATCTGATAAAGAAATGAAATCACCAAAAGAAGACATTCTGTCAGCGCCTCTTGCTCTTGCGTAAGCACTTGCCAAGGGTGATAAATCTCCCATATCATCTACCCAGTAGATCTTACGCTCTACCTCTGTCAAAGGCAGACCTACTGCTGCTCCGGCAGGAGATACATGTTTAAAAGAAGTAGCTGCAGGAAGTCCTGTTGCCTTTTTCAGTTCTTTTACAAGCTGCCAGCCGTTAAAAGCATCCAGGAAATTGATGTAGCCAGGCTTGCCATTTAATACTTCGATAGGAAGTTCTCCCTCTTTCATATAGATGCGGGAAGGCTTCTGATTTGGGTTACAACCGTATTTTAATTCTAATTCTTTCATGTGTGCACTCCTTAGTTATTCTTGTTGATGATTCTGGTTTCGTATTTGCCTGTTGCAATGTCGATGTAACGGATGAACAAAGATACCTTGTTCTCTGCATTCAGGCTGTTCCATACAGTATCAGCGAACTCATTCATATCATTTGGAATATCAACTAACTTAGGTTCGCCTTCAAAACTTGGCAGAGGATTGCCATCACATTTATAAGTATGGATGAAATGACCTTCGCCGGCTACTGGATTGCTGTATGCAAAAGTATAACGGTTGCATGCAGCCGGATTGCCATTGTTGCTCTTTAAGATAGACATTGCATAATTGTAGGAACCATCCTCAATATGAAGGATTCCTGAGATTCTTGGTGTATAGTTAGGTGCGTCTGGTTCAAACTCTCTGGTACGCAGAGACTGTTCAAATGTCTGCTGTTTATCCATTAATTCATAGATCGTGTCTGTCTGATCACCATTGGTTACAATTGTCTTGTTTCCAAGAACACGAACAGGTGCATAGATAATCAGGCTGGGATCACTTAACTTGGATGGATCAAATGCCTGTGTCCTGATGCCTTCTCCTTCTGTTACAAATACACGGTTTCTGCTGTTCTCGCTTCTGCCCATGATGAAATATGCGATTGCTGCCTTCGTTCCATCGGGTGTCTTACCGATCACGATTCCTCTTCCGGGATAAGCGTTGCTCTGAAGTTCCTGTGCCAGTGAAAGTTTTTCCATTTTTACCTCATTTCTGCGCTGCCTGCCTTTTCACAAGTCCACGGTGCAGCGCCACCCAGACTTGTTGTATATCCTGTTCCAAGACATAAAAAGACCGCCTGGACATACAAATATATGTTGCCCAGGCGGTCGGCTCTTCATCAATATGATACACTCCCTGTAGGTACTCCTACACAGACAATCTGTTTCCGCCAGTTGTGTACTAAAGTCATCATAGCGGAAAAACAGGAAATTTGCAATATGTTTTATGAATTTATTTTATCTAATTCTTTTTCCAGTAATTCACGGGTGATTTCTCTACCGTGAGACGGTAAAAACAGATTACAATTCTCCTGTAACAGTTTCTTCCACGATACTGCCACCAGTCCCGGTTGATTTGCCCATGCCAAAAAGACAGAGAAAATTGCTTTCTTTCGCATGACGTCTCCCACAATGGCAATTTCATCATCTACCACAATACTGATACTGCCCTCCGAATGTCCCGGTGTCTCTATCACTTTGATTCTGTCATCTTCAAAAAGTTCACTGCCCAAGGGCAATACCTGGGCTTCTCTACATGGAGGATATTTATTCAGGAAAGGAATATAACTTACAATCCTCTCTATCGGTTCCATGGATTTGCGTGCCGCCTTTGGAATCAGACAATCCCCTGTCTGTATAAAATGCAGCTCACTGTCATGTATGTAGACTGGGCATTGATATTGTGTCATATACCAGGATGCCGCTTCTACATGATTAATGTGGGAATGTGTCAGAATAATTCCTGCTAACTCATGTATTCCATTTTCCTCCAGCTGACTTACAATACGTTTTCTGTCCATTAAGGTAGATGTGTCTATCAGCCAGTTCTTATTCTGATGTTGTATAACGAAACAATTACATCGAAAGCCATCCAGACGAATTATCGTTATCCCATCATGTGTTATCCATTTCCTCATATACTCTTATCTGTTTTCCCCTACAAAAAAACTTATCGGACATATTTATCCGATAAGCTTATATTAACATAATTCCTGTATAATAAAAATACATACTGCCATTTTTTTACATATACTACAAAATTTATTGTGCATATTTACATCTGCATTTCATGACAAATCGCTTCCAAGCCATACATTAATGTCTTATAACCTTCCTGATATTTATAGTTTACATGAGAGGCAAGCATTCCACTGATTCCTGTCAGCATAAGCCAGATACATTCTGCAGCCTGTCCTGGAGTTACATGTTCATTTACCTGTCCGGATTCTTTGCCTTTTTCAATATATGCTTCCAGATTCTGCAATATTTCATTGTGTATTCCAGTCTCTTCCACCTGATACAGTGCTGTATAATACTGGAAAAACGCATTTTTTTCATATATGTATGTAAATTCTGCCTGCACAAGAGCAATCAGATTTTCATAATAACCTGCTTCCTCTTTCATTGCATTCTGGGCATTTCTTAGGAGTTCATCATTGCATCGTCCTGCAACGATCAGATTAATCTCATCAATGTCACGAAATCTATTATAAATTACTCTTCTGTCGCAATTCAATTCTCTACAGATTCGAGTTACTGTTAATGCATCCGGTCCCTCTACACAACCTATATGAACTGCCAGATCTATAATTCTCTGGCTAGTCTCATCTTCAATTCTCTTGCCCTTGGAAAAAGCCATTTAGTCATTCCACCCTTCTACCTTATATTTTATCAGCAAAAGGCAGTAATAGCAAGTAATTGTCTGTGAATTTATGGTATTTGTATAATTATTTGTACAATAAAAAGGCAGCAAAAATTTGCCGCCTTTTATACCTGATTTATTCTGCCGCAGTAATCGCATTACCAGTATAGAGCTGGTAATATCTACCCTGCTTCTCAATCAATTGATCGTGTGTTCCACGCTCAATAATTCTGCCCTGCTCCAGAACCATAATACAGTCGCTGTTCTTAACTGTGGACAATCTATGTGCAATAACAAAAGTCGTTCTGCCATGCATCAGCTTATCCATACCATCCTGAACAATCTTCTCTGTTCTGGTATCAATAGAGCTGGTTGCTTCATCCAGAATCAATGCCGGAGGATCTGCAATGGCTGCTCTTGCAATAGCAAGAAGCTGTCTCTGACCCTGACTGAGGTTTGCACCATCACCTGTCAGCAATGTATCATATCCCTGAGGAAGTCTCTCTATGAATTCATGGGCATTTGCCAGTTTTGCTGCTGCAACAACTTCTTCATCCGTTGCATCCAGCTTACCATATCTGATATTCTCACGAACTGTAGCCGTGAACAAATGTGTATCCTGTAATACGATACCAAGAGAACGTCTTAGATCTGCTTTCTTGATCTTATTTACATTGATTCCATCGTATCTGATCTTACCATCCTGAATATCATAGAATCGGTTGATCAGGTTGGTAATTGTAGTCTTACCTGCTCCTGTAGAACCAACGAAAGCAATCTTCTGTCCTGGTTCAGCGAACATTTCAATATTGTGGAGTACGATTTTCTCATCAGAATAACCGAAATCTACATCATCGAATTCTACCTTACCTTCCAGCTTACGATAGCTGGTCTCTCCTGTATCTTTATGATAATGCTTCCATGCCCAGACACCTGTTCTCTTCTCTGTCTCTCTGAGCTCGCCGTTTGTTTCTTCTGCATTGACCAGTGTTACATAGCCTTCATCCGCTTCCGGCTTTTCATCAATCATCTTGAAGATACGTTCTGCACCTGCCAGCGCCATAACAATACTGTTGAACTGTTGACTGATCTGGTTTATAGGCATATTGAAGCTCTTGTTAAAGGTCAGGAAGCTTGCCAGCCCACCCAGAGTCAGACCGGCAATGTGGTTCAGGGCAAGAATACCTCCAACGATGGCACATACTACATAACTGAGATTACCAAGCTGTGCATTGATAGGACCAAGGAAGTTGGCATATTTATTGGCATTATATGCACAATCAAACAGTTCATCATTGATCTCATTGAACTTCTCAATGTTCTCATCTTCATGACAGAATACCTTAACAACCTTCTGGCCTTCCATCATTTCTTCAATGTAGCCATTGACAGCCCCCAGTGCCCGTTGCTGTTTGATGAAGTATTTACCGGATGCCCCGGCTGCCATCTTTGTTACATATAACATTAATGATACCATGATCAATGTAACGATTGTCAAAGGCCAGCTCAGGAACAACATACTGAAAAATACGCTGACAATTGTAATGGCACTGTTTAAGAGCTGTGGCATACTCTGGCTGATCATCTGTCTTAATGTATCAATATCGTTTGTATAGCATGACATGATATCGCCATGTGCGTGTGTATCAAAATACTTAATAGGCAGGGATTCCATCTTGCCAAACATATCATTTCTGATATTTCTTAATGTACCCTGACTGACATTGACCATGATCCGGTTATATGCATAACCAGCCAAAGCACCTATCGCATAGAAGCAGCCTACTCGTACAATTGCACTCCACAAGCCTGAGAAATCAGGATTCTCCTGTCCGATCAAAGGCATAATATAAGAGTCAATCAGTGTCTGCATGAACAAAGTTCCCTGAATACTTGCAAATACACCTATAAAAATACAAATGACAACAATAATGACATGTGGTGTATAACTTTTGAAAATATATCCCATCAGACGTTTGAAAAGCTTGCCGGGATTCTCTACCTTAGGCTTGGGTCCCCTTGGTCCTCTTCTTCCACCTGGTCCATTCATTGGTCTTGCATTTTCTGCCATTATCTATCACCTCCATCCTCATCAAAATCTCCACTGCCACCTGTCTGTGATTCATATACATCTCTGTAAATCTCACTTCTTGCCAGCAGTTCATCATGTGTACCAAAATCAGAAATCTCGCCATTATCCATAACAACGATTCTGTCTGCATGCTGTACACTGCTGATTCTCTGTGCAATGATAAGCTTCGTTGTGTCTGGGATCTCTTCGGCAAAAGCCTTTCTGATCTTCGCATCGGTTGCCGTGTCAACAGCACTTGTACTGTCATCCAGAATCAGTATCTTGGGTTTCTTTAACAAAGCTCTGGCAATACACAGTCTCTGCTTCTGTCCGCCTGATACGTTAGAGCCTCCCTGCTCAATATGTGTATTATATTTATCAGGCATCTTCTGGATAAATTCATCGGCACATGCCAATTCACAGGCTCTGATACATTCTTCTTTCGTTGCGTTCTTATCACCCCAACGCAGATTATCAAGAATAGAGCCACTGAAAAGCACATTCTTCTGTAATACTACGGAAACCTGATTTCTAAGGGCTTCCATATCATATTCCTTTACGTTACGTCCTCCTACCAGCAGTTCTCCTGATGTTACATCATACAGACGGCTGATCAGATTGACAAGACTGGACTTGGCACTACCAGTACCACCGATAATACCAATGGTTTCACCTGATTTGATATCAAGATTGATATTTTTGAGTACCGGCTTACTGCCATTTTTATATGCAAAATCTACATTTTTGAACACGATGCTTCCATTTGATACTTCTTCAACAGGTTTCTCAGGATTGGTAAGGTCTGTCTTTTCCTGCAATACTTCAGCAATACGCTTTGCACTGGCATAACTCATGGTCAGCATAACGAAAATCATGGATACCATCATCAGGCTCATCAGGATGTTCATACAGTAAGTCAAAAGACTCATCATTTCACCAGTGGTAAGACCACCTGCAACAATCATCTTGGCACCAAGCCAGGAAATAATCAGAATACATGCATAGACCGTAAACTGCATCAGAGGCATGTTGATGACAACAAGCTTCTCAGCACGCAGGAACATATTATAAATGTTACGGTTTGCCCTGGAGAATTTCTCTTTCTCATAATCTTCTCTTACGTATGCCTTTACTACACGGATTGCAGATACATTCTCCTGCACACTGGCATTCAGATCATCATACTTCTCAAATACCTGTCTGAAATACTTCGTAGCCCTGGGAATAATCATTGCGATACATGCAGCCAGGAATATAATTGCGATTAAGTAGGTACTTGCCAGCTTGGCATTGATGGAAAAAGCCATAATCATCGCAATAATCATGGATGCCGGCGCTCTCATTGCCATACGCAGCAACATCTGATATGCATTCTGCAGATTCGTTACATCTGTTGTCAATCTGGTAATCAGACTGGATGTAGAATATTTATCAATGTTCGAGAAAGAGAATGTCTGAATATTCTCAAACATTGCCTTCCTTAAATTTCTGGCAAAACCTGTTGACGCTTTCGCACCATATTTTGCTCCCATCATACCAGCCCATAAGCCAATGACAGCAGCCACTACCATATATGCGCCAACCTTATATATATGGTTCATATTCCCGGCATTGACACCATCATCAATAATAGATGCCATCAAAAGTGGGATGATCATTTCCATGATAACTTCGAGAATCATGAAAACGGGCGTCATAAGGGAATCTTTTTTAAATTCCTTGATCTGTGCGCCTAATACTTTCAGCATAATATTTTCTTCCTTTCACATTTAATCTTTGATTCTTTTGTGTATACACTCCTCTTTTTCACCAAGATTCTTACGAATCTTATCCGAAACATTAAAAAAAGTCTCTATCTCTTCTTTTGTCAGATCTTTTCTGATCTGTAATTCCAGGGAATCCAGAGTCTGTTTCGTCTTAAAATGCATTTCTTCACCGAGCGGGGTCAGGATAAGTTTCTTTAGTCTGGCATCACCGGGTACATTCTCACGTTCTATGTAACCTTTCTTCTCCATGAGCTTTACAATGCTGGTCACTGTTGATCGGTTCACACCGAAAGTAGACTCTATTGTCTTCTGATAGACCGGCTGATCTTTGTGAAAATATAGATAAGCCATAATCCAGCCATTCATCTGTGTCGCCTCGTCTATTCCTGCCGCTATTCCTTCTTTTATAAAGCACCGGTTGAAATCCTGCTGCATCCTTCGGATCACATGTCCAATCGCCCTGTTGGGGCCATTTTTCTCTTCCATAGTCACCCCTCTTTCTGTAGCCTGGCATAAACAGCAGGCAATTATGTTCGCTGACGAACTGTTCGGCAGCGAATTGTTGCATATCAAACTGTTAGTCTATGAACAGTTTACCTCTGATTTCTTTTATAGTCAACCGTAAGAAATATAAAGAATTTATAAAGTATAGCATTTCTATGCAGAATCAGTTATACTATACACGATTTGGAACAAGAAAGGATAAACGCACTATGGACAGAACACTCAGCTATACGATTGAAGCAGCCGATGATGGTGAAAATGTAGGAGAATACCTTCGTCATCACGGTTATTCCCAGCCTCTCCTGATACATTTGAAGAAAACGCAGGAGGGAATTCTGCTTAATGGTATCTGGTGCTATGTGAATTCTATCCTGCATACCGGAGATATACTCACTATTCACATTCAGGATCACGATGGTTCCACAGGGATTCCCGCCACGGAGATATCCGAGGAAGCTTTTACGTCTATGGTTGCATATGAAGATGAGGATATTCTTGTCATGAATAAACCGGCAGACCTGCCTGTGCACCCTTCTCTGGGACATTATGAAGATACTCTTGCCAATTATTGTGCATGGCATTATCATAACCAGCTAGTATTCCGCTGTGTCAACCGCCTCGACCGTGATACCTCCGGTCTTGTTCTGATAGCCAAAAATATGCTGAGTGCTGCAGGCTTGTCACTGCAGCAGCAGGCAAGAGAGATTCACCGCACTTATCTGGCTATTGTAGAGGGAATCATCCCCGAAGAAGGCACTATAGACCTCCCTATCGCCAGAAAGGAAGATTCTATTATTGAACGTTGTGTTGATGGCTCACGAGGAGAATGCGCTATAACTCATTACCGCCGCATTTCTACAACCTGTCTGGATGGATGTGAATACTCGCTGGTACAGATTCAGTTGGAAACAGGTCGTACTCACCAGATCCGCGTTCATATGAAAGCAATCGGTCATCCTCTCCCTGGGGATTTTCTGTATAACCCTAATTATAGGCACATAAAAAGACAGGCTCTACACTCCTATCGTCTGGAATTTACCCATCCGATCAGTGGCAAAGCACTGTCCTTTACTCAGAATATACCATCAGATTTCAAATCACTGTTTCCAAAGATTCAGTGATTCTGCTGCTCTATTCTTTCTGCTAGATCCTGTAAATATACCCAGCGATCCATCTTTTCATCCAGAAGAGCCTGCGTAGTCTCTTTCTCTTTGGTCAACTCATTCAATTTCACAAAATCTCTGGCATTTGTAACAATATCCTGTTCCAGCTTCTCTATCTTTTCTTCCAGAGCAGCAATATCATCATCTATTGTCTCATATTCCCTCTGTTCTTTATATGTGAATTTTAACTTATCCTGACGGTTCTTAACTGTTTTAAGATTCTTTAGTTCATTACTCTTTTCTGTTGTCTTTTCTTCATAAAATATAGCATCTACGCCATTTTCTTCCTGTACTTTCGCCTGATAATCTGTATAACCGCCCTCATATTGTCTGATGACCCCATTGCCTTCAAAAGCAAAGATACGTCTGACTGTTCTGTCAAGAAAATAACGGTCATGGGACACCGTAATCACAATACCATCAAAATGATCCAGATAATCCTCCAGAATCGTCAATGTACGAATATCCAGATCATTTGTAGGCTCGTCCAGAATCAGTACATTAGGTGCTTCCATCAATACTCTCAAAAGATTCAGTCTACGTTTCTCTCCACCTGATAACTTGCCAAGAGGCGCATACTGCTTCTCAGGTGGGAACAGAAATCGCTCCAGCATAACAGATGCTGACACAGAGCCATCCACTGTCTGTACATATTCTGCTGTATTACGGATATAATCAATGACACGCATGTCAGGTGCCATATAGGCAAGTCCTGCTTCTTTATCCGTTCTGATCTCCTGCGCATAATATCCGATTTTGATAGTCTGGCCTGTAACAATTTCTCCAGAGTCCGGCTGTTCCATGCCGCAGATAATTTTCATCAGAGTAGATTTACCGCAGCCATTCTCCCCGATGAATCCAATTCTGTCATTTTTCAGAAAAATATAATTGAAGTCATTCAGAAGTACCTTATCACCATATGACTTGCACAGATGTCGAAGTTCAACAGTTGTCTTGCCCATTCTGGTCGTTACGGAACTGATATCCAGTGCTTCTTCCTGTGCAGGACCTTTCTGGGCTGCCAGTTCTTCATAGCGCTGAATATGCGCTTTCTGCTTGGTAGAACGTGCTCTTGCACCACGCTGCATCCATTCGATTTCCACTCGAAGAATGCTCTGTCTCTTCCGTTCTGTTGCCGCCTGCATTTCTTCTCTCTGTGCCTTTAACTGTAAGAATCCTGAATAGTTCGTCTGATAACTGTATGTCTTACCTTTATCTATTTCGACAATTCGATTGGACACACTATCCAGAAAATAGCGGTCATGTGTTACCATGATAACAGCACCTCTGAAATTTTTCAGATACTCCTCCAGCCAGTCTGCCATAGAAGAATCCAGATGGTTCGTAGGCTCGTCCAGAACCAGTACATCTGCCTTCGCCAGCAGGGTATTTGCCAGTGCAATTCTCTTACGCTGTCCACCAGACATATTGTCCACAATCTGATCATAGTCTGTAATTCCCAGCTTTTGCAGCATAGTCTTGGCTTCACTCTCAAGTGACCATTCATTATCATGTCTGAGATTACCTTCCATAACTGCTTCCAATACAGTAGAATGCTCACGAAAAGATGGGTGCTGCGGCAGATATCTTATTACAATATGATTTGCCCTGGTAATGGTGCCCTTTTCCGGTGTCTCCAATCCAACGATCATACGAAGCAGTGTTGTTTTGCCGGTCCCGTTAATACCAATAATACCAACCTTCTCCTGTTCATCTACTGTAAAAGACGCTTCATCAAACAAAAGGCTGTCTGTATAGGACTTTGTTATATTTTCTACATTAATTAAATTCATTGCTGCCATATATTCTAAAATTTCCTAATCTCTATGGAATCATCATCCGGTGTATTTTCAATGCTCTTTATTATGACTTCATAACCAAAGCTGTCATTGACCTGAACATGTACCTGATCTCCAGCCTTATGCCCCATCAAAGCCTTGGCAATCGGGGACTCTATGCTGATCAGTCCTTCTAATGGATTATTACGGACAGTAGTCACAAGACGATACTTTTCAACTGTACCATCCTCTACAAATTCGACTTCAACAGTTTTATTAAGTCCCACTTCGTCCTCTTTGGAATCATCTTCGATGATCTGTGCAGTCTTGATCATCTTCTCCAGATAGCGGATACGGCTCTCATTCTGATTCTTGAATCGTTTTGCAGCTTTATACTCAAAGTTCTCACTCAGATCTCCCTGAGCTCTGGCTTCCTTAACATCTTCAAGAGCTTCTTTTCTTACAACGAGCTTACGATGTTCAATTTCTTCTTCCATTTTTTTAATATCATTTTTAGTTAGTCTATCATTCATGTTAATAATCACACCTTACTATAGTCTGCGAACTTCTGGTTTCTCAAATAGCTTATGCTTTCTTCTTATGAATCACATACAATGGTAATGCTACGAATACCATTCCTCCAAGGATATTTCCAATTGTAACAGGAATCAGGTTAGAGATAAATCCACCTACATTAACACTTGCGCTGATCTGTGCAGCAGTAATTCCATATAATTCTTCTGCCTTTGCTACATATGTATCATTGGTCGCAGCAATAATACCCGCAGGGATATAGAACATATTCGCAACACAGTGTTCCCATCCTCCGACTACAAATGCGCAGATTGGGAAGAAAATAGCCCATACCTTACCTGCAATATCCCTGGCTGCTGTAGCCATTAATACAGCAATACATACAAGAATATTACATAAAATACCGGAGCAGATTGCCTTAAAAGGTGTAATTGTACATTTTCCATATGCTACCTTAATGGTAAAAGCTCCAAGTGCTCCACTGGTATAATCCAGTAAGCCACTATAATATACTAATGCTGCGATCAAAATAGCACCTGCCATATTGCTGAACCATACTATGATCAGTGTCTTGATCAGCTGTAATGCAGAAAATCTCTTATCTACAACACCTGCAAGCATAAGACAGTCACCTGTAAATAACTCGCCACCTACAAATACAATCATCATAAGTCCTACGGGGAAGATTGCTCCTGCAAGTGCCTTGGCTACGCCCTGATTGGATATATTATGAATTGCTGCGCTGCTTGTTGCTCCACCAAATGCAATAAATGCACCTGCCATCAGTCCAAGCAAAATGCATTTTAAAAGCGGAAGCTGCACTTTTCCCTCTCCCGCCTTCATATTGGCTTCAAACACCTGCGCCGGTGTATTAAAATTGTTTTCCATTCTGTTACGCTCCTTCTACGATATTGTTGTTCTTTGTCAAAACTTTGACGCACTATATCTATATGATACACCAGAAAGTGCAATTTGAAAACCGTTAATCCTTTCATAATATCCCAAATTCAGCCAAAATCATGTACAAAATCAAATACATTCCCGAAATGAAAAAAGGTCGGAAATCCCGACCTTTTTCTGTCTATTATTTCTATTTGTCCTTGGTATAATGCTTTTTTGCTGCCAGTCTTGCCATAGCACGAGCCATATTCGCCTGTGACATATGATATTCCTGGATGCTCTGTTTCTGACGCATAGCTTCCTGTGCTCGTTCCAGAGCTTCTTTGGCTCTTCTTTCATCGATTTCTTCAGGTTTCTCTGCGAAATCCACTAGAATTGTAACACGGTTGTAAGCAATCTGTGCGTGTCCAATACCCGTAACTGCCTCCAGCCATGTGCCATCTTCCAGCTGAATCCGCATAGGTCCTTCGACCAACGCCATAACAGTATTCTCATGATGAGCCATAATACCAATGGAACCATCTGTAGCACTCACAATGACCTGCTGGCATTTTCCAGTGAAAAATGTTTTATCAATTGCGATGACCTTTAATTCAAAAGTATTCATACGCATTACCCCATTGTCTTAGCTTTTTCAATTACATCATCAATCGTACCAACATTGAAGAATGCTGCTTCAGGATATTCATCCATCTCACCATTGATAATTGCCTTAAATCCACGGATAGTTTCCTTTAATGGTACATATTTACCTGGAACACCTGTGAAGTTCTCAGCTACATGGAATGGCTGGGACAGGAACTTCTGTACTTTTCTTGCACGGTATACAGTAACCTTATCTTCTTCAGATAATTCTTCCATACCAAGAATAGCAATGATATCCTGCAGCTCTGAATATTTCTGCAGAATCTCCTGTACGGCACGTGCTGTATTGTAATGCTCTTCACCTACAACGTCTGCTTCCAGAATACGTGAAGTAGATTCCAGAGGATCAACAGCAGGATAAATACCCTGTTCTACGATCTTTCTGGACAATACTGTAGTAGCATCCAAATGTGCGAATGTTGTAGCAGGTGCAGGGTCAGTTAAGTCATCTGCAGGTACATATACTGCCTGTACAGATGTAACAGAACCTTCCTTCGTAGAAGCGATACGCTCCTGCAATTCACCAACCTCTGTTGCCAGAGTAGGCTGATAGCCTACGGCTGAAGGCATACGTCCAAGTAACGCAGATACCTCAGAACCAGCCTGTACGAAACGGAAAATATTATCAATGAACAACAACACGTTCTGATGCTGTACATCACGGAAATATTCTGCCATTGTCAGACCTGTCTCTGCAACACGCATACGAGCTCCGGGTGGCTCATTCATCTGACCGAACACTAACGCGGTCTTATCAATAACGCCGGATTCCTTCATTTCTGTCCAAAGGTCATTACCTTCACGGGAACGCTCTCCTACACCGGTAAAGATGGAATATCCACCGTGTTCTGTTGCAATGTTAGTGATCAGCTCCTGAATTAATACAGTCTTACCTACACCAGCACCACCGAACAGACCGATCTTACCACCTTTTGCATAAGGAGCAAGAAGGTCGATGACTTTAATACCTGTTTCCAGGATTTCTACTGCCGGGCTCTGATCCTCGAAAGCAGGTGGCTCTCTGTGGATGACCCATTTTTCTTCATTTTCAAGACTTTCACCGGAGTCAAGTGTCTGTCCGGTTACATTAAATAATCTTCCCAAAGTCTTCTCGCCTACAGGAACTTTAATACCGCTTCCTGTTGCGACAACTTCCATATCTCTGTGAAGTCCGTCACTGGAAGAAAGCATGATACAACGTACCGTATTGTTACCGATATGCTGTGCTACTTCCATGATGCATTTCTTACCATTGTTATCGACTTCCAGCGCGTCCTTAATGAAGGGAAGATTGCAGCCTTCAAACTCTACATCGATTACAGGTCCAAGAACCTGTACAATTCTTCCTTTATCCATTTGACTTCTTCCTTTTCTGCGCTTTCGCACCGGCGATTACTTCAGTGATTTCCTGCGTAATCGCTGCCTGCCGCACTCTGTTATATTCTATTGACAGTGATTTAAGCATGTCTGTTGCATTACCTGTTGCAGCATCCATAGCCATCATTCTATCATTCTGCTCACAAGCAAAGGACTCTACCAATGCTCCGTATATATAACCTGTTACATAGTTAGGCACGATTGCATTCATAACGTCATTCGGGGTTGGAAGATATCTGGTTGTATCAGATACCATCAGTTCCATTCCGTTATTCATGCTGAAATCTGCCTTAGACAGAGGCAGAAGCTTAAACATCTCCGCTTCACTGTCCATTCCATTTATACTTCTGGTATATACGATATATACCTCATCCAGCTTACCTTCATTGTATCTGACAAGAATCTCCTCAGCAATGACTCTGGCTCTGTGGATGGATGGATTCTGAGCCGTATACTGAAAATGGCGATGTATCTTATAGCCTTTCTTTTCAAAATAATTACGACCTATCTGACCAACCACGAATAGCTCTCCCTGTGGATTCGCATCCAGTTCCTTCTGCACGAGCTTGATAACATTCTGGTTATAAGCACCTGCAAGCCCTTTATCAGCAGTAACTACAATGTAGCCTACTCTCTTCTGGTCAGGTGCTGTCTCTGTTCCGAAATAAATGTTCTCTATATCAGGAACATGACGCAGGATTCTGGCTATAGAGCCCTGAATAGCATAGAAATGTGCTGTAGATGCCTCCAGCGATTTCTTAGCCTTCTTTAACTTGGATGAAGAAATCATATACATGGCATTGGTAATCTTCATTGTATCCTGAATGCTTCTCATTCTGGTTTGAATTTCCTTAGTGTTTGCCATATTACAAATACCTTTCTGTTACATGCAGATTACATCTGCATTGATTACATTTGCGCTGATTTCATTTCCTTAACAGTTCTGATGATTTCTTCTACAAGTTCATCTGTCAGGACTTTCTTATCTTCAAGTTCATGAATGATCTCGCCATTATGATCTCTTACATAATCGAGCATATCCATCTGGAATTTCTTCACGTCCTTAGTAGGAATACCCATGAACAGCTTATTATTGGCTGCACATAATGTAATGACCTGTTCTGCCATGGACAGAGGTCTTCCTAACGGCTGTTTCAGAATCTCCATTAATCCCTTACCATATTCCAGCTGCTGTTTCGTAGAATCATCCAGATCAGAGCTGAACTGTGTAAAGACTTCCATCTCTCTGAACTGCGCCAGATCAATACGGATACTTCCGGCTGCCTTCTTCATAGCCTTAGTCTGTGCTGCACCACCTACACGGGATACTGACAAACCAACGTTGACAGCAGGTCTCTGACCTGAGAAGAACAGAGAGCTTTCCAGGAATATCTGACCATCTGTAATAGAGATTACGTTGGTCGGGATATATGCGGATACGTCACCAGCCTGTGTCTCAATGATAGGCAATGCTGTAATAGAACCGCCGCCTGCTTCCGGAGTCAGTCTGGAAGAACGCTCCAGTAATCTGGAATGTAAGTAGAATACGTCACCAGGATATGCTTCACGTCCAGGTGAACGCTCCAGCAACAGAGACAATGCTCTGTATGCAACTGCATGCTTGGACAGATCATCATATACGATCAATACATCTTTGCCCTTGTACATGAAATACTCTGCAAGGGAAGTACCTGAATATGGTGCAATATACTGTAATGATGCAGGATCACTGGCTGTTGCTGATACAACAGTTGTATAGGAAAGAGCATCATGTACTTCCAGAGTACGTACTAACTTGGCAATGGTAGATGCCTTTTGGCCGATTGCTACATAGATACAGATAACATCCTTACCCTTCTGGTTCAGAATAGCATCCATAGCAATACTGGTCTTACCTGTCTGTCTGTCGCCGATGATCAACTCACGCTGTCCACGTCCAATAGGGAACATGGAGTCAATTGCCAAAATACCTGTCTCCATAGGTACACTGACGGATTTACGGTCAACGATACTTGGTGCGTCATTTTCAATTGGGCGGTAATCAACGCTGGGGATTTCTCCCTTGCCATCGATTGGCTCACCTAAAGCATTGATAACTCTGCCAAGGAAACCTTCACCTACAGGAATACCTGCACGCTTACCGCTTCTGATAACACGTGTACCCTCTTTCATACCGGTATCACGTCCAAAGAGGATACATCCGATTTCATTTCTTCTAATATCCTGTACCATGCCTTTTACACCGGTATCAAAGATAACGATTTCACCATACATGGCATGGTCAATACCCTTGATTGTAACAATACCATCACCAATCCAGGTTACATTACCAACTTCACGTTTGTTGGTATCGAAAGCAGATTCATCAATCTCTGTCTTCAGAATGGTAATGATGTCATTCATATTATCAGCAGCTGCTACGTTCTCTTTCATGGAACGTTCAATCTGCTGTAATCTGCCGCGCATACTCCAGTCGTATTCTTCATTACCTGCACGGATAATGAAACCGCCCAGCAGATTCTTGTCTTCCTTCAAGGTAACGTCTAATGCATCTGCATGGCATTTCTCTTTCAGGAATTCCTTCATCTTATTCAATTGGTCATCTGTAGGAGGAACTACATAAGAAATCTGTACTGCAAGATTCGGATTATTCTCTACCTTGCGTAATTCCTCATGATAGGCTTCCACGATCTCAGAGAAAAGATTGAAATCATGATGATCGCATAAAAGCTCCAGAAAATCCCTAATCTGCTTTGGGAAAATCATCTCGATCAAATGAATCTTCTTCTCCAGTTCGACTGTTGGGTTCTCAAAGTCTACCTTAACCTGTGGTAAAGCCTCTAATAATTCGACAGTCTGCTTTATATCCTCCGGGGATACAGACAGTCTTTTCATTTCTTTTGCATAATCAATTACTGTCTGTGTCATTTCGTTTCACCCATTTCTGCGATAAAATCGTCATAAAGCTTCTGGCTGTGTTCAGGAGATACCTGATCACCTACTACCTTGCTTGCTGCAGCAACAACAAGATTCTGTATTTCAGACTGCATACTGCGGATAGACTTATTCTTTTCTTCCTGAATTGTCTCTTCTGCCTTCTGCATTCTCTTTGTAACTTCTTCATCTGCTGATTTCACAATACGATCGTATTCTACTCTTGCTTTCTCTCTTGCTTCCTGAACAAGTTTAGCAGAATCCTCTTTTGCATTTACAAGGGAATCTTCATACTGCTTCTTTAAGTCATCAGCCTTCTTCTGAGCCTCATCTGCATCATCAAACTGCTTTTTGATTGCTTCTTCTCTCTGTGCGATGATGTTGTTCACCGGCTTAAACAGGAATTTCTTCATCAGGAAGTAAAGCACCAGTAAGTTGATGATTGTAAAGACCAGATTAATATCCAATCTAAGCATAATCTTTTCCTACCTTCCTGCTTATTTCAAGAACATAATTACAAGGATAGCGATAACGAAACCGTAAATAGCGGTTGCTTCTGCAAGTGCACAACCAAGAAGTAACAGCTTGGAAATCTTGCCTTCTGCTTCCGGCTGTCTTGCTACTGCTTCTGTTGCCTTGCCAGTTGCAATACCGATACCAATACCTGCTCCAAGACCTGTTAATACTGCAATACCTGCTCCAATACCTAAGATAGCGCTCATAAAATTATTCTCCTTTTTCTAAAATGAATTGTTGTTCTGCCATTTCAAATTATTACTCAATGGCTTCCTTAATAAATAATGATGTCAAGAATACAAATACATATGCCTGGATCAATCCGTCAAATATATCGAAATATAAACTGAACGGGATTGGCAAAATAGCCGGCATAATGATTTTAAGCAATTCCATAACTACGAATGCACCCAATACGTTACCGAAAAGTCGCATACATAGAGATAATGGTCTGATAAATATCTCCAATACATTTAAAGGTGCCACAACGGCTACAGGCTCCGCAAAGCTCTTGGCCCAACGTTTTACGCCCTTTGCATGGATTCCGGAATATTCGATCAGAATAATACTCATGATTGCCAGCGCACCAGTTACATTCAAGTCCTTTGTAGGCGGCTTCATGCCGAATAATCCAATAATATTGGATATACCAATGTATACGATAACTGTTACCAGATAAGGCACATAACCGGCACCTTCTTCTCCGATGATACCCTTTACCATGTTCTGCAGTCCGCATACTGCTGTCTCCAGAATGACCTGTCTCTTGCCTGGATTCTGTACTTTCAGATTTCTGGTCATGCATATAGCCAATATCAGCATAAATGCCATAATGACCCAGGTAATAACTACTGATTCTGCTACTTCAATACCACCAAACACGGGAATTGTAAACGCAGTATCACAGTTCAACTCTTCAAGCAGTTCATTTGCAATTTGTTCCATCTTCCATTCATCTCCTTTCCCTCTTGATTATTTTTGATATGATATGTAATTAATACAAAAGCAATTCGCAATACTTCTATAAGTATAGAAAGGGAGAGAACATTTTGCTCCCTCCCCCCGAACGCTTTATGATTATTTTACTTCTTATTTGTCACTCTTTCAAGTCAAAAAGTAACATATTTTTTTTAAAGTTAAAACAATTTCTTGTAATTTTGACAATAGACATACATAAATTTATTTATATAAGATAACAAAATCTGTGAAATCAACAAATGGTACAGCAACATGTCCTGCCTCATCAATAATTGTACTATCCAGAAATTCCATTTGCTGTGTTGTAATATTTCTTTGGAAAATAAATGCTGTCTTACCGGCATTTTCTTCCCCCAGCAGCATTACGGTTGCAAGCTTAACGCCATAGATAGTCTTCTTTCTTGGCTCAAGCACAAACGATCTGAATCCTTGTCCGAAGTCTTTATCTTTTGATACCATAATATTCAGATCCAAATCTCCCTTTATCTGCGCAAGTGCTGACGCTGTATATGCTGTAACCACTCCATTCTCCCACAAAAAGACATATGTTGCATTGCTTGCTGCCATTTTAGCCACTACTTCTTCTGGAATGACCATATTGAAATCAGATTTTAATGCGATATTTACAACCATCTGCTGCATCGATGATGGATTTTCAATAGAAGCCATCTGTGTCTTTGCATCAGCAAATGCGAGGTCTATTACTTTATCCCAGCCTGTCACTGTGATTCCATCCAGTGAAGTGTACTCAGCCTCATTTGCCGGCTTTCCTGTTGTTGTACTGCTATCACTGTCCTGACTTTCATTATTCGCTGTTTCTTCAGAATCATTTTTAATCTGTGGTCTGTCTGATGGTTTGGCTTTTCCTGCCTTTAATACGACTGTACCACCGTCCTTTGCAGCAGGTATTTCAATCTGCACCACACCATCTGCATCACTCTGATACTGACTGTTACTATATAAATCTGTATATGTCGTATTGGCAGCCAGCTTCAGTTCTACTGTTCTGCTTTCATTTTCATTAATATTAAATCCTACATATAAAGTAGTGTCACCATAGCTTCTGGATGCTACCAGTGTACCGTTCGCATCATCTGCTGATACCGTAGTCCTGCTTCCCTTTGCAAAAACATCCGTATACGAATTGCGGATCTCAAGCAGCTTGGAATAATGTCCAAGCATATCATTGTCATCATTCGCAATCGACCAGTCCATATCATAGCGGTTCGTCTGGTATGGCCAGTTATTGACTCCTGTCAGTCCTAATTCTTCTCCATAATAGATAACCGGCTGTCCTTTTGCAGTAATCTGAAGCGTTGATGCAACCTTCATCAGTGCATGTGCCTTGTCTGAATCTACACGGCTGCCTTCATTCATCAGTCTGTACATCAGTCCATCCTCATCATGACTGCTGAGGAAACTTCCCATGGTTGCCGTGTTGTCTATTCCTGCATTCCGGCTTTCCATAAAGTTTTCTACTGTAGATAAATTACCGCTTACAAATGAAATTGCCTGGTCATTGAAATCAAAATCAAGCAAAGAATCCATCTGACCTGTTCTAAGCTGCCCTGCATTCGTTGCATATCCTGCGCCTGCATATTCACCAATCATCTTAAAATCAGGATCAATATAAGTTAATGCATTTTTGAATGCTTTCCATGTCGTGTCATCAACATGCTTTACCGTATCTACCCTGAAATAATCAATATCATAATTACTTACCCAGGAAGTCTGCCATGCAATCAACAGATCCCTGACCTGCCCATCTTCTGTTACAAAATCAGGAAGAGAAGATAATGCATCTTTCTTATCATCTCCCTTTACTGTTGTGGAGCTATCACGAAGCATGTTCTTTCCTTCGATATAAGTATTATTAAAAATATCTTCTGTACTGTAACCTGCATGATTAAGAACTACATCAACCATTAATTTCATGCCACGGGCATGCAGTGCATCAATCAGCTCCTGCAATTCCTCCTGTGTTCCCAGATGTTTATTAAGCTGTGTAAAATCACTTGTCCAGTAACCATGGTATCCGGAATTATGTTGTCCATCATACCCATCACAATCAAGAGTATCTTCTATATTTTCTACAATAGGTGTGATCCATACTGTATTTACACCAAGGTTCTGCAGATAATCAAGTTTTGACTCCAGACCTGCAAGATCACCGCCATGATACATAGAGCCTTCTGCCGGTGCATAATTGCCTGTACCATATGCGTCATTATTGCTGCTGTCGCCGTCAAAGAAACGATCTGTAACTGCAAAATAAATTACGGCTTCATCCCAGTCAAACCCATCATTATCCCTTTCCTTTACAGTTACTTGTGCAGTAGTTGTATAATGATTGCCATACTGATCCTTTACATTTACAGGAATGTTTTTTATACCTGCTGGGACTCCCTCTTTTAATGCAATTGTACCTTCCATTAATTCTGTATCAATGGCGAAGCTGCTGCTTTGACCTAATTCTGACAGATCCGCATATGCCTCAACCGCCTCAATCTGCTCTGCCTCATCAGCCTGCAGTGTCAGTTTCAATACAGCGTTATCATTATAATCTATTTCGGAAGGAGTGACCTCTGCCTGTATATCTACATTAAATGTCGTGTAAGTATAAGCAGAATATGTTGTACCATTTACAACTGCTGTTTCTGTATTGAATCGGTCTGTCACCAGCTCGCCATTTACCAGATAACCATAATAATGATCACCTTCTGTCAATTTGCCTGTATAATAATATCTTTCATTCGTCTCGTCATAAGACATAGGATACTTTTCGTCATCCCAGATAAGCTCAACATGATCTTTTAATGCAGCTTCTTCATAATTTCTAAAAAGTGTATCATCTCTGTAATAAAAAGTAATTTCGCCATTAATAGAATCTGTTATATAACCGATATTATACGGCAGATTATATACAATGCCTTCACCCTGTATAAAAGATGCCTTTACAACACTTTGATCCAAAGGAATCGCAACGGTATGGTCTCCGCCATCTTTCTCTGCCCACTCATTATCTGTTTCACTTTTTCTCATGCAGAAAGAAATACTTTCTTTTGTATCTACAACAGGTATTCTGGCTGCCATCTTATCTCCAAGCTTCTCAAATCCGACTGATACATCACTGCCATAACCTGTATTCCAGCTATAAATATTCCATCCGTCATAATCGCCCGCCGGTCTGCTGTACTCAACAATAACATAGCGGCTTTCTCTTTCTACGATATCAGGAATTTCCGTATATGCCTTTGTATCTCCATTGACTAGATATAACGTTACATTTTCCTGTTTCTGCTCGTTATCATAACTCTTATCAACATCCTGCCATGACCAGTCATCATAAGCTCTTGGAATAATATATAACACTTCATGGTCGCTTGATACTTCTGCCTTCAACCATGCATTGCCATCTGTCAGTTCCTCTGTCTCCTGGAAGAAATACTGTGTTCCAGCCACATTATCGGACCATATCCATAAAGAAGCACCATCTATGCTCTTGTGGTTCGTATCCAGATAATAGATTGTATACTGATATGTACCCTGTTCCGGTTCTTTATCTTCTCCTACCTGAACCAGACTGTTGCCACTGCTTTGCAGATCATTACGAGGATCAGTCACCCATGTACCACCATTGATAACAAATTTGTATTCATACTTAGCATCCTCTAATTCCTTGGTAATACTCCAGAATCCGGTCTTTTCATTATAAGTCATGGCATCAGCAGAAGGATTCCAATCATTCATCTGTCCTGCCAGGCTTACGCTGTCTGCTGTTGGTGCGAAATAATAAAAGGTTACTTCATTGCCGTTCACTACAGGACTCTTAACCGATGGATCATCTTCCATAAGCTTCGTAATATGAAAAGAGGCATTACTGCAGTTAATGTCGTCTGTCTTTACTCCATTTACTTCCAGACAATATGTATATTCTCCCTCTTCGCTGACAGTTGCAGACAATAAAGCACTGTGGCAGGCATCTTGTGTCATGGTAACTTCATGGTAATTGTCATCAGCTGTTTTATACAAAAGGCTGACTTTCTCATCTCCGGACGGGTAATAGAAAATGCTCACGCTTCCATCATCGTTATAAACAGGATTGCGTAAAATTTCTGAGTTGCCGTCACTGCATGGGTTGGTGGAATCCCCCACCCAATTGTCATTTACTACAATGCCATACTCATATGATTTCTCCAAAGAGAGCTGTGCTGTTGCACTCCATACACCATTATCATCCTCTGTCATATAAAAATACTGGCTCCAGTCTCCTGACCAGGAACCTTTTACATAAGCAGACTCCACCTTTTCTCCATCCTGTGGATAATAATGGAATGTAACTTCTCCATCTTTTCCAATTGCCGGGCATGTTCTGGTAACGTTTCCAGTCGCAGCATACATAGATACTGCTGCTTCTTCTAAAGAAACCTCCTCCGTAGCTTCTTCTACCGTTTCCTCTGTTAAAGCTTCCTGTGTAGAAGCTTCCTGTGCTGCCTCCCACTTTATATCATCTTCAACGCTGCTCTCCTGTATCTGATTTTCCTTCTCCTCTTCAGATGCGTTTGTGTTTTCACCTTCATTCAGGTGTTCATCTTCTGTCTGTTCTGCTGTTTCTGACTCATCCATAGCCTGGTCTGTTTCAGAAACACTTTCGCTTCCGTTCTCTGCCAATTCTTCTGCTTCGGCCGTAACCGGACACGCAGACAAGACAAGTGCAGCAGATAAAATCCATGCGGTTGATCTTCGCATTGTACTACTTCCCTTAACTCGTTTCATATAATGCCTCCTTATATATATTCCTCCCTGGTGCAGAATTGTGCACTATTTTGCACACATTCTGCACCTTTTGCACGAAATATTTCGTGCTTTTTCGTTTTCTATTATAGCGCCGTTTTCTGTTTTGTACAATATGTATAGTTTTTGATTTTTTCACAATATTTATCTATACATTTTGTTACTTTTAGAGATTTTTTGAAAAGTGCTTGCAAACAAAATGCTATTATTATATTCTTATATTTTAAGAATACGAAATTTCACGAAACTCCACAATTCTATTGAGAGAAGGGAATCATGCAATGATTACAATAAAAGATATCGCAGATAGATTGGGAATTGCACCCAGCACTGTATCAAAAGGACTTAACGATGCAAATGATATCAGTCCCGACCTAAAACAGCTGGTATTGGATACTGCAATTGAAATGGGATATGTTACCAAGAAAATGAAAAAAGAGACCCGTAAACGTCTCTGTATCTTTATAGAAAATATGTTATATCTGAAAGAAGATGATTTCGGCTTCGACATCGTTTTGGGCTTCAGACAGGCTGCCATCCGCGACAAATGGGATGTCCATATTGTAGAAATGAATCCCATCCTTCAAATAAAAGAACCTTACGACCGCTATATGATGCGCAATCATTATCACGGAGGATTCCTGATAGGCTTCGCCCTGAAAGACCCCTGGATGAAACAGCTGGAATCAACTACGATTCCTACCGTTCTCTTTGATAATTATATCCGCAAAAATCCTAATGTCGCCTACACAGGTACAGACAGCTTCGAAGGTATCGACCTTGCCATTGATCACCTGGTACAGCTTGGTCATACTCATATTGCACTTTTAAACGGTTCCAAGGACTCCATGGTCACTGCAAACCGCTATGAAGCCTATATCAGCAGTATGCAAAGCCATGATCTGTCTATAAACGAGAATCTGATTGCCTACGGCTATTATGTAGAAGATAGTGCAAAATATCATTTTGCTGATTTATTGAATAATGGTGCTACAGCTATTTTATGCGGTAACGATCTCCTTGCAATCGGTATTCTCAAGGAATGCCAGCGTCTGCACATTAAGGTTCCAAAAGATATCAGTATCGTAGGATTCGATAATTTACCAATTTCCGCCGAATGCACTCCTGCCCTAACAACAATCAGCCAAGACAGAATCGACCTGGGCAAGAGTTCCTATGCCGCTCTGTACTGGCTGATTGCCAAAGTACCTATATCCCGCTCCCTGCTTCGTCCCAGCCTTATTATCCGGGAATCTACAGGTAAAGCTGCTAATTAATTAAAAGCCAAGCTTCTTATAAATATCAAAGCAGTCAAATGTTGCAAAGTAATCCTTTGGAGTCTCTGCTCTTCGAATCAGTTCATGGCTTCCGTCTTCTTTTAACAGAACTTCCGCTGAACGAAGCTTACCATTGTAGTTATATCCCATAGAGAAGCCATGCGCTCCTGTATCATGAATTGCAAGGTAATCTCCCATGTCAATCTTTGGCAGCATTCTGTCAATTGCAAATTTATCATTGTTTTCACATAATGAGCCTGTTACATCATACATATGGTCGCATGGCTCATTTTCTTTGCCAAGGACTGTAATATGATGATATGCTCCATACATGGCAGGTCTCATCAGATTCACGGCGCATGCATCTACGCCAATATATTCCTTGTGTGTATGCTTCTCATGAATAGCCTTTGTAATCAGATGTCCGTAAGGAGCCAGCATAAATCGTCCAAGCTCTGTATACAGTGCCACATCCCCCATTCCTGCCGGAACCAGCACTTCTTCATATACCTTTCTGACGCCTTCTCCTATTGCTGCAATATCATTTGGCTCCTGATCCGGCTTATAAGGAATTCCAATACCACCTGACAGATTGATGAACTTAATGTCAGCGCCGGTCTCCTTCTCCAGCTTCACAGCTACCTCAAACAAAGTCTTAGCCAGTGTCGGATAGTATTCATTTGTTACCGTATTGCTTGCAAGGAATGCATGAATGCCAAAATGCTTTGCTCCTTTGGCTTTCAGTATCTTGAATGCTTCAAATAACTGCTCTGTTGTCATTCCATATTTCGCATCTCCCGGATTATCCATGATGCTGTTACTGATTTTAAAATATCCACCGGGATTATAACGGCAGCTGATTGTTTCAGGAATCTTGCCAATTGTCTTTTCAAGAAAATCAATATGTGTGATATCATCCAGATTAATCGTCGCACCAATCTCATTAGCATATGCGAACTCTTCCGCAGGTGTATCATTGGAAGAGAACATGATATCCCCGCCCTTTACACCCATGGCATGACTCAGCATTAATTCTGTCAGTGAAGAGCAGTCACAGCCGCAGCCATACTCACGCAATATGTCAATCAGGAATGGATTAGGCGTAGCCTTTACTGCAAAAAATTCCTTGAATCCTTTATTCCAGGCAAAAGCATCCTTTAACTTCTGTGCATTTTCACGGATTCCCTTCTCATCATAAATATGAAATGGTGTAGGGATTGTTTTTACGATTTCCTCTACTTTCTCTTTTGTAACAAATGGTATCTTCTCCATAACTTTATCCTCCATCTAGTCTTTTTTGAGAGTTATCAGTTCTATCTCATTCTTCATGGACTCTTTGAATACATTCACAAAATTCTTCTGGCCACAATACAGGCAGGTGTCTGTGCTGTTTCCCGTCATATCTCCGGTCAATACATACTCTGAATCAACAATCAGCCTTACCTGCTCGTCCTTTTTATCTGTATAATATATGATACATCCGGTCAACTCTATGGGTTCATTTATGATCAGCACAACCTTCCTGCCATCTTCTACCAGACGGTTCAGTTCATCCTGAAATACTGTCAGGAAACGCACCGGCATGGATATATATACCCGGTATTTCACATGTGAAAGCATAAAGTGGATTCTATCCATAATGTGTTTATGGCTTGAAATCGTAATATAGCCTTCACAGTTATTCCCCAGCTGAGGCATTTGTCTGACCAGCTCTTCCATAGTCTCTGTCATATGACGTATTCTGTTCTTACAGAACTCTTCTACATCTACAGAAGTATACTTGCTTGTCTCTCCTTCCAACAGATATGCGGCACCTTCTTCCACAAGGCTGGCTAAGGCACTGTATACATTCGACCTGGAGATTCCTGTAATCTTGGATACTTCATACCCTGATAATTCCCGGTTACTTGCCAGACATATATAGATAGATGCTTCCTGTCTCGTTAATCCGAACTGCATCATCCCATCAATTAATTTGCTTTCTTCCATTTTAATATTACTCCGTTTATTATAGTAGTACTTTTTAGAAACACTATACTCTAAATGCTTCCAAATGTCAAGAAAACCCACAAGCTTTTTTGCACTTGTGGGTCTTATGAATGATTAAATATTCTCAATCTGCCAGTCTATTGGTTCAATTCCATGTGACTGTAAAAATTCGTTTGCCTGACTAAAATGCCTGCATCCAAAGAATCCTCTGTACGCAGATAAAGGACTGGGATGTGGTGCTTTCAAAATCAGATGTTTTGGATTAGTAAGCATGGGAATCTTACTCTGCGCCGGTCTTCCCCATAGCATATACACCACCGGTCTGTCCTGTTCATTTACTTTCTGAATAATTGCATCTGTGAAATATTCCCAGCCTTTTCCCTGATGGGAATTAGCCTGATGTGCTCTTACCGTTAATACTGTATTCAGTAACAGAACACCCTGGTCTGCCCATTTCTTCAAATATCCATTATTGGGAATATAGCAGCCCAGATCATCCTGCAGTTCTTTGTAGATGTTCTGCAATGAAGGTGGTATCTCAGGCTGTGTCGGTAATACTGAGAAGCTCAGTCCATGAGCCTGATTTACATTATGATATGGATCCTGCCCCAGAATCAGCACTTTTACATCTTTTAGAGGAGTCAGATGCAGCGCATTGAATATATCATCCGCAGGGGGATAGATTACATGAGTGCTATATTCCTGCCTTACAAATGTATACAATTTTTTGTAATAATCCTTATGAAATTCTTCCTGTAATGCCGGAAGCCAGTCATTGGATATCATTGCCATTCTCTATTTACCTTCTTTTCTTATATATTCTACAGACGTACAGATACGCCTCTTTCTCTCAGGTACTGTTTTACTTCTCGGATCTCCAGCTCTTTGAAATGAAACAGTGAAGCCGCCAATGCAGCATCTGCCTTACCATCTTCCAATGCATCATAGAAATGCTCCAGCTTACCGGCACCGCCTGATGCAATGACAGGCACCGATACATTCTCAGATACCATTCTGGTCAATTCTATGTCATAACCATTCTTCGTGCCATCACAATCCATACTGGTAAGCAATATCTCACCTGCCCCCAGTTTGTCAGCCTGCATTGCCCATTCTACAGCATCTATGCCCATATCCACTCTGCCGCCGTTCTTAAAGATATTCCATCCAGAGCCATCAGCCCGTCTTTTAGCATCAATTGCTACAACAACGCATTGTCTGCCAAATTTATCCGCCGCTTCACTAATCAGGATAGGATTCATGATTGCAGCACTGTTCACTGCTACTTTATCTGCTCCTTCACGCAATATTGCCTTGAAGTCGTCTACTGTTCTGATGCCTCCACCTACAGTAAACGGGATGAATACCTTCTCTGCGACCTTACGAACCATGTCTACCTTCGTAGCTCTATTATCTGAAGAAGCTGTAATATCCAGAAATACCAGTTCATCTGCCCCTGCTTTATCATAAGCCGCTGCTACCGCTACCGGATCTCCTGCATCTATCAGATTAACAAAATTAACACCTTTTACCACTCGTCCGTTATTCACATCCAGACAGGGAATGATTCTTTTTGTATGCATGATTCATCCTCCATTCTATTATTTAGATATCGTTAGAAAATTCTTCAAAATCTGCATTCCAACCTCTGAGCTTTTCTCTGGATGAAACTGGCATGCAAATACATTACCCTGCTCAACAGAAGCATGAATCAGTGTTCCATATTCTGTAGTTGCTGTTACAATAGATGGGTCTTTCGCCTGTAGATAATAGGAATGGACGAAATATACATAGGAATCTTCCGCAATCCCTGTAAACAATCTTCCTGGATTGGGATATTTTAATGAGTTCCATCCAATATGAGGAATCTTCATATCACTTTCTTCCGGCAATCGGACTACTTTGCCTTTTAAAATTCCAAGCCCTTCTACGCTTTCACTCTCTTCGCTGGATTCAAATAAAAGCTGTAAGCCCAGACATATTCCAAGGAATGGTGTATTTTGGGCAACGACTTTCTGAATTACTTTATCCAGCTCATATGTTCTCAGCTTCTCCATGGCATCTCCAAAAGCTCCCACGCCTGGCAGGATGACTCTGTCTGCCCCAAGGATCGTATCCCGATCTCTTGTAATAACTGCTTCTTCACCCAGATAATGTAGTGCTTTCTCCACACTCTTAATATTACCTGCGTCGTAGTCTATAATTGCCACCATATTAATCACCATACCCTTCCAGCATCCGTAATTTATTCCTGCACTTTATCACAATACCGCGTCACTTTTTGATATTATATATCTGAGTATAAAATAAAATGAAAAAAAATGCTATACTGTATTTGCATAAATAACAGTATAGCATTTCATGATTTACATGTCTTTTGTTACAAGAGCGCTTCACGTACCATTTGCAATACGGTCTAAAGCCAGTGTATATGATACTTTATCATCATCCTGCAAAAGTGCTTTGGCTTCTTCTTCATTCAGACCATAGTTTGATTCCAGAATTGCAAGAATTTCATCTTTGATAGAATCAACCTCAGCAAGTACACCGTAGCTTTCAGCCTCCTGATTGATTGTATCATATGTCTGTAATCCGGTAATCAGAGCATTTAAAGCTTCTACATTCTGTCCAAGCTTCATATGATTCTGATAAGAATCCAGCTTTCTCTGCATCGTAAGTATTACTTTGCTCTTAGCTTCTATAATACTGTCTGATTCGTCCAGCTTCTCTCCATAAGTCTCTATGTAGACACTCTTATAATCTCCTGCATAATAAGCTCTTCTTGCCTTAGCGATGCTGTCTTGGAAGGATGCATAATTTGAAAATAACAGGATTCCTGCAAGAACAGACGCTGCAAATACAGTGACAACTGCAATTTTCTTAGGAGAAAGTCTCTTTTGATTCTTAGGAGCCTCTGCTTCTTCTTTCGCACGTTTCTCTGCAAGTTTTGCTTCCTTAGCATCCTGTTTTTCTTTTTTCTTAGCTGCTGCTTCTTCTGCCTTGGCTTTCTTGGCAGCTTCTTTCTCTGCTGCTTTTGCTTTTTTCTCCTCTGCTTTGGCTTTCTTATCCTCTGCCTTCTTCGCATCGGCTTCTTCTTTGGCAGCCTTCGCCTCTTCAGCAGCCTGTGCAAGCTCTTCTTCCGTTGGCTCAGGTTCCCATTCATCTGTCAATAAATGGAATACTTTGGATAATACTCCCGGCTTTTTCTCTTTTGATTCTTCAACAGCTGTATCTTCTGTACTGCTTTCTTTGCTCTTTTTGCTTTCCTTAGGAGCTTTTTTCTTTGCTTTTTTAATGCCCTTTTTCTTCTTGCCCGTGGATGCTTCCTCCTGTGAAGCTGTGGTATCAGCATTTACTTTCTTAGGTTCTGATACTGGCACAGGCTCTGTACTCGGCTGTGTTACCGGCTCTGCCTCTTTGCTTTCATCATCTGCCATCTGATTTAACAATCCCATGACATCGTCATCATCCTGGACAGGCTCATTCTTGTCTACTTTCTTCAACATGTCATTGATTTCAGCCAGATCAGGATCTTCATCCATAATTTCCAGAATATCTGAGAAATCATCATCTGATGACATGTTTTCTATTGCATCTGACGTATCTGATGAAATATCCTCTGGAGCAGCTTCACTACTTGCAACAGCTTCTTCAATCTGTGGCGTACTGCTTTCTTCATCAGAAACAGCTGCCTCTACTGTATTATCTTCCGAACTCTCTTCTTCCGGTTCTGGAATTGCAACCTCTTCTGAAAGTAATGTATCCAGATCGTCCTCCGGTTCGGTTACAGCCTGCTGAAGTTCTTCCTGCTGAGGTTCTTCCTCCTGCGATACTTCTTCCGCCATAACTGGAATCTCCGGCTCTATCTCAGGTTCTGGTTCCCCTTTCATTTCCACTGTATTATCAGTGTCAATATCCTGTGGAATATCGCTTTCAATATCTGCAATACTGAAATCATCTTCCGGTTCATTATTTGCTTCCGTAGAGGTCTGCATCTGTGAATCTACATTCGAATCTTCATTCATCAATGCTGCAAACAAATCTTCATCTGTCTCCGGTTCCGGTGGTTCCTCTACAGTTTCAACAAATTCAGGTTCATCCTGTTCATTCGGCTGTTCCATTTCTTCCACGGTTTCACCAAGTTCAGGAACATCCGGCTCTTCAATTGCCTCTGTATCTACAACTGCTTCTTCCGGTTCATCTTCCAGAACAATCGGTTCATCCGGCGGTATTTCTTCCGCATCCGTCACCTCCGGGATCACATCCTCTGGTATTCCCAATGAAGCTCCCAGTTTATCTTCTATGGATGCTTCGGCATGCTCTTCTTTTGCAGGCGCAGCCTCATCCGGTTCTGATACCGCTTTAAGTAAATTATCTAAGTAGTTCTCTTCCGTATTACTCATGATAATTCCCCATTTCTTTCTATATTTCCTTCATTAGAAAATCACAGGCATTTTCTTCTATGCCTATTCCCTTATCTCCCATATCCTCCGCTATCTGATATAAACTTTCATTTATTCTAAAGAAGCTTGCTTTCTGATTATAGAAAGCTACCTTCTCAAACGGCCATCTGATTACATTGGGCAGGTTCATTCCTACTCCCAATTCCAAAATACATAAACGATGATTCAATGTAAGTGTGAGCCACTTTGTGTATTTCTGCCACTGAGGCAGATATCCTTCTTCCACATAGTTCTCACAGACAATATTATTAAAAGCCAAAGGAGCACCACAATCAGGACAAACAGGCTGCTCTACCTGTTCCAACGTTCCATCCTGTAAAGCTTCCTTTATTTTATTGGCATATTCTTCACTTTCATATAACTTTGTACTGCATTTTGCACTACATTGCATTTTTTCATAGTTGCCACAGGGTTCTACGATTTTCTCAGGTTTGAATCCAGCCTTCTGAATCAATCCATCTATGCATGTAGTTACAATGTAATAATTCTTGTCTTTTACCAGTTCATACAGATTACGATATGCTGACAAAATATCAGACTGGTTCTGTTCCTGCAGGTATATCTTCTCAAAATAAGGAACCATCCAGGCAAGCTCTTCCTTTGCATCAACAAGCTCCAGTCCTTTCACCAGTTGTTCATGTTCTGCTATTCTGTCAAACTTCTCGTTAAATTCTTCACCAATACCAATTAATACTACTTCTGCATCTGCAAGCTTTTCTTTCAAAATTTCAGTCTTATCCATTCCGTCTCCCAGTTAATGACATTTCTGTCAGAATAGGAGAGCAGGTACTCTGCTCTCCCACAAAATTTACTACTTCTGAAGTAATTGGTCAATCACTTTGACCAGGTTGCCAATCTCAGGTTTGGACAACTGTGCGTCTGCTCCAAGATCTTCACCTTTCTTTCTCATTTCCTCATTTACAAGTGATGAGAAGATAACAACTGGAATATTCTTCGTTGCATCATCGGATTTTACAAGCTTAGTCAACCTATGTCCATCCATCAGAGGCATCTCAATATCTGTAATCAGAAGTTTTACATCATCGTTCAGGGTTCCGTTTGCCTTGCACTTCTGAATATACTCCCAGGCTTCCTCACCATTCTCAGCTTTAATGATATTCTCATAACCTGACTTCTTCAGGGAATCAACGATAAGTTTTCTCAAAAGAGCAGAGTCTTCAGCGATCAGAATAGGTACTTCATTTTCACTTCTTACGCCTAATGCTTCAATCTCTGTTACCTTCAGACCTGTTTCAGGATTAATATCTGAAATAATCTTTTCAAAATCCAAAATAATGATCAGACGTCCGTCAATCTTGATAATACCTGTAGAAATGCCATCTTCTGTTGTGCTTACTGTTGCACCCGGCTTAATGATATCTACCCAGGATACTCTGTGGATTCCCACTACAGAATCTACATGAAATGCGATATCAAGCTTGTTAAAGCTTGTAATGATAAAAAGACCGCCTGGCTGTGACTGTCCTCTCTGTAAACAGTTACGAAGATCAATTGCTGTAATCATTGTATCTCTTGGCATAAAAATACCTTCTACACTCGGATGTGCATTAGGCACTGGTGTAACAGGCTGATACGTAATGATTTCCCTGATCTTTGCAACGTTAATACCATACGAATTACCGTCTACAATAAATTCAAGCACTTCCAGTTCATTTGTTCCATTTTCTAAGAGAATCTTAGTCTCCATATTAAACCTCCATTCCACAGGACATTGAAAATTCTTTCAATCTCTTTTATCTAAAATGCTTTGCAGAATAATCATCTTAATTATATTATATCATATATATATTTATAATTACAAATATTTTCAGATAATTTTTTGCTTTTTCTTGGATATTTTCTTAATTTTCAGTTATATGCATTACTCTAAATTAATATTCACTACCGAATCCTGCGTCGTAATTTGCATAACAGCTGTCTGGATCTCATCAAGGTCTGTCTGTTCAACCGGGACTACCACTACTGCGTCCGCCACTTCGCCTGCCGGTATATCTTCCATATATGTAGTAAGGTCATTCGTAAGCAATGTACCCAATGCCTGTACATATCCTGCATCATTTACATTTACTGTTACCTTGCTGATCTGGTCAAAAAGATCACACTGCGCAGCTTCTTCCCCCAGATTTTCTACATCAAAATGTAAAACCAAAAGATTATAACCCTGTGGCGCAGTTACACTGAACCCAACTCCTGATTCTGCGTTTGGATAAGCATCTGTTATTTCACAGGATGCATACATGATTGAGAACTGATTCATGCCAAAGAAAGCTGCAAGGTCATATTCTGACCCATCTTCCACACTGGTTTCAGCACCTACTGAAACGGTCTCCCCTGAGCCAGTCTGACTCAGATCCTGTGATGGCTGTGATTCCTCCTGCGTAGTCTCTTCTTCCTGTGATGTCTCCATCTCAGCCTCAGCACTTGCAACCTCTTCCTCATCTGCAATTCTGTAATGATAGTTAGGTGAATATTTCAGCAGCATATCTGCTGCATATTCTGCAACCAGCTCAGACTGTTCCTCCGTCATATCAGGCATTGAATCAATACATCCTGTAAGCATACATGCACTGATTGCCAACACTCCTATTATTTTCCCCTTTTTCACAATAGCACCTCCGTTGTTATTTCGTCTCCAATTCAATCCAGAACTCTACGCCATTGGTATAATTGATCACACCATATTGCTGGTTCATTGAATCCATAATTGCCTTTACAATAGATAAACCTACTCCACTTCCTCCATATTCTCTGGTTCTGGCTTTATCTACTTTATAGAATTTTTCCCATAAATGCGGCAATGAATCCTCCGGTATGGGATCACCGGTATTAAATATTCCAATACGTACTTTATTCTCAAGCATCGTATATTTGATATCTATGATTTTGTCTCCTTTTACATGATTCATGGCATTACTGAAGTAATTGCGGATTACTTCTTCTGTCTTGAATTCATCTGCCCATACATAGATTGGCTCCGTCTGCTCCATCCTTACATTAACTTCATTCTGCTGTGTCAGGATTTCTGCTGACTGAAGGAAATTATGAATCATGGCTACTACGTCAAATCGCTCCATGGTAATAACGTCATTTCCAAATTCCAGCTGATTCAATGTCAGAAGCTTCTTTACCATGTTATTCATCTTGCCAGACTCATCTATAATAACATCACAGTAGAAATCCTTGCTTTCATCATCATCATGGATTCCTTCTTTTAGGCCTTCTGCATAACCCTGTATCAATGCAATCGGAGTCTTGAGTTCATGAGATACATTCGCAAGGAATTCTTTGCGAATCTCATCTATCTCTTCTTTCTTCTCAATGTCCCGCTGCAATTCATTATTGGCAGTTTTTAATTCAGAGATTGTCTTTTCCAGTGTATCGGAAAGCTGATTCATATGCTCTCCGAGCAGGTCAATCTCGTTCTTGCCTCTGCTTTTATAATGCATTTCAAAATCCAGATTGGTCATCCTGGCGGATATATCCTTCAATTCCATGATTGGTTTCGTAATTCTTGTTGTCACGAACCAGATCAGCAGTGCACTTACCAGAGTAACTACAATTCCAATATAGGCAAGGAATTTATTGGCGATCTTTGCACTGTCTCGAATACTTTCCAGTGGAGAGCGAATCAGGAAAAGATTACCATTATCCAGTACGCCCCACATTTCGAGATAGTCTGTTCCCATTCCCTGATCTGTGGTGACTGCCAGGCTGTACCGATCCGTATCTTCTATCTTCTCCAGCTTGTTATCCCTCTGGAATACATTATCATAAAGTCTTCTGATGAGCAAATCCGTGTCTCTGGATGTGGATTTAATCGTATTGGACTGTGCATCTATAACTACTACACTTATGTTATATATATCACATACACGTCTGAGTTCCAGGTCAAATTCATCAGAGGATATGCTGCCACCACTCACGGCACTGTCCAAACTCTCATAGGCTGAATAAATGGCGTGTACTTTGTTACTGATATAATATTTTTCCAAAAATGTACTGTTAGCAAACCAGACAAGAATAATCGTACCTACCATAACTGCAATAAATATTCCTGCGATCTGCTGTTTTATTGAATATTTCATGCTTCCAACTTGTACCCCATTCCCCATACTGTCTTAATCAGGTCGCCTTTGTCACCTAATTTACTTCGCAGCTTCTTCACATGGGTATCTATGGTTCTGGCATCTCCGAAATAGTCATAATTCCATACACTGTTCAGTATCTTTTCTCTGGAAAGTGCAATTCCCTTGTTTTCCATAAAATACGTCAGAAGTTCAAATTCCTTGTAGCTTAAATCAATGGGATTACCATCTATGGAAACTACATGGGCTGCCTTATCTATCGTGATGCCGCCGTACTCAATCGTCTCATCATCTGTAACCTGATTAGTTCTCCTGAGAATTGCTTCAACTCTGGCAACCAGTATCTTTGGGCTGAAAGGCTTGGATATGTATTCATCTACACCAAGTTCAAATCCCTGAAGTTCATCCCTTTCATCGCTTCGGGCTGTCAGCATAATGATTGGAACCTCGGAATATCCTCTTACCTCTCTGCACACCTGCCATCCGTCCATCTTGGGCATCATGACATCCAGAATAATCAGCGCAATGTCCTGATTGTCAAAGAATATATCAAGAGCTTCGCTGCCGTCTCCTGCTTCCAGAACTGCAAAATTCTGTTTTTCCAGGAAATCACGCACCAGTTTTCTCATTCTGCTCTCATCATCTACTACCAATATCTTTAATTTATTCATACTTATCTCCATGCCTTTCCGATATCTTTGAATGCAGATATTATAGCATACTTTTATGATAAAAGTGTGAACGGATTCATCTAATCTTCATCCAGCATAAGTTGTCTTTCTTTCTCACGGACTGCATTCTCTCTGTCATTAAGTTCCTGTTCCCAGGATGCATACCGGTTCTGCAATGCCTTTTCATAATTCAATATGGTAGGTCTGCTTCCGGTGGTAGATATGACGAACATTACGATCACCAGAATTGCCAGTACTATATTCAGACATATAGATGTTGTCCTGCTGAAAAATTCTTTGTTTTTCTTTGGTTTTGGCTTGGGCTTCGCGGAAGCCCTAACCTTCTCAACAGCCGGATTGGTACTGTCTCTGAGGCTGTATACATTATTGACCGGCACATCCTGCACCGGCTCTCTGATCAAAGGATTTTCTTTTAGGTGCTTCTGTAATTTTCTTAAATATTCATAGCCTATCGGAGTCTTAAAAATACGATTCTCTATTGCCTTATGATAGACCATATAGACCATATGAGGATTGCGATAGTCCATTTTATCTTCCAGCTTTTGTATTTTCAGCAATTCAGCCTTTGCCTGCGTTGCATCTTTGGCTGAACCAAACTGATAGCCATCTACAATCCATTCTTCTTTATCTGCCATATTCTTCTTGCCTCCATAATCAGTACGGGCAGCTTCTGTGCCTATATAGTATGACTCTTTATTTCTTCCAGTATCTTCCGGTCTTTTGCATATATTTCATCCAGTATCTGCATTTGCTGCGACACTTCCATATTGCCTGTCCTGAGTATTTCTACTACAGCACTTACTGCTTCATACAGTTCCATCATTCCAAGATTGGAGACGAACCCTTTCATAGTATGTGCTTCACGAAAAGCCGCCTGGCAATCACCCTGCTTCATAGCTTCCTGTAACTGTCCATAACTGGCATCATCCAGAAATTTGTTCAGACACTGCTGATATAATGTATCATTATTTATAAAACGATGCAAGGCACCTTGTACATCAAATCCATTCTGTTCCAATAAATCTTTATCCTGTTGTGTCATTTCCGCCTCCTAATCCTGCATAAGTCCGCTGACATCCAATATCAATGCAATACTGCCATCTCCAAGCTGTGTACAGCCTGATATGCCATGCACCTTCTTTACATAGGATGGAATTGGCTTAACAACAATTTCCTGTGTTCCAATCAGTTCATCAATCAATACTCACATGGAAGTTCCTGCATCTCTGTCGTAATCTTGGACATCTGTGCCGCTGCTTTCTGGAAATTACTCAAATCAAGTCCAGGCACTTGCAGATCAGGATTCTGCAGAACAACAGACTCTGCAATGACCATTTCACCCATAAGATTCATCAGCAGATTCATTTTATCAATGTTGACACTCATGAATGCCTGCTTGTGTTCCTTCTTTTTCTTTGTTTTGGTGATCTGCTTCGCCTTACCGGCTTCCTTCTGAATAACATAATCGCCCGGTTGTGGTTCTGTCTCTGCCTTATTCTCAACTGTCGGTTCTGCCACTGGAACAGAAGGAGCTTCCATTGCAGTAAAACCTCTGTCAAATTCACTTTTGTCACAGGCTGAAATATCAATTTTATCAATCTCCGGAGTGGTATCCAGTACCGTCCGAAGCTTGTCCTCTTCAAAATTTCCCCGCACCAGCATCAAAAATCCCTGTCTGAGAATTTCATCGCCGGATGCTTCATTTGTTAATATGTCTTCTGGTGAGTAATGAACATCTTCTGTCAGCTCTTTTACAGCATAAACTGCTGAATACGCCCGCAAGTTACACATTTGTGTGTCACTCTGATATGTAATTCTGACACGGTAATACTTGTCCGCACCTGATACCTGTGGGGCAATATAGAACTGATTCGGTCCAAGAGTAATCTTACTCTCTTCCTTTTCCTGCTGTTTATCTGCTTGTGGTGCCTGTTTATTGTCTTTTAATCCGGCAAGGAATTTCTCCATATCTGCAATCAGTTCACTGCTGTCTCCATCCGGGTCATTTCCGTCTTTAATCTTATCCATTTCTCCATTGATGAAATCAAGCACACGAAAAATAATCTCTGTCAGTTCCATGTGATGTTCCTCAACATTGCGGTTCTCTCTCAGAAAATAGAAAATATCCTCCAGCTTGTGTGAAGTCTTCATAATATTATCATACTTCATCACACCTGAAGAACCTTTAATTGTATGCATGATTCTAAATATTTCATTAATATTGTTCTCGTCAAAAGAATCCTCATCTTTATTCTCAAGAACAATCTCTTCTAGCTGTTCCAATAACTGCCCATTCTCATATAAATACATATCGAGCATGTTATCTGTACTGAAATCATCTGCCATATCAGGCACCCCTTCCACAGTTGTCCGAATGCAATAAACCCCTTTCATAATTTTATATCCATTTTAAACAATAGTCAATATTATCAGTTAATTTGTGTGCATTTGAATTAGAATAACTGATGAACAGACTTTCTTCTGCCCGAACTATGTTCAGACTTCCACATTTCGGACATTGCCCATGCGCATAATCCAATGTTCCACAATCCTTACAATAATAAATCTCTTTTTCGTTCATTCAAGTAGTCACCTCTTTCCATTATTGTATTGTCAATATTGATATTTCGAAAGTATTTTTTTGTATATTTATGTTGTTTTTTCTCACCTTATATATAATTACGTGTTGTTATGTAGAATTGTGACTTCAGAACACACTATTATTTTTGTCTAAAGTATTGTCTAATCCCTGAACTGCATTTATAATATCTGTGTTTATGAAACCCATTAATTTACTGTAGATAATCACAGCTTACAGAAAGGTATGGTAAAGAATATGTTAAGAAGAATCATGAAGAAGGATAAAATGATAGGTCTTACATTTACACTGTTTATATTCGTGTATACATGTGCCTCATCATCAGTATATGCAAAAACTCTGCGCGATATGCCCACCGAAAACGGGACAATTGCTGAACCAGACGAGGAAGAACTGGCAGGCAGCCCGTACATCTCCCCTGATGCCCTTGTTGCCCAGGATACTCTGTCTGAACCCGCTGCTCCATTGGTACAGGATCTGACTATGACGCAGGCATCCCCTTCCGTGTTATATCAGGATGCTGACTATGACAGTTTCTTTGAACACACGGTATTTGTCGGCGATTCCCTGTCTGTTGGATTCACCAATTACTGCCAGAGCCGTTCCGATACTATGGCGACTGCTTCTACTTATTTTCTTGCAAAGACAAGCTGTTCTGCCAAAATTGCTCTTTCTGGTAATGCCTTAACGACCCATGCCAAAGTCATGCCATCCTACAATGGTAAGGTACAGTATATCGAGGATTCCATATCCCAGATGACAGATGTACAAAAGGTATTTATCTGCTTTGGTATGAACGATCTGGTAGGTTCTACTCCGTCACAGTATGTAGAAAGCATGGAGACTCTGATCGAAAGAATCGTTGCCAAGAGTCCACAGGTATCCATCTATGCAATCTCCGTTCCATGTATCATAGAATCAGCCCAATCAGGTATGCTTAACAATACCTCTATTCAAAAAGCCAACAGTCTCATGCAGACTTCTTGCCAGAATAACGGATGGGGATTTGTCAATCTGGCTGAATATCTCATGAATTCACATATGGCAATCTATCCGGAATACAGTTCTGATGGATATGTTCATGAGAATAACGCTGCCTATGCTATCTGGGTTAAAGTCCTGCGAAATTATGCTTATAAGGAAATGACATTATGAAAATAACAGCTAAGAAAAAGGTTCTGCTCATTGCTACAGGAGGTACGATTGCATCTAAAAGCACTCCCAATGGGCTTGCCCCACTGATTACCTCTGAAGAAATCATCAGCTATGTACCTGAAATCCAGGAATACTGCCAGATTGACACTTTACAGTTGTTCAATATCGACAGTACCAATATCTACTATACACACTGGCTTGCTATGGCACAGTGTGTAGAAGCCCATTACAATCAGTATGATGCTTTCGTCATTACACATGGAACAGATACTATGGCGTACACAGCTGCTGCCCTTTCCTATCTGATTCAGAATAACCGTAAGCCTGTTGTTATCACAGGTTCTCAGAAATCTCTGGCTGCGCAGGAATCCGATGCCAGACAGAATCTTTCAGATGCATTTATCTATGCTTCCTATGATGGCGCATGCGGTGTGCATATACTTTTTGATCATAAAATACTTCTGGGTACACGATCACGCAAAACAAGAACCAAGAGCTTTAATGCTTTTCAAAGTATTGATTTCCCGGAAATTGGAATCATTCGCAATCATAAAGTGATTCCCTATGTAACAGATGTGATTCATGCGGAAGCTCCTACTTTCTACCATAACTTGAATCCAAATATTTTTGTACTTCGACTGATTCCAGGTATCAGTCCTGACATCCTGCAATATATCGGAGAGCATTACGATGCAGTTGTCATTGAAAGCTTTGGCGTAGGCGGTCTTCCTTCCTATGGAAATACCCGTTTTGAAGAAGCCATTCATGATTTTCTCGCCAGAGGAAAGACTATTATCATGTCCACCCAGGTTCCCCATGAAGGAAGTGATATGGCAGTCTATCAAGTCGGCTATTACATGAAGGAGCGCTATGATCTGATTGAGGCATACAGCATGACTACAGAAGCTATCGTCACGAAACTGATGTGGATTCTTGGACAAACAAAAGAGCCTGACGAAATTCGCAGACTCTTCTATCAACCTATTATGCATGATATTATTGTATAGTAACTATTCAGAATAATTACATGTTTGAGAAATTCATAAAACTCTTCTCTGTATTATGAGAACCAACTACTTTGACCGGTACGAACTTGCTGCCGGTCTTTTGTGCGTCTTCTAATGTGGCAGCACCGTTAAATACAAACCAACCACCATCTACTTCATTTACAGATACAATACCCTCTATTGCCTCTCCTGTCTCTTTCATTGTTGGATGGATAGATGACGGATTCAACTCCATCATTTTCTCAAATCTACCCTGCTGATACTCCTCCAGTCTGGTAAGAATCTCTTCTGCAATCTCTGCCGGAGCTGCATTGGTACTCTCAATGACCAGGTTGTAATTGCTCATATCATAATAATCAATATTGTAGATTTCCTTAAATCTGACAGATTCCATCTCCTGTCTGTGTATCAGTGCCTTTTTACATGCTTCCTGAGACTCATAAGACTCAGAATTAGCACGTACACTGTCATTGAACACACGTCTGCTTGCCTCATTAATATCTGTAATTACAAATACCTTAAAACTGTCCGGTACAAAATGCCATGCCAGTCTGGAATCAAACATGATATTGTCACGTTCTCTGCCAATCTTGGCTGTTGTATCATCAATCATCTTGTCCACAGAACGGTCTCCATTTCTGGTTGCTTCATTGACCTGCCTGTTAAATTCCTCTACGGAAAGTCCCTTATCCATTGCAAGCTGTCTGAAGATATTACCTGTAGATACGATTTCATATCCTTTTTCCTTCAGAATCTTGCCAATACTTGATTTGCCGCTTCCCAGATTACCTGTAATTGTAATGTTCATCGTAAATAACCATGCCTTTCGTTCTTATACTAATTTGTTATTTTCCCATAGATTTCAAGCTGTGTCAATGCCGGGAATGGTGATTGTGTCTCAGCAGGTATTAATTTCTTAAATTCAACCCAGCTTACAGTACGCTTTGGATATGTAACAGTCTGTCCTGTTGCCATCTTTTCCAGCTGGGCTGCTACTGTACTTCCATCTGAAAAAGCCAGCGTTACTTCCTTCCACCAGTTATCATGAGGGAAATCTGCTCTCAGATAGATTATAGCCTTATCTGTCTCTATCTCATGTCCAAAGTCAATACGAAGCACAGCATCCGGATTGCGGTTAATTCCCCAGGATACATAAGGCCATTGACCGTGGGCACTGTTGGCTTTTACCCCATCTATGGCATTTCTCGCTGCAAAGACAGCCTCTCCTCTTGTCTCTACATTGGCAGAAGCATGTGGATAAGAATTGCAGTTATCATGATTATCATACACATTCAATGCCTGATTCCTGTATGCATATATCTCTTCGTCATAAGCCTCTCTGGCATAGATATAGTGAAGCTCTCCCATAAATGCCTTGGGTGAATAACCATCCCTCAACTCTCCAAAGGGTATTTTGATCTCTACATTACCAGTCACATAGATCAGTGAAGCTCCCATAGCATCGTCAGCCTGGAACATAAAATACTTCGGTTCTCCACTGTATTCCAATACAACACGGTCGCCTTCTTCATAAGCAGAAGTCGCTACCAGATAAGCTTCCCTCTCGCCACGCTCTACAAATTTCGTTTCGCCATTTGCCTTTAATACCTTTAATGAAAACATATCGCACCCCCAATAGTCAGTTCATTTTGTTTGAATCAAGTATACAACGATACCGGATGAAAGGAAAGTACATTATTTAAACAGATAATACCTTTTGAATTTTTAGAACTATATGGTATAATGACAATAATTTACTAAATCTATATTATGGAGGTATTATATATATGCTTAGCAATCATCAGGCAACAGAAGAAGAGAAAACAAAAATATGTGACTGGAAATACGAAGGTGAATATGCATTATACAATACCGTCAGTTATGAGGAAATGAAAAATCGAAAATTCGGATTTGGCAATTCTCAAATGTATGTAGAATCTTTTTTTAATAACAATGAACTGGTTGGTTTTTGCAATCTATTTGACGATGGAGATGAAGTCTTCTTTGGTATCGGTGTAAATCCTCATTTATGTGGAAAAGGTTATGGGAAAGAAATGATTGAAAAAATGTACGCAATCTCTCAAGAAATTTTCCCTGGGAAGCCCCTATATTTAGAGGTACGGACACGGAATAAGCGTGCTATAAATTGCTACAAAAGTGCAGGTTTCATAATTGATGGTGACATCATTCATCAGAAAACAAGTGCTGGCGAAGGCACTTTCTATCGTATGGTAAGGAAATAGTTCATTTCAGTTTGTTTCTGTATGGAAATACAAAATATTCTTCCATCGTAACTACAGAAGTTACAAATTTTTTATCTGCCTCATACCCATTACTGAAAAATTTCTTTACCTTGTCATAATATTGTGGGTTATTTTCATCCTTTTCAATGAAATATATGAATGGTGCGGTATCAACAAATGCCTTTTTATAATCTGTCATTCTCACGCATCTCCTTCATATATTCATCTACATGCCGTCCTCTTTCGCTTGGGATAGCAAAACTATCCCAGTCGACGGGTGTTTTTTTACTTTTCTCTGTGGATAATTTAACAGAGTAACAATAACCTCTGTTCCATCATAGTCTCTAATATCTTCATCTTCAATAACAACTGTGTTACCTTGTACAATTCCCTTTACTGCTGCTAACATAGGTCATACCTCCTTTTAATTTTGGGATGAGCCCTCCGTTTCTATATACTTTTTCGCAATAAGCATACAACACCTTTTCTGCTTTTTCAATGAGAATCTATGTTGTTGATATTCCTAAGACACAATCAACAAGTGCCGTTAATACTATTTTGTCTCCAGCTTTTGACACGGGGACTTTATTTCAATTTTTCCAGTAGAAAATACTTCATTCCCATGATTACAAAGCCTTCCTCATTTCTCCAAGGCTTTTTTGTTCCGTTTACTATCACAATCTTTTTAAACGAATCCGGAATATTTCTAAATGAGTTAAATTCCTGCGTCTGCTTTTCCTCAGAAGTCATATCATAAGCCACCTGAATATAATATCTCTGACTACCCTGATTGACTACAAAATCAACTTCAAACTACTTTCGAGTCGTGATTGTTTAAATATGTGAGCCGGGCACATGACCCCCAGCTCTTTTTATGCTTGTATCGTCAACTCTCAATTCAATTATGTTTTCATCCAAACACAATTTTTTCGTCCGATTCAATGCTGTTCTGGACGAAAAATCATTTCTTCGATAAGAAGCAAGCCTGCATCGGAGGATAAACCTCCTCCATCAAAATTTTTAATCAGTCATTATTCCTCATCTTTCTTATATAATTGTCAATCTCATTAGCGTTTCTTCCACTTGGGACAACATATTTTTCCATATCTACTATTTAGCGGCTCTTAGCTGCCCTTGTTTCTTACTTATAATGCTTATTTTTATGTATCACTGTAATGATATTTACAAGCTAGTATATATACGTTTTCTTCATCAATCTTATAAATCAATCTATCTTTTTCATTTATTCGTCTGCTCCAAAAGCCGGTTAAATTTCCTGCTAATGGCTCAGGTTTTCCAATTCCCTCATTTCCATTTCTACAAATATCCTCTATGAGGCTATTAATCTTCTTTAATGTTTTTCGGTCTTCCGTTTGCCAGCAAACGTAATCGTTCCATCCATTATCTGTAAAAACTTTATTCATCAGCGGCTGCCTCTATAAGATTATGTTTAGCAAAATTTCCATTTTCTAACTGTATTTTGGATTCCATTAACCAATCATAGTTTGCTTTATTTCCCATAATATAAGCATTTTCCATAAGATTATTATATACTTCTTCTGACAACATAACCACATTTTTATTATCTTTACGTGTAACAATCAAAGTTTCGTAATCATCTGTAACCTTATCCATATAAGCTTTCATATTATCACGAAGATTTGTATAATTAACTGCTAACATACGAACACCTCCATTATCAAACGTACAATTTTCTGTACTTTTATTATAACGTACAGTTTTCTGTACGTCAAGTTTTTATATTATTCTATGTAAAAACAAGAAAATATATTCTAATCATAAAAAGAAATAGCATCCCAGCCCGTCCAAAGTTGATGAGATGCTATTCTTTATTTAGCTATTTACTGAGGGCAAATCGGCATCACGTCCGATTACCTTTCCTCCAGGAAATTTTATTGAAGATAGATAAATCTGTATATGTACTGTGCAATTCATAACTAACCATTTTGAATTACTTGTGGATGTGTCTGTGTAGGTAGTCACGGACACATCTTTTTTTATATCATCAAGAAACATGTCATTCATAACGCATCACACACCTTTCTTCTCATTCTTCTGGCGGTAGAAATATACCCATGATGCAACTGTGCTAGGTGAAACACCTAAACGCCCACCAATTTCCATGTAAGAACATGTTTTGCACAGATTTCTTAATTTGCGTGCTGACGGACGCTTTGTTGGGCATCCAATCTTTGGTGGCAGTCTATAATATTTCTTCCAGTTACAAACAATAGAACGGTCAACACAATAGAGCTGAGCAATCTGCTCTATTGTCAGCATGTCTGATAAATGCTGGAGCGTTTCTTTATCAGGTCGTCTTGACGGTCGTCCACCTTTTCTTGTTTCAAGCATGTCGTCACTCCTTTAAATAATTTTAGGCACAAAAAAGCGGCAGACAGGAAAACGTATAGCTATGCTATACACTTTCCTGTTCACCGCTTTTAACTTCGCAACTGCTTGTTCTCATAGCTGGTATGACTAGCTGACATGGAGCATATAAAACTTTGTCTTACGAGTTTAGTCTGCACCCTCATAGACTTCATGAACTTATCGTTCAAACCATGCACGCACTTCGTGAACACCGCTTATATGTTGTTGCAAATAGAATACTACTTTTTTTAGACAGTGTCAAGCAATATCTCGACCTTTTACAATCCTTTCTTAATAAGCAGTTTCTCAGTAAACACGGGAAAAGTGAGCAAAATAATCTTTTGAGTTTTTAGAACTATATGGTACAATTAAAAAGGTAATTTACCAGACTGAATTTGTATATGGAGGAAAATTGATATGAAAAAAACTGCCGTATTATTATATGATTCATTTTGTAATTTTGAAATCAGTCCTGCGCTTGAGATATTGGCACTCGCTGAAAAACCAATTACAATTTTTGGGATTTCAAAACAGGCAATCAGAAGTGAAGATGGATTATCAGTAATTCCCGATGCTACTATTAATAATTTTGATTTGGATGCGTATGACAGCTTGATATTGCCTGGTGCAATGGATATCAGAGAGGCTATTGAAAACAAAAAAATAATAGATTTCATCAAAAAGTTTGACGGAAAAACAATAGGAGCTATTTCAATTGCACCTCTGTTACTTGTCAGAACCGGATTACTTAATGGAAAACCGTTCATGGCTGGTGTCAATAAAGAAGAGATTTTTGAAGAAGGATTTTCCGAAAGTGATTTAGCAGAAATGGTGGGCTGGGATGACAATATAAACAAGCCCATTAAGGATGGATATATTATAACTGGCAATATAATCACATCAATATCATACAATTTTGTCAAATGGGCATTGGCTTTCGGAAAAATGGTAGGAATTGATATTCCTGCAAAAACGTTTGGTATTCAATAGTTTTCCGTTTATGATAAAACCATGTTGCCACAAAGACGTTTTTCGACTATTTACAATTTTTGAGGCTGGGGACGTTTTGGGGACTTGAGGACGCTTGGGGACGCTACCTTGGCGTGGAGCGTCCCCAGCCTTGCGCGTAGTATTTACAAGGCTTTGCGCCACTTTGGGGACGATGGGGACGCTTTTTTTATAAAACAATGTTCTTAGAGAATAAAAATGTTAATACAAAATGCCGTCAACCCCAGAATCTACAATGCTTAGAAGTTTTTAGACTGTCAATAAATATTGATAGTCTAAAAACCCCCGTAGCCTGTTTTGAGTTTTTCGACTATTTACAATCATACAAAAAAGGGACTTACGCCCCTTTTTCATTCTACATCACCAATCATGCGATTATCTTCGATACAAGCCACATATTCTCATAAAGCATAATGCGAATAGTGGGTTCGTCACATAGTTGATAAGTGGAGTAGACGGGAGTCGAACCCGTGTCCAAAAAACTATCCCATGTACTTCTACAGGCTTAGTTGATTATTTTGGGCTTCTGCAGCCCTGTTCCTTTCCATGCAGGCGAATCAACGCCCCTGCATAGTCGGTAGCTTCATCATACGCCCACATACGCAAAGCTTAGTATGTGTCGTTTCCTACATAATCGATGCCTGGGTCTTAATGTGTAGGTGCACTAAGTCAGACAGCTGCCATTAGGCAGCGTATGCTAAATTATCTTCAGCGTTTAATTTTAATTGTGGATTTAACGCATTCCTGCGACCTGCTTCTCCATCTTCAAATTCCCCGTCGAAACCTTTACTACCCCATATTCAATTGTATGACAGTCTGACTATTGCCAGACTGTCTATTAATTATATAGAAGACTTCTGATAAAGTCAACATTTAATATAAATTCTTTACCTTGAACTCTCTCTCTGTCTCACGTCTGGCATCTTTCTTGGCAATATCCTCTCTCTTATCATAGAGCTTCTTACCTCTTGCCAGTCCGATTTCTACTTTGGCTTTACCATCTTTGAAATAGACCTGTAATGGCACCAATGTATAACCTTTTTCCTTGATCTTACCAAGAAGTTTATTAATCTCCTGCTTGTGAAGGAGTAATTTCTTCACGCGCAGCGGATCTTTGTTAAAAATATTGCCTTTTTCATAAGGAGATACATGCATGCCGTAGACAAATACCTCTGCATTCTCTATACGGATAAATGCCTCTTTGATGCTGCACTTACCCATACGCAGGGATTTTACCTCTGTCCCGTGAAGGGCAATTCCACACTCTATCTTCTCTTCTATAAAATAATCATGGTATGCTTTCTTATTATTCGCAACCAGTCTCATAGTATCTTTTGCCATGGTTATACCTCTTCTTTATCATCATCTGGTTCTAATTCCCATTCCTGGGGTATAACGAAATCAATCGTTCTGGAAATCTTATCTGTAGCGTTGACTCTGACTTTTAGTTTCTGTCCCAGCTTATACCGCAGGTTAGTTGCCTGACCAACCATTTCATAGCTTTCTTCATCATAATAGAAATAATCACCCGGCAGCATGGACGCATGAATCATACCTTCTATCGTATTAGGCAGTTCCACATATACGCCCCATGATGTAATCGAAGAAATGACACCTTCGTAGATCTCACCCAGATGTTCTTCCATATATTCTACTTTCTTGAGCTTATCAGTCTCACGCTCTGCCTCATCAGCCCGCCTCTCCATTTCCGAAGAATGCTGTGCTACTTCTGGAAGTATCTCATTATAATGGGCAACTCGGTTCTCGTTCATTCTGCCCCTGATCTGCTCTTTAATAATACGATGTATCTGAAGATCGGGATATCGTCTGATAGGCGATGTGAAATGGCAATAGAACTGACATGCCAGTCCAAAATGCCCTGTGCAGTCAATTGTGTATTTCGCCTGCTTCATACTTCTTAAAGTCAATCTGCTGATTAGTGCCTCCTGTGGAGTATCTTCTATGTTAGCAAGAAGCTTCTGCAATTCTTTAGGATGAATCTCTTCCTGTTTACTCTTAATCGTATAACCGAAATTACGGATAAAAGTACTTAATTTGGCAATCTTCTCCGGATCTGGATTATCATGTGTTCTATATACAAAAGGTATCTCCATCCAGTAGAAATGCTGTGCTACTGTTTCATTTGCAATCAGCATGAAATCTTCAATGATCTTTGTTGCCACATTTCTATCATAAGGTTTGATATCTACAGGATGTCCCTTTTTATCCAGAATAATCTTTGTTTCCGGGAAATCAAAGTCAATGGAGCCACGTTTTCTTCTCTTTTCACGAAGAATCGCTGCCAGTTCCTGCATAAGTTCAAACATGGGAACCAGTTCTTCATATTCTTTGATCTCAGATTCGTCTTTATCTTCCAGAATCTTCTTTACACCGGTATAAGACATTCTGCGGTCAACACGGATCACTGATTCCACAATGTCATGACTGATTACTTCACCCTTGGGATTGATCGTCATCAGACAACTCAGAGCCAGTCTGTCTACACCGGCATTGAGGGAACAGATACCATTGGATAAAGTATGTGGAAGCATGGGAATTACTCTGTCTACCAGATATACGCTCGTACCACGTTTCTTCGCTTCCCAGTCAAGTGCAGAATTCTCCTGTACATAGTTGGTCACATCTGCAATATGAACGCCCAGATGATAATTCTCTCCATCTTTGGAAAGGCTTACTGCATCATCAAGATCCTTGGCATCTTCTCCGTCGATTGTTACCATCTGTACATTTCGCAGATCTGTTCTGCCTGCCATATCTGCCTCTGTCACATCATGAGCTGCATTTTCAGCCTGATGCAGAACCTTCTCCGGGAATTCCACAGGCAATTCATAGCCTCTGACAATAGACATAATATCTACGCCTGGATCATTTACATGTCCAAGTATTTCGATAATCTTGCCTTCCGGTTTACGATTATCTTTTCCATAATCTGTAATCTCACATACTACTTTGTGGCCTGATACAGCTCCCTTGGAACGCTCTGATGGGACAAAAATGTCTGTTCCGATCTTCTCATTATCAGGAATTACAAATCCATAATTCTGATTACTTTTATCATATGTGCCTACGACCTGTTTCATGCCTCTGGCTACAATTTCCGTAATCTGAGCTTCCTGACGTTTTCCATGCTGTACCGGCAATAGTGTCACTTTTACAGTATCTTTGTGGAATGCTCCATTGATGCAGTTCTCCGGGATATACAGATCATCCTCTCTGCCTTCTACCTCTACAAAGCCAAAGCCCTTTGGATGGCTGATAAAAGTACCGATTAATGCTTCCGGTGCATGCTTTGCCTTGATGAATTTACCCTTCTTGGTAATACTGATCTTTCCTTCGGTCAAAAGCTCATTCAGAATACGGTTCAATTCGCTTCTGTCTTCTTTGGAGACTTGCAGCATAACCGCAAGTTCCTTCTCTTTCATTGGAATATAGAACTCTTCACCCATCAGGTCAAGAATCACCTTTTTACGTTTATCATTCTGTTCCATAGTATCGCCCCCTTTGCTGTCAGTTACAGTATTCTCAATAGCTACAAAAAAACACTCTTTTACAAGAGTGTTTTACGTTATCTTAAAAGTTTATATTTAAAACAACTGAAAGAAGTATAAATACAACTCCAAGAACCTTGGTCAGCTTCACTAATGTGCCTTCCATGGAGCGGCCTTTATTCTTGCCCCAATAAGTCTCTGCAGCACCACTGATTGCGCCAAGTCCTGCCGATTTACCTTCCTGCATCAAAACAATCGCTGTAAATACGATAGACACTAATATTAAAATAATGGTGAGGACTGTTCTCAAAACTGCCATTCTGTACACCTCCTTAGTATCAACATACCGGATTCAAAAGAATCCACGAACATGAGTGTAACATAAAATGTAGATTTAATCAAGACAATTCAAACAGATTATCCTTTTATTTTTTCTTCATTCTCAAAAGTTCTTCTTCAATCTGCATGATATGCTCCGAATAGTTTCTAAGTTTATCTTTCTTTCTGACTTTTCCTTCAGAAATATGCTTCTCCATCTCTAACCAGTATTCCATACCAATCGTATGAATCTGCATAGTTATAACTGCTGTTTCATTCTTTTGATTTTCAACAGGAATTCCTATCTTTACAATACAGCCGCGATAGCCATTCTTCTTAGGGGCATCAATATAGTTCTTTTTCTCTATGACCTTCCACTTCTTCTTGTCTTCCAGCTGTTTCATGATTTTCATGATATCATCTGTAAAATAGCACAATACCGTAACATGATATATGCCATTTTCTTCTTGTTCGGAGACAAATTCCTTGATGATCTCTCTTTCAACCTTCTGTGCAAGCTTCTCAGATAATTTGTTAAGGAAGTTTTCTACCTTAATTCTCGCATATTCATTTAAGTCGTTCTCTTCAGATACCTGAAGTTCCATTGTTTTATTATCTTCCATAGGAAATATACCAGCCTTTCTATATTACATATTCCTTTTTCACACTATTTCTCAGAATATGTGTTGCCAGTGATTGCAAAAATAACCCACTCTGCAATGTTCACTGCATGATCTCCGATTCTCTCAAAATACTTTGCGATCATTAGTAAGTCAGCCGCCTGTTCTCCGTTCTCCGGCTTATCATGAATCAGCCTGATCAATTCTGTCTTTACTGTATTGAACAGATTATCTACAATATCGTCAGATTTGATGACTTCTCCTGCCAGAACGATATCGCCACGCACATATGCATCTATACTGTTAATAACCATAACGGTAGTTTCCTTTGCCATCTGTGGCAGATGATCGAGCTTCTTAATATATTCTTCATCAGCCAGATGAATGGATATCTCTGCAATATCTCCAGCCTGGTCTCCGATTCTCTTCATATCCGTTACCATTTTCATGGCAGAGGATACCCTTCTCAAATCACCTGCTACCGGCTGCTGAGATAAAAGAATCTGGAAACACATGTTTTCAATCTCTTTCTCTTTTCTTTCGATTTCATCTGCGTAAAGCATGGTCTTCTCAGCTTTTTCGCGGTCCTGTTTGACCAGTGCACTGATTGCCATTTCAATGGACTGCTCCATCATACTGCCCATATGAATCAATTCTTCATTTAACTTTGACAATTGTTTATCAAATTTGTTACGCATATCAACCAAACCTCCCTGTGATATAATCTTCTGTCTTTTTATTCTTAGGGTTAGAGAAAATTGTCTCTGTCTTATCAAATTCTACCACTTCGCCAACCAGGAAAAAGGCTGTCTCGTCAGAAACACGTGTAGCCTGCTGCATATTATGAGTTACTACAACTACTGTGTATTTCTTCTTCAGATCTTCCATCAGCTCTTCTACTTTCAGAGTAGAGATAGGGTCCAATGCAGATGTCGGCTCATCCATCAATAAAACATCCGGCTGTACAGCCAGTGCTCTTGCAATACACAGTCTCTGCTGCTGGCCGCCTGATAAACCAAGCGCTGATTTCTTCAGTCTGTCTTTTACTTCATCAAAAATAGCTGCACCACGAAGACTCTCTTCTACAATCTCATCCAGCTTGGATTTATTCTTGATTCCATGGATTCTGGGGCCATATGCTATATTGTCATAAATGCTCATCGGGAATGGATTGGGCTGCTGGAAAACCATACCGATCTTTTTACGAAGAAGTGTAGTATCTACATTTTCTCCATATATATTTTCGTTATCTAATGTAACTTCGCCTGTAATCTTTACATTTTCCACCAGATCATTCATTCGGTTCAGGCTCTTTAAAAATGTGGATTTACCACAACCGGATGGTCCTATCAAAGCTGTTACTGCATTTTTCTTAATATCCATATTTATATCTTTCAGTGCATGGTTTTCACCATAATAGAGATTCAGATTCCTGGCACTGATCTTGATTTCTTCATTCATTGTTTTTTATCCTTCCTAATTTTTCTTCGTTACGTCCAGTTTACCAGCCAGTAATTTTGTAATCATGTTAATCACCAGTACAATGACCAGAAGTACAACTGCAATACCAAAGGCAATATCATACTGTCCTTTTGACATGGACAGATAGAGCTGAATCGTAAGGGTTCCACCGGACTCCAGAATCTTGTGCAGATATCCCAAAGAGGTCTTTGGAAGTAAATATCCGCTGCCCGCTGTAAATAACAATGCGGCAGATTCACCTACGATACGTCCTATCGCAAGAATAACACCTGTTACAATACCAGGCATGGCTGATGGCAGAAGAATTGTACGAATCATATACCATTTCGTAGCCCCCATACCAAGTGCACCATTACGATAACTGTCAGGAACGGTCTTGAGCGCTTCCTGTGTATTTCTGGTAATCAGAGGCAATACCATAATCGCCAGTGTCAGTGCACCAGTCAGCAGGGAATATCCAAGTCCTAACGTATTACCAAAGAACATCATACCGAACAGACCAAATACAATAGATGGAATACCTGACAGAGTTTCTGTTGTAAACTCAATGATTTTGACGATCTTACCAGGCTTCGCATATTCATTCAGATATATGGCAGAGCCAATTCCAACAGGTGCTGCCACCAGAAGAGTAAGTAAAATAATATAAATTGTATTGAGAATGTTACCGGCAATACCTGTTGTGCCTTTCAAAGCACTGGTTACACTGGTAAGGAATGACCAGCTGACACGGCTGATGCCTTTTGCAAATACATACCCGATAATGCCAATCAGCAGAATAACGGATATACTTGCTGATAAATAGATCAGAACATATAACACGTTATCTGACACTCGTATTTTTTTCTTATGGATACTAAGATAGTTCTTAGTTTTCGGGGAACTTTTCCCATCTAATACCACTGTCTTTTCCATGAATGATACCTTTCCTTTCTACTACTTCTCTTTTTCATTCGTGCTTAACAGCTTTGCAAATACTGTATTCACAACCATAATGAAGAAGAACAGAATCAGACCGATAGTGAACAATACCTGTCTGTGTTCATCAGCTGCATATCCCATTTCTGCAACAATGGCTGTTGTCAGGAATCGGACAGAATTGAAAGGCAACGGTAAATTCACGCTGCTTCCTGATACCAGCGTAATCGCCATGGCTTCGCCAATAGCACGGCCTACACCAAGTACGATTGCCGACATGATACCGGATCTGGCAACGGGAAGTACTACTTTGAATACCGTCTGAATCTTGGATGCACCCAAAGCAAGAGATGCACTGCGCATTTCCCTAGGTACTGCCCTGATGGAGGATTCACTGATATTAATTACTGTGGGCAGAATCATAATTGCCAGTACAATGATTGCTGAGATCAGATTGGAACCACCAGTAAACTGGTGTGTGGAAGAGCCCTTGAAAATGATTTTCTCTATTTTATACATGAAAGGATTCAGTATCATGATACCCAGGAGTCCATAAATAACAGAAGGAATACCTGCTAACAATTCTACCGCCGGTTTTACAATAGCTGTCAGCTGTTTAGGCGCTACTTCTGCGATAAATACAGCTGTAAGTACACCGATTGGCACACCAATCAGTACTGCAAATGTCGTTCCTACAATAGAAGTAAGGATAACATACAAAATACCGTATTTAGGATCGGCTGCTGTAGGTGCCCACTGGGTCTCGAACAGAATCTCTTTGAGTCCGATTTTAAAGATTGCGGGTGTACCATTCAATATCATATAAATCGTAATGGAAAATACCGCAAGTACTGCAAAAAAGGCACATACAAGAAAGATAATCTTCATGATCTCTTCTGCTATCGCCTTCGTCTTTTTATTCTCTATAATTGAAAATGAATTATTAATATGTATATCCATAAGTCTCCTAACTGCGTATAGCCCTATGTCGAAAATGTTAACTATTCAGAGCCATGCAAAACTGCGCTCTGCAAATGCTTGCATTCAGGCAGATACGCAGTTTTATATGGCGAAGTAACCACAATGAGCAGATAACAAGTAAACTTGTGTTGCCTTAATTGTTATAATACTTAGTCAACTGTGATAAGTCCTACACCTGCGATAACAGACTTACCTTCATCAGAAGAAAGATAATCGAATAATGCCTGTACAAGTTCGTTCTGCTCAGAAATCTCACCCTTAGTAGCCATTACGAAAGGTCTGCTTAAGAAATAGTTACCAGCCTTGATGTTATCAGCTGTTGCTTCAACGCCTTCCAGTGAGAATGCCTTTACTGTGTCATCTACTACATCAAGAGATACATATCCGATTGCACCTGGTGTAGAAGCTACTTTAGCCATTACAGCGCCTGTAGAATCAAGTTCGTTTGCATATGTACACTGATCAGCAATGTCAAGCAATTCTTCGAAAGCTCCTCTTGTACCGGAACCTGCTTCTCGGCCAACTACAACGATTGCTTCATCTGCACCGCCAAGTTCACTCCAGTTAGTTGTCTGACCTGTATAGATTGAAATAAGCTGGTCTTTTGTCAAATCTGCTACTGCGTTGTCAGTATCTGTTACAACTGCAATACCATCAATTGCTACAATATTCTCAACTGCGCCAGCTTCTTTCTCGCTGTCCTTTAATGCCCTGGATGCATCACCGATATCTGCACTGCCTGCTAACAGTGATTCAATACCTGCTGAAGAACCTGTGAACTCTGCTGTAACAGTTACATTAGGATATTTCTCCATGAAGCTCTCTGCCACTGCATTTGCAAGCTTCTCCATGGAAGTACTTCCTGCTAATGCGATTGTACCGGATAAATCTGTGCTTGCTGCTTCACTGCTTGCCTGCTCTGTAGATGCTGCCTGTGTATCTGCTGCAGAAGATGCAGGTGCTGCTGCTTCAGAAGATGCAGGTGTTGCAGCTGTATCCTGCTGTGTATTACCACATGCTGCAAGACTCATCATCATTGCTGCAGCCATAGTTACTGTCATACTTTTTTTCAATGTTTTTTTCATAATTGATTTTCCTCCTACGAACAGTTCTTCTGTTCCACTAAATAATTTAATTTCAAATGTCTTTCGCATTCGTTACTGTAAGAATACTGTTGCTATGTAAAATGCAAAACCAATCTTATGTAAAATATTTGTAAAGTTGTAACTATTCAGAGCCATGCAAATTGAGACAGAATATGCTTGTTCACAAGCATATTTGACTCAATTTATATGGCGAAGTAACCACAATAAGCAGATAACAAGTAAACTTGTTATCCAGTAAAGCATCGAAGATGCGGTTTTGCGCATGTGGTTCTGAATAGTTATATCTACTCTTCTATTGGAAAAGGCGTTGCATATACGGAAGTTCCATCCAGCTCCTCTTCTATTCCAAGAAGTCTGTTATACTTTGCTACTCTGTCACTTCTGCACGGTGCGCCGGTCTTGATCTGACCTGCATTCACTGCCACTGCAAGATCTGCAATAAAGGTGTCCTCTGTTTCTCCGCTTCTATGACTTATTACTGCTTTGTACCCATGATGTTGTCCCATCTCTACAGCACTCATGGCTTCACTGACTGTACCAATCTGATTGACCTTTACCAGAATCGCATTCGCAACTTCCAGTTTAATTCCTGCCTCAAGGCGTTTCGTATTCGTTACAAACAGATCATCTCCTACCAGCTGCACCTTTGAGCCCAGGCGCTTCGTCATCAGCTTCCATCCATCCCAGTCATCCTCTGCAAGTCCATCTTCTATGGAAATGATAGGATACCTCTCAATAAGTCTGTCATAGTAATCAATCATCTGCTCCGTATCTCTTACCACTTCTTCCTCGGCACCGCTCAACTCACTTTCGCCTGGGAAATGATACATGCCGTCTTCCTCGTTATATAATTCAGAAGCAGCAACATCCAAAGCAATCTTCACATCTGTACCAGGCTTATATCCTGCTGCCTTGATAGCTTCTACAATTAAATCCAGCACTGCGACTGCATCTGGAAGATCTGGTGCGAAACCACCCTCATCACCTACACCTGTGGATAATCCACGCCCATGACATAATTTCTTCAAATTATGATAAATTTCTGCACATACTCTAAGTCCTTCTGCAAAGCAGCATGTGCTTACAGGCATAATCATAAACTCCTGAAAATCCACTGTATTGGTCGCATGTCTTCCGCCATTAAGAATATTCATCATTGGAACCGGCATTCTTGCTGTATCAATTCCCCCCAGATATCGGTATAAAGGGATATCCAATGCCTTCGATGCCGCTCTGGCAGCTGCCATGGACACTGCCAATGTTGCATTTGCACCCAGATTACTTTTATTTTCTGTTCCATCTGTTTCTGTTAATATTTTGTCAATTCTCCTCTGATTCAGGGCATCTTTTCCAACCAGTACATCCTTAATCTTGAAATTCACATTGCGCACTGCCTTCATAACGCCTAATCCCATATAGCGCAATTCACCATCTCTTAATTCCACGGCTTCATATTTACCGGTACTCGCCCCTGATGGCACAGCTGCCACTCCTATATACCTGTCATTTACAATAACCTGTGCTTCTACTGTTGGATTGCCTCTGGAATCTAATATTTCTCTTGCATGAACATCGCTGATTACATAATGCATCATATAAAAAACCTCCATTTTGAACATTTTGTATTATCCTGTCCAAAATGGAGGTAACTTATCCAGCATTTTTAATTATATTTCTGATTATGTTGTACATATGATATAAATGCATCCTTATCAATCGGCTTTGAATAAAAATATCCCTGCAGATAGTCACATTCCAGTTTTTTAAGCATATTCATCTGTTCTTCACTCTCTATGCCCTCTGCCACAATCTTCCGGTGTACATCATGGAACATGGAAATCAGGTTCTTCAAAGTCACAAAGCTGTCACGATTCTGGAATGCACTCCATACAATGCTCTTATCCAGCTTAATCACGTCCACAGGATACTCCAGAACCCTCACTAGATTGGAATATCCTGTTCCATAATCATCCAGTGAAAATGTGAATCCGAGATTCTTCAACCGGTGTAATTGCTCGCTCAGCCTCTGCTCGTCATAATTCGTTGCAGTCTCTGTAATCTCAAGATTGATATGCGTTGGATCAATATTATATTTATTCAGATAAAACACAAGCTTATCCGATAATTTCTTATCCATACACTGCATAACGGACAGATTAATTTCAATAAATTCTACACCAAGCTTCTCTAAATCATGGTCGCTGATAAAATGAAATACTTCATCAATCACGTATTCACTGATTTCAAGTATCTTACCATTGTTCTCGGAAATAGGGATAAATTCCTCAGGTGACACAAATCCCAGAACTCTGTCATGCAAACGTATCAATGCTTCAGCAGAAATAATCCTGCCTGTTGCAGTTTCTATAATGGGCTGATAGAACATACTGAACTCTTTCTCAACCAGTGCCCTTTCTATCGCCTCTTCAACACTTCGGTATCTTTGAAGCTGGTCAATGCCAAAGCTGTCTCCCTGTATCACTTCTACCGGTTCATTGCTGTTATAACGCATATCGTCACAGGCTGTAAAATACCTCTTGTAATTCAATCGTACATTCTTGTCACAATCCAGATTGATTACTGCAACGAACAGCTGTAAATGCACTGCTGCACCATTCAGTAAAAACGTATCATCCATCCTGTTCCTTAATTTATCAAAGAAATCCTGTTCTGAAAATTTGTCTTTTGTATGTACAATAACCACAAATCTTCCCATTCCAATGTAGTAAACAGAGGTCAGCATGGAGTATTCCTTAATCCGTTCTGCAAGTTCCCTGATGATTTCAACAATTGCCACTTCATGACAGTTTTCTTTAAGATATGTATAATTCTTTAATTTAATAAGGTATACCATTTTGTTATTTTGATTATAGATTTCTTTACTGACATATTGCTCATATGCCTTTCTGTTGAGCAGCCCTGTATATGAGTCCTTATAAAATTCCACTACCGTCAATGCCAGAAGGAATACAACAATATTGACAATCAGCATGGAATAATACAGCGTTTCATCTTGTAGTACAATGAAAGCAACAGCCTGCAGTACTGCAAAAGACGCAACCAGAACAACGCATTGCCCAAAGATTTTGGGAAGAAATCTGCGCTTCATGATTCCCCTGATTGTTGCACCAATTGCATAAAATGCCCTTACCAGCATTAACAACCAGAAGAAGCTGCCTCTATATATGATTCCATCCTGCATATAGAAGATCAGATGTGTAAAAGGTGAAGCCACAATCATAATGTCCATTATAATCGCAGGAACAAATAACAAAATCTTCTTCCACATGGGATAATAATGGAACTGATTCAGAAGGCACAGCATAAAATATGCATACAAAGAATAAACCGATACCGTCATAATATAGTGGATAATGCGTTCTGCAATTATCATCCCCTGATTATACGGCAATAATCCCTCTTCCATGGAAATTCCATACAGATGGTTGACATACATAATTACACCAGCCCACATCAGCATACGAAAAGCCCTGCGGTAGTATTCCTTACTCTGCACACTCACATAGGTAAACCATAAGCATACCAGAAGTATGCTTAGAATCAATAAAACATATCCTATTCTCATATTGATCAAGACCTCATCTCCTATCCTAATCCCCTACAAGCAATAGTCTATCATATTTGTCATATTATTTCTACAATTTATTATTACTTTGTTATAATTTATCCTATGTGTCCTAAAATACAAAAAGAGCCGGATTGTAAATAAAATCCGACCCTTTAATATCATATTTTATTTTCTGATCAGTAAAGACTGGCCTGTCATTTCTGCAGGCTTCTCCATACCCATTGTTTCAATCAATGTTGGAACGATATCTGCAAGGCATCCGCCTTCCTTTAATGTGTAATCCTTATCATAATTTACAAGAATAAATGGAACAGGATTCGTTGTGTGGGCTGTGTATGGTTCTCCTGTCTCATAGTCTACCAGCTGTTCTGCGTTACCATGGTCTGCACATATGAACATTGTACCGTTTACGGAAAGTAATGCATCTACTGCCTTACCTACGCACTCGTCTACCACTTCCACTGCCTTGATTGCCGCAGCTTCTACACCAGTATGTCCAACCATATCAGGGTTAGCAAAGTTAATGATAATTACATCATACTTACCGGATTTGATTGCGTCTACCAGCTTGTCACATACCTTATATGCGCTCATTTCAGGCTTCAGATCATAAGTAGCAACTTCCTTTGGTGAAGGAACCAGTACTCTGTCTTCACCCTTGTTGGGTTCTTCTACACCACCATTGAAGAAGAATGTTACATGGGCATATTTCTCTGTTTCTGCGATTCTTGCCTGGGTCATATCATGTGCTGCGAGCCATTCACCAAAAGTATTGGTTACAGAAATCTTGTGGAATGCTACTGACTTATTAGGAATTGTTGAATCATAGTCAGAGAAGCATACAAACTCCACATCCAGTCTCTTTCTATCAAATCCCTTAAAATCATCATCACAGAAGCATCTTGTCATTTCTCTTGCCCTGTCAGGTCTGAAATTAAAGAAAATAATGGAATCACCGTCTTTAATTGTAGCTACAGGCTGTCCATTCTCTGTTACTGCTGTAGGTATTACGAACTCATCTGTCTTGCCATCATCGTAGGACTGCTGTACTGCAGCAGGTCCGGATACAGCACTCTTGCCTTCGCCTGTTGTCATTACATCATATGCAAGCTTTACACGGTCATAGTTGTTATCTCTGTCCATTGCATAGTAACGGCCCATAACGGATGCTACCTTGCCAACACCGATTTCAGCCATCTTGGCTTCCAGCTCTTCTACATATCCCTTACCGGATGCAGGAGGTGTATCACGTCCGTCCAGGAAGCAATGTACATATACCTTGGAAAGACCATTCTTCTTAGCAAGCTCTAACAGACCATAAAGATGTGTATTATGGCTGTGAACACCACCATCAGATAACAGGCCAAATAAATGAAGGGCAGAATCCTTTGCCTTGCAATTGTCTACAGCTTCCAACAATGCAGGATTCTCAAAGAATGTACCATCCTGAATCTCCTTAGTGATTCTTGTAAGCTCCTGATATACGATTCTTCCGGCACCCATATTAAGATGTCCTACTTCTGAGTTGCCCATCTGACCTTCCGGAAGTCCTACTGCCATTCCACTTGCCTTACCCTGTACAAATGGATATTCTTTCATAAGTCTGTCCATAACAGGGGTGTTCGCCTCTGCTACTGCATTATGGTCCTTTCTCTCATTGAGTCCGTAACCATCGAGGATCATTAAAACAGTTGTTTTCTTACTCATTGTTCTGTTCTCCTATTCCTTATTTTATTTTTATCAGTTTAAATCAAGTTTACTTGTTAAAATTTTCACTGCTAGTTGATTATACACTGTTTTATCAGTGGATGCAATAACATCAGGAATTTGTGTAATTTTTTTAGAATTTTCAGAATAATGGTTGACAGGTATCACTTTTAGGCGTAACGTAGGGGATGTCACTATTGATCTGCACACGAAAGGAGGTAAATTATGTTACTGATTAACTCAAATAACACAACATCCAACAACATAAGCATTTATTGTATGGGAATTACCTTCGGTTATACGCAGCCATAACCTAATATGGTTCGGGCACAATTGTATTGATATTTAGACCACGGTAGTTTTCTATCGTGGTTTTTTTGTGCACAAAAATATGATTGATGCCAATTAGCCGAAACAAACCAACACATTAAGAAGGGATTTGGGAGATTTTATGAGAAAGAAACTATCAACGTATATATGGGAATATAAATGGCACTATCTTTTTGCCATTATTGCCCTGATTATCAGCGTATCACTTGATATGCTGTCTCCTATGCTGACAATGCATATCATAGATGATGTCATTGTCGGTGGAGAATTGACATTACTGCCCCGGCTGTTGGGCGGAATCCTGATGGTAGGCGTCGGAAGATGTATATTCCAATATTGCAAGGAATATACCTTCGACAAAGCAGGTTCCAAAATAGCCTCTGACATGAGGCTTGAACTCTTTGACCACATTCAAAGTCTCAGCTGTAATTATTTTGACAAAACAAATACCGGAGAATTAATGGCAAGAGTCAAGGATGATATCGACCGGATCTGGGATACACTCTCCTATGTCGGTATGCTGATCATCGAAGTAATCTTCCATACTACAGTCGTATTATTCTGTATGTATAACCTGAATGCCCCGCTCGCCATTATCCCCACTCTTGCCATGATCCTATGCGGATTTATCGCCATCAGAATGGAAAACAGGCTTGGCGACGTTTATGAAGCAATCAGTGAAGAAAATGCAACTTTAAATACGGTGGCTGAAGAGAATCTTGCAGGTGTCCGCACAGTAAAGGCTTTTGCCAGAGAGAAATTTGAAATCAAAAAGTTCCTCTCACACAACAAACGTTACTATGACTTAAATATGCAGCAGTCCAAAATATTTGTAAAATACTACCCCTGCTTCCAGATCATCACCAAGCTTCTGCCTATGACGATTCTGTTACTGGGTGGCCGTCTGGTCATGAAAGATGTCATAACTCTTGGTGCCCTGGGTGCTTTTATAGAGTATTCCAATAATATTGTATGGCCAATGGAAATGCTTGGCTGGCTCTCCAACAGTCTGTCTGCCGGTATCGCATCCAATAAGAAGATCAATAAGATCTATGAGCAGAAACCTGCCATTACAGAATCAGCCAATCCTGTCATTCTGGAACACGTGGAAGGTAAGATTGAGTTCTCCCATGTATCTTTCCATAAGGAAGATATGCATGAGATTCTGCATGATATCTCCTTTACGGTAGAGCCTGGTAAGACAATTGGAATCATGGGCGCAACAGGCGCAGGCAAGACCTCTGTCGTACAGCTTCTGCAAAGGCTCTATGACGCCACTGACGGAGTCATCCGCCTGGATGGTGTGGATATCCGTGACCTGACCTTTGACCAGCTGCGTGGCAGTATCTCTCTCGTTATGCAGGATGTCTTCCTCTTCTCTGATACCATTACAGAGAACGTGAAGCTTGGCAAACGTGACATCGTAGATCTGGAAGCTGTCCGCAAGGCAGCCCTTGCTGCCCAGGCAAGCAGTTTCATTGAAAAAATGGACAATACCTACGACACGGTCATTGGTGAACGTGGTGTTGGTCTGTCCGGTGGTCAGAAACAGCGCATCAGCATCGCCAGAGCCCTTGCCAAAAATACACCGATACTCGTCATGGATGATTCTACTTCTGCCCTGGATATGGAAACAGAACATGAAATACAGAAAACATTACATGACCTGAACCATACAACGAAACTCATTATTGCACACCGGATCAGCGCTGTCCGCCATGCTGACGAAATCATTGTACTGGAGAATGGCTCCATACATGAACGAGGCACACATGAAGAACTGATGCAAAAGCGTGGACTTTATTATGCAACATATTTATCACAATATGGCGCATATACTGCTCCCGGTGTTGCTGATTCTCACAAAAAGGAGGCGTAATCATGCCCATTAATTCATATAAGGAAGATGAAAAAGCCGCTGAAGCCAGCAAACTGCAGACTCTTTGCCGCCTTTTCTCCTACCTGCTTCAATATAAGCTTCCCATATTCGGCGTTTTACTGATTATGGCTTACTGCGTAGCCGTCAGCCTTATTAACCCGCTGCTTATAGAGAAAGCCATAGATGATTACATTGCGGTAAAAGATTTCATGGGTTTATACAAGCTGGCTGCCTTTGCCATTACCCTGAATCTGATACTGATCGTTCTGGTAAAGCTGCGTATGTACATTATGGCTAAAGTATGCAACAGCGTACTTGTTGATATCCGCCAACAGCTGTATACGCATATTCAGACCCTGGATTTTCACTTTTTTGACAGCCGTCCTACCGGTAAGATACTTGCACGTATCATTGGCGATATCAATGCCCTCAAGGACGTACTGTCCAATAGTGTTACTACTTTAATCCCTGATTTTATTACTGTATGTGCAGTTGTTGCCATCATGTTCATTAAGAATCCTATCCTGGCAGCAGCTTCGCTCATCAGTATTCCATTTATGATTGCCGGCGTATGGTTCATCCAGACACGTTCTCATGCGAAATGGCAGATTCATAAAAAGAAATCCTCGAATCTGAATGCCTTCGTCCATGAAGATCTGTCCGGTATCCGTATCATACAGAGCTTCCATGCTGAAGGCGAGACCAGACAGACCTTCCGCAATCTGGTAAAAGAACATCGCCAGTCCTTTATGGACGCCGTTCTATATGCGGATGCATTCGGCTCTGTCGTAGATTTCTGCTGGGGATTTGGTTCTGTATCTCTCTGGTACACCGGCATTGTAATCCTTGGTGTAGACAAAGTCACCGTTGGTACATTAATTGCCTTTGGTACTTATATTTCTATGTTCTGGCAGCCGATCATGAACCTCAGTAACTTCTATAACCAGCTGATTACCAATATATCCGGTGCAGAACGTATCTTTGAGATACTGGATACCAAATCCGGTATTACCGATGCGGAAAACGTTATTGAAATGCCGCCTATCCAGGGCAGTGTAGACTTCTCCCACGTAAGCTTCTCCTATGATGATACAACTAAAGTCCTGAATGATATCAGCTTTCATATCAAGCCCGGTGAGACAATAGCACTGGTAGGACCTACGGGTGCCGGTAAAACAACCATTGTCAATCTCATCAGCCGGTTCTACGATGTACAGAGTGGAATTATCAGTATTGACGGGCACGATATTAAGACTGTCAGCATCGAAAGTCTCCGCAGCCAGATGGGCATTATGACGCAGGATAATTTCCTGTTCACCGGAACAATCCGTGAGAATATTGCCTACGGAAAGCTGGATGCCACAGAGGAAGAGATCATTTCTGCAGCCAAAGCGGTCCATGCACATGAATTTATTACCAGACTTCCAAACGGTTATGATACCCGCCTGGAAGAACGTGGCGGCGGACTTTCTGTTGGCCAGAAACAACTGCTGGCTTTTGCCAGAACAATGGTAAGTATGCCTAAGATCTTAATATTAGATGAGGCTACTTCCAGTATTGATACCCAGACAGAACTTCTGGTTCAGGAAGGTATCGAAGCTTTATTAAAAGGACGTACCTCCTTTGTCATTGCCCACAGGCTTTCCACGATTCAGAAAGCTGACCGCATCTTTGTCATAGACCAGGGCGGCATTATCGAAGAAGGCAATCACGACACATTAATGGCCAAAGGCGGTGCCTACTACAAATTACAAATGGCACAATTAAAGGATGTTATCTAATCCGAAGCACACAAAAAGGAGCAAGTAACTGCTCCTTTTTGCATGCAATATAAATATCAATTAAAATGCAGCCGCTAATGCATTTCTTAATTTTCTGGTCAATGTAAATGTTCCTGAATCTTTCTTCTGGATCATCATCAAAAATGTCATATCCATTGATGGGATATTGGCAAAATACGGTCCAAGCCATCCATCCCAGCCATACTCTCCCTTTACTCCATTGATGACTGCAAGGGAAGGATCTGTCATAATGCGCATCAGATTGCCATAGGTAAAGCCCGGCAGATTATCCCAGCCTGCCATGTATGGCTGCTGATGTGCCAGCAAATGTGAATTCGTCATAAATTCTACCGTAGCCGGTGACAGATAGGTTCTGCCCTGATAGCTGCCCCCATGCAACAGCATCTGTGTAAAATGTTTATAATCCTCTATTGTGGATACAAGTCCTGCTCCACCCGACTCGAAAGCAATCTTATCCGCATCCATATGATTACAGATTCCAAGATGATTACCGTCGTATTCTATCAGCCCCTGTGGAGTCTCTTCATATACCTTCGTAAGTCTTGGCAATGCATCGTGCTTAACCTTGAAATCTGTATCTGCCATACCAAGTGGCTGGAAAAATTCTTTCTGTAGGAATTCTCCAAATGTCATGCCACTGGCTGCTTCTACAACAGCTCCCAGAATATCTGCACTGGTTCCATAACGCCACTGACTGCCTGGTTGATATGCAAGCCTGCATCTGCCAAGCTTATCAGCAAATTCCAGTGTAGACATGGGATTATCAGAATAAAGTCTCTTATCCAGCTCCTGATATACAACTGCTGTATCTTTGCTTGCAGGATCAGGATCACAATTGTATACAAGTCCTGATGTCATGGACAGGCAATCCTTTACTGTAACCTGCCTTACTGCCTTCTCATCCCCATGCTCTGTAGCAACCATGGACTCTGCAAAAGACGGGATATATTTGGAAATCGGATCAAGCAAATCAACAATTCCCCTCTCCATTAATAACATGACTGCTGCTGACGTTACCGGCTTTGACATGGAATACAATCTGAATAAGCTGTCTCTTTCTATGCCTTTTCCCTGTGCAATATCTGCCATGCCTGCCTGTGCATAGTATATCTCTTCTCCATGATGCATAACCAGAAGATTGCCCCCTGCAATTTCATGTTTGTTCACACTTTCCTGCAGGATTTCTCCCAGTCTGTCTAATTTTTCTCTCTTCATTCCTATTCCCCATTTCTTTTATATAATTTTAACTTTTGCGACAAATAAGTAATAATAAAGCTTCGTATACAGTTCTTCTACTATAATCGGCTTGGCTATATGTGCATTCATGCCACACTGTAATGCCTTATCCACGTCCTGCGTCAGAGCATCTGCCGTCATCGCCAAAACAGGAAGTACTATGGCATCTGCCCTGTCCATACTCCTGATACTGCGTGCTGCACTGTAACCATCCATCCCAGGAAGCTGAATGTCCATCAATATCAGATCATATTCAAATTCTCCCGATGCCTCGATAAGCTGTATTGCATCCTCTGCCGTCTTGGCACAGGTTACTTTGGCATATGTCTTCTGAAGAATATTCTCTATAATCTCTACATTAATATCATTATCTTCCACAACCAGAATATTCCTGTTTCTGGCATTGAGCATCAAAGCTCCATCCGCATCCCGATATAATCTGCCATCTTCACAATGGCTTATCAGTTCATCCGGATCCAGATAATTCTTTGTTCCATATTCCCCTATCTGCAAAATGCGATTCATAATCTGCAGCATCTGCCAGGAAGATTCACTGATCTTGTCCAGACATTTTTTTACTTTGTCCGTATCTTCAATATTCTGTTTCGCCATATCTGACATACCAACGATGATATTAAGAGGTGTTCTGACATTGTAAGATAAATCTTCCATAATCTTATCTTTTTCTGCACTGATTTTCTCTGTACGCCTCTTCTCCTGGCGGATCTGTGCCAAAGTCTGTTCGATTTTCCCATTCTGGCTCTCAAGAACCTTTCTCTGGTATCTGATCATAAATCCAATACACAGCGATACTATGCAGATTGCAATTAAATTATCTTCATAATAATAAAACGGATTGTCTACTTCCTTGATCATATCAGGATTCAGATAAGAAGCCAGGAACAAGAAGAAGTCTACCATTACAGTTACAATAACCTGCAGGACAAACCAGAATCCATCCGCAGTCATAAATAGCAGTAAAAGCCCCATTGCCATCCATACAGGCATACCGGAACGTATTCCACCGCCCTCTGCCAAAAGAAACATAAATGGGAAAACTGCAAGATTTATTGGCACTGTAATAAAGGAAAAGAGCAGTTTAAGTTTGTGCGGATACATGTTTGCCAGTATGAACATAATAACCAGATAAAGCAGCAATACGATCATTGCCATCAGCCCATCCCATTCATACTGCATACCTGCTTCTACTATGATAATTATTGCAAGTGAAATAATAGCTATTGTAAGAACCCAGTTATAGATCCGCCTGTCTACGTCTGTATCACGGAACCATTGGCGATACAGGTTCTTTATCTTCTCCTTCATATGAATAACCATGCCTTTCAGCTTATGCTTCTTTGCTCTCATCCCTGCGGGTGAGTTCCTTTAACTTAGAGAATGCCTGTTCATGCATCTTGGATACTGCAGCCGGGTTACGCTGTAACAGACCATTCATTCTGTTGAATTCTTTGTTCTTCAGACTGAATACCATCTGTTTCTTGCCTTCTCCTACACGCGCATACTTCTCTTTACCTGCCTCTACAACAGCGTTCAGCTTTTTAAGACCTACTTCTGACCGTTCCTTAATCTCCGTACCGTAGAACGCCGACAGAACTTCCATATGTTTCTGGAGCTTGCGGAACTCTGCATTATTCTCTTCCAGACTCATCAACAGTTCCTTCAGGTTGAGAGCTTCACGTACAGATTCTGCCATATCAATAGATATATACACAGTCAGCAGGAAACAGACTGCTTCTAATACATTACTGTTGAATCCAAGCACCATGTTTTCAACCGGCTTATGCCCATGCATGGTTAAAAGAACAGAGAAGATGCCCCAAGCCAGAGACGACGTAAGACAGATATGTCCGTTCAGATTCAATTTCTGATTGCTGTAATCCCAATATCTGACATGGAACAGCTTCTCCATTACCACGCCAGTTACATATTCCAGTATGGTTGCGCTGATCATTCCCATAAAGAAAACAGCTACTGCATTCGTCCTGTATGGCAGTGTAAAGATCAGCACGATAATTGCTCCAGAGCCATAAATTGGAAGGAAAGGACCTCTCATAAATCCCCTGTTCACCCAATGTCCTTTTAACACGGATACATAGCATGTCTCCCATATCCATCCAAGGAAACAGTAAAAATAAAAGAAAAACAACCATTGACAAAATGTATAAATCATATTTACCCCCTTAGCCTTTATCTGTGTACAGAAGCAGCATGCCATTCTCTACCTCAATACTGCTTTCACATCCTGTAAACTCATTACTGACACCGATTGGGAATTCCGGATTCAGGTCTGCCCTATCAACTGTATAGCAAAGTCCTTTCTCTGTTACGCCATATGCAATCCCTCCATATGCGAATACAGAAATGCGTCCCCTCTTAGTTGCCGGGAACGTGACCTTCCCATTGACCAGCAGCTGCAACGTGCAATGTTTTCCATAGAGGATACCCTTCGCACCCCTGTTATGCAGGAATAAAAGACATTGTATATTGGCGATTGTATGATCGAGCCGTCCTCCAAGCCCTCCATATATCTGAAACTGTCTATATCCAAGTCCAAGCCCCTTGCGGATTGCAGCCAGCATATCTGTATCATCTTTATGGGTAGGCAGAATCTCTACTTTACAATCATACGAACACTTCTGTTCTACACCATTTTCATCTAAAGAATCCATATCTCCGATTAAAAGATCAGGGACAATTCCCAGCTGCTCCAGTATCATCCAGCCGGCATCAGCTGCGATTACATAATCGTCCTTTTCACAGCTCCAGTTGTCTATATCAAATTCTCCTGCGCCCACAATGATGCATTTATTCATTTTAACGGCCATGCCTTTCTGCTTTTTGTCAAAATATATACTATTTATTATAATAGTTTTATAGAATTAAGCAAGCAAAAAAGGGAATCCCTGCAATTGCGGAATTCCCCTTATCGCCCAGATTAAAAGTTCGTAAAAATATCTGTTTCCTTCTGTAATGCCTTGGCAATGGCTTCATTCTTATCCATACGGCTGCTGATTTTCTCCATATCAACAACCAGAAGCTGTGTACTCTCAGCTGCACCATTAACGCCCTTGGCACCTTCTGAAATAGCATCTGTGATCGTGCTGATAGAACCTGCGATTTCATCCATCGCATTCTTGAGTGCATCTGTCTTCTCCGTGAATTCATTCATGACAGATTCAATATAAGTTGCATTCTCACGATACTGTACCCCGGAATCCACAAAATTCTTAAATTCCGGTAAGATGGACTCATTCAGATAGCCTACCAGGTTGTTTGCATTATCTGACAGGTTATGTACTGCATTCGTTACAATGCCATTAATCTCCTGAATATGATTTGCAGTCTGTCTGCTGGAATCTGCCAGCTGTCTGATCTCCTCTGCCACAACAGCGAAGCCTTTACCTGCATCTCCGGCTCTTGCTGCCTCTATAGAAGCATTCAATGCCAGCAGATTGGTCTGACTGGATATACTCAGGATATCATTGGTCAGGCTGTTGACCTGATCTACACTCTTACTGTCTTCGATTGCCTGATTCAACACATCAAGAATCTCTTTCACCTTGCTTCCTGTCTCTTCCATGTTCTTTCTGGCATTTGATTCCATCTGATTTGCATTGTTCTTCATCTCTTTGGAATAATCATTGATTCCGATGGATTTTTCTGCTATTGTATCTACTTCATCACGTACGGAATCCGCATTCTGATTAATCGTCCCTGCTGAATTGCCAACCTCCTGCATGGTAGCTGCCAGCTCTTCTGTTACTGCTGAAAGATCAGAAGCACTGTCATTGGATGCCTTTACGCTTTCCTGCACTTCGCTTACAACGTTCTCCATCTCTGTTGTATTCTCAATGATCATTTTCATGATACTTTGCAGCTTATCCATAAATGTGTTGATACCATTTCCAAGATCAGAGATTTCATCATTGGAAAGGATACTGACTCTTCTGGTCAAATCTCCCTGTCCATTCTCAATACCTTTAATGATACTGTTCAATTCCTTGTTCGTGATTGCCAGCTTGCGGATGATCTGATAAAATACACAGAACAATGCAGCAATCAAGGATATAATACTAATCGTGATAGTTACCGTGTTTCTCATGATAGCAGCCTGATATGTCGCTGTCAGCTGATTCTTGGCTTCTTCCGAACCGGCATTTGCGCTCTCTACCATAATATCAATCTGCTGCTGCATGCTGCTGCTGTAGTCTGCAATTGCACCGTTTGCCAGATCATATGCTTCTTCATTCTTCGAATTGGCACTATATGCCATAAGATTGGCAATTTCATAATTCATACCCTCATAGTCCGCAAGCAGCTGGTCAAATGCTGCCTGATCATCCTGCGTCAGATATTTCCGGTAATCATCAAGATAGCTCTGGACTACTTCTTCTTCCTGACGTACAGAATCAACCAATTCAATCATTGTATCCAGATTCGTGGCAATAATATGTGACAATGCCAGCTTGTGGAGATTCTGAGTCTCTCTTTGTATCTTCTCCAGTTCAGAGATTCTTACCATATACGTATCTGTAATCTCCGTTGCATTCGTATTGACTCTCCTAATGTTCATTATCGCTTCTACATTGGAGAAAATACTTACGATTCCCAAAATAAATACGGGAATTAAAATAATATACTTTATACTGATTCTTGCCTTCTTCTGCATAAGTCTTTACCTTCCTTTATCAGCCGACCGCGGATGCTGTGATCTTATCCACCAGTGTATCCATAATTTCCTGCCAGTCTTTTCCTTCCGGATTACCATTTAAAATTGTATTTGCAAAATTCGTACAGGCATCCCAGTAGCTGTTACCTACACGCTGCAGATTACCATACTGTCCCTGGTCAATTACCGCTGCAATTGCAGGCTCCTTGCTTATTTCATCTGAAGCTGATGCATTGATATTGGAAGGACCCTGGCTTCTCTGCTGGAAACGGATTGTCTGATTCTCTTCATTGGTAAGCCAGTCAGCCAGTTTACATGCCCATTCCTTATGCTCTGAATAATAATTTACACCCATCATTTTATATCCGGTAAAAGAAGACATCTGTACCTGCTGTCCTGCACATGTATAGGTTGGAAGCTTTACTGCCCCATAGTTACTGCCCCATGCCTCTTTCACGGCTACGGCATTCCATACACCACTTATACCGGCTATGACACTGCCATCAGCTACACCAGCTGTAAAGTCACCATCAGCTTCTGAGACAAAAGCCGGACTGGATGTGATATTTACAAGTGCCTGGGCAATATCCACACCTTTTATGCTTCCTTCTGTTGTATTCCAGTTACAATGATTCGTTACGCCATCATCATTAATGCCAAAATCCATGCCTGTACCGCCAAAGAATGAATACAGATACCAGCCTGATGTAAGTTCCATTGAGAACTTCTTCCCTGCTGCTTCTGCAACTTCCAGGATACGATCCATAGTCTTCACATCGTCTTCTGTAAAATAACTCTTGTCATAATACAGGAAATATCCATTATCCGCTGTCATCGGATATCCATACAATACCCCATTATAAGATGCTGCGGCTACTGATTCTTCCAGATTTGCACTACTGATTACATCCGCATTCGGTACTGGTTCCAATGCGCCTGAAGCAACAAGGCTGCTTAACTGGTCATCCGGAAATGAGAACACATCTGCTGCTGCATGTACATCGCCCAGTATCGTATCCTTCGTAGTTGAATCACTCTGCTGTACCAGCGAGATATCAAAGTCTGCCTGACCTGCATACTTTTGTTTAAAGCCGTCTATCATCTGTGTAAGCATCTCAAAATTATTTTCCTCTGCCCATACAGTCAAGGACACTGTACCAGATTCCGGCTGTTCATCCTGTGTTGTCTGTTCGTTTTGTGTTTCATTGGCTTCTTCACTTTTGGTAACGTTTCCACATCCTGCTAATGCAGAAACAATTAAAACCGTTGTCAGAACCAATGTCAGTATTTTTTTCTTCAATTCTTTTCTTCCTTTCGTATGTGCCCTGCCTTGCCTGATTTTATGCACAATTAATCCTTTATAACAGTTATTTAGTCCCACGTCAATAGAAATAACTGTTTTTATATAAATTATTATATTACATATATAGTAATTTTACAATCATTTTACAAAATTAAAATTAAAAACCGACATTTTACACAATTTTCAAATGTCGGTTTTCTATAAATTATTTTTTATTTTCCGCTGTATCACTATGTTTCTCTTTTGCCGGAGAATGTCTTCTGCGTCCGGTCTGACGATACTGCCTGTTATTTCTTGCATTCACGCTGTCCCTTAACAACATGTACAACGTAGAAACCAGTGGGATAAAGAACAGCATTCCAGGAATACCAAATAGACTTCCGCCCACGCTGACTGCCATTAATACCCATATGGATGGCAATCCTACTTTATTCCCTACTACTTTAGGATAGATCAGATTACCCTCTACCTGTTGAAGAATCAGGAACATAACGACAAATGCCACTGCCTTCATCGGATTATCCACCATAATCAGAAATGCACCTACCACACAGCCTATAAAAGCTCCCACAATCGGGATCAAAGCTGTAAAAGCAATCAACACACCAACCAATATGGCATATGGCATTCTACAAATTGTCATTGTAATCACAAACATACAGCCTAAAATAACTGCTTCCAAGCACTGCCCTGATATAAAATTTGAGAAATTACGGTATCCAAGGGAGCAGACCTTCAAAACCATATCATTTATCCTTGGAGGACAATAAGCACGTATGACTCTCCTGCACTGGCTTCCCAGCGTTTCCTTCTGTCCAAGAATGTATATGGCAAATATAAAACCAATCACAACATTTAAAATACCGCTGATAATACTTCCTGCCACTGATACAGTAGAAAATAGTACGCTGGACATCCCGCTTTGCAGGAATTCCCAACCTCTTTGCGCTAGACTCTCCCAGTCTATCTGCATCGTTGCAAGTTCATCTACATAGCCCTGAATCTGTGGATAATTTACAGTCAGCTGCTCCAGCTCTCTGAGTAGTTTGTCCGTAAACTGTGGTATTTTATTTCCCAGCTCCATAGCAGTCTTTGCCACCTGTGGAACAACTGTTGCAATGACAATCGTAATCAGTACAATCACGAACAGAATACTTAATATGATACCAACCGGTCTTTTCGCCTTATCTGCGCTTCTTCCCTTCCAGCCCGCCAGAATATAATCTTCTATCTGACACAGTGGGATGTTAAGCACAAATGCAATGACACCTCCATATATAAAAGGCTTCATAATCCCAACCAACATACTGATTGCATTGAAAACCTCCTGACTGTAAATCAGCCCCAATATCAGAATTGCTGCCAAAAGCATAAGCTGCCTGATCTGTTTAATTTTCTTCTTATCAAATCCCATATATGATCCTCACTCCGTTTTTCTTATCATTATCCTTTTTTTGCTCTCATAATGCAAGCATTTTGCATCAGGAATTTTCATTACTATCGTATTATAAAAAGGAATTTCCGTTATCCGGAAATTCCTTTTACTTAACTTTTTGCATTATACCTGCTTCCAGAGCTTCCATAGTAATAACCATTGATCCCATAACGGTTATAAGCGGTCTGTGTGCCATACATGCGGTTTAATACTTTAATTGTAGAATTTGCACAGATTTTTATGGTTTCACATTTGCTGCTTATCTCAGCCGCATAGCTGTCCTTATCACAGAATATCTTCTGCAACTTATCTACGCCGGCTGCTTCCAGTGTCTTGGAATCAACGCTGAGAGTTCCCTTTGCATCCATAGTAATGCCAATTTCTGCAAGCTTCTTCTGGTTAGTGGTAAACAAAGATTTTAATTGTTTCTGGAACATGGTGTTCGTTGTACCACCCGCCTGATCTAATGATTTATAGAGCGAATTGTAATCTCCCACAAATTCATCTATCTGCTCTAATAGCTTTTTCTTAATGGAATCCTGTGTGTCTTCCTTATCTGTATCTGTGCCCAAATTAATATTTTGCAGATTCTTTACACTTGTCTGCAGCGCCTTAGCTGCTTTCTCCATATTCTCATACAGCGTGATCTGACTGGATGTTGATGTATCTGTCCTTGTTGTACCAGATGAAATATTGCCCTTATCCGTTTTATTCGTCTGGCTGCGCAGCACCTTTGTTCTTCTCTGCCTGTTGGCTGATCGAATCATTCTGGCTCTTGCAAGAGAATTTCTGGAACTGTTGATTCTCATAATGGCATCCCCCTTTATCTATTCTTTCTTACTAATTACATAATATATCGGACACTTACAGGCTTTTCATAACCTCTAATGACAAATATGCGCCATTTGCAATCTGCCATTTATAGTACTCACCCTTTGGTTCTCCATATTGTTCCATGATTGCCATAATCGTTCCACCATGTACCACGAATGCAACCCGGTCTGTATCCTTACAATCCGCCAGGCACTCCCAAAATCCTTCTACACAGCGTCTGCTGAATTGTTCCCTGCCCTCCCCATTTGGGAAGGCAGTCCTGCCGCCACTGTCTATCCATGCCTGATACGCAGCATTTCCATTCAGTTCATGATAATTCTTATACTCGAAATCCCCGAAATCCATTTCCTCTAATTTCACATTAGTAACCATGGGCATATGGGGATATATTAATTCTGCTGTTGTTATGCATCTTTTTAAAGGACTGACATACAGACGGTCCACCCTGGGGTATTCATTACTTTGTATCTGAGCAATTCCTTCCTCACACAAATCTTCATCCGTATGACATCCTACGTACCTTTTCTCCCGGTTTCCTGCTGTCATACCATGCCGTATCAGATAAATCTTCATTTTATTACCTGTCCTATTCCACAACAGACCCGGATCACTCTTTGTGCCTGTGCTGCCAGATTGCATCCAATTCTACCAGCTGTTTCTCTATAGTCTCTGTCTTTCTTATCTATGGGTACAATGCCGCATCCCACATCATCCAGCGTAAATACAGCCTCCGGCTCTTCCTTCGCAAGCTTCTCTATATACAAGGCAGGGTCGGTCTGCTTTTCCAAAGCCTCTTTTATCAGACTTTGCACATAATATATGGTTCTGTCAGGATAATGTTCTACTGCATATCTGTGTTTTCCCTGATATGCTCCCCCTATAATCAAAATCATATCTTTCTATCCTCTCTGTCACTTCTATGTACTCTCGGAGTCTTCTAAATGCCACATATCCGAAGAATATAGGCAAGCACTACTGCTGCCCCAAGAACAGCCAGTTCGCAGGTCTCTACATACCATCCTGCCAGATCTCCTGTAATGCCGCCAAATTCTCTCTTCGACATCCGATTATAATGCAAAAACCACATTGCAAGCACCACTATCACTGTCACTCCATATCGAATATCATAGCAGATAAATGACACACATGTCACAATAATCCATATCCACAATCCGATTTTTACAACTTTTCTGTCTCCCGCCTTTGCAAAATAAGCTAAAGAACTCTTGCCCGATGCACTTGGGAAGCTGATTGCAGCCAATCCGCTGGTTGCCCTGGAAAGTACAAAACCGATTGCTACCATCATAATTTCCTGTTTTTCACGAAGCTCTGTAAAAAGCCCATAGCTGACCAGGAGATATAAGCCTGTCCAGATTACTGCAAATGCACCCACATGGGAATCCTTCAGTATCTCCAGCTTCTTTTCCCTTTCTCTGTGTGAACTTAGCGCATCCGTCGTATCCAGATATCCATCCATATGGAATCCCCCCGTAATACATACAGGGATTGCTGCCGCCAGTGCAGCATACAGGGACGTTCCGATTCCTGTCCTGCCACAAATCAGGAACCACCCATATTCCAGAGCCGCAATCACAACACCTACAAGAGGAAACGCCAGAAATGTATATCTCATGTCTTCTTGTGTATATTCCAGAATCGGCATTGGTATTCTGGAATACATAGAAAAAGCCAGACATAATGTTCTAATCAGTTTCATGTTTTATTTCTCCTATCTCAGCCTTTTGCTTATGAATCACAGGTATACCATACACAACTTCTACAACTTCATCTGCCATTTGTGCCAGTGCAGCATTTATATGCCCCAGCAATTGAATATACGCAAGTGTAAACTCATCATAAGAAAGTGTATCTGAAAATACTTCATTTGTTACAATTACCAGATTATCACATGCATTCAGCAGATGTGCCACGCCATCCAGTATTCTTGTCTCGCACTCAGCGATATGAACAGGTATACGTTCTGGGCTTATCTCTTCCCTGAACATCTCATTTGCAGCCAGATTCGACATACACTCCAATAAAATATCTGAATGCTCTGGAACGGGCGCTTCCTGTAAATTCTGATACCATTCCAATGTATCAAAGTGGCGCTGCGCTCGCTGCTTTCTGTGTTTCTCTACTCTTGCCGCACCTTCTTCTCCATATGGCTGCATGGTTGCCAGATACAGCAAAGTATTTTTTCCCTTATGCAGCATGGTAATACATTGCTCTGCATATTCTGATTTTCCGCTGGCACTTCCACCGGTTACAAGTATCAGCATACCCTGTCTGTCCTTTCCCTTATTCCAGATGTTCGTATGGTTTCAATGCAATCTCTCCAAAAGTATGCGCCGTATCATATTCAGCCAATGCTATATCCAGTATGGGAAATAACAATACAGCCCCTGTACCTTCTCCAAGACACATATCCGCATGGACAACCGGATGCATGTCCATTGCCTCCAATACAGCAATTGCAGCCGGCTCTGTTGATACGTGAGATGGAATCAGATATGGTCTACAGCCTGGCACCATATGTACAGCAGTCAATGCTGCAACAACAGATATAAAGCCATCCAGTACAATTGGGATTCCATACATCATTCCTCCAATGCATGTGCCAGCCATTGCTGCAATATCCAGTCCGCCTACCTTGCATAACGTATCAAAAGCATCTGCCTCTCTCAAATGATATCTGGATATTGCCTGCTCAATAATCTGCTTTTTATGAATCAGACCCTCACTGCTCAATCCAGCTCCTTTTCCTGTCATTTCTTCCACAGGTCTGTCCAGTAATACACTTGCTACCGCACTGGAAGTCGTTGTATTGCCGATTCCCATTTCTCCTATGGCTATGATATTGACACCTTCTGCCGCCTTTTGTCCCACAAGCTCTATTCCTGTTAAAATTGCCTGCTGACATTGTTCTGCTCTCATTGCCGGCTCTTTAGCGAAATTACGCGTTCCCGGCATAATCTTATGCTGTATCAATCCGGCATGATTGACTACATCTTTCATTCCTACGTCCACCGGTGTTACCTTCGCCCCAGCCTGACCAGCCATAATATTGATGTTGGCTCTTCCTTCTGCCATACTGTGAGCCACCATAGAAGTGACACTGCTGTCAGATTGGCTGATTCCTTCTGCAACAACACCGTTATCTGCACAGTAAACCAGTACTTCTTTCTTTTGCAGATTTACATGGGGTGTCTTCTGGATTCCTGCAATCTGTATAATCAGCTCTTCCAATTTACCGAGACTGTTCAATGGTTTCGCCACGCTATCCCATTGCTGCCTTGCCTGTTCCATTGCCTCTCTATCTATTATCTGCCCTGCAATCTCTATCTTACCAATTCTATTTTTCACTCTTTCCTCCATTGTCGGCACCGCTGTACCCATTCTGCTGCAAATCCAGGGTCAGATGCATAATACAAATGCGGAAATCCGGCAAGCAGATTGCCCTGCTTATGCATACAACTCCAATGTCTGCTGCTTAACGGCTTTCTTGCTGTCCATTCCTGTCCATAATCCGTACTGTCATAATAGTGGAATTCATGTCCCCTGATCTGCATCCCGGTCTGTCCATCCTCTAACGTAATATATCCAAATCGTGGCTGTAGTTTTCCCTGATAGGCTGCTGTAGCATGAACAGCAGAAACCATAGCCCATTCCTCACCATCAATATCCGTGATTGCGTCATGAAGATACAGGAAACCGCCACATTCTGCCAGACATGGCATATTCTCCTGTATCGCACGTGCTACGCTTTGTCTCATAGAAGCATTGCAGCTCAACTCTCTGGCATAATTCTCTGGATATCCACCGCCGAGCAATAAACCGCATATGTTCTCTGGTAGCTTACTATCCTCTATCGGAGAAAAAGGCACTAGCTCCACTCCAAGGCTCTCCAATATATCCAGATTGTCCTGATAATAGAAGCAAAAGGCGTTGTCCCATGCTATTGCGATTCTGATTACAGGCTCAGTCTGTTGCAGGATACCACTCCAATTATCTGGAGCTTTCGTTTCCAATGCAGGGGCATTCTTTGCCAATCCAAGCAGACACTCCATATCCAGTGTATCAGCAAGCGTATCCGCAATCCGTTCAACTTTCTGCTGGAAATCCTGAATCTCCTGAGGAAGATATAAGCCCAAATGTCTGCTGGGCAGTTCACAATCTTCCAGAACAGGCATATATCCAATGACAGCTATGTTCAACTGAGTCTCCAGCAGCTCCTTTAATATTGGGTACATTCCTTTGGAACAACGATTCAGTATCACTCCCTGAATATGGCTGTCAGGAATATATTCCAGAAAGCCTTTCACATAAGGCACTACGGACAGACTCATTCCTTTTGTATCTATGCATAAAATGACAGGTGTGTCAGTAATTTTTGCTATATCACAGGTAGAACCTTTTATACTCCTGCCTGCTAACCCGTCATAATATCCCATAACACCTTCCAGTACTGCAATGGACATTTCCGAATACCTCTGCTGCATTCTTCTGTCAAACAGGTAACGCAACACTTCATCTTCTGCAAAAAAAGAATCCAGATTGACGCTTGGTATCCCCAGCACTCTAGTATGAAACATGGGATCAATATAATCCGGTCCGCATTTGAATCCCTGCACTTCATATCCTTTTTTCTGCAAAAGCCGCATCAGCCCACAGGTCAACATGGTCTTTCCACTTCCACTGGACGGTGCTGCTATCATAAATCGTGGACTCTTATTCATAGTAATACCCTCTTTCAGTAACCTCAGAAGCTTCCTATCATAATGGGATTCTCACCACGCATCATATGATATCCTGCTACTGTCTCACTCCTTGAAACCTGTATGGTAATAATATCCGCATCTGTGATCTCATGTTTACGTACATACTGTAATAATTCGCTCTGTGTCTCCAGTGTAATGGCATTTACGACGATTCTAACATGAGGGTTGGCTTCTCTTACCTGATCCAGAATCTCTTCCAGCCTGCCACTGCTCCCCCCTACAAACACATGGGTGGGCTTAGGCAGTCCCTGCAGCACATCCGGCGCTATTCCTCTGATTACATGCACATGATCTGCGGATGCCTTATGTGCATTCTGTTCAATCAAGGAGGCAGCCTCTTCCTTTCTCTCTATGGCATATACCTCACCCTTTGTCAGGTGTATCGCACACTCTATACTGACTGAGCCGGTCCCTGCGCCAATATCATATACAATTGCATCCGGATTCAGGTGCAGTTTCGCCACAGATACGGCTCTTACTTCTTCCTTTGTCATGGGAACCCTGCCACGAATAAAGAAATCATCCGGCAAACCATATACCTGTGAGGAAGAATCCTGTGATTTCTCTATCATAAAGGCACACAGTCCGGTCCTCTCAAACTGTAGAAACTCCTGTGGGCTTCCCTGACCTATCCATTCATCCTGACAGGTCATATTCACCGCTACTGACACCTGTGCATCCTGATATCCATAGTCTATCAGCTGTTGGCTGATTCTGCGTACATCTTCGGCACCGCTTGCCAGGCAAAAGACTCTTGCATGTCTGCGCAGTTCATTCATGATATTTCTACTTCTTCCGTGAATACTGCATAATTCCACATCCTGCCAGTTCGTACCTAATCTCGCAGCCATCGCCTGTACAGTAGTGATACCCGGAAGTATCTGTAATTCTACCTGATCATTTGCTCCATAAAGCCTGACAAACTGACTGGCACCGCTGTAGAAGCCTGTATCTCCTGAAAATATAACTACAGGACTGCAATACCGAAGATGTTCCTGTAGATATGCATAGATCTTCTCTGCCTCATAAATGGCTTCTTTGGGTGTCGCACACCACTCCACTGTCTCCAGTACTTTAGCAGCTCCAAAGATAATATCTGCATTCATACATGCTTCCTGAACCGCCTGCGTCATCTGCTCTCTGGCACCCATTCCTATGCCTGCTAATATGATTCTCATAGGCGGTATCCTCTTGGTGTTACCATCTTGTTTCCAATCTGTCTTGTTCTGGAATTTCCTATATACACTGTTGTGAACATATTTACAGTCGTATTTCTAAGCTCCGCTAAAGTGCATACTTTTGTACAGGTGCCTTCCCTGTCAATATTTTCCACATATCCGCATATCTGCTGTGGCGGAAGTTCTTCCAGCAGAATGTCACACGCCTTTTGCAGATAGTCTTTTCTCTTATGGCTGGATGGATTATAGAGCACAATCCCCATATCTGCGCCGGCACATGCCCGCAGCCTTTTGGCAATCACTTCCCAGGGAGTTAATAAATCGCTGAGGCTGATTACGGCAAAATCATGCATCAGAGGCGCCCCCAGCCAGGCAGCTCCTGCATTGGCAGCTGTAACTCCTGCAACAATTTCAAGCTCTATCTGTTCCAGCAGTCCTTCTTCTTCCAGGACTTCATACATAAGCCCTGCCATACCATAGATTCCTGCATCTCCACTGCTGATCATGGCAACAACTCTGCCCTGGGCAGCTTCCCTTACAGCCATACGGCATCGCTCTACTTCCTGACGCATAGGAGTTGTCATGATTTCCTTGCCTGGGAAATATTCTTTGACCAGCTCCGTATATACCTGATAACCTACAATGACATCTGCACTCTGCAAGGCTGCTATAGCTCTGCCTGTCATCATGTCATATTCTCCCGGTCCTATTCCTACCACATATAATTTCTTCATATTAATCCTCATGTTTTGCCTGTCTGTACTCTGTTGAGAAATTCGGGTGATATAGATCACTTCTCCTGTAGTTACTATGTGTTACCACATCCCCCACAATGATCAGTGCCGTTTTACTGATGCCTGCCTCTTTCATGGCATCAGGTAATGTATCAACTGTACAGATCAGTTTCCTCTCATCCTGCCAGGTTGCTTTATATACAACTCCTACCGGCGTATCGGGAGAATATCCGCCTCTTAGAAGTTCCTCCCGTACCTGTTCCGCCATTCCTGAACTCAGGAAAAGAACCATAGTAGCCTGATGCTGCGCAAAAGAAGCGATACCTTCTTTTACAGGGACAGGGGTTCTGCCTGCCATTCTGGCTATAATTACACTTTGTGATACATCTGGCAATGTATATTCCAGCTGCAGACTTGCAGCCGCACCACAGAAAGAACTGACTCCCGGACAATCATCATAGGCAATTTCCAGCTCATCCAGACGATCCATCTGTTCTCTGATTGCGCCATAAATGCTGGGATCTCCTGTATGCAGTCTTACAATATCAGGTTCTTCTGTCTGTGCATGTGCCTTGCATATCACGTCTATCACTTCTTCCAGTGTCATACGGCTGCTGTCATATATTTTACAGGAACTACCTGCATAAGATAACAGTTCGGGATTTACCAGAGATCCCGCATAAATGATGATATCTGCCTGTTCTAACAGCTCTTTACCTCTCACCGTGATCAGATCCGGTGCTCCCGGACCCGCTCCTACAAAATGTACCATGTCTGTATTCCTCCAAATAATCCATTGCATGAGCTGTCCTTGCCAGCTCTCCCTGTTCATTTGAAAACAGGATAATCTCAATCTGAGTCCGATCTGTACGCTTCCCTGTATAATAGGCAATTCTATCTATCACAACCTGCATTGTCTTTTCCAACAGCCCTGCTTTCAACAAAATGGACAATGCCTCTTCGGTCGTCACACAATCCAGGATTGCTCTTGCCGTCTGCACGTCAGCGCCTGCTCTTATTCCATGCGCAGCAAGCAGTTCCAGTCTTGCATCTGCACAGGAAGAATGCGTATTCATAATTCCTCCTGATACTTTAATCAGCTTCCCGATATGTCCTATCAGCAGCATTCTCTCAAACCCAAGCTCATTGGCTATGTCAATAGTCTCACCTATATAATTGCTGCATTTTACAGCCGCATCAATATCTATACCATATTTATCCTGCATGAAGCCTCTGCCATAATTGCCGGGTGCTGTCAGAAGCAGTTTGTTATTTTCTTCACGCCGTACCTTCATTTCTACCCTGATTGTATCAATCAGAGCTTTCTCACTCATGGGCTCCACAATCCCGCTGGTTCCAAGAACAGAGATTCCACCTTCTATTCCAAGTCTTGGGTTGAAGGTCTTCTCTGCCAGCTCCACACCTTTGGGAATACTGATAATGACTTTTACCAATCCGTTATACTCGAATTCTTCACATACCTGAAGTACTTCGTGGGTAATCATCTGGCGGGGAACACTGTTGATTGCCGCAGCCCCTACCGGCTGGTCAAGTCCTGGTTTGGTAACACGCCCTACACCAGCTCCGCCATCAATGATTATCCTTTCTTTTTCTGACGCATGTGTCATTTTATTGTCTTTTGATTGAAAAGCCGTCTCGGCATAGACCAGTACTCCATTGGTCACATCAGGGTCATCCCCACTTTGTTTTCGGATCGCACATACACTATCCCCTGTCTCTGTGATGTATGCTTCCACAACTTCCAGCCGCAGTCGTATGCCACCTGGCGTATCTATATCTACATTTTCAGGTGCCACTCCTGTAAAATGATAGATGCACGCCGCCTGGGCTGCCGCTGCCGCACAAGTACCTGTCGTATATCCATATGCCAGCTTCTTCGTTCCTTTATATCGGTATCCGCTCTCTTCCAAGTCAGCCTCCTTACTCACTGCATGTACAATAATGCATTGATAATGGCTGCTGCTACGTTACTGCCGCCTTTTCTGCCTCTGGCTACAATATAAGGGGTATCAGTCTGCATGATCAGCTCCTTAGACTGTACTACATTCACAAAGCCTACAGGAGCGCCTACAATAAAAGCCGGTGACAGTTGTCCATTCTCTATCATCTCATAGAGATGAATCAGCGCAGTCGGTGCATTTCCGATTACAAATGCCACCTTGCCCGGAAGCTTTGCAGCTCTTTCCATGCTGACAATCGCTCTTGTCACTTTTCTTTCTTTTGCTTCTCTGGCAACGTCCTCATCTGCCATATAGCAGTGTATCTCACAGCCGTATTCTGCAAGCTTACGCTTATTAATTCCTGCATAAGCCATGTTCGTATCCGTTACGATCGTACAGCCATTCTTCAAAGCTTCCCTTGCAATTGAAACTACATCCCTGGAAAAGCAGAGATTATCTGCGTAGGAGAAATCCGCAGTTGTATGAATGCATCTTTTAATAATGGGAGCCTGCAGGGGATCTAACACTCTGTCCCCAAGCTCCTGCGTAATGATTTCAAAACTTCTTGCCTCTATATCAGCAGGTTGTATCTGTTCCAGCTCTATATGCTCCTTCATTGTGCTATACCCCCTTATCCATAATTTCATAAATGCGTGGCATATCTATCGCATTTCTTAGTTCCTCTGCGAGTCTGTCATACTGAGTCTCCTTATAGGCACAATAATCTAATATGTGTTCTGACGGAGCTTCTATACCTTTCTCCTGTGCAAGTGCACCCAGAATGGTCTCTACGATCTCATGTCGGTCAAAGATCCCATGTACATAACTTCCATAAACTCTATCCGAAGCATACCCATCCTCGTTAGATTCCTGTGTGCGGGTATCTGTCAGCTCCACCAGTCTGCAAGGCTGTGTTTCATAAATGCTTTGTCCCATATGAATCTCATACCCTGTCACTTCCAGCCCTTTCAGTCCTTCAAAAATCCCAGTCACTGCACCCATATGCCCAGTTACCTGTTTACGTGCCTTCTCTTCCCGGAAATATGTCGTCATAGGGATTAACCCCAGTCCCCGGATAGAACCGGACTGTTCCTCTACTCCACTCTCATCAATGATCTGTTCCCCCAGCATCTGATAACCACCACAGATACCCCATATTACGCATCCGGGCCTACCTGTCCTGCTTCCATATTTACCAGGTGTATGACACCGGAGAACCGCCGCCTCCATGCCTGATTCTCTCAGCCATCTAAGGTCTGCTATGGTATTCTTCGTCCCCGGCAATATGATCATATCCGGACTGCCCAGATCATACACTCTTGTTACATACCGCAAGGATACCCCTTCAATATTCTCCCAAATATTAAAGTCTGTAAAATTAGAAATATGGGGCAGGCGGATCACTGCAATGTCAATATCCGCCTTTTTCCGTATATCAAAACGTCCGGTCAGGCTATCCTCATCCTCCAGATGGATGTCCATATAGGGAACTGTACCAATGACCGGTTTACCAGCCAGCTTCTCCAGCATCTCAATACCGGGATCCAGAATGGTTTTATCACCACGAAATTTATTGATAATAAGTCCCTTTACCATGTCCTTTTCCTCTTCCTCAAGAAGCATCATAGTGCCGCATAACTGAGCAAATACTCCGCCTCGGTCAATATCGCCTACGATCAGCACCGGTGAGTGGGCAATTCTTGCCATGCCCATATTTACAATATCATCACTCTTTAAATTGATTTCTACCGGCGAGCCTGCACCTTCTATGACAATATAATCGTTCTCCTGCGATAATTTATCATATGCATAGCTAATGTCAGGTATCAGCTGCTTTTTGTATGCAAAATAATCCCTGGCACTCATATTACGGTATACCTCTCCATTTACAATGACCTGCGAGCCCGTCTCATTAGTAGGCTTTAATAATATGGGGTTCATGTATATGCTTGGCTCTACTCCGGCTGCTTCTGCCTGCATGACCTGTGCGCGCCCCATCTCCAGTCCTTCCGATGTAATATAGGAATTGAGTGCCATATTCTGGGATTTGAAAGGTGCCACACGATAACCATCCTGTCTTAAAATGCGGCATAAGCCCGCAACCAGCAGACTCTTGCCTGCACTGGACATTGTTCCCTGAATCATAATTGATTTAGCCATTGTTATCTCCTTTTTTGCCTGCATCTTTCACAGGCTTTGCGAACTGCCTCTATCAGCCTGCCATTCTCCTCATGCCCTCTGACTGCGGTTCTGAACCATCCCTTGCCTAATCCTTCAAAATTACTGCAATCCCTTAACAGAACCCCTTCTTCCAGACAATACTGCCACAATAACTCAGGTCCATAAAACAACAGGAAATTCGCAGCTCCTTCATATACAATCAGTTCTACACCGTTCTCCAGCCCCGCAAGACGTAATTGTTCTGTGAGAAATTCTCTTTCCCGTGCAATCAGCTGCGCCGATGCTTCTACATACTCTTTCTCCTGCATTGCCGCAATTCCCGCATATTGCGCCGGTAAAGACACATTCCATGGCTGTAACCTTTTCTGTAGCAGCTCCACCATGGACTCTTTACCGCAAAAGACACAGCCCAACCGAAGTCCCGGCATTGCATATATCTTCGTAAAAGACTGCAATATTACAATATTTTCGTATTTTTTTAACAAAGCTCTGGCACTCACAGCCTGCGATACAAATTCCAGGAAACTTTCATCTACTACCAGAATGGCTCCCTCTTTCTCACACATCCGGCATACCTCTTCAATATAGCAGATAGATACCAGCCCGCCTGTTGGATTATTGGGATTACACACAAACACCATATCTATAGACGGCTGTATCTGTCTGATAAAGCCTTCATCCGGACAAAAGGCGTCCTCTTTCTTCAACAGATATCGCAATACCTCACAACCACAGCTATCCAGTGCTTCTTCATATTCTGAAAAAGAGGGCGCCATCACCAACGCCCTCTTAGGCTGTAATGCTTCCACCAGACAATAAATTAACTCCGCTGCACCATTACCGCACAATATCTGTTCCTCTTCTATATGATAACGTTTTGCAACAGCGTGTCTTAATTGTCTGTGTGCAGCCTGCGGGTAGTGAACAGATTCCTCTACTCCACGCATCGCTGCTGCCTTCACAGCCTGAGGCATTCCAAGATAATTAATATTCGCTGAGAAATCCATAACACCGGGATATCCATAAATATCCCCTCCATGCTTGTTCATCATAATAACTATGCCCTTTCGTAGTCAGCAAACTTTGTGTCAGATCCACATAATAAAAAGCCCTTTTACCACAGCCATAATGATACATGCAATCCATGCTGACACATACATCAGCCTGTTCATGACACGTATGTCATTTATTTCTACTGGTCTGATATCATCTCCGATTGTCTTCTTATGATATAACTGTCCAAAATAATATGCATCTCCAGCAAGCATAACATCCAGTGCTCCTGCTGCTACCGCCTCTGTCTGGGCAGAATTAGGGCTTGCATGGTTATGCCTGTCTCTGTAAAATATCTTCCAGGCATTGCGATAATCCAGCTTCATAATAAAAGAAGCGCCTATCATAAGAAAGGCAGATAACCTTGCCGGGATATAATTCACAATATCATCCAGATGTGCTGCTGCTCTGCCAAAGTACAGGTATTTGTCATTTTTATAACCTACCATGGAATCCATGGTATTGACTGCCTTATAGAAATATCCTGCCAGTGTCCCCCCCAGCATCATATAGAACATAGGTGCTGCCACACCATCTGAGAAGTTCTCTGCAATCGTCTCCACAGCCGCCTTTACAACGCCTTTTTCATCTAACCGTTCTGTATCTCTTCCTACGATCATGGATACGGCTTTTCTTCCTTCTTCCAGTCCTTCTTCTTTCAAGGCATTATATACTTTCATGCTTTCGGTCTTTAATGACCTGGTTGCAAGCACTGCATAACACATTATAATCTCGGCTGCCAGTCCCAGATAAGGATGTAAAGAATAGGCAGCCATCAGGATGATCCACGGAACCATGACAGCAGTAAGTATGACCAGAATCACCAGATATCCCCCTGCTCTCAGTTCTTTTTTTTCATTATGTTCACCTTTAAGAAGCGTTTTCCTTAATATTTTCTCGTATCCACAGATATATTTACCAATGATACATGCAGGATGCCATGGCGTATGCGGATCTCCCAAAAGCAGGTCCAGCAGGAAGCCTCCTATCAGTGCATACACAGAATTTGTGATATTCATTATATTCGCTCCTTATGATAGACACTCCAGAAGCCGGCAAGCTTCTCCAACAGCGTTGTAACTTCAAATGGTTTCATCAGGAATGCGTCCATGCCTGCTGCCAATGCCTTTCTCTGATCCGTCCTGTATACGCTGGCTGTCAGGGCAACAATAGGTATTATATATGTGTCTTCTCTTCCCATTCTGCGTATCATGTCTGTTGCTTCCAACCCGTTCATCACAGGCATCCGGATATCCATCAATACTGCATCATAATAATAGCTTTCTGTTGACTGTATCCTGTTGACCGCCTCCTGTCCATTGGATACACAGTCTACCTTCATTCCTGCATTTTCCAACAAATCTCTGGTCATTTCCGCATTTAATGCATTATCCTCGCACAACAGAATCCGCTTATTTTGAAGAAGTCTGATATCTGATTCTACCGGAATGCTTATGTCCTCTCTCTGCCCATTGCAGATCTGTCCCCTTAGCTCAACAGTGACTGTCGTTCCCATGCCAATTTGAGATACTACCTCAATAGAACCATTCATTAACTCTATCAGGCGCTTCACCATATAGAGTCCTAACCCAGCTCCTTCTTCATTGGCATTCACCGTATTCTCTTCCTTCATAAAAGGACAGAACATTACCTTCTGGAAAGAATCACTCATACCAATTCCATTATCAGCTATGGTATAACGATTCACAATCTCCTGTGCCGACACAGACAAAGTCTCAACGCTGACCGATATCTTACCACCGTCTGGGGTAAACTTCGCCGCATTGGATATCAGATTCATCAGTATCTGTTCCATGCGCACAGTGTCTTCCATAAAGGTGGTTCTGGTCATGTCCTCCACATTTACCTCTACCTCAATCTGTCGATTCTCGGTATAGAGCTGCAGCTGTAGTTCAATAAGCTCCTTTATTGTTTCAAATGTACATAGTTCCGGTCTGCTTTCTGTCTCATTGTTCTCCAGTCTGGTCAGTTCGAGCAGCTCGTTGATCTGATTGATCAACACACTTCCAGCCTTCTTAATTTTACATAAATAATTGTCTACAGCAATTGGATCATTTACATCCTGTAATGCAAGATCCGTCATTCCCATAATTGTGTGGATTGGTGTTCTCACACTATGGCTGATATTTGCCAGAATATCCATCTGCTGCCTGCTAAAATCCTGTAAATCCTGTTTCTTTGATACGCCCATGCCGTGTACCTCTTAATTTCTGTATTATCACTGCTGATACAGGTCTCCGAACACCTCTCTGCATATAGACTGGCAGTAAGAAAGTGAGAATGAAGGATCCTGTTTTCTCATCTCATTCTGCCCAGCAAATTCTTCTGTATAATCTTTTAACCTATACGTTGTAATCTGTCCTGTTCCTGATACATTATGTGTAACCAGTGGTTCAACTCCATAACTACTGATATAAGGTCTGTTCTGCTCATCCATTTCAATGGTAACCTGTGCCATCGCACCTACCATACGTGCAGCTGTTCCCTGACCTGTTCCGCTGGTGGCATTAATAAAATTTCCCAGGGAATAATATACAAGCACCTCTTTGCCGGAAGCCGACTGAATCCAGATAACAGGTTCTATCACATGCGGATGTGTACCTATGATCAGATCTGCTCCCTGATCTGCCAGGAATTGTGCCTTCTGCTGCTGGTCTTTGGATTCCTGAAGCTTATATTCTGTACCCCAGTGAGGACATACAACGATAAAATCTGCCGCTTCTTTTGCCTTTTGCATATCCGTTCTGATTTTATCTTCATTCCAGATATCTACTGCATAGGGCATATCTTTGGGCAATGATATACCGTTTGTTCCATACGTATAGTTCAATATTGCAATGCGGATTCCATTTACTTCTGTTACATATACCGTATCTGCCTCTTCCTTCGTCTCATGGATTCCAAGGACTGCTATCTGCGGATACTTTTCTTTCCAGAAATGAATGCAGTTAAGTAGTCCTTTTCTGCCTTTATCCAATGCATGATTGGTCGCATGAAGAACTACATCGAACCCTGCATTGACCAGACTGTCTCCTACTTCGTATGCTCCGTTGAAGCTTGGATATCCTGACAATCCCAGTTCACGTCCTCCAAGAATTACTTCCTGGTTTACCAGCGCAAGATCTGCTGCCTCTATCTCATCCCTGACCTGTGCAAACAGATGATCATATTGCCAAGTTCCATCGGGCATTTGTCCACTTTGCGCCACCTTCTCATGAAGCAATACATCTCCTACCATGACCAGATCTACCTTTTGCTTCTCTTCCTCAACATATGCTTCCGTACTCGATTCTTCCAGAGTCTGCTCCGGTTGCTGTGACATTGGGAGCTGCTCTGTGCTTTCCAGTGTAGTAACCGCTTCTGTACTCTGGTTCATGGTTGACGCAGCTACTGCCTCATTACTTCCACATCCAACATTCAGCAAAGCCGCAAGCATCAGAATAATAATTTTAATTCCTTTATCTTTCCACATTATATCTACTTTCCTCATATTAATCAAGAACCACATACACCACTAGATAATACGCTTCTTTAACCATTTGCCACTTAGGAATCTGCTTACGAAAATGACAGAGCGGATCGTCCAGTCAGCAAACATACCAATCCATACAGCCATCGGTCCAAAATGGAAGGCTTTGACCAGGAATATACAAAGTGCCACACGACAGCACCACATGGTTATCGTAGATGTGATCATGGAAAATCTCACATCCCCCGCTGCTCTCAGTCCATATGCAATTACAAAAGAACAGGTCCATACCAGCGGTTTTGCAATTGTAATCGCTGTAACCATTTCAAAACACATATCTGCACTTACCTGTTCCATTCCTGCAAGCCAGGTTACAGGTCTGGTTATTGCAAGTACCAGTATACAGGATACGATAATTCCAATCTCTGCAATACCGGTCAGCTTCACAATATAATATCTGGCTTCTTCATTTCGTCCGGCTCCAATGCATTGTCCTACTACTGTCATTAAGCCGATACCAACACCAATACCAAAGATACCGTTTACATTCTCCATAATATTGGTCATAGCCTGTGCTGCAATCGCTGCGGTTCCCATCGTTGAAACTGTGGACTGAATCGCCAGCTTGCCAAACTGGAACATACCATTCTCAATACCGGAAGGAATACCGATTGCCATGATTTTAAGAATCAGCGGCATATCAGGTCTGATCTTATGATATTCATTCACCACAATATCCTGTCTGGGTTTTCTCAGGCACCAGTAGATTACCACCGTACAGAAAATTCTGGACAAAAGTGTGGAAAAGGCAGCTCCCGCTACTCCCCAATGGCATACATATATAAAGATTGCATTACCGAAAATATTGAGACAATTGGAGATTACGGATATCTTCATGGGGAACTTGGAATCACCACTGGCCCTGTAGAAAGCAGCTCCTGCATTGAACAAAGCAAGAAATGGATAAGATATAACTGTAATAAGAAAGTAAATCAGGGAATTATCCATAACTTCCTGCTCTACACTTCCAAAGATAAGCCACAACAGATTCTCCCTGCCTATCAGACAAATAATCATTAATCCAAGCGAAATGGCAAGTACTGTAAGCACCACCTGTTTAGCTGCTTTATTCGCTGCCTGCTTATTACCACTTCCCAGATACTGCGAACAGATAATTGCAGCACCCGCTGCCATAGCGGCAAATATCTGAATGACCAGATTATTGAGGGAATCTACCAATGATACCGCTGATATTGCCTCGCTGCCTACCGTGCTGACCATCATTGTATCCGCCATTCCCATGAAAGAATTCAACAGCTGCTCAATGATAATAGGAAAAAGCAGCATAAACAGCGCCTTATTATCAAAAATCAGATTCTTCCAATCTATTTTTTCTTTGTCGTACAACTTCATTTCCATAATACCCCTTTATATCTTGTATCTTTTCTGTATACAGTATAAAATAAATATGCTAAAATGTAAAATTGTGTTTTATAAATCTTGCGAAAATATTTAAAGGAGCATCATTACAATGAACATTATTATTGCCGGCTGTGGTAAAGTTGGTTCAGCACTTGCACAACAATTAAACGATGAAGGTCATAACATCACCATGATCGATATAAATCCGGAGCGATTACAGCCAGCCCTGTCAGCATTGGACATTCAGGGTCTGGTCGGTAACTCCACAAGCTTCGTAACACAGCAGGAATCAGGTATTGAAGAAGCAGATCTCTTCATTGCCGTAACAGGCAAGGATGAGATTAATCTGTTAAGCTGTCTGATTGCCAAGAAAGCCAGCAACTGTCAGACGATTGCCCGTGTACGTAATCCCGAATATTCCAAAGAAATTACCTATTTAAAGCAATGCATGGGTATGTCTATGGCAATTAATCCTGAATTAGCTTCTGCGAAGGAAATAGCACACCTGATTCAGGTTCCCGATGCAATGGAGATTGATTCCTTTGCCAAGGGCAAGGTAGACTTACTGCGTGTTGCGATTTCCCAGAACTCCCCTCTTCATAATATGAAAGTGCAGGAATTCTCCAAACACTTCAATCATGAAATCCTGATCTGTATACTGGTCCATGAGCATCAGGTAAGTATTCCTAACGGTGAAACAATCCTTCAGGCAGGAGATACGATATCTGTTATCATCCCCAAGGATAAGATCCGTGATTTCTATAAGGCAACCAAGCTCTCCACCCTAAAAGAGATCAAAGATGTCATCATAGCAGGTGGAGGTACAATATCCTATTATTTATCCACTCTTCTGCTCTCTTCTGGTATCCATGTTAAGATTCTGGAAAAAGACAAGGACAGATGTGATTTTTTGAGCGTTGCTTTGCCTGACGCTACTGTAATATATGCAGATGCTACAGACCACTCTATCCTGCAGGAAGAAGGTCTTGCTAATACAGATGCTTTCGTTGCCCTTACGAATATGGACGAAGAGAACGTATTTTTATCATTATATGCCAAAAAGCTCTCTCCCCGCTGTAAGAAGATTACGAAGATTAACCGTCTGACTCTGAATGATATCATTGATGATCTGTCCGTAGGAAGTATCATCTCTCCGAAACATATTACCGCCGAATACATTCTGCAATATGTACGAAGTCTGAGCAATTCTTATGGCAGTAATGTAGAAGCTCTCTACCGCCTTATGGATAACCAGGTAGAAGCTTTGGAATTCCATGTAGCGGAGAACAGTGCCGTAACAGATATTCCACTTATTGACCTGGAACTAAAGCAAAATCTGCTGATCTGCTGTATCGTCAGAGGGAATCAGATTATTACCCCTTCCGGCCGCGATACGATTCAGTTAGATGATACTGTTATTGTTGTTACCACCCACAAAGGACTTCAGGATATCTCAGATATACTGAAAAATGCCGGAAGATAGGAGTTTACCGTGAATTTTCGATTGATTAATTCCATTCTCAGCCGTGTTATCATGCTGCAGGGTATTCTGCTGCTCCCCTCCTGTCTGGTGGGAATATTATACCGTGAATGGCGTGATGTTATTGTATATCTGGTTGTTTCCGTATGTTGTACTTTATTTGGATTGCTTCTGTATCAGGTTAAGCCTAAGAGTTCAACCTTTTATGCCCGCGAGGGATTCGTTGCTGTATCTTTAAGCTGGATCATCATGAGTGTGATCGGCGCTATGCCATTTTATTTCAGCAGTGATATTCCAGACTTTACTGATGCACTCTTTGAAATCATATCCGGATTTACCACAACCGGATCCAGTATATTACTTGATGTAGAGGCTTTATCCCACGCTAATCTGTTCTGGCGGAGTTTCAGCCACTGGATAGGCGGTATGGGGGTTTTGGTATTTATCCTGGCTATTCTGCCTATGTCCGGCGGTTCAACCATGAATCTGATGAAAGCAGAAAGCCCAGGGCCTTCTGTTGGCAAGCTTGTTCCAAGAATCCAGCAGACTGCTTTCCTTTTATATGCAATTTATTTTGCCATGACCATTATTGAACTGATTCTGTTATTATGTGGAAGCATGAGACCTTTTGATGCATTATGCCTTACACTGGGTACTGCTGGTACTGGAGGTTTTGGAATCAGAAATGACAGCCTTGCCAGTTATTCTACATATTCACAGATTGTTGTTACTGTTTTTATGTTCCTTTTCGGTGTGAATTTTACATTTTATTATTTTATTTTAATAAATAAGGTAAAAGATGCACTTCATATGGAAGAAGTCAGAGGATATTTCATTCTCTTTGCTGCTGCCTCCGTTGCAATTGCAGTGAATCTGTGCCTTACCGGTACACCGGGATTCTGGCACAATCTCCAGCAATCCGCATTTCAGGTCGCATCTGTCATGACAACTACAGGTTATGCTACTGCGGACTTTAACCTTTGGCCGACTTTTTCCAAAGTGGTACTGGTCGGATTAATGTTCATTGGTGCCTGTGCGGGTTCAACCGGAGGTGGAATCAAGGTCTCCCGTATCCTGATCTATGTAAAACAGGTTCGTAAAGAACTCATGCAGCAGATTCATCCAAGACAGATCAGTGTGACGAAACTGGATGGAAAAGGAATTGAACACACTACGATACGTTCCTGTAATGTGTTTCTGATGACTTATGGTGTAGTATTTATCGTGTCTATTCTTCTTATCAGTCTGGATGGATTTGACTTTACCACAACCTTTACCTCCGTTGCTGCTACACTCAATAATATTGGTCCTGGTCTGGATATGGTAGGTCCTACTGGTAATTTTGCATCCTTCTCTGTCTTTTCCAAGTATATCCTGATGTTTGATATGCTTGCGGGCAGACTGGAAATCTTACCTATGTTAATACTCTTCCATCCTGCTACCTGGAAGAAATAATAAAAGAAAGAGGATGAGTATCCTCTTTCTTTTATTATTTCTTCGACTTATTCCATACGATTCAATTTCTTTCTGCTCTTCTCCTGATACATGATCTCATCTGCTTCTTTTACGTATTCATCCAGATTCCTGTCTGCAGTCCAGTCTGTCCTGATACAGCCAATACTGAAAGAAAGCTCAAACGGAAGGTTCTTCTGTTCTGCCTGCGCCTGTATTTCATTCTGAATCTTATGGATCAGACCTTCTGCCTTTTCCTCAGGAATGATCTGATTCATAATCAGGAATTCATCTCCACCCATTCTAATGGGGATTGACGGTTCCGGTATATTATGAAGGATTGCACTTGCAATTAATTTAATGGCCTCATCTCCGTATTCATGTCCATAATGGTCATTAATATGCTTTAATTTATCCATATCCGCAAACATGATCAGCAGATTCTCTTCTTTTTTCTTCTTCTCTTCAAAATAACGGCAGGCAATCTGCTGGTAGCCCAGACGATTGTACAGACCAGTCATTGTATCTCTGACACTTAACTCCGTCAGCGCATGATTCATATATTCCAGCTTCTCTTTCTCATGCAGATTTTCCATTGCAGCGATCAATACATTCAACACCCTGAAAAGATATTGCTTCTCCATAAGATAAACTGCATTACGTATTACAAAGAAACCGACCGTCCGACTTCTGAAATGAATCGGCATGAATAGCATATCTGTGCCGCCTTTATCATAATCAAACATAGGGAACAGTCCTGATATCTGATTATTGTATGCCATAATCTTACCATCCACATATGCAAATTCCACATTCATTTTCTCAGGGTATCCATGTATATGGAATTCTTCATCCTGAATAATATGAAAATCATACAATTCTTTCTTTTTCTTAAAATCATTGATATGATCGTCCAATACCAGATACATGGCATCACACTTCATAGCTGGAATACATTCGGGAATCCATCTTGACATTTCTTTCACAGTCTTGCAATTCATCAGTTCATATTCCAGTGTCAGTACCTGTTCTTCAAATTCAGTTGTCTCTATATCATATATGATCTGATCTTTGGCATGTGTAGCATGGTCTACCTCAGTATCTGACTTACAGCCACAGCTGTCCCAGAATATACATTCTGCCGATGTGTAGTTAAATTTATCTACATGTTCACCATTCCAGATGCGAAGCAAAATATCTGCGCAACGATACCCCACTTCCTCTCGTATATGTCCGATTGTGGTAATCTTAGGTACATAGTACGCTGCCTTATCGAAGTTATCAAAGCCTGTTACATAGAAATCCTGTGGTACCCTCAGACCGTGATTGGCAGCTGCCTCACACACACCGACTGCGATATTATCACTGGCACATATAATAGCCTCTGGCATATATCCGTCAGAAAGCTTGTACAAATACTCAAATCCATGTACTCCGCATTGATATGCATAACTTTCATAGTAAAAATCCTGTTCCTGATAGGCAATCCCATGACTGCGCATATAATCTTTCAAGCCAGCTACACGCACCTGATTCTCATAATTATTGGGTGGCCCCATAATGAACCAGAATCTTCCACATCCATGTTTCTCATGAAGATGTGCTATCATTTTCTGTATGGATGCATAATTATCAATACCAACATAGTAGAAATCTTCTATTTCCTTGGCAATGGAAATAACAGGCTTCCCGGTCTTCTTTGCTGCCTCTATGATACGCTTGCTCACATCAGGATATCTTATATTATTGGTATCAAGTATGATTCCATCGAAATCTGATAAATTGGGCAGAGAATAAATATTATACTCGCCGATATTATAATCGTCATCCAAACTCCAGTCTCCTGAACTGTTAAAAATGTAGAGATTTACGTCTTCTCCGGTTTCCTTGATTCTCTGAAGGATCCCCGCAGGCCATGCATAAGTAAAAAAACGCTTCCACCCATCCATAATTAATGCTATCTTTTTCATAGGCTCTCCATTTCTTATAAATATTCCCATATTTCTTCTGGTCTTCCTATCAAGGCTTGTGCGCCATGCCCGATAAGAAACTCCCTGTCACGAAATCCCCACAACACAGAAATACATGGCATTCCCACATTCCTGGCTGTCATAATATCCACATCAGAATCTCCTACATAGACTGCTTCATCAACACTTCTCCCAAGCTCCTGTAATGCGGTAAGGACAGTGTCCGGCGCAGGTTTTCTTGATACACCTTCACGCTCACCTATTGCAACGGATATCAATTCATCAAAATAGCGCTTCTGTAATTCTTTTACGGCAGAATCAATTTTATTTGAAACAATAGCAACCGCATAGCCCCGATTCTTCAACTGGGCAAGCATCTCCATAATTCCATCATATGCACGGGTTTTATCATTACAGTGCTTCCCATAATATTCTTTGAAGCAGGCAAATACTTCTTCAAACCGGGGATTATCTTCTCCCTGTGGTACTGCCCGGATCATAAGCATACGCACACCGTTTCCTACAAATCTCCTTACTTCGTCTATTGTCCGAAGTGGCATATGAAAGCTTTGTAATGCATAATTCGTTGCATCTGCAAGATCCTCTAACGTATTCAATAATGTACCATCCAAATCAAAAATAACTGTATTATATTTTGAACTCATATCTTTTTCTTCCTTTTAAAACACTTAATTTAGAAACTGCTGATATAACGCAACGTGATCGTAAATACATCGCCAACTGCTTGTAGAATGTGCTGTTACGCACAAGTATCCATTACCGGACTGGTCCAGTGCATAGCTTGCTGCACAGTTACCGGATTGTACGACATATCCTGTCTTGGCGCATAATACTTCTCCCCCACAATCTTTATCTTCAATTCTTCGGAGAAACCAGTTAGACAACAGAATCCCCTCAGGATGCTGTGTTGTAATAGAAGTATTATAGGTATGTGCCGACATTACTTCTCTGCATATTGGATTATCCATGGCAGCCTTTAAAATAATTGCCATATCATACACACTGCAATAATGGTTCTCATCATATAATCCCACGCAATTGGTCATATGTGCTGTGTCTGATAATCCCAGCTCGTCCAGCTTCTCATTCATCATATCCACAAAAGCCTCATGAGAACCTGCCACATAGGCAGCCAGTCCTACCGCCGCATCTGCTCCTGATGGAAGAATCGTTCCATAGAACAGATCCCTGACCGTTACCTTCTCATCCACATCAAATCCGGCATTACTGCAATCGTGGGAAAAGCTGTAATCTGTCTCAGCTAATGTAATCGTATACGTATCATCCAGATTCTCTACATGTTCTGCCGCAACAAGAACCGTCAATACCTTTGTCATAGATGCCGGGCTGATTCTTGCGTAAGCATCTCTCTGCGCCAGAATGTTCCCTGTCTTTTCCTCAATAATGATTGCATTGGCACTCACAACCTCTCCATCCACTGCTGTTGTGCTCTCTGTAGCCTGTGTCACAAAAGGCTCATATGACGGCTCTTCTGCCACATCCGTATATTCCACACTGCCCTCTTCTGTCTGACTGCCATCTGTCTGAGACACATCTTCCTGTATCTGTACCTGTGCTGCCTCCTGATTCTGTTCCGGTCTGTTCTTTCCATGGCGAACTATTGCCGATCCACCTATCCCTATAACAACAACCGCACATACAGCCCCGCCTATAATGGGCAGATATTTACGAAACCGTTCCCTCTGCTGCATCTGCCTTTCTTTCTCACGTTTCATTTCTTCTATTTTCTGTGCACGCCGGCTGCTTCGTGCACGCTCATCTTCTTCAAACTGATTATCCATTCTTATATATCCAGTACCTTTCTATTTCACGCATCTTCTATTCTACCATTTTTTCATATTCTCCACAATAAAAATGCCATAATAAGAAGCAATATTAGTAACACTTCTTTATTATGGCGTTTGTATTTTTGTATAAAACGCATGAAAATGCAGAAATTATTACATTTCTTTTATCAAAAAATCCATATAACATTTTGTATTTAATCTGTTATAATGTAGGTCGGACAAAGATACAGAAAGGTCGAATGATTCATGAATATTGAACATAAAAATATGCAAATGTCAGAAGCTTTTATTACCAGCATTTTTCTTGCATTATCCGGCGGTTTTCAGGATGCCTATACATATTTTACAAGAGATGGTGTATTCTCAAATGCCCAGACAGGTAATGTCGTATTGATGAGCCAGCATTTTATGATGAAGGAATGGTCTAAAGGCTTTCATTATCTCTTACCTCTATTTGCCTTTGCAGCAGGTGTTTTCGCTGCTGAACAGATTCAAAGTAAATTTCGTTATGCGAAAAAGCTCCACTGGCGTCAGGGAATACTATTATTTGAAATTCTTATTTTGTTTCTTGTCGGTTTTATTCCTTCTTCTCTTAATGTGGCAGCTACAACCTTGGTTTCATTTGCCTGTGCCATGCAGGTTCAGACTTTTCGCAAGGTCAGCGGCTATTCCTACGCCAGCACCATGTGTATTGGCAACCTTCGCAGTGGTACGGCAGCCCTGTCTGTTTATTTCAGAGAACATAAAAAGGACCAGCTGCGCCAGTCCTTATATTACTTTGGTATCATTCTGTTCTTTGCCATCGGTGCCGGTATCGGAGGTAATCTGTCCGCACATTACGGACTCCATACAATCTGGATCTCTGATGGACTGTTATGTGTCAGCTTCGTACTGATGTTTATTGAGCGTCTTGGTTAAGCTTTTCTAGCAACACCGCCGTCACTAGAACCCTTTTTGAAACATTACGTGTTCCTTCATCAGCTCCTGGTATAGCTGCTCCACGCTCCAGAATACATTATGCGGTGTCAGTACCGCTTTCAGCCCGATAGGTGCAGCTCCTGTCTGTTTATAGGCAGCCAGGAATGCATCCACCCCATCTGAGTCTATCCCGGAGAACACCAACATCTCACCAGAGAGCGCACCCTTAACAGAAGCCCCCGGTTCTTTGTTAAATCCAGCAATTCCCGCAAGATACCCAAGCTTCTGATTATATTCTCCACCAGTCACCTTTCTCTGCCGAATCCCCAGCTTGCGGCACACAATTTCTACCGCTTGCTCCTTCTCCTTCGAAAGCCGAAAACATAAAACTGTCTGCCCCATATAAGAACTCTCCTCTCTTAATTCTCGTTACTTCAACAGCATTCTATCATTGGTCAGCTTCTTGCGGCTGTTCTCGTGATAGCATTCGAGCAGATCTTCCACTGTCATTTTGGCGCGTTCTTCACCGGAAATATCGAAAATAATCTTACCGTCATCCATCATAATGGTTCGATTGCCAAGTGTCAGTGCCGCCTGCATATCATGCGTAATCATCATCGTTGTTATGCGACCTTCTGATACGATTCTGGTCGTGATGTCCAATACTTTCTGGGCTGTAGCTGGATCAAGCGCCGCTGTATGTTCATCCAGAAGCAGCAGCTTGGGCTGAGATATGGTAGACATCAATAAGGACACCGCCTGCCGTTGTCCACCTGACAGCTGCCCTACCTTTGCTTTCATTCTTGATTCCAGCCCCAGATCCAGCTGCTTTAACAGCTCAGTGAAATACTCTCTATCCTGCTTGTTCACTGCGAAGAAACTCTTCCCTGCTTTTCTCGAATAAGCCAGTGCCAGATTCTCTTCGATTGTCATATTAGGGGCAGTTCCCTTCATCGTATCCTGAAAAAGCCGTCCAATATCATATGCCCGCTTGTATTCCTTCATATTTGTAATATTCTTGGAATCCAGTCTGATTGTTCCCTCATCCACGGAAAATACACCGCTGATTGCATTAAAAAGTGTAGACTTACCTGCGCCGTTAGATCCTACTATTGTTACGAAATCACCTGCATTCAAATGCAGATCGACTCCATTCAATGCCTTTTTCTCATTGGGAGTTCCCGGATAGAAAGTCTTTCTGATTCCCTGTAATTCTAACATCTGGATGCACCTCCCTTATGTCTGCGACTGCCTAATTTCTTCTGTAATGTTGGTATTGCAAGAGCAATGATAACAATAACTGCCGAGATGAGTTTCAGACTATACGCCGGAAACAGATCTACTTTCAAAGCCGCTGCAATAAACATTCTGTATAAACAGGAGCCGACAACTGCTGAAATCAGTCCAACTGTCACTCCATGTCTGCCCATGATAGTCTCTCCGATAATAACCGAAGCCAGACCTACTACCACCATACCACTACCATAACCTACATCAAAGAAAGACATTGACTGACCTATTACTGCCCCGGAAAGAGCCACACATGCGTTACCAATCGCAAGTCCGGCACATTTATACACATCCGCATTGATGGAAGAAGAACGAACCATATCTTCATTATCTCCAGTTGCACGAATGGCAAGTCCTTTTCTGGTCTTGAAAAAGACAGCAAGAACTGCAACTACAATGACACACAAAATAAAAGGAATGATAATTTTACACAGATCTCTTGAAAGTCCTGTCGCATCCTGTAACAGATTGAATAAAGACACTGCAACTGCTGAAGACACGTTGGATTTACCACCTGTAATAATCAGATTCACTGTATAAAGACCATTCATTGTAAGAATACCCGCTAGAATAGGATGAATCTTGACCTTAGTCTGCAACAATCCTGTAAAATAGCCTGCTGCAGCTCCTGCTAAACAAGCAACCAGAAGTGCCAAGAATGGATGCCCTGCTACTGTCAGAACGATTGAAACCGCCATACCCAGTCCAAAGCTTCCATCTACCGTCAGATCCGGCATATTCAAAATACGAAATGTAATATATACGCCCAGTGCAAGAATAGCATACCCCAATCCTTCCTGCAGAGAATTAAATAATAACAATCCCATTCTCTTTTTCCTCCTATCGTGCGTTCGCCTTTGCAATATATGCTCTGATTACATCACAGGATGCAGCAAAAGCCTTTTGCTCCTGTTCATTTAATGACAGCTCTATGATCTCTTCTACGCCGTCTTTACCAATTATAGCCGGAACACCTGCCATAATACCATTCTGACCATATTCTCCCTCTAACAGAGCCGATACCGGAAGAATTCTCTTTTCATCATGTAATACAGCCTTGCAGACCATTGCCAGTGCTGCACCAATGCCAAATTCTGTTGAGCCTTTTCCAATTACGATCTCCATCCCCAGCTGATGAGTACGTTCCAATAATATATCGTAAGTTACTTTTCCAAAAATCTGTGGCTTTTCCTGCTGTAGCTGCGCTAATGGTTTGCCCATAAAGGTAATCTGCGACATGGCTACCATGGAGGAATCGCCATGCTCGCCCATTGCAAAACATTCTATGGAATTAACTGACACGCCTGTCAGTTGATGAAGTGTCAAACGTAATCTGGCTGTATCCAGTAATGTTCCTGTTCCAAATATTCTGTTCTTTGGCAGTTTCATATGTTCTCTTGCATAATTCACAACCACATCACAGGGGTTGGATATGGATATGAAATACCCGTCAAAAGCCGTCTGATTCAGTCTGGCAGTAACATCCTTCATGATGTCTATCGTTACATCAAGCATATCCAGTCTGGTCTGTCCGGGTTTTCTGGACACTCCCACTGCATTCACAATGATATCAGCATCATCACAATCCTGATAACTGCCTTCACGTACAATGGGCATCCGGTCCATGAACACTGTCGCATCTGCTACATCCTTCGCCTGTGCGTCAGCTTTGCCTTCTACAATATCAATCAATACGATTTCACGGCATATTCCCAGTCTTGCAAGATTGAGTGCACACATACTTCCCACATGACCTGCTCCCAGAATTACGACCTTTGCCATATCCATCACCATATCCTTCCCTGTTATTTTTTACTCACCAAGAAGCTGAAACTCTTCCTGTTTATCCTGTGGAATCTCGATGCCTAACTGTTTTGCAGTTGCCACATTGATCATCTTGGCATACTGGGCAATCTGCTCTACAGGTGTATCTGCTACTGTTGCTCCATTGACGATTCTCTCTATCATCTCACCAGTCTGTACACCAAGGACATCATAATCAATACCAACTGTTGCGAAACCGCCGTCATTTACCATGGAATCCGCGCCGCAGTAGATAGGCTTACCTGCATCATTGGCTACCTGTAAATATGCTGCCATCGCAGAAGCTACTGTATTATCATTTGGTGTAAAGAAAGCATCTACATCATTGACTAAAGATGCTGCTGCCTGCTGTACATCAGCTGTTCCTGTAACAGTAGCCTCCTTATATGCAATACCATGTTCATCACAGTATTTCTTAGCACGCTCAATACCTGTTACAGAGTTAATCTCACTTGTATTATACACGAATCCAAATGTTTTGGCATCCGGTGTCAATTCTGCTGCCAGTTCAAAGATATCCTCGATTGCGATAGAATTGGATACGCCTGTAATATTCTTATCTGTCTTGTCAAAAGATTCTACTAATCCAGCTTCTACAGGATTGCTGACTGCTGAGAAAACTATTGTTACATCAGAAGTTGCTGCCGCTGCTGCCTGTGCTGTAGGTGTTGCGATTGGAACCAGAATATCACATCCGTCATCAATCATACCATTGATAATTGTTGGTAACATTGTCTGATCTCCTGATGCATTCTTATACTCGATTTCTACTTTACCTTCATTTACAAGAGGCTGTAATGTCTCCTGAATTTTGGCATTGATCTGATTCAGAGACGGATGGTCAATATGCTGAATGATTCCTACTTTATAAACCTTATCATCCTTGTTTACTACTGTTCCATTATCATCGCTCTGTGAACTTGTAGTTGATTCCTGTACTGTCTGCGTTGTCTCTTCACTTGCTGTTGTGCTGGCGCTGCCGCATCCGGCTAACATAGCAGCTGCCATAATTGTACTCATTGCTACGCCCATTACCTTGCTCATTACTGTCTTTTTCATAATCATATTCCCTCCTTGATAATTAAAAAAGTCCTCAGTTCGTCTCATCTAACGAACTAAGGACAAATCTACAAAAATAAATCTGCGGTACCACCTTATTTGACTCTTATCAAGTCCACTCAACACAATGCCATCACATTGTCAGCCTATAACGCAGGCATTACGTCTTGGATACTAGAATCTACCGTTCCCCTCGCCCTCAGCAGCCCATACAACAGCGCATTTCCTGTCAGCTTCCACCACTCTGACTCTCTGTAAGGAATGTATTCCGTGCCTCTTCTGCATCAAAGGTTTCTCTTTGAAAATCATTATAATGAATGCATACTTTATTGTCAACTGTTAATTTTTATATTCACTGATATCCATAAAAGTAACCAGCATTACATGTGTATCATAGTTTTGATTTATTTCTTTGCTGCATACATTTTATCTCCTAATCTCAAAGCACCTACAATGTTCTTTATAATGTACTGATTACGCCCTTTCTTCTTGGCTTCATACAAAGCAGCATCTGCAGTGTCCAGCAATACCTGATAATCCGGTCCTTTCTGTGTACAATAAGCTGCACCTATACTGGCAGTAACCTCTATACATTTATCTGCGCTGGTATAGATACAATGGAGCTTATCCACTGTCCATTCTAACTTGCTTTTCAATGTATCATAAGGAATATCTTTCACAAATACGCAGAACTCATCACCGCCAAATCGTGCCACAAAATCATAATTTGCAAAAATAATCTGCAATTTCTGAGCCATGTCACATATTACATGGTCTCCCATGCTGTGTCCCATAGTATCATTAACTTCCTTAAAATGATCCATATCAATAAATATAATAGCTGTATTCATTGCCGTATTCTGTCTGAGATAGCGGATTGTCTCTGTTGCAAATGCAGATTTATTGACCAGACCAGTCATACGGTCTGTCCTGTTCTCCTGCTCCAGTTGCTTGCGTACCTTAGTCTCACGATCCACATCTTCTATCTTACCCACAATAGATACCAGCCGCTGTTGTGTATCATACAGCGGAAAACCGGTAACTGCGCACCATAGAAATTCTCCATCACTCTTCTGCATTCTCACGACAATTCTGCCAGAACGCCCCTGTTTTGTAATTCTGTCATACAACAGGCGTACCTGCGGTTCATCCTCTGATACCACATGCCATATTTTCATTAATATCTGTGCATCCAGATTCTTACTCTGCTTTGGAATTCTCCAGCCAAATTTCTCATATACACGATCTGATATAATATCAGAAGCTTCACAGATGCCTATTTCATACATCATCTCGTCAGAATTATCCAGCACAAGCTGATATCTCTTCTGCTGTAAAAGAAGTCTCTGTTCCTCTTCCTTCTGTAATCGGTGTTCCCTTTGTTTAAACAGCATCACTTCGTAATAAACACTGCCTGTTATCACTCCAAATATACATAGCAGCATACATTCCTTCCAATATTGCTGCCATACATTCGGTGTATACCATATCCACCCTGCAATCCCCAATACAATTATCATTCCAAGCAGGCAACCATGTTTGAACCCTTTCATATAACCCCCTATTACACTTTCCTGATGGCATGACTTTATGTGCATAGTTATTATTCATAGATAATAGTATACATCAAATTGTCAGAATATTCAAACTTTTTATAATATTTTTACATCAATAATAGCATTGTAAACTGCATTTTGTTCCGAAGAGTTCTTTCTTCATCTGTTTCTGAAATATCTCCTGCGTCTGAGATACTTCCAATATAGAGAGAGCTTTTCTGACTGCTTTGATATCGGCTGCCATAGCTTCCGGGCTTTTCCCTCTTCCTACGATCTTCAAATGTGATACTCCTGCTCTTTGCAGCGCCCACAAAGCACATAGACCGCAGCCGGTATCTCCGATACACTCCTGAATATCACTCTCCTGTTGCTGTTTGACAGGTAAGCTCCCTTCTTTTACAGGTGCAATCCGATAGGGAAGCTGACATATATGAACCATTTCATCACAGTGAAGAGAATTGCAGAATCCCCCCGTAAAGTGACACATCTCATTCATCAGAAACGCTTCATATTCCATGTCCTTTTCCTCAAAAGCTCCTATCATGGATTCCATATCCTCTATTGAATTCTTCCTGTGGAAAATAATTCTTTTACATTGTGGAGAACCTGCATTCTGTCCACATATCTCTCTGATCATCCTTATCGCAGGTTCATTCCATTCTCCGATTTCTCCACTCATATGGATATAACAGGGAATTCTGCGTTCCCTCAGATACAATACCAATCCGATATCTGCAATAATGTAATCCCGAAATCCCAGCTCCATCAGCCTGAGTATGGTATCTCCTATCCATTTCAGTTGTTCTTCCGTATAATACAGTGCATTTAATGTAATTGCCACTGGAACGTGCATATCTTTCATCATATTTGCCAGCAGCTTCATATCTTCACACACATTGACCTGCACATGATAATACATCACTTCTCTACGATTCAGCGGCATCAGATTGCCAAACTTCTGATTCCAGTCAAACGGCACATATCCACAGAAAATTTCATCTGCTCCGGCTTGTACAAGCATTTCATAATCTTCCACTGAGCCCATGCCTGCCGTAATTTTCATCTTTTCACCATCCCTTTACAGATTCCACACAATTCGGTCTACTCCTTGTCTGATATATTGTGCAAGCAGCTCCTGCGTTATCCCTTCATCCAATGCAAAAAGGGAATTATATCTGCCTACCAGGTTCAAATGCCGGGGATAAAGACAGACGTAATCCTTACAATACTGAGGACACTCTATCACAAAATGCTGCCTGGCTCTGTTCCCATTCCTGCACAATGCATAAAGAGGACAATATTGTGATGTATTGGTCTGATACATTGGCAGATGCAATGTCTTATATGGCAAGCCCCTGGATAATTCCATTGGATAGCCACACGCCTCGTATTCTGCCCTTTGAACACCTGTCTCCTGAAGGTATCGTACAAACAGAGTCTGATTCAGTTGATTATCTGCCATTTGCGATAGGTTCTGCTGATATCCTGTTTTATAAACGTACCTTGGATCTTTTCGCCTCTTATTGAGCAAAAGACCAAGCACCGGTGTCAGGTATTTTTCTTTTCCTTCTAATAAAGAAAACATTCCCCAGTCATTCACAATCACTTCCATAGGGAAATCATGTGCAATGCACCACTCATATACATCCTGCAGCCAATCTTTGGTCTGCTGTATCATACTCTGCCTCAGATATGTGGTTACAAGCGTTACTTCTCTATGTTCATTATAAGCTTTATCCAACAATGCCTGTAAAGTACTCCTGTCAGGGAACAGGTTATGGCAATACTGATTACCAATATATAATCTATTACCGACACACGTGTGATTTTTCTGTTGATTCAGATATGTCTGATATGCTTCCTGGTTATCCAGAGACTGCACCAGCTCCAGACCACTGGAAAGGACATTGCTTCGTATTTCTTTTATCTGACTGTGTTCCAGTCTCTCTCTTCTCCATTCTTCATAAGAATTGGCATAACAATTATCCCTGTCTGCCGGATAGCCAACCAGCTCCCGTGAAAATGTATTATCATAGCTTTCGCTTCGTAACAGAATATAGTTATAGTACTGTTTCGTAACAAACTGAAACATGTCCTTGTAAGCTGCATTTTCTATATGTAAAATCATACTCCATGCCTTACAACCGTTATCCTCAGTACGCAAACAAGAGAAGGGTAATTCCTTCTCCTGTATCATAGATATGTCCTGCATATCTGCTATCTCTATTGTCTCATAATAGCCTGTGCTGCCTCTATAGCAGGAAAAGTGCAGACTCCTGCAAGGTGATACAAGTCTGTCTGCACTTCTAAGCTCTACATATTCGGGAGAACATGCCCACAATCTGACTTCCTGTCCATTATAAAAGCAGGTAAACAGACTGCCTGGAATATCCTCCACTACGTTATCTGTGATTTTCTTCAATTCGCTTTCCATAGGAAAAGCATATCAGAAATCCTGGCTTTTCGCAATAATTTCGTTATTCTACAGATGTTACCTTGTAATCCTGTTCTTCTACTGCCTTGGTCAGTTCTTCATTGGATACTTCTGCATTCAGCTTCACTACTGCTGTACCCTTTTCATGGCTTACCTGTGCTTCTGCTACCTGTGGAAGTGCTTCTAATGCCTTCTTTACTCTTGCCTCACAGTGTCCACACATCATTCCTTCGATTTTCATTGTCTTTTCCATTGAATTGTCCTCCATTTGATTTATTGTTGCAGAAGCCTGATGACCTCTGCTTTTTACCTTTTTATCATGAGATGCATCATGAATCTTAACCAGATTCAGTCTGAGTGCATTCGTTACAACGCAAAAGCTTGACAGGCTCATTGCTGCTGCACCATACATCGGATTAAGCTGCCATCCAAACAGTGGAATCCAGATACCTGCTGCCAGCGGGATGCCTATTACATTATAGGCAAATGCCCAGAACAAGTTCTCATGAATATTGTGTAAGGCAGCACGGCTTAGACGGATTGCAGCCGGAACATCACTCAATCTGCTCTTCATCAGAACCACGTCTGCTGCATCAATTGCAATATCTGTTCCTGCGCCAATGGCAATACCCATATCTGCTCTGGTGAGAGCTGGTGCATCATTGATTCCATCACCAACCATGGCAACCTTACCCTGTTCCTTGAGCTTACGAATTACGCTCTCCTTACCATCCGGCAACACGCCTGCAATGACTTCATCTACACCCGCCTGTGCACCAATTGCTTTGGCAGTACGTTCATTATCACCTGTCAGCATCACCACGCGGATTCCCATATTCTGCAATTCACGAACCGCCTGTGGGCTGTCTTCTTTGATTACATCTGCTACTGCGATAATTCCCAGAAACTGATTCTCTTTTGCAAAGAAAAGCGGTGTCTTACCATCTCCTGCCAGCTTCTCATACTGTGACTGTGCTGATTCAGGGATAGACAGCTGGCTCTTCATAAACTTGAAGCTACCACCTAAAAGCCTGCTGCCATTCAGTTTTGTCTGCACACCATTCCCTGTCAATGCTTCAAAGTCTATGACCTCTGATGCCTGCACACCTTTTTCCTTCGCATAATCTACAATTGCTCTGGCAAGTGGATGTTCACTCCTGCTCTCAAGCGCATATGCCAGTCTCAGAAGCTCTTCCTGTGAAATACCCTCTGCGGGTATCATATCTGTTACCTTTGGTTTTCCACTTGTAATTGTTCCTGTCTTATCCAGAGCAACAATCTCAACTTTGCCAGCCTCTTCCAGGGAAACTGCCGTTTTAAACATGATACCGTTCTTAGCACCTACACCATTACCGACCATAATGGCTACAGGAGTTGCCAGTCCCAATGCGCATGGACAACTGATTACCAGTACAGAAATACCTCTTGCCAATGCAAATCCAAAACTCTCACCTGCAAGAAGCCAGATCAGTGTTGTAATGACTGCAATCGTAATGACTGCCGGTACAAAAACTCCAGATACTTTATCTGCCACCTTGGCGATAGGCGCCTTAGTCGCCGCTGCATCGCTGACCATCTGAATGATCTGGGAAAGAGTTGTGTCCTCGCCTACTCTGGTCGCTTCACAACGGATATAGCCGGACTGATTCTGCGTTGCTGCTGATACCTTATCCCCTACAGCCTTATCTACCGGGATACTCTCACCAGTCAATGCTGATTCATTAACAGCACTGTTGCCCTCCAGGACAATACCATCCACCGGTATATTCTCACCAGGTCTGACAACAAAGATATCACCCTTGCTCACTTCGTCAACAGGTACTTCTACTTCTTCCCCATTTCTGATGACTACCGCAGTCTTAGGTGCCAGCTTCATCAAACCTTTAAGTGCATCTGTTGTCTTCCCCTTGGAATGTGCTTCCAACATTTTACCCACTGTAATCAATGTCAGGATCATGGCTGCCGATTCAAAATAGAACTCATGCATATACGCCATGACACCATCCATATCACCTCTGACCTGTGCATCTGTCATAGCAAACAGTGCATACGTACTGTATACAAAAGCTGCCGTTGCCCCAAGAGCCACCAGCGTGTCCATATTAGGAGCTTTATGTGCCAGGCTCTTGAATCCACTGATAAAGAATTTCTGATTGATGACCATAATCGCAATCGTAAGCAGCATCTGTATCAGCCCCATGGCTACATGATTATCCTGAAGGACTGTCGGCAGTGGCCATCCCCACATCATATGCCCCATGGAAAAATACATCAAAACCAGTAAAAATACAAGTGATGTGATGAGACGCTTCTTTAAAAGTGGTGTGTCCTTATCCTTGAGTGCTTCCTCAGCAGCTGCCATATCCATTGAACTGTGATGCTCTCCTGCAGAACTTTTCGGTGATGCTCCATATCCTGCATCTTCTACTGCCTTGATAATTTCTTCCGGGGATGCAGAACCCTCCACCCCTATTGAATTGGTCAAAAGGCTGACCGAACAGCTCGTTACACCTTCTACCTTCGACACGGCTTTCTCCACACGGGCTGAGCATGCCGCACAACTCATGCCCGTTACCGTATATTGTTCCATGTATCAGTTCCTCCGTTCTTACTGTTTATTCTCAATTCTTGTTACCTTAAAATCAAGACGCTCTACCGCTTTGCGAAGATCTTCATCATCAAGCTCTCTGTCATATTCTACTACCGCAATCTTCTTACGCAGATTCACCATAGCCGATGCTCCATCAATCTTATTGATCTGACGTTCTACACTGTTCTTACAGTTATCACAGTGCATTCCATCAATATGAATGATCTTCTCACCAAGTTTCTGACCTGTCAGCACTTTCTTCTCTACCTTCTCATCACTGCCACCTCCGCCGCAGCATCCGCCTTCGCCTTTGAAATGTTTCATACTGCTGCGTACTGCAAAAAAGGCAATGACTACAATAACTACAATTACAATTATATTTCCCATATTCTCATCCTCCATCCATAAAATCCATGAGTTATTTCATCAGCTTCTGCAAAACTGTAACTAACTCATCTACCGTCTCTTCCCTGCCTTCCTTAATATCCTTCGTAACACAGGTCTTGATATGGTTGGCAAGCAATACCTTGTTAAAACTGTTAAGAGCTGCATTCACAGCTGCCACCTGCACCAGTATGTCCGTACAGTATGCATCCTTCTCTACCATGCCCTTAATGCCTCGCACCTGTCCCTCTATACGACTCAAGCGATTCAAAAGATCTTTATATTCCTTCTCAGAACGCTCCTTTGTCTTGTGACAGCAGCAACATTCTGAAGTTTCAGTTATTTCTTTGTCTTTTCCCACGAATCATTCCCCTTTCTTCTTCATTTCATGTGTATTATATACCCTATAGGGGTATATTGCAAGCATTAATTTTCTCAATAGTTATCAATAAGCATAAAAGAAAAAGACAAGAGCCATCTATAAAGCCCCTGCCTTTTAACATTATTTCATAGAGTTTACCCTATCTTCTATGTTCTTATGGAAATTCATTACCTTGTGAACATATTCCTCATTCATATACTCAGAATGTACAATAAAATCTGCGGTCGAACGATTATTTGCAATGGGAATATCATACACCTGTGCGATACGAAGCAGCGCCTTCACATCCGGGTCATGCGGCTGTGCCGCCAGCGGATCAGAGAAGAAAATAACCAAGTCAATCTTCCCCTCTACAATCTTCGCACCAATCTGCTGGTCTCCACCCAGAGGGCCACTGTTATATCCCTTCACCGGAAGTCCCGTCTTGTCAGCGATCATTCTCGCCGTTGTGCCTGTTCCACACAGGAAATGTCTCTGGAGAATATCCTTATTCTCACTGCACCACTCAATCATTTCCTTCTTCTTGCTGTCATGCGCAATCAATGCAATGTTCTTCTGTTTGGAAATTGTAAATGAAATAAATTCGTTGTCCATAAGGTCATCCTTTCTATTTATCTTCAAGTGCTTTGGTAAGCTCTTGTATTTTCTTTTTCATTTCTTCAAGTTCAACTGCCTGCTGTGCAAGTATATCGTCTTTCTGTGCAAGCATGCCGTCTTTCTGTGCAAGCATATCGTCTTTTTGTGCAAGCATACTCTCCTGTTGAATTATCTTATCACTTTGCTGTGCTATGGTATCATGCAAATATTTCTGCTCAAATTCATAATCCTCTCTATCCCTGCATCTTTCTCGCACATTGAAATCGGCATATAGATCGCATAACGTATTGGAAGCTTCTGTAAAATATTCATTGTCTTTCGCAATCATTTTCATTTCCTCCCAAGTTCTTGTCTTGAACAATTTCGCCCAAAAGTCAAGACTCCAGCTCTTATCCTCTTCGGTTGCCAGTTCTATATGTGATAAGTCTAACACATTTACAGCAAACTTGCTACTGTAAATCCTGTGATGTATTACATCCATTAATAAATTCCTGGAATAGAAAATTGGCTGTTCCTCAAGAGGTGAAAAATTCAGGATTCCAATTTGACTACCTGCATTTCCAGATTGATTTGTTGATAACCATTTAAGACTGCCTTAATATTCAAATGTAAAAACTCGTACTGATTTTCTCCTTCATTACCCGGTACAGTTCTTCATCCGACATATGATTATCCAATACCAACAGCAGGAATACATCTCTGTCCTCTTTGGCATAGCAGTAATCACGATACCACTTGTCATGGCGGGCATTATCTCCGAACTCTCTGACAAGTCCCATAACCTTGCGGACCATATATGCCGTGTGCTTCACATCTGCGAAGCAGTCATTATAATAGAAATCCTGCCATACACCATACTCAGCCTGCCGCATAGACTTATCAGCCTGTTCAAAACTGACAGCACTGTCACCAAATAGGACAAAAGACTTTTCAAAATCACCCTGACAAAAGGCTTCATAACCTTTTCTATATAGAATAACACCCTGGCAGCAGTATGCATGTATCTTCACCTGTAATTTTAATGTAGCTTCAAACAATCTGTCCTCTATTTTCTCACATTTTTCCAGCAATGCTTCCAGTCCGGGCAATGCTTTTTCACAGATTGCGCTGAGCTTGTCTAACTGTTCACCATAAGGAACATCTCCCACCAGCCAGTAAATTCCCTGGACATTATGCGTCCTGTCTACCAGAAACTGATGCGCCAGTAATCGGATATTTTCTGTATACAGCTGCTCTCCTGCATGCTCATCCGGCTCTTTTCCATAACATGGCATTACCTGTGGATATTCCCTGTAGCATGCAGCTATAGACTGATTGCTGTAATAATAAGTATCTGCAAATTGCCGGCTATGACTCACATCACTTACTTTCTCGCCAAACCAGATTTTACGGATTGCATCCAGATAATACACATGGGGTCTGACATTGGAGCAGTTGATCACCCAGAAATCATTACCTCCATTTGCCATGACCTGACTTAATTCCTCTTCTACAAAATCAACTGAATTGGGCAGCATCGTAATGTGATTGGCAGCCTGCAGATCATAGAAGGATACATGATAATAGATTCCCTGTGGGCCACTTTCTTTTCCATCCGGCATAGACGATACTCTGGCTGAATGATTGTCTCTGCGTCTTGTGACCATCCTTCCATATCCATTATCTGCCCTGACTTTTATGACATCCGTGTCAAGTTCTATATATCCCTGTTCATACAGCTCCATGATTTCACCATATAAATTGGTGCAAAAGACAGGATTCTTCACATATTTCCTGACAATGTCACACTGCATGCGAATAACCTCACTGATCATCTGTCCTCTCTTTGCAGGTGTATCAAATCTGCCTGTCGTATCTGTGCTCCAGAAAGGCATATCACCCTGTCCACGGAAGCACAGATTCCATACAACCTTACAATCCTTCTGTGCAATCACTGCATCTTCCCATAATTTATGAAACAGCTCCGGATGCTCCAGATAGTTAGGCTTTTCATCCGGATAGGCTCTCACGAACATCTCTGCCCCCAGAGGTTCTGCATGGTGATGCGTAATCCATAACCCCATATCTGCGGCAAGCTGTCTGTTCTTTCTGGACATTTTATCTGTGCCTGGAATTGCCATGTTGCCGCCACAGCGCAGAAGTGCCTCCAGCGCCATTTTCCATCCATCTATGCCATTTTCATTATATTTCCATTTTAGCATCAGCACTTCGTCATTGAAGAACCACCCTCTGAAACGTATTACAGGTCTGGGGGAATGGATGGTCTGTTCTTCAACTTCAATGGATTCCTTCTGTTCAAATGTCTGATCCATCCAAAACCAGAAAGGCTTCACACCTAAGAATCGTTCACTTAACAGCAGCAATCCATATACCCAGCCCAGGTCATCCTGTGCATATATTGTAATCTGGCTTGTTTCAACTTCTATCCGATACTGTTCTTCTCCCAGACTGTTATCTTCTTCCAATAAGATATCACCACACCACTGCGATACAGGCTTCAGTGTCTTTTCCATATCTCTGTATAAAATATCCACTGCATTACGCACCGGTGCTGTATCAATCTGTGTCTTAATCTGTGCATTTCTATTCCACGTAAACATCTTCCAACCTCCTACACCAACTTCTTCTATTATATATGCCTTATACAGTACACGAAAATAAGGTATATCGTTATTTACAATATACCTCATCCCGTGTTCTCATTTCACTGCATTTTTTTATAATTACATTGCAAAAATTGCTATGCTCCCAGATATGCCTTCTTAACACGCTCATCGTTAAGCATTTCAGAAGTTCAAGACATTTTCAATAAAATATGGTAACTATTCAGAGCCATGCAAATTGAAGCAGAATATGCTTATTTATAAGCATATTTGATACAATTTATATGGCGAAGTAACCACATAAGCAAAAGTCGCATGGGGTTCTGAATAGTTACAAAATATGAAAAAGCGTCTTAGCGCACAAAATACCTGTTTCTATCTATCATAAAATACTGTTGACTTTTATCCGAAATCGGACTATAATTGTAATTGTCCGATTTCGGATTTTGAAAAATTAAATAAGGAGGAATGATATGCCTGCTGAACATGACGTATTGATTCGTTTTAATAATATTTTTAAGAAAGAAGATGATTTATATCGCAACGCTGCAAGACTGCTGGGCTGTTCTGACTGTGAATTCTGGATTCTGTATACCCTGTGTCTTTCCAATCAGCCAATGACCCAGAGTGAATTGTGCGATATGCAGTATCAGCCAAAGCAGACTGTCAACTCTTCCCTGAAGAAGCTGGAGGCAGACGGCTATCTGACCTTGGTTCATAAGGATAACCGCCGCAGCAAATACATTGAGCTGACTCCTCTTGGGAAAAAATTAGCCGCCAATACTGCCCAGCAAGTAATCCATATAGAGCTGGACACTTTTGCAGCCTTTTCCAAAGAAGAACAGGATACCTTCTTGAATCTTTATGAGCGATATGCTGATGCACTGAAAGAAAAAATGCAGCAGCTTCAACCTTACAGAAAGGAACCTTAAATGAACATTCAATTATCTGATCACTTTAACTATAAGAAACTTTTCTTATTCACTCTGCCATCAGTTGTTATGATGGTATTCACCTCTGTCTACTGTGTCGTAGATGGCTTCTTCGTGTCTAATTTTGCAGGGAAGACAGCTTTTGCCGCTATCAACCTGATCATGCCTTTTATCATGATACTCGGTGGTATCGGTTTCATGATTGGTACCGGTGGCAGTGCCCTGGTTTCCTATACACTCGGTACCGGGGATAAGGAAAAAGCTAACCGCTACTTCTCCATGATGGTGTACTTCACAATCCTGGCAGGTATACTTCTCACAGTACTTGGTATTATCTTCGTCCGTCCAATTGCAGAGCTGTTCGGTGCTGATGAGAGCATGATGGATACCTGTGTCTTATATGGAAGAATCGTGATTGCTTTTAACGCAGCCTTCATGCTTCAGAACATCTTCCAGAGTTTCTTCGTTGTTGCCGAGAAGCCCCGCCTTGGGTTGATCGTCACTATAGCAGCCGGAGTTACCAATATGGTATTGGATGCTTTATTCGTCGGGGTATTCAAATGGGGCATTGTGGGTGCTGCGCTGGCTACAGGAATCAGTCAGTCTATCGGTGGACTTCTTCCTCTTCTTTATTTTGCTCTGCCTAACAATAGTCCGTTACAACTGACCAGAACCGGCTTCGAACTTGCTCCACTTTTAAAAGCCAGCAGTAATGGCTGCTCAGAGTTAATGAGTAATGTTGCTTCCTCACTGATTGGAATCGTGTACAATTACCAGCTCATGCGGTTAGGTGGTGAGAATGCAGTTGCTACCTATGGTGTGCTGATGTATATACAGTTCGTATTTATCGCTATTTTCATCGGTTATTCAGTTGGCAGCGCACCTATCATCGGTTATCACTATGGCGCCGGTAATTTCAAAGAATTACAGAATATGCGTCGTAAGAGCCTGAAAATCATGAGTATCTCCGGTGTACTTATGGCAATTCTTGGGTTTACACTGGCTCCTGTGATTTCAGCTATATTTGTCGGATATGATGCCGAACTGTTGTCTATGACAATTACAGCCTTCCGTATTTTCTCATTCTGTTTTGTACTGGCAGGCATCAACATCTTTACCTCGTCATTTTTTACAGCCTTGGGCAACGGTCCTATCTCTGCCGCAGTATCTTTCCTGCGTGTATTGGTATTCCAGTTGTCATCTGTATTGATTCTGCCTATTCTCTTCGGACTCAATGGTATCTGGTTAGCCAATATCGTTGCTGAGATATTCGCAGTTATTGTATCCATATCCTTCCTCATTGCCAAGAGGAAGCAATATCACTATTAATCATAAAAGTGCTGAATGGGATATATTCAAAATCCATTCAGCACTTTCTTTATATATGACATTATTTTTTTATAGGTACAAATTTCGCCTGATTCATCAACGGATGCTCCAAGGTAATCGCACCCTTTCTTGGACAGACCATAACACAGGCGCCACAGTAATAGCACTCACCCGGATACATAACAACAGGTGGCTTACCCTTCTCCTGATTCGGCATCAGGATGTCGCACTGACAGGTATCTACACACCGGTTACAGCCAATGCACAGTTTTGGGTCATAATGTATCGGTCTGGTACTACACTCTACCGGTCTGACTGTGTATTCCTTTTTCTCATCATGCTTCATGTGTCGGCACCTCCCCTGACGCAATATAATCTGCATTTCTCTTCTCGTATTCTGTCTTCAGATCACCGAAGAAATCAAGTGGCACCTCACGGCTGATGATCCTGCCATTTTCCTGGCGAAGCACGATATGCTTACCCTTGCCCTTTTCCTCAACAGCATCTGTATCTGTTCTGGCAAAACACAATGTCTCCGAGCTTTCCCTACGCAACAGGCAAGCCTGTAAAATAAGCTCTGCTACTGTAAGAATATCCAATACTTCATGGGTTCTCATCAGGTCATGCGGATTTGTACAGTATAATCTCGGAACGAACTCCTTCTTATAGGTATCTAACAGATTTAAGCCTTCTTTCAAAAGGGCATTACATTTCACACCGCCGCAATAATTCTGCATTGCTTTGGATATTGCCATATTCAGCTCTTTCCAGTTCATTCCTGCATCAGCATCCGCATAAAGCGGTGCGTAGAGCCTTTCTGCCTCTTCCTCAACCTGTTCCTTGTCATACTCGGCTAACTCCAGTTCGCCTGCTGCCGCTGCTGCCTTTCTGCCTGCATAATAACCTGTGGCACATGCAAATCCGGCACAGTCAGAAGCATAGAGCTGATCGCCTGCTGCATAGATTCCTTCAATATTGGTCTTGAGATCCCAGTCATGCATGATACCGCCGGGTGCTCCGAACAGTTGTCTCTCCTGCTCCAGGAAATTAGCCGACTGCCATCCTGTTCCGTAGCTTTGCAGCATATGTTTTGATGAATCAAAGCCTCTTCTCGTATAATTCTCCAGAATAGGAATCTTGGTCTTGCCTTCCTCACCGACCATCATTCCCCAGATTACCCGTCTTTCTTCATCCGGCATACGGCTTAAATCTGCATAAAAAGGCAGCTTGTAGCCGCGCTTCATCAATTCGTCAAAATCCAGTGTCTCCGGTCCGCGATACTCATACTTCGGATTGTCAATGACACCACCCTTCAAGAAGAACTTCTGTCCCTTTGCCGGCATATATCTCTCCAGAACGGTCTTTAACTCCTTGCCATCTCTATCCACATACGGAATCTCCACACCTCTGGCATCCACCATAGTTGCTGCGTACCAGGTATTATGGTTGTTGCCCGCCCCATAAGGCGGGAAGCTTCTGCCTGCGGCTGAGAACTCTGCCCGGACAGACTTCTCCATCATGGTAAATTCCATACCTACACGATACCCCATGGCATGTCCACTTCCGATACTCTGCATCGGTCTGAACTCACACAGCCCTACAGTATCAGGATTGAAAAGCCATACCCTTGCTGGTCTTGACATGGTAAGCACCGTTGTCTTTGCCCTGAAAATCATGAATTTACCGGTTCTGACATTCATACCCATAGCACCGATACCGCGCTTCTTTCCATTTTCTATTGCAGTCAGCAGCGCAGTAGCTTCTGTTCTGTCATAAATCCTGACACCCAGTCTCTTCAATTCCTTCACTAGAGCCGGCTTAAATGTTGAGCCCCATACTCTCAATGTAAATTTATTCTTATAGTCATAGGCGAACATGAGCTTGGTCTTTTCATCCCGAAAGGCTGCCCCCTCGAACTCTCCTTCGGTATCTCTGACTTTTCCGCCAAAGGCTTCCATATCGATCAGACGGTCATACCCTTCCCTGCATTCAATATAGTGGGCGATTCCGTTACTATAGCCATCCTGCTCATTCACATATGCCCATGCGATTTCTTCCGGCGTTACCTCAGAGCAGGGATTGGTACATGCTGACTCCCAGTGGTCAAATCCGGTTCCGGCTGAACCACTGTGCTCTGTATTGCCCTTTTCCACCAGAATAACAGACTGTCCTCTTCTGGCTGCTGCAATGGCTGCATAACAGCCGGCAAGACCACCGCCCAGTACCAGCACATCACAGGAGGCTTCTTCTCTTTCACCCAGTTCATTGCCATACGGCCAGTTATATGTTTCCATGTTTCCATTATGTCCTTTCTCTTTATACATAAGGGCAGGCTGCCCAGTGCCCCTTAGATACTTCATGTAATTCCATGCTCTCCTCATGGCATTTCTCGCATGCCTTTGGACAACGTGCTGCGAAGCGGCATCCCGGTTTGGGATTGACTGGACTTGTTACCTCACCCTGTAGAAGCTCCCTGCGTTTGTGACAGGATTCCACACTTGGAATCGGGATTGCCGCCAGCAATGCTTTGGTATAAGGATGCAGCGGATTGGCAAAAAGCTCCTGCGCACTTGCCTTTTCCACACATTTACCCAGATACATGACCATGATTTCATCAGAGATATGCTTTACCACAGACAGATCATGGGTAATGAACATATAGGTCAGATTACGTTCTTCCTGCAAGTCCATTAACAGGTTCAGAATCTGCGCCTGTATGGACACATCCAATGCAGACACCGGTTCATCACATACAATGAACTCCGGATTCAGGATCAACGCTCTTGCGATTCCTATACGCTGTCTTCTGCCGCCGTCCAGCTCATGTGGATAGGCAAAAGCCAAGCGTTCTGCCAGACCTACTGTTTTCATGGCTTCCATGACCCGCTCTTCCTGCTCTGATTTATTATGGCAGATTTTATTAATGATAAGCGGTTCTGCAATCAACTGTTTCACTGTCATTCTGCCATTCAGGCTGGAATATGGGTCCTGAAAGATCATCTGCATCTTTGGCCTGATTTTACTCATTTCTCTCTTGGATGCCTTCACAACATCCTGTCCGTGGAACCAGATTTCACCAGATGTTGGCTCATTCAGGCGCAGGAGTGTCCGCCCCAGTGTGGATTTCCCACAACCGGATTCACCAACGACACCTAATGTAGATGCCTCATTGATGGAAAAGCTGACATCATCTACTGCATGAAGACTGCCACCGGGAGTCTGGAAAAATTTCTTCAGATTCTGTACTTTTAACAATTCTTCACTCATTATGGCTCCTGCTCCTTTCTGTCTGCAATCTCACCTGTATAGAGGTGACAGCGGATAGAATGTCCACCCTCTTTAAAAACAGCAGGTTTCTTATGATGACAGACTTCGCATGCCTGCTTGCAACGGTCTGCAAACGCACATCCATCCGGCAGCTTCGTAGGGTCCGGCATCAAACCTTCAATCGGATGCAGTCTGCGTTCATTGTCCTCCAGATTAGGAATGGAACCAAACAACCCCTTCGTATACGGATGATGCTTTTCTCCTGTGAAAATGTCCTCCAGACTGCCATATTCTACTGTCTCACCTGCATAAATGATTCCTACCTTGTCACAAGTCTCAGCTACAACGCCCAGATCATGTGTAATCATGATAACGGAAGTTCCATATTTCCTCTGTAAATCACAGATCATGGAAAGAATCTGCGCCTGAATCGTCACATCCAGAGCTGTTGTCGGCTCATCAGCAATCAAAAGGTCAGGATTGCAGACCAGTGCCATAGCGATTACGACTCTTTGTCTCATTCCACCTGAGAACTGATAAGGATAATCATTCTTACGTTCCTTGGGAATGCCAACCATTTGCAAAGTCTCTTCCACTCTATGTTCCATCTCTGCCTTGGACAGATTATCTGTATTATGCAGTTCCAACGCTTCCTCAATCTGACTGCCTACTGTCAATACCGGATTCAATGCTGTCATAGGATCCTGAAAGATCATGGATATCTTATTACCACGGATTTTCTCAAACTCTTTATCTGACAGTTGTGTCAGTTCCTGTCCCTCAAATAAGATACTGCCCTCTGTAATTCTGGCTGTTCTCTCCGGCAAAAGTCCCATGACTCCCAATGCCGTTGTTGTTTTACCGGCTCCTGTCTCTCCGACCAGACCTACCGTTTCACCCTTCTCCATTTCCAGACTGATGCCATTGACTGCATATACTGTCTCCAGATCGGTTTTATATTGTATTTTTAAATCTTTGATTTCTAATACCATCTGTCTCTCCTCCTAGTCTTTCAGCTTGGGATCTAATGCATCTGTCAATCCATCTCCCACCAGATTAAAGGACAAGGAAGACAGCAGAATGAAAATTCCAGGGAAAATCAACAGATAAAGAGAGGTAAACATATATTTCTGCGCATTGGACAATAATGCACCCCATTCTGGTGATGGCGGCTGGATACCCATACCGATAAAGCTGAGACCTGCTGCTGATAAGATCATATCAGAGATAGCCATTGTCGTATTTACGATAATCGGTCCCATGGCATTAGGAAGTACATATTTAAAAATAATTCTTGCATGGGACGCACCATAAGATCTGGCTGCTTCCACATAATCCTGCTCTGCAACTGTCAGCACAACAGAACGAATCAATCTGATATTACCGGGGATACAGGATACTGTAATTGCAATGATGAGATTCTTCATATTGGAACCAAGTGCTGCCACAACCGCCAGAGACAGCAGAATAGGCGGTACACACATGAATACATCTGTAATTCTACAGATAATATTATCAACCATACCTCCAAAATATCCTGCACTTGCACCAAGGATTGCACCTGCAGCCAATGCCATCAGACTGGTAGAGACACCGATTAACAGAGAATATCTGGAACCATGTATCACTCTTGCGAACAAATCTCTGCCAAGGTCATCTGTACCAAACCAGTGAGCTGCGCTGGGACCCTGCAAACGCTCTGACCCTACCTGTTCAATACATTTCTCATAGGGTACGATCACATCTGCAAATACAGCAATCAGTATAATAAATATCAATATGACAAGCCCTACCATAGCAGCTTTATTTTTCTTATATCTTCTCCAAATCTCAGGAAGCTGGGAATTTCTCTTAGTCATTGCCCTTTCCTCCCTTCTTGTATTTATCCATGATTCTTGGGTCGATCACCGCATACAAAATATCTACCAGCAAAATAATCAGGCTGAACAATACTGCCAGAAACAGAGTCGAACCCATGACCATAGGAATGTCCTTTTGCCTGATTGTCGTTGTGATCAAAGTACCCATACCCGGCATGGCAAATACAGTTTCCGCAATGATTGCGCCTCCAAGAGACGCACCGAAGCTCGTTCCCAATGTCGTAACGACAGGCATCAGTGCATTTCTAAGTGCATGCTTTATGATAATACGCTTCTTGGATGCACCTTTTGCCTTAGCTGTTCTGATATACTCCTGCCTGATTGTCTCCAGCATGGCTGAACGTGTCAGACGAAGCAGCCCTGCCGCAGATGTCATAGATACAGTCAATGTAGGCAGAATAAAATTCTTCAGGCTCTCTGCGCCATAAGAAGGCAGCCAGCCAAGCTTCAATGAAAACAGCATCATCAGCATCAACCCAAGCCAGAAACCTGGAATACATGCAAATACCAGTGCCGTTACAACACAGATATGATCCAGTGCAGAATATTGCTTAACTGCAGAAATGATACCAAAACTGATGCCGATAATTGCTGATAATGACATGGAAAAAATCGTCAGCTTCAACGTATTGGGGAATTTTGCCATAATATCGTTAATAACCGGCTCTCTGGTCTGATAGGACACGCCCAGATTGAAATGCAGGACAATGTCTTTTATATAGGAAAAAAACCTGATAAGAAACGGTTTGTTATATCCAAACTGTTCATTCAGGGATGCGATGTCTTCCGGCTTAGCCGTTATTCCTAATATGATGGTTCCGGGGTCTCCCGGTGTCAGCGACAAAATCGCAAACACCAGGAAAGCAACTCCAAGGAGCACCGGAATCATATATAATAATCTTTTCAATATAAATTTGCCCATGGAACGTTAGTCCTTTCTCTTATTTCCAGGAGAAGTTATAGATAAAGTATGCACCTTCAAATGCAATCTCAGGTACATCAAGCGAATTGTTATATGCAAACAATTCCAGTGGATTGCCGATTACAGCGTAGATGGCTTCATCCTGTGCCTTGCTGAATGCCTGGTTGAACAGCTCTGTTCTCTTCTCAGTATCAGCTTCCTTCTGAGCCTGTGCAAACAGTTCATCCATCTCAGGGTCTGAATATCTTGCATTATTAGCCATACCGATATAATCAGTTGTAAATGCCATTTCAAGACTCTGTGTATCACCATCCAGTGTCATGTTCAATGCTGTGATTGTATAGTTACCACTTGTCAGATCTCCGATAAAGGAGTTGAACTCTGCTACTTTAATTGTTACATCCAGACCGATTGCTTTCAGATCGTTCTGGATAACTGCTGCCAGATTGGAATACTTCTCTGCTACTAACATTTCACCCAGATTATAAGGAGTCTCGATACCTGCCTCTGCCAGTAATGCTTTGGCTTTTTCTACATCATAGGTGTATTGAAGCTGTGAATCCTGATAACCCATACGAGTCTTAGCACAGATATTGGAATTGACCTCAGCCTCGCCATCATAGCATACTGCAATGATATTCTCTCTGTTGAGCGCATAGTTGATTGCCTGACGTACTCTTACATCATTGAATGGCTCTTTCTCCAGATTCATACACACATAGGAAAAGGCGGAAGTATCTACCCTGGCAATTGTAATATTCTTACTAGCCTGAAGCTGTGAAATGCTGGCTGGCTCGATATCTGCAAAGTTAATCTCACCTGTCTGTAAAGCAACTGCCATTGTAGCTTCATCAGGAATGACCTCAAACTTCACATTCTTAATTGCAGCAACGCCTCTGTAATAACCGTCATATGCTTCCAGTGTGATGTCACTTCCCTTATTTCTGCCTACATATTTATATGGGCCTGTACCAACAGGTGAACTTACGAAGTTATCAGCAGATGCTTCATAATAACTCTTAGATGCAATATGTACATTGCATACACCTAAAAGGAACGGAGAATATGGATATTCCAAGTGGCAGACAACTGTTGTATCATCAGGTGTATCAACAGAAGCCAGACCATCTACTTCATAACCCTGATATTCTGACTGCTGATACATCTCAAGAGAAAACTTAACATCCTCAGAAGTCAACTTGCTTCCATCATGGAAAGTAACATCATCTCTCAAATGGAAAGTATAATCCAGACCGTCATCACTGATTTCGTAACTTTCTGCAATTCTTGGTTCCGGATCATGTGTTTCGTCAGGATTCATATACATCAATGTATCATAGATCTGATTCAGGATATTTAATTCTACTGTTGTTGAGAAATTAGCAGGATGCAGTGTATCAATATCTGCATCTACTGCAATTACAATATCTGTTTTACCTGAGTTGGAAGAGCTCTCGCTCTGTGAACCGTTATCACCGGTTGTTGCACTGTTTCCACAGGCAGCCATGCTGACTACCATACATGCTGCCAGAATAGCAGCGCCAATTTTTTTCATCTTTTTCATAGGTTTTCTACTCCTTCTATCTTTGCTAAAGAATGGAATGAATTGTGCAGCTTAATAATGCTGCACAGTGCCGGTTTATGCATATATTAAAGCTGTACAATTCCTTTTGTAATTAAAATGTGAACTCTGTCTTGGAAAAAGCTGTCATAAGATCAACACCAGCTTCGATATCTGCCTTGGAAGCTACTGCACTCTGGCTATGTGGATATCTGGTTGTTACTACGATACCACCTGCCTTGACACCATATCCTGACAGATTCATGCTGGAAGCATCTGTACCACCCTTATCAATCACTTCACGCTGATACTTAATGTGATTATCCTCGCATGCCTTTTCCATAGCAGCGACTACATCCTCATCACATACAACAGAAGGATCACATATCTTAATGCCAATACCGCCATCTACCTCATTGCTGCCCTCCAAATCGCAGGGATAGTCATGCGCCGGTGTAATATCTACCGCAATACCGATATCCGGCTTGATTCTGGCTGCCGTTGGCTTACTTCCTCTGCATCCCAATTCTTCCTGTACACAGAATACATAATAAACATCATTGGGATAAGAACCGTCATTCTCTTTCAGTGCCATCAGTAACTGATAACAGCCGATTCTGTTGTCCAGTGTCTTAGCGCAGATTCTGTCATTTACCAGCTCCAGATATTCTCCATAATATCCGCATACATCACCTAATTTGACATACTTGAGTGCGTCTTCCTTAGAAACTGCTCCGATATCAATATAGAGCTTACCTACATCATTCTTAGCATCCTCAATACTTCCCATGCAGCCTACTACACCGCTGATACCATTTCTGAATCGAACCCTCGCATTATATGCAGAACCAGCCCAGTTCCAACCCATATTGGCTACTCTGAGTCTTCCGTCTGCTTCTATCTTCTTTACGATAAAACCAATCTCATCCGTATGCGCCGCATACATGATCTTCTTGGAATTCTCTCCGCCATTCCCCTTCTTTAATACAATCAGATTGCCAATCGCATCTGTATATATTTCATCAGCATATGGCTTCGCTTCCTGCTCGATTCTTTCACGGACATTCTTCTCGAATCCGGAGACACCCATCAACTGAGTCAACTCCTTCAAAAGCTTTTCATCTCTCATGTGAACCCTCCCGCTTTCTTCGTTGCTTTAATGCTTTAAAGTATATCATCATCCCACCAACTTTGCAATATGCATTTTGCAAAATGCATAGCCAGCCATGCAGAATATATGATATAATGTCACCGTGGGAGCTTGCTCACAAAGGTGACATTATATCATATATTCTATAGGGCGCAGCCCGTCATGAATAAATTGGCGATCTATCGGCAATTTATGAATGCCATGGCTGGCGTATACCTTGCTACAATCCCACCGTGGGAGCTTGCTCACAAAGGTGACATTATATCATATATTCTATAGGACGCAGCCCGTCATGAATAAATTGGCGATTTATCGGCAATTTATGAATGCCATGGCTGGCGTATACCTTGCTACAATCCCACCGTGGGAGCTTGCTCACGGCAGGTGGATTATATCATACTTTCTATAGGGCGCAGCCCGTCATGAATAAATTGGCGATTTATCGGCAATTTATGAATGCCATGGCTGGCGTATACCCCACTACTCTGCTATAATGTATTTTATTTCATGAAACAGGAGACTTTATCATGCAACTTAACAAGGCTACTTTATCAGAACAGATTTATACTATATTAAAGAACGACATTCTGGATCAGTCCATCCCCCAGGGTGAGAAACTGACTCTCAAGAATCTGCAGGAGCGCTTCGCTACCAGCTCCACTCCTATCCGTGACGCCCTGACCCGCCTGACCGAAGAAGGTCTGGTCAATTACTATTCTAATGTAGGTGTCACTGTCATCAACCTAAGTGAAAAAGACATCAGAGAATTGTATCAATTTATCGGAGACATGGATGCTCTGGCAATCCAGTATGCCTCTGCACATCCTGAACAGTCTGCCCTTCTTGAAGAACTTGCACATATTGTAGAGCGCACTGCTGCCCTTCATGATAAAGCTTCTTTATCTGACGAAGAAACTCAGGAATGGACTACACTATCTGACCGTTTCCATCTGGTATTCTATGATTACTGCGATAATTCACGACTTGCCAGAGCAGCAGAAAAACAGCGCAGCCAGCTGACCATTTTATCTAAAATGTATCAGACCGACCACGCTGTACAAAAAGAGATTGAAAAATCCCACATATTCATTTATGAAGCATATCGAAATAAAGAATATCAGAAAGCATCAGATCTTATGAAAGAACACCTGAAACAGTCTCTGGAATATGCCCTGCAATGCATTTAGAAGTTCTGTTTTAATCTGGTTAATTCCTCTTCTGTAATCTGCATGATACCACCATGACGTTTCTTTAACTTGCCAAGGTCATAAGAACCTTCCTGTGCCACCTGGAAATTACCGGTAGCCAGGTCATCACAGATAAGCGGCAGATATCCTTTATGTGTTGCGAACTGATCCACGATCAGACACCATCTGCCGTCTGGAAGCTGATATGTCTCCGGACCTTCCACGCCAAACAGTTGTGACAGAACTTCACTATGGATTGGTTCCGCTTTGATTCCCTTACCCAGCTTGGCAACTCTGTCTGTTCGAATGTTCTTGTTTGTCTCATCTTTTACGAATCGGTAATACCATCCATCACTGTATACAATATTCATATCAATCACATGACAATCTGCTTCTTCATATACAAAAGGTTCTGTGAAGTTCACGAAATCCTTCGTATATGCAGCATAGATACGCTGCTTAGGTTCCTCATCTCCATCCAGTTTTACCATAGAAGCCCAGAATACAAAGAAGGATTCTGTCTCTGCATCATAAATCGTCTCCGGTGCCCATACACAACCTGCCCCATCTACTCCAACGTGACAACTTCGTGGTCTACTCCAATTGACCATATCCTCTGATTCCCATACGATCAGGTCACGGCTTGCTTCTGTAACAGCCCACTCCCAGCCTTTGCCCGAACCAATACAAAGATCCGTTGCAATCAGATAGAATTTATGATTCTTCTCATCTCGTACAATAAACGGATCTCTGACGCCAGCTTCTCCAATATCTGATATCAACACCGGCTGTCCACCATTCAAGTCCTGCCAGTGCAGCCCATCTTCACTCACTGCAAAATAAATCTGTTCTCCGTTCTCCTGTTCCCCAATAAAATGTACAAATAAGTAACCCGCCATTATGAATATTACCCTCCTTAATCAATCTGCCAAACATATATTATGCACCTGTAATATTGTCCTTCATAATTACAGCATAATATAAAACAGTTAAAAAATCAATATAACAAAGTTATTCTACAGTCGAAGAAGTATTATATTACTGTTAGTTCGTACCTCATTCCATCAACAATTTACTCGTGTACTGTAACAGTATTATCTACAATATTCTGAAGCCAGACATCACTTCTGATCATGAAATATCCGATAATGACCTTAATAATCTCCATGAACTGCACTATGAAAAATACTGCCTGAATGGAAAGCTGTGTAAAATGAGCCAGTGAGTAAGCAACTGGTATTACAACCACCCATGTATACACACTATCAAACAGGAATGTAATAACTGTCTTCCCACCTGAACGCAATGTAAAATAGGAACAATGTGAGAAAGAACATAATGGCATAACCATTGCCGAAATCACAATAAATGTCGTTGCCAGATCTTTGATCGTCTCTTCCGTATTATAAATAGCAGGGAAGAATCTGCCTACTGCGATCATAATAAGTGCCACTACCGTACAGCAGCCAACACTGAAGAAGATCATCTTCGTATCTGCTTCTCTGGCTTCTTTCTTCTTACCAGCACCCAATAACTGCCCTACTACAATAGAAATACAGGAACCAAGCTGAATATAAACTACATTAAACAGGTTCGTAATTGTAGACGAAATATTCTGTGCTGCGACCACTTCCAGTCCTCTGACTGCATAACACTGTGCGATCACTGCCATGCCCATTGCCCACAACATTTCATTGCACATCAGTGGAGTACCTTTCTTGATCACATCCCCAAGGACTCTGCCTGGAATGTACAGGCTGCGATAAGCCCCAACAATAAAGCGATTCTTATCTGTATGAGTATGTGTCCATATCACCACAATTGCACACTCTACGAATCTGGCAATAACTGTAGCAATTGCAGCACCCTCTACTCCCATCGCAGGAATACTTCCCAATCCAAAGATCAGGATAATATCCAGTATCAGGTTCGTAACAACTGCTACAATTCCTGCGATCATCGGAACAAAAGTCTGTCCAGTTTCACGAATGGTATTCGTATAGGATTGTGACAGTGCAAAAGGCAACAGCCCCACCATCATGATTGCCAGATATTCTTCTCCAAATTTCAGTGCAAGCTTTACATCACCCACACTGCCATTTTCACTCAAATACAGTGAAATGAGCTGCGTATCAAAAAAGCCAAATAAAAGCAGCGCAATTCCCGTAATCACTCCACATGCGTAGAGTTTAAAACGAAATGTATACTTCTGTCCTTCATAATCGCCTTTTCCAAAATACTGTGTACCAAAAATGCCGGCACCTGATACCCCACCAAAGATACAGATGTTAAATACGAACATCAACTGATTGACGATAGCCACTCCCGACATCTGTTCCGTTCCGATCTGTCCGACCATGATATTATCCAGAAAACTGACAAAACTCGTAATCGCATTCTGAATAATTAAAGGAATCGCAAGGGTCAATACCCTCATATAGAACTTTTTATCCCCTATGTATTTTTCTTTCCATCTTGCCAACATATCTATTTGCTCCCCTGAATTTCTATGATTTCATTACGCATTTGTTCCACGATAATGTATTAAAATGTGCTATAAGCTGTCTCTCCATTGTAGCAAATAGGTGTCTAAAAAGCAATCTGATCAATACAAAATAAAACAAAAAATGACAGTTGAACTTAACAATCCAACTGCCATTTTAATTATTTATCTTCCTTTTTCTGTACTAATTTCTTTCCACTATGTATTACAATAATCACACCCAGGATCATCAGAAGAATTGCGATGATCAACTGTAAACCTTCTACAAGGAATGTTGCTGAACCTGCAGAATAAGCCTTGACAAGTGCTATTGTTCTCTCTACCAGGGCAGTAAAGGTTACACATAACATGATGATAAGAGGTGGAAACAAGGTCTTGTTCTGTCTGCCTGTTACTTTCAGGAATACACATAATGTGATCAGTACCAATGCACTTAACAACTGGTTTGCACTGCCAAAGAGTGGCCAGATATTGGAATATCCGATCTGTGTCAATACATACCCACATGCAAGTGTGATTACTGTTGCAAAATATTTGTTGCACAGAACCTTGCGCCAGCCCTCTGCATGCTCCATATCATCTACACTGAACAATTCCTGGAAAGACATACGACCAATACGTGCAACAGAATCCAGACTGGTCAATGCCAATGCGGATACACACATAGTCATGAAGCACTGTGCTACATAAACCGGAATACCAAACATTTCCAGAAATCCTGCAACGCCTGATGAAAAAATTGCAAAAGGCGTGCCTGTTGCTGCTGTACCATCTGCTGATGCTGCTGCACCTGCGACACAAAGAGCCAGAACAGCTAACAGACTTTCAAGAATCATGGCACCATAGCCAACCTTTAACATATCCTTTTCATTTGATACTGTCTTGGATGAAGTACCGGATGACACCAGGCTGTGGAAACCGGATACTGCACCACAGGCAACTGTTACGAACAGAATCGGGAACAGATCACCTGATTTCTCATTATGGAATCCCGTATACATCGGAAGATTCATAGTAGGATGTGCCACAACCAGACCTACCACTGCACCGATGATCATACCTGCAAACATAAATGTTGTCATATAATCTCTTGGCTGCATTAAAAGCCACATTGGAAGTACTGCTGCCAGAAAGATATATGCAAATACGATATATGTCCAATTTACCTTAGTTGTGACTAATGGGCAAAACATACCGATACAGAAAGCAGCGATTGTACAAACCAGACCTAACACAACTTCTTTCCAGCCTGTAAATTTCATTTTCTTCTGAATCAGACCAAATACAACTGCAAATGCAATAAATAAAAGTGATATACTGCCTGCTGCGCCATTGACTTTTGCCGCATCTGATAATTGCGATACTCCATCAACGACTGTATAAGCATTGAATGTACCAGCTACCATATCTGCAAAAGCCGCAGTTACGATCAATGTGAAAAGCCAGCAGAATAACAGGAATAATTTCTTACCCGTCCTGCCAATATACTGTTCGATCAGAAGTCCCATGGACTTGCCTTCATTCTTTACACTGGCATAAAGTGCGCCAAAATCTGTAACCGCTCCAAAGAAGATACCTCCAAGGATGATCCAGAGCAATACAGGTACCCAGCCAAATACTGCTGCCTGAATAGCACCGGTAACAGGACCTGCACCTGCGATAGATGAGAACTGATGTGCAAATACTGTCCATCCGTCTGTTGGAACATAATCCTGTCCATCCTCTTTTGCAACTGCCGGAGTCTTTGCCTTAGGATCAATTCCCCATTTGTTAGCAAGCCAGCGACCATAAAATACATAGCCACATACAAGGCATACTGCAGCAATCAATACAATTACTAAAGTGTTCATAATATTCTCCTCCTTTTATCTTCAACAGACCAGTACATGACTCATCTGTTTATTAACATTTTTAAGACCAGCTTATATTTATTCATTAAAAAAACCTCCATCCTCTTATATTTTATATAAGAAGACGAAGGCTTATGCTTCCGCGTTACCACTTCTCTTACCAGTTAATACTGGTCTCTCAGTCACATCTCCGATATCTGTTATCGGTAAATATGCTTCCCTCTAACGGTGGAAATCCGTTCCAAACTACTATTGTTTCATTTGAAAGGCTCACAAGTGATAATTTCCCACTTCGCTGTTGTCTCACACCTTCCGACAACTCTCTGGAAACGTTGATAGTAAGAAATCTTATCCTGCTCATAGCTAATCTCTTAAATTACCTTGAATTATAGTCCCTTTATTTTGAAAGTCAAGCATATTTATACTCAAATTTTACAAATTAATGTATTTATTTTCATACAAGTCCCTTATTTTTTAATTCTTCTTTATACAATCAATTGACAAATGGCATCTCTAAAGTTATGATATCTATAGTGTTCCTATTAAGAACCACTTATATCAGAGAGGAGATTACTATATGCCAAAGTTAAATGAGAACTACTTAAATTTAAAAGAAAGCTACCTGTTTGCTGAAATCAATCATCGTGTAAAAGCATATCAGGAAGCTAATCCCGATAAAAAAATCATCCGTCTTGGAATCGGCGATGTTACCCTGCCCATCGGCTCCAAAATGATTGAACAGCTTCATGAAGGCGTTGATGCCATGGCAAGCTCAGATACTTTTAAAGGATATGGTCCTGAACAGGGATATGATTTTCTGAGAAATGCAATCGTAGATTATTATAAACGTAACGGTGTTGACTGCATCGAACCTGATGAAGTATTTGTTTCTGATGGTGCTAAGAGTGATACAGGTAACATCACTGATCTGTTTGCCCAGGACAACGTTATCCTGATTCCTGATCCTGTTTATCCTGTATATGTAGATACAAATATCATGAATGGACGCAATATCACCTATATAGATGCCAACGCAGAAAATAACTTCCTGCCTATGCCAGATCACAACTTCCATGCAGATGTCATCTATATCTGCTCTCCTAATAACCCAACAGGTGTTGCATATAACCGCGAGCAGTTAAAAGAATGGGTAGATTATGCATTAGAAAATGACGCTATTATACTCTATGATTCTGCTTATGAATGCTTCATTACAGATGAAACTCTTCCAAGAAGCATCTTTGCAATTGAAGGTGCCAGAAAGTGTGCCATTGAATTCTGCTCCCTTTCCAAAACAGCAGGTTTTACCGGAACCAGATGTGGCTACACCATCGTTCCTAAAGACCTGAAATTTACTGCTTCCAATGGTAAGGAAATGTCCCTGAATGCTATGTGGAACCGCCGCCAGACTACCAAGTTCAATGGCGTATCCTATATCGTCCAGAAAGGTGCTGCTGCTGCCTTTTCCGTAGAAGGTATGGCACAGTGCAAAGCCAATATCAAATACTATCAGGAAAATGCAAAGATTATTGCAGAAGGACTTGAGAAAAAGAATATACGCTACTTTGGCGGTGTAAATTCCCCATATATCTGGTTTGAATGCCCTAACAATATGGAATCCTGGGACTTCTTTGACTATCTGTTAAAGAATGCACAGGTAGTTGGTACTCCCGGTGCGGGATTTGGCAAGAACGGACATAATTTCTTCCGTCTGACCTCCTTTGGCAATCGTGAAAATACCATCGAAGCCATGAATCGAATCGATCAGTTATTCTAATTCGACTACTACTTTTTATAACAAAACAGTGCAGATTTAGAAAATTATCTAAATTTGCACTGTTTTCTTTATATTTATTCCTGATTTGTAATTATGTTATTGTCAATAGGGAATGTTACTTGCCAGTCGCCTTCAATTGCACCACCATTGCAAGTCCAGAACTCTCCCCATAATTCATAATCCTGTAATTCCTCTGCATTTAATTCAAAAATATATTCTTCATAGCTGTCTTTCTGCACTTCATCCCAGAAAGAAACATCATACACACTCTCTATTGTCTCGCCATCTGCCTTTTTCAGATACACATAACCATGATTATCCGTATTAAGGATATCATCATATCGAAGCTGCACATGCAACATATCATCTACAAAGCCATACCCTGTTAAGGTAACACCTTCTTCCAATAATACGGTCTGATCGGAATTTATGAGATGTATTTCTTTCAAATCCACCATCCCACTTCCACCATATCCTCGTATAGCAGGGGCTTCCACATAATCCGTGATTTGCGGCAGGTTGTGCATATCTATTTCTGAAATCGGCATACTTACCTGCTTTTTTCCACTCAATATATTACTTACAGAAAATGTAATCTTATCTGCGACAGTCAGACTCTCACTCAACTGTTCAATATTGATCAGAAAAGTAGCTGTTCTCGTCTGGGAATCATACTCTACAAATGTGCAATTACCCGTCTGGTCATAGGGCGTATGAATACTATAACTATCGAATAAATCCGCATCTGCCTGAAGACGTTCTCCTACAAGATCCTGCATGGACACCAGTATTTTTACATTTGCTCCTTCAACATCGACAGCCATTACTTTCATTCTGATTCCATTATCTTCGCAGGACACATTGACTGGCTTTAGCTTCTGCGCAATAGCAGGCGAAATTGCATATAACACCTCATAGGCATACTTATTATCGGCTGCCGCCAAAACCGGAACCGCACTACAAAAACAAATACACAAGCATGCCGCAATGACTCCCCAGCGCTTCCACGAATGTCTTTTCATTACTTTGTAAGAAGCTGCTTCCTCCAAAAAGTCCGGACGAATCTCGGATATACTCTTGTATAAATCCTCTCTAGTCATAGGTCTACCCCCTCTCTGATTAGAAAAACTCGCAATTTTTTTCGTAATTTCATCATTTTCTGAGCCATCTGGTTCTCCCTGTAGCCAAATTCCATGGCTAAATCTTTGACCGAAGCTCCATAATAATATCTTTTTACAAATAAAACACGTTCTTCTTTAGGCAGACTTTCCAACCACTGATTAATCGCCTCTGTGATTAATTGATTCTCATAATTTTTCTCCGTATCAAAGCCGGAAGGAATACATTCTTCCAGCTCATCAAGCATTGCCTCCAATCCCTGATATCTTTTCTTTGCATGGTTCGCCCTATATCTGCTCAGCGAGATATCTCTGACCAGTTTTCCCAGAAAAGCCTTAAACGATATAGGTATTGTTGGTGGAATCTTATTCCACGTTATATGCCAGACATCATTCACGCATTCTTCTGCATCCTCCTGCGCAGATAATATATTTCTTGCAATCTGAAAGCAATATGCTCCGTATTTGTGCTGTGTCTCTTCTATGGCTCGCTCATTGCGTTTGAAATACAACTCTATAATCTTCCTGTCTTCCACGGCTTACCCCCTCATCTGTATTTTGTTCCTCATATATATAGCCGCAAAAAACTCTACGATATTGGAAATAAATTGCAATTTAAGGAAGGAAGTTCTAGGTACGCCGCTAGTCTGGCAGTTCGGTTCTTTTGCCACGTACGTGACGTAAGAGTTTCTAAGAACTGCATCTCAAATGCTTAGAGTACAAGCCGAGCGCAAAACTCGCCCTACGGGCTCAAACAGTTGCGCCTTGGCTTGCAAGCATTTGATCTTTGTTCTAAGAAACACTAAACATCACTCCCTAAGCTGCATTCACCGAACTGCTAGACCAGCGGCTGGATACAGAAAATTCTCATATTAAATGACAGGCTTACGCTGTCACAGTCACATTAGCATTTATTGTTTTGGAAATTTGCTCTAGGTAGTACCTATTTCTATAAATGGTGATTCAAAGTCCATGAAACGGTCACATCAATCAGTAGAAGGAAAATGTGTTTGAAACAAAATATTCGAATCTTCCTGTAAGATTACATACGAAGTTGGTAAGGTGCATCATCTGTATACAGCAAATTTTTGACATGGAAACTTTCAGTACCCAGGCGGTGCAGCTTGCCCTCTATATGTAACGTCACAGAGAAACTTGGAATGTTTTGTAAGAAGACCCTCTGCGAGTGTCGGCGCTTAGGTCGCAGGGGCTGTTAAGCCCATGCAACCTTATGCGTCCGTTACATCGAGCAGCGGAGTGGAAACGTGTCTTCGAACGAAATATCCAAGCTTCTCTGCCACATACTTTAATGGGCGAGCTAAACCGCCGTACCCAGAATTAATTCATTAAACTGCAATTTCTAATACAGTGAAGCTGTATGCTGGTAAGTTAAGTTCTGACTGATAATTTACCCTTGTTACTTTAGGGCTGACCTTATCAGGTTCTTCAATAGAGTTGACATCCAAAGGCTGTGCCTGCATCCTAATCTGTTTTACTGGCATATTCTGATTTACGTTCCATGTATCATCTATATGTAATACGATGTTTTGTTCCTTATCAGATGCATTAACCAATTTCACATACAGATGCCCCTGCTCATCGGCAGAAACAATATGATAAACACTAGACTCTTCACCACCTGGCAAATCACTGTTAATTGTGTACTTACCCGTGTAATCACTATATAACTGCTGCACATAATAGTTCGGTGTTGCATAACTGGTTCGATCATCGAACCAGATCAGATCCGGTGCCCATTGCTCATAACCAATTCTTGCAAAAAGAGGCGCATAAGAAGCCAGATACACTACATCCGCATTACGCTCTACTCCTGTAAGAAAAGCAGCCTCTGACAATGCACAGCGCCAGTTATTACGCTTCGTTGACTCTTGTACCTCTTTATCATGTGCTGCATATTCTCCTGAAAAGACCTTAACATCTCTGGAATAATCGTCATAAAAATGAGTATTGGCTAAAAACCACTCCGGTTCCATATAATAATGCTCATCTACTGCATATGTATAATTTGAATTATTCTTTGCCTTGGCATGATAATTCTCCCAGGCAGCTTCATAAGTTGGTGTATGAACAGTTGGTCCGGCTGAACTGATCAACTCAATTTCAGGGTATTTGGCATGAATGGCTTTTTCAAAATCATCATATCTTTCGAAAAAATCTACTCTCTCCGTCTGCCACTGCTCATTACCAATGCCTACATACTCTAATCCAAAGGGTTCTGGATGTCCCATCTGTGCACGAATCCTGCCCCATTCTGAATCGGATGCTCCATTAGCAAATTCGATAAGATCCAATACATCCTGAATAAACTCCTGATATGCAGGATCTTTTCTCTCAACTAACTGTGTAGACTGATATTGGCAGGCAAGACCTACATTGGCAACTGGCAGAGGCTTCGCACCTAAATATTCACACAATACGAAATACTCATAATAGCCAAGTCCTAAAGTCTGATTATAATGACTGAATTTTGACGTGAAATGATTCTCTTCACAGTTTTCATGAACTGCCCAGCGATTCCAGTTTGCCTTTCTCTGGGTGATATCTCCCACTGAAAGTTTCCATTGGTAACGGTTAGTCAATTCATTTCCTTCAACAACACATCCCCCTGGGAAACGCATAAACTTAGGGTGCATATCTTTTAATTTTTCTGCAAGATCTTTCCTGAATAATCCACAAACTGCATCCTCTGGAAAAAGGGAAATACAGTCAAAATCCGCCTCTGCCTGTTCTTCAAATAAAATAGCAAATAATGCATATCGTATTGTCTCATTTACAGTAAATGAAACAGTATATTTATGCCAGTCATTGTTACTTATTAATACATTTGTCAAAATATGCTTTTTACCGGTTACCCTCTCTAATGCTGCAACCTGTACTTTAAAATTCTGCTCCGATCTTGCATAGAAGCTTAACCGATATGAATGTCCCTCTTCCAGAAAAATTCCTTCATATGCCTGATTCATAAATCCACTTCCTACATGAGCCTGTACATGCATATAGTGTGGGTTTACATTATTTAATGGATTAATCTTCTGAATCTGCAATTCTGCTTGTTCCTTGGGATACGCTGACCATCCATATAATCCATCAAAAATCTGGTGATACGCATCCTTATCCCCCCGCGCATCCAGAAATTCAAAAGATCTGTTCTCCAGCATTTCCGCATACAAGCCACCATCAGCACCATAATTGATATCTTCAAAGAAAATACCAATCAAATCATCCTGAATCGTAACTCCCTTATTATGTGTAATTTTAAGCTCCATACCATTCTCCTTTTATTACCTTAAACTTAATAAAGAAATTTCTATGTCTATAAAATTCTTTTACTACTTATGAATATCAATTAATAACTTACATCTTACACTTGACAAATTGTATATGGAAAAACAACCGCCAAAATATGGCGGTTGCTGCAAGACTCTATTTTATTACAAATATTCATAATGGTCGGACAACGCTTACACTAGAACTGTATAAAATAAATCTTCCCTCTTACTATGCAAGTGTAACGTTAGCTGCTCTTAACTTCTTGCTGTTCTTAGGATCCTGCTCAATGTCAAAAGTAACCTTCTGACCTTCTTCAAGTGTCTTATATCCGTCAGAAACAATTGCAGAAAAATGTACGAATACATCTTCTCCTGTGCTTTCATTTGTAATGAAGCCATATCCCTTCTGAGCGTTAAACCACTTTACTGTACCCTTATTCATCTCAAGTACCTCCATTATAATATTTGTATACATTCTAAACTACTGCCGATAACCTTTTCTTATTGAAAAAGCCAACCTGTTCTGCAATTCAAAAGGAATGATTTGCAGAACAAGTCGGCTCATAGTTCAAATTGAATACAAAAGCAGTGTACCATTTCCATAACTTAAAGTCAACAATTTTATGTAAAAAAAGGAAACACCACTATGTGCTTCCTTTTTGCTAAATAGCGAGAGGGGGATTCGAACCCTCGACACTGCGGGTATGAACCGCATGCTCTAGCCAACTGAGCTATCTCGCCATATTAATTGTGTTCCCTCAAAACCGAATACTGAAAACTATCTTCATCCTTTTGTATCTCTTTCCTGTGCCTTCCCGGATAAGCCCTCGACCTATTAGTGACATTCAGCTC